>NZ_CP020478.1:0-600000 GCF_002080395.1 Campylobacter helveticus
ATGGACGCAAGTGAAATTCTAGATGCCTTTAAAAAAAAATTAAGAGAAGAAGAGTATAAAAATTACATCTCTCTTTTAAAATTTAACGAAAAACAAAGCAAAGCAGATATATTAGTTTTCAATGCTCCAAACGAATTCCTAGCCAAATTTATCCAAACAAAATATGCCGAAGGAATTGCCCTTACTTACGAAACTATGAGCGGCAACAAAGCTAAAATTTTAATCCAAAGTCAAACGCATAAAAGCAAAAATTCCACCAAAATAGACATCGCTCAAATTAAAATGCAAAGCACGATTTTAAACCCCTCTTTTACCTTTGATAGCTTTGTCGTAGGTGGCTCTAATGAATATGCTTATGCCACTTGTAAGGCTGTTAGCCAAAAAGATAAACTTGGAAAGCTTTATAATCCCATCTTCATCTATGGTCCCACAGGACTTGGTAAAACGCACTTACTTCAAGCTGTAGGAAATGTGTGCCTAGAAATGGGAAAAAGAGTTATTTATGCGACAAGTGAAAATTTTATTAACGATTTTAATTCTCACATTATCAACAAAACAATGGATAAATTTCAAGAAAAATATCAAAACTGCGATGTTTTACTCATAGATGATGTGCAGTTTTTAGGTAAAACGGACAAAATACAAGAAAAATTTTTCTTCATTTTTAATGAAATTCGCGATAAATCAGGACAAATCATAATGACTTCTGATAACCCTCCTAATATGCTAAAAGGCATTACAGACAGGCTAAAATCGCGTTTTGCTAATGGCATTATTGCTGATATTACCCCGCCTCAGCTTGAAACTAAAATCGCCATTATCCGTAAAAAATGTGAATTTAACGAAGTCAATTTAAATAATGAAATCATCAGCTATCTCGCCACAGCTATGGGGGATAATATCCGTGAAATAGAGGGTATGATAACAAATTTAAATGCTTATTCTAGACTTATCAATCAAGAAATAAGCCTAGAATTCGCCAAAGAAATGATGAAAGACCACATTAAAGAAAAAAAAGAAAATATCACCATAGAAGACATTTTAAGCATTGTTAGCAAAGAATTCAACCTCAAAACAAACGATATAAAATCAACAAAAAGGTCGCAAAATATCGTTCTTGCAAGACGCATTATAATATTTTTAGCAAGAGAACTTACAAGTCTCTCTATGCCGCAACTTGCAGTTTATTTTGAGATGAAAGACCACACAGCCATTTCACATAATATTAAAAAAATCAACGAACTCATCAAAGAAGATCAACATTTAAAAAGCAAAATCGAAGAACTAAAGAATAAAATTTTAACCAAAAGTCAAAGTTAATGTGAAAAATGTGAAAAACCACAAAAATTTAAAATGTAATAAAACTATGATAAAATAAATTTTTAAAAGAGTTTTTCACATTTTCAACATACTTATTATTATGATGAAAATTTAAAATAAATACTTGAAAGGAAAACGATGAAAATCAACATTAACAAAAACACCCTAGAAGCCGCCATACTTTTATGTAATGCTTATGTAGAAAAAAAAGACCTAAGCACTATAACTTCACATCTACTATTTGAAGCAAGTGAAGACAAACTCATCATAAAAGCAAGTGATTATGAAATAGGTATTAATTATAAAATTAAAAAAATTCGCATCGAAAACCCGGGTTTTGCCACAGCAAATGCCAAAAGTATCACCGATGTCATCAAAAATTTGAATAATGAAGAAATCATACTTGAAACTATAGATAACTTTCTTTTCATTAGACAAAAAAATACAAAATACAAACTCCCTATGTTTAACTACGAAGATTTTCCAGTTTTCCCAAATACAGAAAATAAAAATAAATTTGACATTGATTCAAGTGATTTAAGTCGTTCTTTAAAAAAGGTTCTTCCAAGTATCGATACTAATAATCCAAAATACTCTTTAAATGGTGCTTACCTAGATATTAAAAACGACAAAATTAATTTTGTAAGTTCGGATTCAAAACGCCTTGCCATTTATACTTTGAATAAAACAAATGACAATGAATTTCACATCAGCATTCCTAAAAAAGCAATTATGGAAATGCAAAAACTCTTTTACGAAAAAATCGAAATTTATTACGATGAAAATATGCTTATTGCTAAAAACGAAAATTTCGAATTTTTTACTAAGCTAATCAACGACAAATTTCCAGACTATGAAAAGGTTATCCCTCTGCAATTTAAACAAGAATTTACATTGCAAACGGAAGATTTTATAGATTCGCTTAAAAAAATTAGCGTTGTAACGGAAAGTATGAAACTCCACTTCACAAAAAATAAAATCATTTTTGAGGGTATTAGCCTTGATAATATGGAAGCAAAAACTGAGCTTGAAAAAGAGCTTGAAGTTGAAAATGAATTTTCCCTTACAATCAAGATAAAGTATTTGCTTGATTTCTTAAATTCCATAGAAGAAAATGAATTTAAAATTAAAATTAATGAACCAAATTTAGCTTTTGTGGTGAGTTCAAATGAGCTTGAAGTCGTTATTATGCCTATGATTATCTAAAGGAAGATTATGCAAAAAAATTATGGCGAAAGTAATATTAAAGTTTTAAAAGGTTTAGAAGCCGTCCGCAAACGCCCAGGTATGTATATAGGTGATACAAATGTCAATGGACTTCACCATATGATTTATGAAGTCGTGGATAATTCCATCGATGAAGCTATGGCTGGATATTGCGATACCATAGATATAGAACTTACTACAGAAGGAAGTTGTATTGTTAAGGATAATGGACGCGGTATTCCAGTTGGAATCCATCCAACAGAAAATATCCCAACTTTAACTGTTGTTTTAACAGTGCTTCACGCAGGTGGGAAATTCGACCAAGATACCTATAAAGTCTCTGGAGGGCTTCACGGCGTGGGTGTTTCTGTCGTTAATGCACTTTCTAAAAAACTTGTTGCCACAGTAGAAAGAGATGGAGAAATTTATAGACAAGAATTTTCTAAAGGTCTAATTGCAAGTGAATTTGGCGTTGTAGGTAAAACCCAAAAAACAAGCACAACAATAGAATTTTGGCCTGATGAAAGTATCTTCGAAGTTACGGAATTTGATTATGAAATTTTAGCGAAACGCTTTAGAGAACTTGCCTATCTAAACCCCAAAATTACCATAAATTTTAAAGATAATCGTGTCGGTAAAAGTGAAAGTTTTCATTTTGAGGGTGGAATTTCACAATTTGTTAGCGATTTGAACAAAAAACAAGCTTTAACTAAACCTATCTTTTTTAGTGTTGATGAAGATAATGTTAATGTCGAAGTTGCTCTGCTTTATAATGAAACTTACACAGAAAATTTACTTTCTTTTGTCAATAACATACGCACACCAGATGGAGGCACTCACGAAGCAGGTTTTAGAATGGGACTTACACGCGTGATAAGCAATTATATCGAGGCAAATGCAAGTGCTAGAGAAAAAGATAATAAAATCACAGGTGAAGATGTGCGGGAGGGACTTATCGCCATAGTGAGCGTTAAAGTACCTGAGCCGCAATTTGAGGGGCAAACTAAAGGAAAACTTGGCTCTTCTTATGTGCGTCCTATCGTTAATAAAGCGAGTTTTGAATATCTAAGTAAATATTTTGAGGAAAATCCTATCGAGGCTAAAGCCATTATGAATAAAGCTTTAATGGCAGCAAGAGGTAGGGAAGCAGCAAAAAAAGCAAGAGAGCTAACGCGTAAAAAAGAAAGTTTGAGTGTGGGGACCTTGCCGGGGAAATTGGCTGATTGTCAAAGCAAGGACCCAAGTGAGAGTGAAATTTATTTAGTCGAGGGCGATAGTGCGGGAGGCTCTGCTAAACAGGGGCGTGAAAGGGCTTTTCAAGCGATTTTGCCTTTAAGAGGAAAAATTTTAAATGTCGAAAAAGCAAGGCTGGATAAAATTTTAAAAAGTGAGCAAATTCAAAATATGATTACCGCTTTTGGCTGCGGTATAGGTGAGGATTTTGACCTTTCAAAGCTAAGGTATCATAAAATCATCATTATGACAGATGCGGATGTTGATGGCTCACACATACAAACTTTACTTTTAACTTTTTTCTTCCGCTTTATGAACGAGCTTGTGGCAAATGGACATATTTATTTGGCTCAACCCCCACTTTATCGTTATAAAAAAGGGCAAAAAAGAGAAATTTATCTTAAAGATGAAAAGGCTTTAAATGAATTTTTAATTGAAACAGGGATAGAAAATTCAAATTATGAAGGCATAGGACTTAATGATTTGAAAGAATTTTTAAAAATCGTTGCAGCATATCGCTCGGTGTTAAAAGATTTAGAAAAACGCTTTAATGTTATTTCTGTCATTCGTTATTTGATAGAAAATCCAGATTTGATTAAGAATTCGAATGAAGAATTATTCAAAATTATCAAAAGCTTTTTAGAAAAAGAAGGACATAATATTTTAAATTCTTACATTAGTGAAGAGGCGATAAGAATTTATGTGCAAACTGAAAATGGACTTGAAGAGCTTATCGTAAATGATGATTTATTCTCGCATCCTTTATATACGGAGGCGACTTATATTTTTGGAAAGATTAAAGAGCGAGATTTAAATTTCGAACGAGATATTTTAGAAATTTTAGATGAAGTGGAAAAAAATGCTAAAAAAGGTGCTTATATCCAGCGTTATAAAGGTTTAGGTGAGATGAATCCTGAGCAGCTTTGGGAAACGACAATGGACCCTAGCATTAGACGCCTTTTAAAAATTACAATCGAAGATGCGCAAAGTGCAAATGATACTTTTAATCTCTTTATGGGTGATGAGGTCGAGCCAAGACGCGACTATATCCAAACACACGCTAAAGATGTGAAGCATCTTGATGTGTAATTTAAGATGATTTTTATTATAGGTGGAGAAAGTCATACGGGAAAGAGTTTATTGGCGCAGAATTTGCTTAGAAAAACTTCTTTCCCCTATCTTAGTTTAGACCTTATTAAAATGGGTTTTGTTAAGCTTAAAAACCCGCCTTTTAAGGTCGATGAAGATGAAAAAATAGCAAATTTCTTTGCCCTTTTCTTAATAATTTTATCCAGAGTGCTTTAGAAAATCAGCAAAATTATATCATTGAGGGTGTATATTTACGCCCTAAAAAACTTCAAAAATGGCTTAAAAATGATGAGTGTAAAATACTTTTTTTATTTTTTTCTAAGGCGTATTAAAAGCGAATTTGTTGATGTTAAAAAGCTTATAAAAGAACATCAAAAACTTAAGAAAAAATGTAAGAAATTTAAAATGCCTTTTTTAGAAATTAAAGAAAATTATGAAATAAAAATTCCAAAAGCCTTGGAATTTTTATTGAATGAGGGTAATAATGCAAAGTTGATTAAAAAGCGTGTGGATTATTATTGCCCACTCAATTCCAAATCAATTTAGATTCTAGTGCGTGGCAACTAAGAAATTTGCGTTTTTGTCGTAAAAATACAGCATATTTTTTTGACAGCTATGAAATCGCGCGTTATTTTCCGCAAAATTTTAAAGCAAATTTTGAATTTGGTGATGTTTCTTATAGAGGGCAACGATGTGGCAAGTAATATTAAATTTGAATTTGGTGATGTTTCTTATAGAGGGCAACGATGTGGCAAGTAATATTAAATGGGTGATGAGCTCAAATTCACTTGTCATTATGCCACGCGTAAAATTTGAAACTTGGTTTATGGAGGGAGAGCTTAAGCCAAATGTGCATTATGCTGAGATTAAAGATAATTATGAAAATTTAGAAGAATTGCTAGAATTTTTCATCAAGCATTCAAATGATGCAAAAGAGATTATCCACAATGCACACGAATATGTTAAGCAGTTTTTTGATAAAGAGCGTGAATTTCTTATCTCACTTTTACTAATGGGAAAATATTTTTATTACACAAACCAAATCGAAAAATGAGTTTAACGACGCTTTAAAGCTTCGTATTTAATTCTTTAGTATATAATGCTTCGATTTAATTTAAAGGATAAAAAATGCGTTATGGCGAAAAGGAAATTAAAGAATTTGATGTCGATAAAGACTTAGAGCTTTGGGAAAACACGGCGGAAAATGACTATGTGATTAAAATTACCTTGCCTGAATTTTGTTGTCTTTGCCCTAGAAGTGGGTATCCTGATTTTGCAACGATTTATGTTGAGTATATGCCTGATAAGCTTGTTGTGGAGTTAAAGGCGATTAAAATTTATATTAATTCTTTTATGAACCGCAATGTCAGCCACGAAGCAAGTATTAATGAAATTTATAACACCTTAAAAGATAAGTTAAAACCAAAATGGATAAAGGTTGTTGGAGATTTTAACCCTCGCGGTAATGTCCATACCTTAATCGAATGTCGTAGCGATATAGTTGTGCCAAAATGTTTATAGATAGTGTGAAATTAAGCCTTGCTTCGGGAGATGGGGGTAAGGGAGCTGTGAGTTTTCGCCGTGAAAAGCATGTGCCTTTGGGAGGTCCTGATGGAGGAGATGGTGGAAATGGCGGTGACGTGGTGATTATTTGCGATAATAATACACATACTTTGATGAATTTTAAAGGCAAAAAAGAACTTCGCGCACAAAATGGAGTCCCCGGACAAGGGCGTAACAAAAATGGCAAAAGAGGGGCAAATTTAGAACTCATCGTCCCACAAGGGACACAAATTATCGATGCAAAGAGCGGTGAGATTTTGCTAGATTTAGTTAAAGAAGGACAAAGAGAAGTTTTTCTAAAAGGCGGTAAAGGGGGGCTTGGTAACACGCATTTTAAAAACTCTACAAATCAACGCCCAGATTACGCACAGCCGGGCATAAAAGGGCAAGTGCGTGAGGTAAGGCTTGAGTTAAAGCTTATCGCTGATGTGGGCTTAGTGGGCTTTCCAAATGCTGGTAAATCCACACTTATAAGCGTGATTTCTAACGCAAAGCCCGAGATTGCAAACTATGAATTTACCACGCTGACGCCTAAACTTGGGCTTGTGGAGGTTGATGAGTATCATTCTTTTGTGATGGCGGATATTCCGGGCATTATCGAGGGTGCTAGTGCGGGTAAGGGCTTGGGGCTTTTATTTTTAAAGCATATCGAACGCACAAATTTTTTACTTTTTGTGCTTGATACGATGAGGCAGATGAGCCTAAAAGAGCAGTTTATTATCTTAAAAAAAGAGCTTGAAAAATTTTCAAATACGCTTAGTAAGCGTTCTTTTGGTGTGATGATTTCTAAGATAGATTGTGCGAATTTGGGAGAGGACTTTGCTAAAGAATTGGAAACAAATGTGAAAGATTTGGAAGAATTTTTAAAAGAGCAAAATCCTAGTTTCGTTTTGAAAGTTTCAAGTCTTGATAAAACGGGGCTAAATGAGCTTAAATTTAAGCTTTTAGAGCAAGTGAAACCTAAAAATTAAAGGAGAAAAAATGTTTCGTAAAGTAAAATATGACAATGGCTTAAGGGAAATTTACCTTGGTAAATTAAGAATCGCTAAATATCTAAATTCTAAAAAACATTTAGAGTATCAATGCGAACTCTTGCAAAATTCTCGAGGGGGGGGGTCAAATACTTTCAGTTTCTTTTAAAAAGAGCTTGTGTCGCTACTAAGTATCATCATATTTTTTATGAATTTTATCTGCGTTCAAGTAAGGGCGAAGAGCTAGTTTTCATAGACGGCGGTGCGCATGCTGGTGTTTTTAGTGATGTGGCTTTGGCAAGTGGCGGAATTTGCTATGCTTTTGAGCCAAATGTTTATTTAACGGCTTTTTTAAGGAATTTATATAAAGATAATGAGCGTTTGATTGTCTTAGAGCAGGCGATTTCCAACAAAAATGAAAAAACCATTTTTTATAATATGAATGGCGATCTTGTCAGTGACGGCAATAGTATCATTTCTATGTCTAAAGCAGAGCAAGAAAGTGCTTATGAAGTGCAGATGATAGACTTTTGTGAATTTATCGCAGAGCTTATTCAAAAACACGGCAAAATAGCCTTTGTAAAGCTTGATATAGAGGGTGCTGAATTTGATGTTTTGGATGCTTTGATTGAGAAAAATTTATATGAAAATATAGAATATATTATGGTAGAAACGCACGAAAGATTTTTTGAAAATCCTAGTCAAAAAATAGGACAATTAAAAGAAAAAATCGCAAAAAAGAAAATCACAAATATCTATTTAGACTGGATTTAGCAAAATTAATTTACAAGGAATTTAAGCTACGCAGTTTGGGTATTGGGCTGCGTAGGTAAAATTATAGATATTTTTAAAAATTTATTAAAATCGTTTTTTTTTTTTTTTGTAGAATAGTCAATTCAAATGAAATTAATTTAGCAAGGAGTGAGTTTTGGAGATGAAAAGTATAAAGATTAAATTAGCCTTGATTGCAAATTTAATGGCGGTTTTGTGTTTGGTAATTTTGGGAGTGGTTACCTTTATGTTCGTTAAAAACGAAATTTATACTGAAGTTGTCAATGCCGAGACAAATTATGTGAAGACAGCTAAAAATTCTATGGAGAGTTTTAGAGCGAGAAACATTGCCGCACTTAAGAGTTTGGAAAAAAATATTCTCAAACATTCTTTAAGCAGACTTGATAATCAAGAAGCTTTAATGCAATTTGTGGGACAAGATTTGAAAACATTTAGAGATGCTGGGCGATTTTTAGCGGTTTATATCGCTCAACCTAGCGGAGAACTTTTAGTTAGCGACCTAGATTCTGATTCAAAAAATCTTGATTTTGGAATTTATGGCAAAGCAGATAATTACGATGCTAGGACAAGAGATTATTATAAAGAAGCCCTAAAGACAAATGAAATTCACATTACGCCCTCATACATTGATGTAACTACTGGATTGCCTTGCTTTACTTATGCGGTTGCTCTTCACAAAGATGGTAAATTTATAGGCGTTTTAGCGGTCGATGTATTGGTAACTGACTTGCAAAAAGAGTTTGAGAATTTACCGGGACGCACTTTTGTTTTTGACTCAGAAAATCAGGTATTTGCCTCCACAGATAAAGAGATGTTAAATTCAAACAATGATATTTCAGTGATAGCAAATGTAGCTAAAGAGAGGGCAGATTATGAGCATTTTGAGTATATCAAGCCTGAAGATAAAAGCGAAAGATTTGGAATTTGTGCTAGAACAATGGGTAATTATACGGTTTGCGTTGGTGAAAATATCAGTAAAATTGAAAGTCCTGTTTATAAAATCGCTTTCATACAAATCACAATTGTTATTTTTACAAGTATAGCTAGTGTCATTTTGCTTTACTTTATCATTTCATACTTTTTGTCTCCACTCTCTTTTATCCAATCCGGTCTTAACTCCTTCTTCGATTTCATCAACCATAAAACACAAGACATCTCTACTATCAATATAAATACAAGCGATGAATTTGGTCAAATGGCAAAAGCCATTAATGAAAATATCCTTGCAACTAAACAAGGACTTGACCAAGATAAACAAGCCGTCAAAGAAAGCGTAGAAACAGTAGGCATAGTAGAAAATGGTAACCTCACTGCAAGAATCACAGCTAATCCTAGAAACCCACAACTTATAGAACTCAAAAATGTTTTAAATGATCTCCTTGATGTTTTACAAACTAGAGTGGGTAAAGATATGAATAAAATCCGTTCTATCTTTGAAGAATTTAAAAGCCTAGACTTTAGAAATAGAATTGAAGATGCAACAGGTAGTGTAGAAGTAACCACTAATGCCTTAGGCGAAGAAATCATCAAAATGCTAAAACAAAGCTCAGATTTTGCAAATTCTTTAGCCAATGAAAGCTCCAAACTTCAAAACGCTGTGCAAAACTTAACAACAAGTTCAAATTCTCAAGCAGCTTCACTAGAAGAAACAGCTGCTGCTTTAGAAGAGATTACTTCCTCTATGCAAAATGTCTCTCAAAAAACAAGTGATGTTATCACTCAAAGCGAAGAGATTAAAAATGTAACAAGCATTATAGGTGATATAGCTGACCAAATCAATCTTCTAGCCCTTAATGCTGCCATAGAAGCTGCAAGAGCAGGAGAACACGGAAGAGGCTTTGCCGTCGTGGCTGATGAAGTTAGAAAACTAGCTGAAAGAACCCAAAAGTCTTTAAGTGAGATAGAAGCAAATACTAACCTTCTCGTTCAATCTATCAATGATATGGCAGAAAGTATTAAAGAGCAAACTGCTGGTATCACTCAAATCAATGAAAGTGTAGCTCAAATCGACCAAACCACTAAAGATAATGTAGAAATAGCTAATGAAAGTGCTATCATCTCTAATAATGTTAGTGATATAGCAAATAATATCCTTGAAGATGTGAAGAAGAAGAAGTTTTAATACTTCTTCCCCCCCCCCCCCTTGTTCTTTTGTGGGGGCTATAAATTTTTACAAAAAAGCTCAATGACGCTTTGGGGTAGTAATTCATACTCCAAAGCGTGAATTTTTTCCTCAAATTCCTCATAAGTTAGATTTTTCTTTTATATCTTAACTCTCACTTTGCTTGGTGGGGGTTAAGTTAAATTTGTTAGAATCAACTTAATTTTATGTAGTTTTGAAAGGGATAATAAATGCTTAAAAAAGGGTTTTTGGGATTAATTTTTGCGTTAATTTTTATGGCTTGTTCCAAAGAAAATGTAGAAAATGAAAGCTTTGTCCGTGCAAAAACGCAAGGAACAATCACGCAAAATGAAAGCATTTTTGTCGAATTTAAAGAAGATTTTTTAAAAGATAAAGATTTAACAAATTTAAGTTTTAAACTCAACGATAAGATAGTCAATTTTATGGTCGGCGTGGAAAATGATACGCTTTTTCTTTATCCTAAGCTCGAGGCACAAAAGGATTATAAGCTTGAATTTAGAATTGATAAAGAGCTTGTAACATTAAATTTTAAAACTTCTTACGCGAATTTAAGGGCTGTGAATGCAAATTTTGAGGAGCTTGGTAAGGACAAGGTGCGTTTTAACATAGAGCTTAGTAAGGGTGTATTTTATGATGAAGCTTTTTTAAAGAATCATTTAAAGCTTAGTTTAGATAACGAAAATTTAAGCTTTTCTTTGAAAGATACGCTAGGGCGTTTTTATCTTTTGCAAAGTGAGGAATTTGAAAAAGGTGTCAAGCCTAAAGAAGTGCGATTAGCATTAAGCGAGGGTTTAGAAAAGCCTTTGGAGCTTAAATTTCAAAGTCCTGTGAAGCTTCAAAATGAAGATTTTGTTTTTTTAGGTGCTTTTAGCAGGGACAATATGCTAAGTTTGCGTTTCAGTCAAGACTTAGATGAAAGGCAAAATTTTAAGGATTTTGTTAGCATTACCCCCACTATCGATGCAAAAATTTATAGCGTAGGAAAAGAGCTTAAAATCTCTGCGAATTTCAAACCGAACGAAACTTATGCTTTAACCCTAATGCAAGGACTTAAATCGAAGCAAGGTTTGGTAAATAGCGGAGAAAGAGTGGAATTTAGTTTTAAGGATTTAGAGCCGAGTTTAAGTTTTGCGAGCGAGGGCGTTTTTTTAGAAAGTGGAGCGAATAAGACAATTTATCTTAAGAGCCGTAATTTAAAAGAAGTGCAAGTTGAGGTTTATCAAGTTTTTACGAATAATATAAGCCAGTATTTAAGATTTAAAGAGCTTTTGGGTTATAAGACGGATAGCAGCCGTGATGTTTATAATGCTGGTGGAGGTTTTGGTTATGTTTCAAAGAGTGTTTTAAAAGAAAAATTGGCGGTTGAAAGTCAAAAAAATGCTTGGGTGCAAACGAAGATAAATTTGGCTAAACTTAAAGATTTTAGCGGGATTTTTGTGATAAATGTAAAACCTTTGAAGTATGACTATGAATTTGAAGAAAAAGAGCAAAGATATAAAATCGAAAATCGTCTTGATATCGCTAAAAATATCATTTTTTCTAACATCGCCCTAAACGCACAGCTTTTAAATGAAAGTCTGGTCATTCACGCGAGAGATTTTAGTCAAAATAAGGCTTTGAAAAATGTAAAAATCGAGCTTATCGACAAACGCAACCAAACCATCAAAACCGCCCTAACAAATGAAAATGGGGACGCTAGTTTTGAAAATGTCAAACGCGAGGAGCTTTTATACATTTTAGCTTACGATAGCACACAAATGAGTGTTTTAAAGCTTAGCAATCCTCTTTCAACTGATGGTTATGATGTGGCAGGTTTGCAAGAAAAAGATGCGATTAAGGCTTTTATTTACACGGAAAGAGGTGTTTATAGACCGGGAGATACCATTCATCTTAGCCTTGTTGCAAGAAATGATAAGGGAAGCATTACTCACCCTGTAAATTTAAGCTTTTACAATCCAAAAGGGCAAAAAATTTTAGAAAAAACTTTGCATAGTGCAAATGATATGTTTTATGAGAAATTAAAGCTTGAAAAAACTGCTCCAAGTGGAATGTATAGGGCAGAATTTAACATAGCTGGGAGGGAATTTTTTAAAGATATTTTAGTGCAAAATGTCGTGCCAAATCGCATAAAAGTTGAAATTATGGCTGATGAAAATGTAAGCGAGGATATAAATTATACGGTAACTTCGCACTATCTTTTCGGCGCGAAAGCTTCAAATTTAGCGTATGAAAATAAGCTTTATTTTACTCCTAAGCCTTATGAAAATGCAAAATACCCAAGTTTTTCTTTTAGAAATTTTTCTTTACTCAATTTAAAAGATGAGCTTCGCACCAAAGGCGTTTTAGATAGTGAGGGGATGATAAGTGAGAGGGTTAAAATCCCAAGTAAAATTTTAAATTCTAAGGGGCAGAATTTTAGGATTAATCTTATCAGCGAGGTTTTTGAGGGCGGGGGAAGAGGTGTTAAGAGCGTTAAAGAGCTTTCTTATAACAAATATGATTATTTTGTCGGGCTTAAGAACCTAGAAAATAATCATATTTTAGAGGGTGCAAAGGTAGAATTTGAAGCTATTGTGGGTGATTTGACACAGAATTTGGTGGAGGGGAAAAAACTGCATTATAAAATTTATAAAAATAGCTATTCTTGGTGGTGGGATTATGACGATTATGAGGAGTTTTTACGCTCCATTAAGCAAGATAGCCATACCGAGCTTATCGAAAGTGGGAGTGTGGTTTCAAAAAATGAGCCTGTGAAATTTAGCTTTGACACTAAGGGGCATTTTGGCGAGATGATAATAGAACTTAGCGATGAAGAAAGTGGAGTGAGTGCTATGCAAAGCTTTTATGTAGGCTCTTTTGGTGAGCCAAGTAAGGCTGATGTGCTAAATTCTTTAAAGATTAAAAGTGATAAGCAAGATTATAAGATAGGGGAAAAAGCTAGGGTTGAATTTGAAAGTGTGGCGGGAGCTAAGGCTTTAATCACTTTAAGTGATAATGCAAAAATTTTAAAGCGTTTCATCATCGATACTAAAGATAAAAGCACGAGCGTAGAATTTGAGATGAAAGAATCTTACGCGCCTAATGTTTATATGAGCGTGAGTTTGTTTCAAGATTATCATTTGACGGAAAATGATAGAGCTTTGAGGCTTTTTGGTGTCTTGCCTTTGAGAGTGCAAAATCCTAAAGCGCATTTAGAGCTTGAGCTAAAAGCCCCTGAAACGCTTTTGCCAAATGAAGAATTTGAGGTGCAAATTCAAAGTAAAAATAAAGAGTCATTTTTCTACACTCTTGCTTTGGTTGATGAGGGACTTTTGGATATTAGTGCTTTTAAAACGCCTGATATTTATGGATACTTTTACGCTAAAACAGGCTTGAAACTTTTAAGTTTTGATACTTATAGTCAAATTATCTCTAAGGCTACGGGCGGCGATGCTTTAAGTAGTGGGGGAGCAAATTTTAAGGTAAAAGATGAAAATGCGGAGCGTTTTAAGCCTGTGGTGTTATTTAATGCTCCTGCAAAAAGTGATGATTTGGGTTTTGCTAGGCTTAAATTTAAAATGCCAAATTATGTTGGCTCTTTAAGATTAATGCTAATTGCGCATAAGCAAAACTCTTACGCGAGTGTGGAGAAAAATATTAAAGTAAGTGCGCCTTTAGTGATGCTTGAAACTCTGCCGAGAAGTTTAAAAACAAATGATGAATTTAGTCTTTTGACGCAGATTTTCAAAACGAAAGATACAATTAAAGAGGCGGTTTTGAGCGTTAAGAGTGCAAAAGGGCTGGTAGAATTTGAGCAAGAAAGCTTAAGGATTGATTTAGCAAATAAAAATGAGCAAATGCTAGAATTTAAAGCTAAGACAAATGGCACGGGCGTGGAGCGTTTGGAATTTGAGCTTAAGGCGAAAGATTTTATTAGTCATAATAGCGTAGAGATAGACATTAAGCCGCATAATCCTTACACCTATGAGAGCGAAAGTTTTGTTTTAAAGGCGGGAGAAAAAAGGGAATTTCGCCTTAGTGATGCGTATTTAAAAGGCACGGCAAAAGGAGTTTTAAAACTTTCTTCTAAGCCTATTTTAGAGCTTGATAAGCGTGTGAAGTATTTATTAAGCTATCCTTATGGCTGTGTGGAGCAGACGATTTCTTCGGCTTTACCTCAACTTTTCTTAGATAAATTTGGTGTGGAATTTGACGAACAAAAAGCGGTTAATCATATCAACAAAGCCATAGAAAAATTAGCAAGCTTTCAAACAAGTGATGGCGGTTTTGCCTACTGGAGTGGTGGGAAAACGAGCAGTGCTTGGGGGAGCTATTATGCTGGGTTGTTTTTACTTTTGGCAAAAGAGCAAGGCTATTATGTGCCAAGCGGAATGTTAAAAAAATGGCTTAAATTTACGCAAAATTTCGTCCAAGATACAAAAAACAATGCAGACATTAAAGCAAATATGCTTTATCTTTTAGCTTTAGCAAAAGAGCCAAATATCACAGCGATGAATTTGCTTTATGAAAATTTAGAGAATTTGAGTAATGAAGCTAAATGGCAGTTAGCTGCAGCTTATAAAATCTCTGGCTTAGAGGACATCGCGGGTAAGATTGCTAGTGCTAGTGCGACTAAGCCAAATGCGACAAATTATCATTTAACCTACGGCTCAACGCTTAGAGAAGAAGCCATTATCGCAAACGCTTATAAGCAAATTTATGGCGTGAAAAATGAAAATTTGGTAAAAAATTTAAGTGAGGCTTTAAGCTCGAATCAATATCTTTCTACGCAAACAAGTGCTTATGCTTTGTTTGCTTTGGCAAAAAGTTTCAATTTAGATGAAAATTTAAGCCCTATGAATGCTAGACTTGAGCTAAATGACGAAAAAATAGAGCTTAATCAAAATAAAATGCAAATTTTTAGCTTTAAAGAGGGTAAGGCTATTATAGAGGCGAAAGAAGATATGTTTGGAATTTTTGGTGTGGAGGGTGTGAAAAAAGAACTAAATAGTGAGCCTTTTAGTCAAAATCTCACTATCAAGCGTGAATTTTATGATGAAAATGGAAATTTGATAAATGAAAGCCTTTTAAAAGCGCCGCAAAGTTTTTGGATGAAAATTAGCGTTTTTGGACATAAATCTATCGAAAATTTAGCTTTAACGCAAATTTTACCAAGTGGCTGGGAAGTCGCTGAAAATATTTTGGATAAAAATACGCCTTCTTTTGTTAAAAATAGTCCGCTTAATTTTATTGACATTAGGGACGATAAAATTATGTGGTTTTTTCATCAAGAAGACGCGCAAATGGACTTTTTTATTAAATTAAATGCCGTGAATGCTGGGACTTTTAGCCTAAGCGGAGCTTATGTAGAAGCGATGTATGATGAGGCATTTAGGGCTTTAGGCGAGAGCAAAAAAGTCATCGTAACAAGATGAGACTTTTGCTCTGTTTTTTGGCTATTTGTCTTGCTTTTGTGAATTATTTTTATTTTAGTTTTGATGAAAAGAGGCTTTTGAGTGATTTTGAAAAGCGTTATAGTAAGGTTTTATATGATAAAAATGAAGAGCTTTTGAGCGTTTTTTTAAACGAAAAAGAGCAATTTCATATCAAAACAAATGCTGTTCCTCAAAGGTTAAAAACCGCAGTTTTGGCGTATGAAGATAAGGATTTTTATACGCATAATGGAGTAGATTTTTCAGCCCTTTTAAGAGCTTTTAGGGATAATTTATTCAAAGCTAAAAGAAGTGGAGCTAGCACACTAACAATGCAAACTATCAAGCTTTGGGGGCAAAATGAAAGGACTTATTTTAATAAATTTAAAGAAATGATTCAAAGCTTTGCTTTAGAAAATGCCTTAAGCAAAGAAGATATTTTAAAGCTTTATTTAAGTAATGCACCTTATGGGGGGAATTTAGTAGGCTATGAAGCGGCGCTTTTATTTT
The DNA here is from genome assembly GCF_002080395.1 of Campylobacter helveticus. NCBI lineage: Bacteria > Pseudomonadati > Campylobacterota > Epsilonproteobacteria > Campylobacterales > Campylobacteraceae > Campylobacter > Campylobacter helveticus. The sequence continues at coordinate 16,239 of NZ_CP020478.1, forward strand.
ATTTTGACACGCAAAAAGAGCATTTAACTTGGGCGCAAAGTGCTTTACTAGCTATCTTGCCAAATCAGCCCGGACTCATTAATTTAGAAAAAAATAAGCCTTTGCTTCTGCAAAAAAGAAATGCCCTTTTAAAAAAACTTTATGAGAAAAATGCTTTTTCAAAAGAGCTTTACGAGCTTTCTTTAAAAGAGCCTTTGCCAAAATTTAAAGCGCGTAAAAATATCGCTCCTCATCTTGCATTAAGAATGCTTAATGATGAAAATAAGGTGCAAATTTCAAGCATTGATAAAAATTTGCAGCTCAAATTCGAAGAAAAAGCCGCACAATTTTCTAAAAAATTAAAACAACAAGGTATTCGTAATTTAGCCATCATTTTAGCCGATACAAAAAGCTACAAAACTCTAGCTTATGTGGGTTCGCAAGATTTTTACGATATGAAAGATTTAGGGCAGATAAATGGTGCGGCGGCAAAAAGAAGCGTAGGGTCTATTTTAAAGCCCTTTTTATACGCTTTAAGCATAGATGAGGGGCTTGTAGGAGCGAAATCTTTGGTGCTTGATGTGCCGACTTATTTTTCAAATTTTAGTCCTAAAAATGCAAACCAAAAATACTATGGCTTAATCCCCTTAGATGAAGCCTTGCAAAAATCTTTAAATGTCCCTTTTGTCGCACTTTTGCAAGAGTATGGCTATGAAAAATTTTTTTACAAGCTTAGGGAATTTTTGGACTTTAAGGAAGAAAATTATAAACAATATGGACTTTCTTTAATTTTGGGGACGAAAGAATTTAGTCTTGAAGAGATGACTAAGCTTTATTTGGGTTTGGGAAATTACGGCGTTTTGGCAAATTTATCTTTTTTAAGAGATGAAAGCTTAAGTGGAGTGAAAAAGATGTTTTCAAGTGGGAGTGCTTCTTTGACTTTGGAGGCTCTTAAAGATGTGCAAAGGCTTGGTTTGGAGCGTTTTAACGCAGATAAAGTCATCTCTTGGAAAACAGGCACAAGCTATGGCAGAAAGGACGCTTGGGCTATGGGCGTAACGCCTAAATACACGCTTGGAGTTTGGGTGGGGAATTTTAGTGGCGAAGAAAATGCAAATTTATACGGCGTGAGCGTGGCGGGGGAGTTGCTTTTCGAGCTTTTTGGTTTGCTTGATTCTACAAATTTGGCTTTTGAAAATAAAGGTTTAAGGCAGATAAAGCTTGATACACCGAGCAAATACCGCTATGATGAAAGTTTGGGCGGGGCTTATACTTTAGGGCTTTATCCTGTGGAGGTAAAGGTTTTAAAAACCTCGCCTTTTTTAAAGAAAAGCTTTGAATTTGAGGGTAAAAAGCTTGATTCCTTAGATGAAAATTTTACTAAGGCTAAGACTGTGGTGAAATTTGAATTACCAACTTTTGCGAGGAGTTTTTTAGAGAAAGAAAATATCACTTTTAAAGGGGATAAAAATCTCAAAATTTTATATCCTAAATCCAATTTAAAATTGATTTTAGCAAGGGATTTTGATGGAAAGAAGCCCTTGATTATCAAAGTAGCGAATTTAAATCAGCAAAAGCTTTTTTGGTATTTAAATAAGACTTTGCTTTATGAGGGGGAGAAAATGGAGTTAAGTTTAAATTTGAGTTTGGGCGAATATGAGCTTTTTATCATAGGGGAAAATGGGGAATTTGATACGATAAAATTTAGCGTGGAGGGACCCACGCTTACTCGCCACTAAGTTCTTTATGCACACTCAAAGCACATAAAAGCCCATCTTTTATCGCCCATACGACTAGGCTTTGACCCATTCTAGCGTCTCCGCAAGAAAAGATTTTTTCGTGCGTAGTTTTGAAATTTTTTGTGGCGACATTATTTTTTTCATCAAATTTCACGCCAAAATTTGCACTGATAGCTTTCTCACTCCCACTAAAGCCCATAGCCAAAAGCACTAAATCCGCCTTATAAAGCTTCTCGCTGCCCTTGACTTCGACATTTTTGCCCTTTTCGCGTTTTAAATCACAGGCTAAAACGCCCTCGATTTTTTCTTTGCCTACAAATTCCTTAGTGAGCTTTTGATATTCGCGCACATCTTTACCATACACTGCCTTAGCCTCTTCTAAGCCGTAATCTGTGCTAAAAACATCCGCTTTTAAAGGCCAAGGATTATTTGTTTCACGCACGGGCGATTTTTTAGGACTTCTTTCAAAACGCGTAATGCTTTTAGCCCCCTGCCTTAAAGCCACCGCGATACAATCGACACTCGTATCCCCACTTCCTATCACAAGCACATTTTTATCTTTAGCGGTGGTGGCAGCTTTTCCATTTTTAAGTAGAGTTTTGGTATTTTCACTAAGAAAGTCCATAGCAAATTCCACGCCCTTTAAATCCTTGCCCTTGATGTTTAGGGCATTTGGCTCACTCGCACCTGTGCAAAGGATTAGGGCGTCAAATTCTTTTAAAAGTTTGTTTGCTTTTTCTTTGCTATCGATGTTTTGATTTAGTTTAAATTCCACGCCACTTTTTTCTAATAAGTCTATGCGTCTTTGCACTATGTTTTTTTCTAGCTTCATATCAGGGATGCCATACATCAAAAGTCCCCCGGCTTTATCACTCCGCTCAAAAACGCTTACCTTATAGCCTAGCAAATTTAAAGAATACGCACAGGCAAGTCCCGCAGGTCCGCTTCCTATGATGGCTATTTTTTTGCCACTATATTTTTGAGGCTTTTGGGGGGTTACTAAGCCCTCTTTAAAGGCATTTTCTATGATAGCCAACTCATTATCTTTTATGCTGACACTCTCGCCATTTATCGCACACACGCAAGAGTCTTCACACGGAGCAGGACACACTCGCCCTGTAAATTCGGGGAAAGGATTAGTCAAATCTAGGCGCTTAAAGGCTTCTTCCCATAAAGAGCGATAAAGCAGGTCATTCCACTCGGGGATGAGATTATTTAGCGGACAGCCTATGTCCTTACCCTCGCTAATTTTTCCCGTATGACAAAACGCCACACCACAATCCATACACCTCCCACCTTGAATTTCACGCTCTTTTTTATCTAAAGGCTTTATAAATTCTTTGAAATTTTTCACACGCTCAAGCGGAGGCGCTTTTTTATTACTCACCCTTTTAAAATCTAAAAATCCTCTTGCATTTCCCATTTTTACTCCTTTAATTATCGTTGATTATACTCTAAATTTTTTAAATCAATTTGCAATAAAGTATATGATAATTTTCTGGTTATTTATTTGTTTTATTTTCTTTAAATATTTAAATAATTCTAAAAACTTTTCAAAACTTTCCTCAAAATCTCACCCATAGTGTCAATGTGCGTTTTTTCTGTGATTAAAGGTGGTAAAAATCTTAAGTCATTTTTGCCGCAGCTTAAAAGCAAAAGACGATTTTCACGGCATTTTTTAAGCACATCGCCCACTTTTACTTTAGGATTTAAACGAAGTCCTTGCATAAAGCCAAGCCCTTTTCTTTCCCCGCAAAAGTCAAATTCTCCTGCCACCTCATCTAGCACTTTTTCCAAATGAGGCGTTAGCTTTAAAACTCTGCTAAGTATCTTTTCTTTTGCGTAAATTTCAAACACCGCATTTACCGCCGCACAGGCAAAAGGATTTCCCCCATAAGTGCTTCCGTGGTCTCCTGCCACAAGTGAGTTTTTTGCCACCTTTTCGCTTAATGCAAATGCCCCCACGCTCACACCATTTCCAAGAGCTTTAGCACTTGTCAAAACATCAGGTAAAATCTCACTATGCTCATAAGCAAAATACTTCCCACTACGCCCCATTCCGCACTGAATTTCATCAGCGATAAGCAAAATATCTCTTTCATCACAAAGCCTTCTTAAGCCTTGATAAAACTCTTTTGAGGCAGGATTTATCCCTCCCTCACCTTGCACACTCTCAAGCACTATGGCACAGGTTTTTTCATTGACAAGCTTTTCTACACTTTCTAGGTCGTTAAACGAGACAAATTTTACTCCGTTAATCAAGGGCTTAAAAGGCTTTCGATACTTTTCATTTGCCGTTAAAGACAAAGCTCCCAAAGTACGTCCGTGAAAAGAATTTTTAAAAGCGATGAAAGAGCTGTTTTTAATACCCTTGTTAAAAGCGTATTTGCGTGCCACTTTCATCGCCCCTTCTATGCTTTCCGCGCCTGAATTTGTGAAAAAAACGCGAGAAAGTTTTGAAGCTTTGGTTAAATTTTTGGTAGCTTTTAAAACTTGTTCGTTAAAATAAAGATTACTTGTATGTAAAATTTTATCAATTTGCTTTTTTAAAGCTTCGTTAAAATGTGCGTGATTGTATCCTAAGGCACACACACCTATACCGCTTGAAAAGTCTAAAAATTCCCTATTTTTATCATCATAAAGATAAACGCCATTACCCCTTGTCAAAGTCAGTCCAAATTTATTATAAACCTCAAGTAACATTTACACCACCAAAGTCCCTATACCCTCATCGGTAAAAAATTCAAGCAATAAACAATGCTTCACGCGTCCATCTAAAATATGCACTTTTTTCACGCCATTTTCACAAGCGTCAATGCAGGATTTAAGCTTGACTAGCATACCTCCTTGCAAAGAAGAAAGCAAGGTTTTTGCCTCATTTATAGTAATTTTTGAAATGAGCGAATTTTTATCGTCAAAATCCCTATAAAGCCCTGCAATATCACTTAAAAAAACGAGCTTTTCTGCTTTTAAAGCCTTGGCTAATTCACAAGCGGCGTCATCGGCGTTAATATTATAAGTGTTAAAGCTCTCATCCATTCCCACAGGAGCGATAACAGGTAAAAAGTCCTTTTCTAAAAGCTCATTTAAAATTCCCACCTTAACACTAGAAATTGCACCCACAAAGCCTAAATCCTCGTCTTTTTTCTCACACTGCAAAAGCCCCCCGTCCTTACCACAAATTCCTATAGCTTTCACGCCTAAACACTCTAAATTTTGCACAAGATTTTTATTGATTTGCAAGAGTGCCATTTCAGCTACTTTTGTTGTTTCTTTATCGCTAATCCTTAGCCCATTTTTAAATTCGCTTTTAATGCCTAAATTTTCACAGAGTTTTGAAATATCCTTGCCTCCGCCATGAACTATGACGGGCTTTAAGCCTACAAGTTTTAAAAGGGCGATGTCTTGCATAACGCAGTGCTTTAGCTCGTCATTTTCCATAGCAGAGCCGCCGTATTTTATCAGTATGATTTTAGAGTTAAATTTGCGTATGTAGGGCAAAGCTTCGATGAGGGTTTGCGCTTTTTCTAAGTATTTTTGCATTATTTTTCCTAATGGTTAAAATTCGTTTTGTTATTATCATTTAGGGATAAATCATAATAATTTGCATCTTCTCGCAAAGTAAAGCCATAATGCCTCCAAAACTCATTACCCAAATCATTGCTTTTAAAAGCAATGAGGGCAATTTTATTAATCTTTTCTTTTTTAAGCGCCTCTAGGCAAAATTTTGTCATCTCGTGTGCTATGCCCTTTTTTCTATGATTTTTATGCACACATACATGGTAAAAGCCGCCCGTGCGTCCATCGTGTCCGCAAAGTATGCTCCCTACTATTTCGCCATCAAGTTCTGCCACAGCACTCAAACCGGGATTACGCCTCAAAAAAGCACTGATATTTTCAAAACTATCATCAATACTTCTTAGACCAAAGCCCTTAATTTCACACCACAAAGCATACACTTTTTCATAATCACTCTCTTGCATTGCCCTAATTTTCATAAATCCTCCTAAAATCCTAAATTTTCATCAAAATCAAACATTAAATTCATATTTTGCACCGCTTGTCCAGCCGCACCTTTGACTAAATTATCCAAAGCACCGATGATGATAAGTCTTTTTGTGCGTTTATCTATGCAAAAATTAAGATCCATAAAATTACTATGGCTTACAAAATGCGTTTGCGGATAAGTTTTTTCAGGCAAAAGGCGAATGAAAAGCTTATCTTTATAGTATTTTTCATAAATTTTTCTTAACTCCACTTCATCTAAATCACAGGCTAAATTCGCATAAATACTTGCTAAAATCCCCCTTTGCATAGGCACAAGATGAGGGGTGAATTGAATTTTTAGTTCCTCATTTGCTGCAAGGCTTAATTGCTCCTCAATCTCTGGTGTATGACGGTGCGAAGCTATGGCGTAGGCTTTGAAATTTTCATTAACTTCACAAAATAAATTCTCTATCTTAGCTCCGCGTCCAGCCCCACTTACTCCGCTTTTTGCGTCGATGATAATGGAGCTTAAATCAATCACTTTTTCCTTCACCACAGGATAAAGACTAAGGATAGAGCAAGTCGTATAACAGCCCGCATTTGCCACTAAACGCGCCTTTTTTATCTCCTCACAATAAAGCTCACTAAGCCCATAAACAGCCTCTTTGACAAGCTTTTCATTAGGGTGAGTAAAATGATAATAAAGCTCATAATTTCGCAAATTTTTCAAGCGAAAATCCGCACTCAAATCGATAATTTTCATACGCTTTAATAAAGCATCATTAATAAAACTCGCACTAAATTCGTGCGGAGTCGCCATAAAAAGCACATCAAGCTGAATTTTACTTAAATCCTCGCTAGCAAATTGAAGACTTAAATTTGAGTGCGGATAAAGGGCGTTGTAACTTTGTCCTACATTATTTTTTGAGCCTATGTAAGTAAGCTTTGTTTTGGGGTGTTTTGAGAGAATTTTCACAAGCTCATTACCCACATAGCCACTAGCACCTAAAATTCCTACCTTAAGTTCCATTTTTTTCCTTAATTTTGAGATTTCGATTATATTATTTTAAAATAAAAATTGATTTAAAAAGTATTAAGAAAATTCTAAACTTATAATGATAAATCTGCCTTCAAAGCCACATTAAACAAAGCTTTTATTGCTATGTTATAATTTCATAAAAAGAGAAAAGGAAAGATTTGAATCTTTATATCCTCACAGAAGAGCGACCAAAACAAGAGGTTTTACACACTATAATCACAAGATTTTTACAGGATAAAAAGTTTTGTGGATACTCTTAAAATTTTACCCATTGTTAAAGAAAATTGCTTTACTTTTAGCTATGAGATTCTAGGCGTGTCGTGCAAGGCGATTGAAAAAATCTATGTCAAAATTGTGAGTGGGACGAGTAGTTTTGTAGATTATCTTATATTTTTTCAAGAGAATGAGCCTACTCCTAAAGATATTCCACTTTATGCGATTGAAGAGACAAAGACAAACGATAGTGAAAGCCGCAATACAGGCGTATATCAACGCATTACTAAATTTGTCTATCTTAACAATTTTTATCCACAGACAACAAAAATTATGTTTTACAATCTTAAAACCGAACTCAAAAGCCCCACACAAACTTCAATTTTTGGCACAAGGATTTTACGCACTTTGGGTGTGGAGATTATGGGAAAGGATTTTAGAGAAAATAATGAGATTTTAAAACCTTTTGAAAATATTGAAGAATTGGTAGCCTATAAAAATTCAATGAGAAAACCACCAAAAAATAATACTCCACTCAACATCCACAAAGTTAAAGATATAATCTTTATAAGTGCAAGACTTTTTAAAGCAAATACCCTATCTCACGACCCAAATATTGGGGCGGTAAGTGGTATTTGTGCAGCGTTACGAAAGCTGGGGTTTAAAGAGAATCTTACTATCACACATCACGGCTTAGAACAAAAACATCTTGGCAAAAATAATAAATTTATACAAATAGCAAATATGCTACATATTGACTTAGATGGACTTACAATTCCAAAAGCAAAATTACCACAAACATATTGGCATTATGAAACACAAGGCGAGAAACTTGCGACAATTTTTATCCATCTTGTTGTGGAGCATTTTAGCAGTGCTTATGGAATTTTTGAAAATCACGCAGGATGTGAAAAAAGCTATTTTTTAACAGCAGATGGTAATTACATAGCGTTACAAAAATATGAGGATAAGCAATCTTATAAGCAAGGCAATAAAAAGGCAAGGCTTTTTATTCCTGATTTGATTTTACTTGACCCTAAAAACCTTGAAATTATCAATATTGAGGGTAAAAAATATATCAACAAGCAACAAGGAATCAAAGAATTAAACAATTATGATTGCATAGAGACAGAGTATATCTCAAAATATTATAAAAATTATAAAATTATCCGCACTCTTGTGCTTTATGGCTCTTTATGTGAGGAAATTATAGATATTGAAGTAGGCTTTTTACTTAACGAAAAAGGCAAGATGATTTTAGGGATTAAAGCACCAAAAATTTTTATACAAAGCTTAGAAAATTTACTCGCATTTTGGAAACCACAATGACAAAAATAATACACTCAAAACCAAGCTATATCAAATCACCGCTCAATTACATTGGCGGAAAATACAAAATATTACCCCAAATCCTACCCTTATTTCCTAAAAGAATTGATACTTTTATAGATGTATTTTGTGGAGGTTGTAATGTAGCAATCAATGTCAATGCCAAGCGAATTTTGGCAAATGATAATTTAAGTTATCTTATCGCTCTTTTAAGATTTTTGCAACAAAATCCTTTAGAGAAAACACTGCAAGAAATAGAGCAAATCATACATTTTTATGCTTTAAGCAAAGAAAATGCAGAGGGTTATAAACTTTTAAGACAGGATTATAATGCGTATAAACATCCTTTAAAATTACTTGCACTTCTTGCTTTTAGTTTTAATCATCAAATACGCTTTAATAACGCACATCATTTTAATACCCCTTTTGGCAGAAATCGCTCAAGTTTTAACCCACAAATGAAAATCAATCTCATTGATTTTATACAATCCCTACAACAAATCAGTATCACATTTTCTAGCCTTGATTTTAGTGAAATTTTTAGCACTTTAGATTCTATGCAAGATAAAGAATTGTTTGTGTATTGCGACCCACCCTATCTTATCACGCAGGGCACTTATAATGATGGTAAAAGGGGTTTTAGTGGCTGGAATGAAAGCCTAGAAAAATGGCTTTTAAACTATCTTAGCAAACTAGATTCTAAAGGCATTCTCTTTGGACTTTCAAATGTCCTTACCCACAAAGGACAAGAAAATAAGCTTTTAAAACAATGGCTAGAAAAGTATAATTTTTATATTCACACCATACAAGCACACTATACAAATGCAAATTATCAAGCAAAATATAGGGATAAACAACACACGCAAGAAGTATTCATTACAAATTACAAGGCGGATAATGCGTTTTATTGGCAATAAAGAAAAATTAGCCCCCATCATTTATGACTTTTTACAAAAACTTAGGCTTATTAAGGCAGAAAACCAAAGCTTTTTTGATGTTTTTAGCGGCAGTGTAAGTGTGGGGAAATTCTTTAGGCATAAAGGCTTTAAAGTATATAGTAGTGATATGCTGTATTTTTCTTATTGTTTGCAAAAAGCATATTTGGAGTATGGGATTCCAACTTTTGAAAAGCTTTTACTAGAAAAACAATCCTTGCAAAACCCCACTTTTTTTAACACTCCTTATGAAAAGGTGCTAAATTTTTTAAATTCTTTGCGTGGTGTGCAAGGCTTTATTGGCACACATTATGCACCCAACCCGACAAATGCAAGAATGTATTTCACACAAGAAAATGCACAAAAAATAGATGCGATGCGTTTGCAAATAGAGCAATGGAAAAATGAAAATCATATCAACGAGAGTGAGTATTTTATCCTCCTTGCCACGCTTTTAGAATCTGTGTCTTTATTTGCAAATGTGGCAGGTGTGTATGCAGCATTTTGTAAGAGTTGGGATAAAAGAGCTTTAAAGCCTTTTATGTTAAAGGCTATTGAGTTTTCGCAGGGCATAAGCGGGGAGTGCTTTTGCGGGGATAGCGTAAAGATTTTGCAAGGTTTTAAAAAGTCTATTGATATACTTTATCTTGACCCGCCTTATAATCAAAGACAATACGCCCCAAATTATCATTTACTAGAAACCCTTGCAAGATATGATAATCCTAGTATTAAAGGTGTGGCTGGAATGCGTGAGTGGGGGAAGCAAAAAAGCCTATTTTGTAACGCAAAAACTGCTTTAATACAGCTAGAAAATATTGCAAAATTACCTTGCTATAAAAACTTAGTGTTAAGTTACAATAGTGATGGAATTATGCAAAAAGATTCTATTTTCAAGCTTTTAGAATCCTTTGGTAAAGTAAGTTTTTATGAAATTCCTTATAGGCGATTTAAAAGTAATGCTAAAGTGCAGAAAAATGGTGTATTTGAATATTTATGGGTGCTTGAAAAATCAACCTAAGCTTTTTTAACGATATAAAGCTGTTCTTTAATATGTATGGGACGATTTTTAAGATTGCGACTAGCTCTAAAAGCATTGTAATTTTGCTCTAAAATAAAGCATTTTCCAAGCTTTTCAAGCCTTTTAATAAAATTTTCTTTTTTCACAAAACCTTCACAATTATAAGAGAGTAAAAGAATTTTCGCACGCGTTTTAGCCATAAGCTCAAAAAGTGCGTCCTCTGCTTCTTTTGCCTTATTATACACGCTTCTATTCCACTGCTTTGGTATGCCACTTACCTTAGAAATTTCAGTAGGCTTTTCATAAGTAGCCAAGAGATTTAGCATAAAATAGTTTGAGCCGTAAGGGTGCTGATTATAAGGCGGGTCAAAATAAGCTAAATCAAGCCTTTCAAGCTCTTCGCTTAAAAGATTTGCGTCCTTTTGCAAAACCTCAAATTCGCAGTGAAAATTCGAAAAAACAGGCATTTTTAAACACATCTTCCCCCTAATGCGTGAAAGAGCATTTTCTCCCACTCCGCCAAATTTCCCCACCCCGTTTTTATCCTTATAAAAGCCCTTAAAAACGCCACTTGTATTTGCATGAACGCTAGCTTCATAAAGCAAAGGAGCTAAGAAAAACTGGCGCAGGTGCTTTGGAATTTGCTTATCTATGGCTTGTCTTAAGCTGTCTAAATAAAGGGCATTTTCTTTAGTGTAAAAAACGCGTTCATCTTTTTGGATAGCATTTTCATCTTTAGGCGCGTAAAGCTCAGTGATGAAGCCTTTTTTTAAGGGCGCGTTTAAAAGCTTTTGGTGTAAAAGGGCTAAATTTTCAAGTTCATCTTTGCTTAAATTTGCCAAGTAACAAGAATTAATAATTTTGCTGTAAAGCTCCAAATCATTTGCAATGATAAAATCACTATGCGCCTTAGCAAAGCGGCTTACTATCCCTGAGCCGCTAAACATATCTAAAAAGCTGAGTTTTTCTTTTTTAAGCTCTTTTTTTGCATAGTCAAAGCCTTGTTTTAAAAAGCCTAGCAAGGCTCTTTTATTACCCAAATAAGTGATAATTTGCTCTTTTAAAAAAGCGGGATTTTCTTGCATAATTAATTCTCCTAAAATATATAATATCTCAAAGCCGTTTCGGCTATTTCTTTACAGATGTGAAACATTTCATCCGCTTTCCATTTTTCTTCTCTAAAATACATACTCACCGGAGAAAAATAATTAAAATTACTATTGCCGTCCGTTTTGAAAATGTAAGTTTTATTAAGATAGTAAAATTCGTTAAGGACATTGAGTTTTGCTAACACCGTTTTTTCGCTGGGAGCAAAATCGCAACCCCAGCCAAAACACACAAAAGGTGTTATTTTTTCGTGATTAAGCATAGCTTTAATGCCTGTGAGATTTTTGCCTAATCTTTCTATAGCGTTGCCTGTGGCTTGTTTTTTCCTGCCCTCTTTTGCTCTTTCGTCATTTGTGCCTTGCCTTTTGGCTTCTGTGATGAGAAGCACCTTAGCAAAATTTGGCTCATCTTTTTTCTTTAAAAATAAAATTCCCCCATCAGGATAAATCGCTCTATCCATAAAACTCGTATCAAATTCAGCCCTAAGCTTAGAGGCTTTAATATTTTCTATCATAAAGGACAAATCAAGCTTTTTAGTGATTTCAAAATAATACTTGCCTTCTACAAAATTAGCTACCCCCCCCAGAAAATCGCTCCTCTAAATATTTTTTAGTTTTTTTCATCGCTAAATCCAAATTTAAATCATCACTTTTTGATTTTAAATTTTTTGCTTTATGTTGTTCTACGCTACTGCGTAAAGCTTCTCTTGGCATTTTAACTTCCTTTTATACATTACCACGACAATTACCGCCCAAGCTCAAAACCAAATCCGCCTCAATTTCACTCAGCCCATCCACACAAACAGACCTTATAACATTTCCTTCTTAACCTTACATTTAGGGCATTCTAAAAAAGTGCCTTTTTTAAGCTCTTTAATAACCATAGTTTCGCCACACTCCTCACACTTTTCCTCGCTTGGCTTGTAGTTTGAGACAAAATCACATTTAGGATAGCAATTACACCCGTAAAATTTCCCCCGTTTTGAAAAGCGTTCCACCACCTCGCCACTTTTACATTTAGGGCAAATTATGCCTGTGCCGTTTGTTTTTTTGGTTTGCTTTTCACTCTCACTTTTATTTTCATTGTTTAAATTCCTTGAGTAGCGACATTTTGGAAAGGCAAGACAAGCGATAAATTCCCCATATCTTCCCTTACGCACGGCTAGCTCACTTCCGCACTCGGGGCATTTTTCCTCAAGTTTTGTGAAAGTTTTTTGACTTTTGATTTTGCTTTTGCCCTCCTCGATTTTCCGCATAAAAGGATAGTAAAATTCCCTTAAAGTCTCTTGCCAGTCGGCTTTATTTTCGGCGATTTCATCAAGGGTATTTTCTAAATTTGAAGTAAAATGACTATCCACGATGTCGCTAAAATTCTTTTCAAGCACTTCCGTTACGCTAAAGGCAACTTCACTAGGGACAAGCTGCTTTTTGTCAATCTTCACATAATCACGACTCGTAAGGATAGAAATAGTCGGCGCGTAAGTGGAGGGGCGTCCTATGCCAAGGCTTTCTAGCTTTTTGACAAGCCCAGCCTCCGAGTATCTAGCAGGTGGCTCGGTAAAATGCGAATTTAGCTCTAAATTCTGCACCTTTAATTTCTCCCCCTTTTTGAATTCAGGCAAAATTTTATCCTTATCCATATCCCCATACACCTTATAAAATCCCTCAAATAATACTCTCCTCCCACTGATTTTAAATAAAGCTCTCCCTCCCCTTACAAAAACGCCCTCACTTTGCGAAAGCGCCGGGTTCATTTGACAGGCTAAAAAGCGGTTGTAAATGAGAGTATAAAGCCTTAATTCATCTTTTTCAAGGTATTTTGCGGCAAGTTTGGGCGTAAAGCTTAAATTCGTAGGGCGGATAGCCTCGTGAGCTTCTTGTGCGCCCTTATTTTTAGTCGCATAAATATTTTCTTTACTTGGTAGATACTCTTTTCCAAAATGCTCTTTTATAAATTCCCTAGCACCCTTTACCGCCTCTTTAGCTAAATTTAGGCTATCCGTTCTCATATAAGTGATAACGCCCATCGTGCCTTGATGAGTCTTCACACCCTCATAAAGCTTTTGCGCTATCATCATCGTTTTTTTAGGGGTGAAGCCTAGCCTATTACTCGCGCTTTGCTGCAGCGTAGAGGTCATAAAGGGCGGTGGCGGGGCGATTTTGCGTTCCTTGCTTTCTATGTTTTCCACGCTAAATTCCGCCTTTTTGCACTCTTCTAAGATGAGCTTGGCGCGGTCTTTATTTGTAAGGCTTAGTTTTTCAAGCTTTTTTTTGTCAAATTCGACCAGCTCCGCCTCCAAGTCCTTATTAAAAATCATATCGATACTAAAATACTCCAGCGGCACAAAGGCACGGATTTCCTTTTCTCTATCCACGATGATTTTAAGCGCCGCACTTTGCACCCTACCCGCACTTAAGCCTCTTTGAATTTTTTGTCCTAAAAGGGGGCTTAGTTTATAGCCTACGATTCTATCTAGCAAACGCCTAGTTTGCTGGGCATTGACCGAGCTTATATCAAGCTTTCTAGGGTTTTTTAGGGCGTGTTCTATGGCGCTTTTTGTGATTTCGTGAAAGACTATGCGAGGCAGGGCGTTTTCATCTTTACCTATGGCTTTTGCGATGTGATACGCTATCGCCTCCCCCTCCCTATCCTCGTCCGTCGCAAGATAAATTTGTCCCGCCTTTGCCGCCTTAGCTTTAAGTTCTTTGACTAAAGCACTATGGTCTTTTGAAATTCTATACTCAGGCACGAAGCTATCTTCTTCTATCTTGATGCCAAAGCTTGTTTTGGGTAGGTCTCTAATGTGTCCTTTTGACGCCATTACTTCGAATTTATCGCCTAAAAAATTGCTTATCGTTCTCGCCTTTGCAGGAGACTCGACGATGATTAAATCTTTTTTCATCTTACTATACCTTATTATATGCGTTAAAAATTCGCATTATATTTAAAAGATTTTAAAAAGTGCTTAGTGAAACTTGGAACACTTCTTGCTTGATTAGCTTTAGCAATTTTGAAGCAATATCTTATGAAAAAGGATTCACTATGATGCGTTCTCTTTGGTCTGGTGTTAGCGGTATGCAAGCCCACCAGATAGCAATGGATGTCGAGGGTAATAACATCTCCAATGTTAATACCACAGGTTTTAAATACTCCCGTGCGGATTTTGGCACAATGTTTTCTCAAACGGTTAAAATAGCCACTGTGCCTACGGAAAATCTAGGCGGACAAAATCCTCTGCAAATAGGACTTGGCACGAGCATAAATTCTACAACAAGAATTCACTCTCAAGGCTCAGTGCAAACCACAGATAAAAATACCGATGTCGCGATTAACGGCGATGGCTTTTTTATGGTGAGCGATGACGGCGGACTTACTCGCTATCTCACAAGAAGCGGGGACTTCAAGCTTGACGCGTATGGGAATTTTGTCAATAACGCAGGTCTAGTCGTGCAGGGCTGGAACATCAACTGGGACGACCAAAGTATCGATACCTCTCGCTCTCCGCAAAATATCTTCATCGACCCAGGTATGCACATCCCAGCGGCAAAATCCACCGAAGTAGCGATAAAAGCGAATCTTAATAGTGGTCTTAATGTCGGCAACGCCGCCCGTCCTATTTACGGACTTGACTCCGTTCACGGGTGGAATAAAAAAACAGGTGAAGCCAAAGACGAAAACGATGTCGGCACAACTCAGTTTTACTCCACTTCTAAAAATTCTATGGAAGTAACAGAAAAGGGTGTGGATGCTGGAGCTTTGTTTAACGGCAGCGGACAAGGGCTAAATTTAAGAGACGGACAGGGCATTTGGGTGAGCTACACAGACGCGAAATTTGAAACCGACAAAGGCAACTCAAATGTCTTCGACCCAAATAATAAAACTCAACAGCAAAATGTCATATTCTGGGGCGACCAAAATAAACCTGTAAAAATGGACATCACGCTAAATGGAGTGCAAATCACAAATGATAATATCAAAAGCCTCGATGAAGCGATAAATTATATCAACACCTTCACCAACCCAACTGACGGGCGTGATGGCACAGGCGTGGTAGCGACTAAAAAGCAAGATGGCTCAGGCATAACATTTACCAACACCAACTCAAACGGCACCACCGATAATATGAAAAACATCGACTTGCAAATCAACGCAGGAAACCAAGCAGGTGAGCTTCAAACCGTGCTAGTAGCTAATGGCAACTTTAACTGGAATGCTATGCAACTCAACTCCCTCCAAGCTCGAACGGACTCCAAGTGGATAGCGGGTAACTTCCAAAATAATCAAAACCATGTCCAAATCGTAACCGCACATAAATATGTCTATAGCTCAAATCCTGTGCAAATCACCCCTATGTATAACCCCGATGGTGGGAAAACTTGGAATCAAGTGGACTTAAATACTCTCGGAACCCCAGAAAATAACTATAACCTAGCGGTGAAAGGTGGACTTTTAAACACTCAAGTAAGACAATTTAGAACCACTGAAGACTTAAGAGAGCTTTTACAAAGAGACGCGAGATATGGGGTTGATTATAATGGCTCAGGTGGCTTTGAAACGACAGGGGAAGATGTCAATGAGGGCGTAACTGTAACCATAACAGAAAATGGAAATTACTCCATTTCAAACCCAAATAAAACAACAACCCCACCGCAAGGTATCAACGGCGTTAATAGGACGAACCACGACCTAAATTTCAATGTAACAGCCTACACCGATAAACAAGGTAAGGTCAGCACAAATGACGCCTTTACGAAAATCTTTAAAGCCTTTGACGGGGTGCAAACTGTGGGTAGTATGAAAAAAGAAAGCGAACAACTTAAGCTTTCAGCCTTTTCAGCAGGACTTGAAATTTTTGACTCACTTGGTAACAAGCACACCCTAGAAGTGCAGTTTGTCAAGCAAACCACCACCCAGGACGGCGGTAACGAGTGGCAAATGATAATCCGTGTGCCAGAACCTGCCGAAATCAACACAACAGGCGATGGACCGGCTAACATAGTCGTAGGAACAGCGCGTTTTAATAATGACGGCTCTTTGGCGAGTTATAACCCCAAAACGCTTAACTTTAGCCCAAATAACGGTGCTATGCCTAACCAGCAGATAAAACTTAGCTTTGGAACAAGCGGTGGAAATGACGGACTTGTAAGCTCAAGCTCTGCTTCAACGCTCACCAACCAAGCCACAGATGGCTACGCTTCAGGGAATTTAAAGCCTGATGCTATCCGTGTCGATGACAAAGGAC
Organism: Campylobacter helveticus; assembly: GCF_002080395.1. Taxonomy (NCBI): domain Bacteria; kingdom Pseudomonadati; phylum Campylobacterota; class Epsilonproteobacteria; order Campylobacterales; family Campylobacteraceae; genus Campylobacter; species Campylobacter helveticus. The sequence goes on from NZ_CP020478.1 coordinate 32,827, forward strand.
ACATTTTAGGCGAATTTACAAATGGAAAAGTTTTCTCCGTGGCTCAAATCGCTATGGCGAGTGTGGCAAATAACTCAGGACTTGAAGAAATCGGCGGAAACCTCTTCAAAGTAACGGGAAATAGTGGCGACATCGTAGTCGGTGAAGCAGGAACAGGCGGACGCGGAGAGATGAAAACCTCAGCGCTTGAAATGAGTAATGTGGATTTAAGTCGCTCACTCACTCAGCTCATCGTGGTGCAAAGAGGCTATCAAGCCAACTCAAAAACCATAAGCACGAGCGACCAAATGCTTAACACGCTTTTACAGCTTAAGCAGTAGGGATTTAGGGTAGTCGTCATTGCGAAAATGCGGAGCATTGAAGCAATCTAGTCTTTAAACTAAGGGGATTGCTTCAGCCTTAACAGGCTTCGCAATGACGAATTTAGTTAGTGGATACCACGCTACGCCCATAAGACGAGGGTCATCCGTCATTACGAGCCGACTTGTCGGCGTGGTAATCTAAGCTAATCTAAAAAGCCCAGCTTTACAAGCCTAGTTCGCTAGTCTTGTAATACTAGGCTTGACTGCCTTCAATTTATTGCTAACCCGCTCTTAGAGTGGGTTGCAATATTTCTTCATTTTATTAATACTTGAATTTATTTTCTGCGTGTGGATTTAGCGGTTTTGTGGAAAGAGTGGAAAAAAGCAAAGCGTAAAAGCCTTGCTTAATCTTTTCTCAAAATGCGTTTAGTAAAAAATAGCACCACACTGATGAAAAATATAAGGGCTAAAAGCTCATTATTATGCACGCTAAGTCCAAGCTCAAGCGGACTTTCACTTCCGCCACGACTTAAAGAAAATGCCGTAATCCCAGCGATGATAACCCCACAAAGACTTTCCCCAACGATAAGCCCAGAGGCAAAAAGTGTGCCTCTTTGCTCACTTTTGGCAAGTTTTTCGTCCTTGTGCGAGTTGTTGGCGTATTTTTTGGCAAGTTTTTTCATCACAAGATATTTTAAAACTCCGCCTATAACTAAAGGGATATTAACAGCTGGTGGGAGGTAAATTCCTATCCCAACGGCTAAAGGTGGGAGCATTTTACCGCTTCTTTTTAAAAGCTTATCGGTGATGATGATGACAATGCCTACACAAACGCCAAAGATAATGTATTTCCACTCTATATTTTGGTGAAAAATGCCCTGTGCGATGGTGTTCATAAGATTTGCCTGTGGGGCGGCTAAAGCAGCGCTAGCGTCCATATTTTCGCGAGGCATAGCCCCCACAAAACCATAAGCTTGATAAAGCAAATTTAAAACAGGCGTAATCGCCAAACTCCCAAAAATACAACCTATAAGCAAAGAAACCTGCTGTTTCCAAGGAGTCGCCCCAACTAAATGCCCTGTTTTTAAATCCTGCAAATTATCATTTGAAATGGCAGCCGTGGCTAAAATCACACTCGTGATAAAAATGGCTAAAGCGATGGCGAATTTAGAAAACAACTCATCTTTAAAAATCTCCGCTCCCACAAGTAAAATCATCAAAGAAGAGATGATAATGGCGATTAAGCCTATCCCTGAAATCGGGCTTGACGATGAACCTACAAGTCCTGCCATATAGCCACAAGCCGCCGCGACAAAAAAGCCGATTAAAACCGCTAATATCGTCCCACCCACGCTAAAAAGCAAGAGGTAAGAAAGGCTTAAATTTGCTTCGCTCACAAAACTATAAAAAGTCGCAAAAAGTCCTATAAGTGTGATGATAAATAAAATCATAATGCTTTTGATAGAAAGGTCTTGTTTGCTCGTCTCTGGGGCAAGTTTAGCGTGTTTGACTAAATCTTTCATTCCCTCAATCACAGGCTTTAAAAGCTCAAAAAGCGTCCAAAGTGCCGCTATGGCTATCGTGCCTGTGCCAATGAGCCTTACTTTATCTTTCCACACACTACCTGCTAAATCCACCGCCTCGCTTGTGCTTGTAAATTCAAAGCTAGAAAGATAAGGCGTAAAAACTCCCCACGCTAAAAACATTCCTACAAAAAGCGCCACCGCTCCCACAAGCCCTACAAGATACCCAGCTCCTAAAAGTGCTAGAGAATAGCCCATAGAAAAGCCAAAAGCCATTTTATTCCAAATAAAGGCTAAGGAGCTTTCTCCAGCTAAAACCTTAAAGCCACTGCTAAAAAGGCTCATCACACTAGCAATAAGCGCACCAAAGGCGATTTCTTTGACCCCCTCTTTGCCCTTTTTATCGCTTTGGTCTTTGTTTGCCACTTTTAAAATTTCTGCGGCGGCTCTTCCCTCAGGATAGGCTAATTTACTCTCCACTACCATAACACGCCTTAAAGGTATGGTAAAAAGCACCCCAAGCACTCCCCCACAAAGACAAATCATAAAAGTCTGCCATAAAGGAAACTCACTCCAATACCCACACATAAAAAGTCCCGGTATCACAAAAATCACAGCCGAGAGCGTCCCCGCTGCGGAAGCTTCAGTTTGCACCATATTATTCTCTAAAATGCTTGAATTTTTAAAAAAGCTTAAAACCGCCATAGAAATGACAACCGCAGGGATAGAGGAAGAAAAGGTAAGCCCCACTTTAAGCCCAAGATAAACATTTGAAGCGGTAAAGATAAGGGTAAGGATACTTCCCAAAACTAAACCACGAAAGGTAAGTTCGCGTAAATTTTTTGAAGCTTGCATAGCAGTCCTTGTAAAGTTTGATAAAGCAAAAAGATATATAAAAAGTTCTTAAAAGCAGATGAAATTCAGCAAAGTTTAAAATTCATATCCTCGCATTTGTAAATTTAAAGTAAGATTTTGTTTAAATTTGCATTAAGGGTATGGTTTGGAAAATTTATATGCTTTGATACTTGGCATTATCGAGGGTTTGACGGAATTTTTGCCCGTTTCTAGCACGGGACATATGATTTTGGGAACGACCATTTTAGGCATAGAAATGAACGAATTTTGGCGCTCTTTTCTTATCATCATTCAGCTTGGTTCTATTTTGGCGGTGCTTTTTGTCTTTTGGCGTAAGCTTTTGCAAAGTTTTACTTTATGGCTTAAGCTTGGCGTTGCCTTTTTTCCAACGGGCTTAATCGGGCTTTTTGTAGCAAAGCATTTAGAGCTTTTATTTAATGGCTATGTTGTGGTTTTTATGCTGATTTTAGGGGGCGTGGTTTTTATCGTTATCGAGCTTTGGCATAGGGAGAAAAATTATGCCATAAATTCGCTTGAAGAAGTGAGCTTTAAGCAGGCTTTTTGTATAGGCGTAGTGCAGTCTTTAGCGATGATTCCGGGAACTTCAAGAAGTGGGGCGAGTATCATCGGCGGGCTTTTGCTAGGACTTAACCGCAAAGTCGCGGCGGAATTTAGCTTTTTACTTGCTGTGCCAACTATGATAATCGCCACCGCTTATAGCATTTATAAAGAACCTAGCCTTTTGACTAACGCCTCTTCTTTTACCCCCCTTGCTATAGGCTTTGTGGTGGCTTTTGTGGTGGCTGTTTTTGTGATAAAATTTTTCTTAAAATTCATCGCTAAATTTGATTTTATCCCTTTTGGGATTTACCGCATTTTTTTGGGGCTTTTGTTTTTCTATCTTTATTCGAGTGGAATTTTAGATTCTGGGAGCGAGTTTGAACTTTAAACTTTCATTAAATTCAAAAAAAATTAAGCCCTTAAAAGCTACAATTTGCCTTAAAAATTAGAGGTTATAATGGAAAAAGAGCTAATAGCGTATAAAAATAATGGACTGATAATAGACACGCAAAGTGTGGAAAATCAGGATTTTGAAAAAGTTTATTTTGATAATTCTAAAGAAAGCTTAGAAGTCATCCGCCACTCTTGTGCGCATTTAATGGCACAAGCGATTAAGGCACTTTACCCTGAGGCGAAATTTTTCGTGGGTCCTGTGATAGAAGATGGCTTTTATTATGATTTTCGCGTGGAAACGAAGCTTGGTGAGGAAGATTTAGCCAAGATTGAGAAAAAAATGAAAGAATTTGCCGAGGCAAAGCTTACAATTCAAAAATACACTTTAAGCAAAAAAGAAGCTTTAGAAAAATTTAAAGATGATGATTTAAAACAAGAGGTTTTGGCAAAAATCCCAAGCGATGAGGTTAGCATTTACAAGCAAGGGGAATTTGAGGATTTGTGTCGCGGTCCTCACGCTCCAAATACGAAATTTCTACGCTTTTTTAAACTCACACGCATAGCAGGTGCTTATCTTGGTGGTGATGAAAAAAGAGAAATGCTAACACGCATTTACGGCACAGCTTTCGCAGATAAAGAAAGTTTGAAAGAATATTTGCACATCATCGAAGAGGCAAAAAAAAGAGACCACAGAAAGCTTGGAAATGAGCTTAAGCTTTTCACTTTTGACGAGCAAATCGGCGGAGGTTTGCCGATATGGCTGAGTAATGGAGCAAGGCTTCGCTCAAAATTGGAGCATTTGCTTTATAAAATTCATCGTTTGCGTGGTTATGAGCCTGTGAGGGGTCCTGAGCTTTTAAGAGCGGAGGCGTGGAAGATTAGCGGACATTACGCAAACTATAAAGAAAATATGTATTTTACGCAGATTGACGAGCAAGAATATGGCATAAAGCCGATGAACTGCGTCGGGCATATTAAAATTTATCAAAGCGAAATAAGAAGTTACCGCGATTTACCTTTGAAATTTTTTGAGTATGGAGTGGTGCATAGACACGAAAAAAGCGGCGTTTTGCATGGACTTTTTAGGGTAAGAGAATTTACGCAAGATGACGCACATATCTTTTGTATGCCAAGCCAGATTAAAGAGCAGGTGCTTGAAATTCTAGCCTTTGTGGATAATTTAATGAAGCTTTTTGACTTTAGCTATGAGATGGAAATTTCAACCAAGCCCGAAAAAGCCATAGGTGATGACAGCATTTGGGAAATGGCAACAAGAGCTTTAAAAGAGGCTTTAGACGAGCAGGGCTTAAAATATGGCATTGATGAGGGGGGTGGGGCTTTTTATGGTCCAAAGATTGACATTAAAATCACAGACGCCCTAAAGCGTAAATGGCAGTGCGGGACGATACAGGTGGATTTTAATTTGCCTGAGCGTTTTGAGCTAGAATATACTACAAGCAAGAACACTAAAGAACGCCCTGTGATGTTGCACCGTGCCATTTTAGGTTCATTTGAGCGTTTTATAGGAATTTTAACCGAGCATTGTGCGGGGGAATTTCCTTTTTTCATCGCACCGACTCAAGTGGGTATAGTGATTATTAATGAGACACATTTAGCTTATGCAAAGGGCATACAAAAAGCACTTTTAGAACTTGGTGTGGATAGTGAAATTTATGACAAAAACGAAAGCCTAAGTAAGAAAATCCGCAACGCTGAAAAGCAAAAGTTACCGATGATTTTGGTTTTAGGCGATGAGGAATTATCAAATAGGGCTGTGGCTTTAAGAGACAGAAGAGCTAAAGAGCAGAAAAATCTTAGCTTAGATGAATTTATCAATTTAATTAAGGAGAAAATGAATGAGGTTGCGTTTTGAGTAAAGAAAAAGAGGTGTTGCTCAACGAAGAAATAAGAGCGGACGAGCTTCGTTGTATAGGCGATGATGGTAAGGTTTATGGGATTATTGATAGTGATGAGGCTTTGGGTATTGCGAATCGCTTGGGACTTGATTTAGTTTTAATAGCCCCTGATGCCAAGCCCCCTGTGGCGAAGATTATGGACTATGGTAAATTCCGTTACCAGCAAGAAAAAAAGCAAAAAGAGGCGAAGAAAAAGCAAAAAGTTATTGATGTAAAGGAAATTAAGCTTTCCGTTAAAATCGCGCAAAATGATATAAACTATAAGGTCAAACACGCCTTAGAATTTTTAGAACAAGGCAAGCATGTCAAATTTCGTGTCTTTTTAAAAGGGCGTGAAATGTCAAATCCCGAAATTGCCGTAGCTTTGCTTGAAAAAATTTGGCAAAGCATTGAGGATAAGGCTAATCGTGATAAAGAGCCAAATTTTGAAGGGCGTTATGTCAATATGCTTGTGATGCCGAGAAAGGGTTAATTTAACCCTTATCTAACCCCTAAGCTTTTATCTATATCTTCATAAAAAGGATAAAAATGCAAAACCAAATTCACAAATTCTATTCTTTTGATTTTCCAAAAATAAAAACCGATTTTATTTTAAGTGTGGGCTCAATGTGTCGAGTGGCACATCATTTGAGAAGAAATCGTTTAAGGGAATTAGCCTGTCCTCTTGATTGGATGATTAATGATAAATTAGAAGTTGTGTATGATTTATTTCAAAGTGATTTCAAGGATTTCTTTCGCTCTTGCTCCATTACCAAGCAAGACCCTTTCGAAGTTAAAGACAATCATAATGATATGCTCGCCATACACTACTTTTTCCCTAATCAAGACTTAGAAATTCAAGCAAAAAGGGTTAATGGGCAAGCTATTCGTAGATGGAATACTATAAAAAACATCATCTTATCTTCCAAAAATGTGGTTTTTGTGCGTAGTGGAGATTTTGATTTAAAAACTGCAAGTAAATTTTTACAAAAAGTTGCGAAGCTGTTCAATAAAAACGGGGGGGGGGGGTATTACCTCATCAATGTTAGCCATAATGAAAAATTGCAAGAGGATGAAATGATAATGCAAACATTTGATTTGGGTGAGAATTTGACACTGATTCATTATAGTGTTTTTGAGAAAGAAGATGATTTTAGAGGAAACATATCTTTTTGGAATCAAATGTTAAAACAAAGCATTATAATGAAACGCAGTAAAATGCTTAAAAATGCCTATAATGAAATCAAAATTCGTTTCATTAGAAGCTGTAAAAGAAGAAAGGCATTTTTTACAAAAAAGATTGAAAGCGATCTTGATGCAACACAACTATAATCAAAAGGAGGCGATATGCACTTAGAAAAAAACCAAAATTTGGGGCTTTACCACCCTAAAAACGAACACGACGCTTGTGGAATTGCTGCTGTGGCGAACATACGCGGTATAGCCTCTTATAAAGTCATTTGCGATGCTTTAGAAATTTTGATGAATTTAGAGCATAGAGGGGGAGCGGGAGCAGAGGAAAATTCAGGCGATGGTGCTGGCATACTCATACAAATCCCTCACGATTTTTTTAAAACGCAAGATTTGGGCTTTAGTTTGCCTAAAAAGGGCGATTATGCTGTGGCACAAATGTTTTTATCTCCAAATTTTGATGCAAGAGAAGAGGCGAAAGCACTTTTTTTAGAAGGGCTTAAAGAGAAAAATTTGGAATTTTTAGGCTTTCGCGTAGTGCCTTTTAATCCAAGCGATTTAGGACAAAGTGCGTTAAAAGCTATGCCTTATTTCTTACAAGCTTTTGTGAAAAAGCCTACAAAAGTGGCAGCGGGACTTGAGTTTGAAAGAGTGCTTTATGCCGTGCGCCGCCACATTGAAAAAAAGGCGGTAGCCGTGCCGAAATTTTATTTTTCAAGCTTTTCTTCACGCACCATAGTTTATAAGGGTATGCTACTTTCTACCCAGCTAAGTGATTTTTACCTAGACTTTAAAGATGTCAATATGAAATCTGCTATAGCCTTAGTGCATTCAAGATTTTCTACTAATACTTTTCCAAGCTGGGAAAGAGCGCATCCCAATCGCTATATGGTGCATAATGGCGAGATTAATACCATTAACGGCAATGTGCATAGCATTAAGGCTAGAGAGGGCTTGATGCAAAGCGATTATTTTGAAAATTTAGAAGAGCTTTTTCCCATCATTGCTAAGCCTAGTAGCGATTCTGCGATGTTTGATAATACTTTGGAATTTCTTACTCTCAATGGTCGCTCTTTGGAGGAAGCCTTTATGATGATGGTGCCTGAGCCTTGGCATAGAAATGAAAATATGCCAAGCGCTAAAAGGGCATTTTATGAGTATCATTCTGTTTTAATGGAGCCTTGGGACGGACCTGCGGCTATCGTTTTTACTGATGGGGTGATTATGGGAGCGAGTTTAGATAGAAACGGCTTTCGTCCGTCAAGATATTATCTTACCAAAGATGATTTTTTAATCCTTTCAAGCGAAACGGGAGCGTTAAAAATCGATGAAAAAAATATCAAGGCTAAAAAGCGTTTAGAGCCGGGCAAACTCTTGCTTGTAGATACTGCTAGGGGGAGGCTCATCGCAGACAGCGAGATAAAAGAGCATTATGCTAATGCCAAGCCTTATAAAAAATGGCTTGAAAATTTGATTAAGCTTGAAAAGCAAGAGAGCAAAGCCTATAAACACGAGTTTTTAAAACAAGAGGAAATTTTGACCCTGCAAAAGGCTTTTGGCTGGAGCTATGATGAGCTAAAACTTAGCGTTTTGGCTATGGCAAATTCAGGTAAAGAAGCTTTGGCGGCTATGGGAGTGGATACGCCTTTAGCAGTTCTTTCACAGCAGTATCAGCCTTTATTTAATTATTTTAAGCAGCTTTTTGCTCAAGTTACCAACCCTCCCCTTGACGCTCTGCGTGAAGAAGTTGTTACTTCAACAAGAATTTATCTAGGACGCGAGGGAAATCTTTTAAAACCAAACGAAACCAACGCTAACAGGGTAAAAATCCAATTGCCTATCATTAGCAACGAAGAGCTTTTTAAAATTAAAAATTTAAAAAATTTCAAAGTAAAGGAATTTTCTATTGCTTATGACTTTAAGAAAAAAAGTCTTGAAGAGGCTTTAGAAGAGCTTTTTATAAAAGTTGAAGCAGAGATTAAAAAAGGCGTTTGTGTGGTGATTTTAAGCGATAGGAGTGTGAGTGAGAAAATGGCTTATATCCCGTCCTTACTTGCCGTTTCAGGGCTACATAATTACCTTGTAAGAAAGAGCTTAAGAACCCATGCTAGTATAGTGCTAGAAAGTGGTGAGCCTAGAGAAATTCATCATTTTGCTTGTCTTTTAGGGTATGGGGCTACGGTGATTAATCCTTACTTAGTTTATGAAAGCATTAAGGACTTGATAGAAAAAAAAGAACTAGGGCTTTCTTATGAAAAAGCTGTGCAAAATTTCATCAAGGCTAGTTCGGCAGGTATAGTTAAAATCGCTTCTAAAATGGGCGTTTCCACTCTACAAAGCTATAATGGCTCCGCTCTTTTTGAGTGCCTTGGCATAAGCTCATCAGTGGTGGAAAAATACTTTAGCTCCACGACCTCACGCATAGAAGGCATAGATTTAAGCGACATAGAAAAAGAAACGCTAAAGCTTCACGCTAAAGCCTTTAAAGATACAAGCAAGGCTTTAGACTCACTTGGAATTCACGGCTTTAGAAGCGAAAAAGAAGAGCATTTAATCGACCCTTTGGCTATTTTTCATCTAAGAGAAGCGTGTAAAAATAAAGACTATGAAAGCTTTAAAAAATACTCCACTATTCTCAATCAAAAGCAAATTCATCTACGCTCCTTAATGGAATTTGATTTTAGTGAGCCGATTAGCATTGATGAGGTTGAAAGCGTAGAAAGCATAGTTAAGCGCTTTCGCACGGGTGCTATGAGCTACGGCTCCATCTCAAAAGAAGCACACGAGTGTTTAGCCCAGGCGATGAATCAAATAGGCGCAAAGTCAAATTCGGGCGAGGGCGGAGAAGATGAAAGCCGCTATGAAAAAGAAAATTTAAGCAAAAATTCCGCTATCAAGCAAGTAGCAAGTGGGCGTTTTGGTGTGGATTTAAACTACCTCAACCACGCAAAAGAAATTCAAATCAAGGTCGCACAAGGTGCAAAACCGGGCGAGGGCGGACAGCTAATGGGCTTTAAGGTCTATCCTTGGATAGCTAAGGCTAGACACTCAACGCCGGGTGTTACCCTCATATCTCCCCCACCGCATCACGATATTTATTCTATCGAGGATTTAGCCCAGCTCATTTATGATTTAAAAAATGCCAACAAAGATGCAAAAATTTCAGTCAAGCTTGTGAGTGAAAATGGCATAGGCACGGTGGCTGCTGGCGTAGCTAAGGCAGGGGCGAACTTAATCCTCATTTCAGGCTATGGCGGCGGCACGGGAGCAAGTCCCCGCACCTCCATACCTCACGCGGGAATTCCTTGGGAAATGGGACTTGCTGAGACACATCAAACCTTAATCCTCAACGGCTTAAGAGACAGGGTAAAACTTGAAACGGATGGGAAGCTAATGAATGGGCGTGATTTAGCCATAGCTGCACTTTTGGGGGCAGAGGAATTTGGCTTTGCCACTGCACCTTTAATCGTAATGGGCTGCACAATGATGCGTGTTTGTCATCTTAATACCTGCCCTTTTGGCATAGCAACGCAAGATGTGGAACTTAGAAAGCGTTTTAATGGTAAGGTTGAAGAAGTGGTCAATTTTATGCATTTTGTCGCACAAGAATTAAGAGAATATATGGCAAGGCTGGGCTTTAAAAGCCTTGATGAGATGATAGGACGCGTGGATAAACTCCGCCAAAAAGAAGTGAGCGGCAAGGCAAATAAACTTAACTTAGATAATATCCTAAAAGCCCTGCCAACCTATAATAAAACCGCCGTGCATTTCAAAGAACATAAAGATAGTAAGCTTGAAAAGACGATTGATTATAGAATTTTACTTCCGCTTTGCAAAGATGCGGTGGCAAAAAACAAGCCTATAAAACTTAGCCTTGAAGTAGGAAATCAAAGCCGCACCTTTGCCACTATGCTCTCAAGTGAGCTTTTAAAAAGCTATGGTAAAGAAGCTTTAAAAGAAGACAGCATACAAATCACAGCAATAGGAAATGCAGGCAATAGCTTCGGGGCATTTTTGCTTAAGGGCATAAAGCTAGAAATCATCGGCGATAGCAATGACTACTTGGGCAAGGGTTTGAGTGGGGGTAAAATCATCGCTAAAACTTCAAGCGAGTCAAGCTTTAGCCCTGAGGAAAACATCATAGCAGGAAATGCCTGTCTTTATGGTGCGACGGAGGGGGAAGTGTATTTAGACGGCATAGCGGGGGAGCGTTTTTGCGTAAGAAATTCTGGCGCTAAAGCTGTGGTTTTAGGCACAGGAGTGCATGGCTGTGAGTATATGACAGGGGGTTGTGTGGTAGTGCTTGGCGATGTGGGGGCAAATTTTGCTGCGGGGATGAGTGGGGGCGTAGCCTATATCCTAGGACGACATAACGAAGCAAATGTTAATAAAGAGCTAGTAGATATCAAAGAGCTTAACGCAAAGGATGAAAAAGAACTTAAAATGATGATACAAAGGCACATTGACTATACGGATTCGAAAAAAGCAAAAGGGATAATGGCTCAGTTTGATAGGAAAGATTTTTTTAAGATTATGCCTCGTGATTATGAAAAAATGCTTAAAATGCTAGAACTTTGTAAAAATGAAAAAGAGCCTGAGTTGGCTGCGTTTAGGAAATTGAGACAATAAAACAAAACCAAAAAAGATATTTTATTAATAAATGCTTTGATGCAACAAGATGTTATAAAATATCTTGAATTTTATCCCTTTATCCTAAAAAACACCATAAGGCAACTTCTACTCTTTAGGGTTAAGCTTTTTTTAGGTTTTGAATCAAAGGTTTTTCTAAATTCATTAGCAATAGCAGTGGGACGGCATTGCCTATTTGAGCGTAAGCTGCTCCGTTATCTCTGTAAAAGATAAAATCATCAGGAAAACTTTGAATTCTTGCACACTCTCTTACGCTTAATCTTCTATGCAAATTTGGATGAGGGTGGATTGCGACACCACATCGTGATGGGTGGGATATGGATTGAAATAAAGCTGACAAAACAATAGTGTTTTTTGGCAAAGATATATAAAAAACAGAGTTCATTACTTAAGGGGGGGGGTATTTATGTTTAATGGGAAGTTGTAAGAAATTATCATTTTCTCACTTCAAAACTTTGAAAAATGCAACTATTTTTTAATCACATAAATCATACCCACAAAGCTCACTATCACAACTACCGCGATAAAAATAAGCTGGATAATGTCTAAAGCATTCATATGCCTCCCTCCCTTTCTTTAAGCTGTCCACAAGCGGCTGAGATGTCAAGCCCTTTGCTTTCTCTTATCGTGCAAGTTACGCCCTTTGAGCTAAGTAAGTCTTGAAATTTGACGGCGTTTTCAAGGCTTGGGCGTTGATAAATGCTTCCTTGATGGGGATTGAAAAGTATTAAATTGACCTTAGCTTTAATGCCATTTAAAAGTCTCACTAATTCCTTGGCGTGTTCGATTTTATCATTTATGCCGTCAATTAAAAGATATTCAAACATCACTCTTTTACGCATATCTATGGGAAATTCTCGCACGGCTTGTATTACTGAGGCGATATTGTAAGCCTTATTGATGGGCATTAATTGCGTTCTTAGCTCATCATTAACCGCGTGTAAGGAAATGGCAAGTAAAACGCCCAAATTCATTTCTCCAAGCTCTTTGATTTGTTTAGCCAAGCCACTTGTGCTAATGGTTTGTCGGCGTGGGCTTATGGCTAGAGTGTCGTTATGGCTTAAGATTTGCACGGCTTTAGCGACATTTTTAAGATTGTCTAAAGGCTCACCCATACCCATATAGACGATATTTACGCGGCGTTCGTAAGGAATTTTATGCTGTTTTTTTATCCATAAAATTTGTCCTACAATTTCTCCCGCACTCAAATTTCTTTTTAGTCCGCCTTTAGCCGTGAGGCAGAAACTACACCCACTTCTACACCCTACTTGAGAAGATACGCAAATAGTAAATTTGGCGTGTGCAAGTCTTTTGCCCTCCGCGTCAAATTTTTCTTCCTTCATCGGTAAAAGCACGGACTCCACTCTTAAGCCATCGAGAAGTTCAAAAAGGTATTTTATGCTGCTATCTTTACTTTGCTCTTGTTTGATGCATTTTAAGGGACTAAAATGATAAATTTTGCTTAATTTTTCACGCAAATCTTTCGGTAAATTTGACATTTGTGAGAAATCATCGGCATATCTTTGGTAAATCCATTGGCAAATTTGTTTCACACGAAACAATGGCTGAATTTCTTTTGAAAGTTCTTCTGGTAAAAAATCTAAAATATTTGTCATTTCTTCTAATTTTTCCTTTAAATTAAAGCTTTTTTTCTTAGTGTTTCTTCTAATTTTTCTTTAGCATTTTGATGATTTTTTAAAAAATTTTCGTGTGCAAAGGCATCGCAAAAATTTGTGGCACATAAAATGCAACTTGCTTCTATTTTCATATTTTCAGCTACACTTAACACAGAAAAAGCTTCCATATTTTCTACATCAAGTCCTAAATTTGCTAGTTTTAGGGCTGCATTTTTGTCCGTGCAAATGTAATTAGAAGAATTAATTTTATAAGCACTTTTTTTAAGACAAATTTCTGTTTTTGCTGGACTATAAAAGTGATTTAATTTAGAAAATTCGATGTTAAAAGCGTGAGAGCTTTCATAAATTCCTAAAATTTCTCCATTTTTATAAAGCCCACAAGTTCCAATAAATATGAGTTTTTTTGGTCGAAATTCTAAGCAAATTTTTGTTAAATTCATCGCACTTTCAATTAATCCTATGCCTATGGGTTTAGCAAAAGGAAAAAGTTCATTTCCACCCGCACAAACTATCATTTTTTCTCCTAAAATTCACAATAATTTTAGCCAAAAAGGCTTAAAGTTAAGAATTTTTAGTTAAAATCGCTTTTTATGATTAGAGCGAAAAAACAATATGGACAAAATTTCTTAAAAGATAAAGGGATTTTGACACAAATCACTCAAGCCATACCCAAAGATGTGAAGAAAATCGTTGAAATTGGGCCTGGCTTAGGTGATTTAACGCAAGAGCTTATGAAAATTTCTCCTGTTAAAGCTTATGAAATAGACGCTGAGCTTGTAGATTTTTTAGGGCGAAAATTTCAAAAGGAATTAAAAGAAAAAAGAATTGTTTTGCTTCATCAAGATGCGAGTGAAATTTCTTGTTTTGATGATGAGAAGTATTTTTTGGTTGCAAATTTACCTTATTATGTTGCTAGTAAGCTGATTTTGCAGGCTTTGGAAGATGAAAATTGCCAAGGTTTAATTGTAATGGTGCAAAAAGAAATGGCTTTGAAATTTTGCGCTAAGAGTGGAGATAGCGATTTTAGTGCACTTGGAGTTTTAAGTGCGATGATTTGCGAGAGAGAAATTCTTTTTGATGTGAGTCCTTTGTGTTTTAATCCTCCTCCAAAGGTTGTTTCATCGGTAATGAGACTGATGAAGCAAAGAGAATTTGGTCAAGTATGTGAGCTTGAAAGTTTTAAGAAATTCCTTAGAATTTGTTTTAAAGCTCCGCGGAAACGACTTTTGAGCAATTTGAAAGCTGATAAAAAATTGCTTTTGAGGCTTTTTGAGGATTTAAAGCTTGAGGAAAATGTGCGCCCTCACGAACTTTGCGTTGATTCATACCTTAAAATTTATGAAAACTTAAAGGATTATTTATGAACGAAAACGAACAAAATGTAGAGAATCCCAACGCAAATTCTAAAAATAATAAGCGTTACAAACACAAAAATCGTCGAAAAAAACTTGCAGATTCTTTAGATACAGAAGGTGTAAAAAATAATGAAAATGCAAATTCAACAAAGCCTAACGAAGTAAAAAAGAAGAAAAAAAATCGTAATCTTCCCTCTAAACTCACAGGAAATGAGGACTGGCAAATCGCCCTTGCTGAGTGCATAGAGGCAAATCGCGTTTCACATGAAACAAGACTTCATCCCCTTAAGTATAATAATTCTAGTGAGCATAAAATTCGTATTACTCCGCTGGGGGGGCTTGGTGAGATAGGTGGAAATATTAGCGTTTTTGAGACAAATACAGACGCTATTATTGTTGATATTGGTATGAGTTTTCCAGATGGGACAATGCACGGAGTGGATATTATAATTCCAGATTTTGATTATGTGCGTAAGATTAAAGATAAGATAAGGGGTATTGTTATCACTCACGCTCACGAGGACCACATTGGTGCTGTGCCGTATTTTTTCAAAGAATTTCAGTTCCCTATCTATGCAACACCTTTGGCTTTGGGTATGATTTCAAACAAATTTGAAGAACACGGCTTAAAAGCAGAAAGAAAATGGTTTCGCCCTGTGGAAAAACGCAAAGTTTATGAAATTGGTGAATTTGAAGTGGAGTGGATTCATATAACCCACTCTATCATCGATGCTTCTGCTTTGGCGATTAAAACAAAGGCTGGGACTATCATACATACGGGAGATTTTAAGATAGACCAAACGCCTATTGATGGTTATCCTACGGATTTAAGTCGTTTGGCGTATTATGGTGAAGAGGGCGTGATGTGCCTTTTGAGTGATAGCACAAATTCTTATAAAGAGGGCTACACCAAAAGCGAAAGCTCTGTGGGTCCTACTTTTGACCAAATTTTTTCTAAAACAAAAGGCAGGGTGATTATGAGTACCTTTAGCTCTAATATCCACCGCGTTTATCAAGCCATCACTTATGGGCTTAAATACGGAAGAAAGGTTTGTGTCATCGGGCGTTCTATGGAGCGTAATCTTTACACTACTATGGAGCTGGGTTATATAAAGCTTGATAGAAAAATTTTCATTGACGCTGATGAGGTTAGCAAATATAAAGATAATGAGGTTTTAATCGTTACCACAGGAAGTCAAGGTGAAACGATGAGCGCACTTTATAGAATGGCAACGGATGAGCATAAATTTATTAAGATTAAGCCGACAGACCAGATTATCATTTCTGCTAAAGCTATCCCTGGTAACGAAGCTAGCGTTTCGGCGGTGCTTGATTATCTTTTAAAAGCGGGAGCGAAAGTGGCTTACCAAGAATTTAGTGAAATTCATGTGAGTGGGCATGCGAGTATGGAAGAGCAAAAGCTTATGCTAAGCCTCATTAAGCCTAAATTTTTCTTGCCTGTGCATGGAGAGTATAATCACATCACTAAACATAAAGAAACGGCTATGAAATGTGGTATCCCTGAAAGAAATATTTATTTAATGAGTGATGGAGACCAAGTCGAAGTGTGCCAAAAATACATCAAACGCATTAAGACTGTGAAAACGGGTAAAGTTTTTGTGGATAATCAAATCAATAAGCAAATTGCTGATGATGTTGTTATCGACCGCCAAAAACTTGCAGATAGTGGCATAGTTGTTATTATTGCTCAACTTGATAAGGCGACCAAAACTCTCGTAAATAAGCCAAGAGTTTTTAGCTATGGACTTGTTGCAGATAAGCACGACCAAGCTTTTTCTAGAGAAATGGCAGATGTCTTAAGTGTCTTTTTTACCAATGCTAAAGATGAATGGCTCAATGACCCAAGATTTTTAGAAAATCAAATCCGTCAAGTTTTAAGAAAGCATATTTTTAGAAAGATTAAAAAATATCCAACAATAGTTCCAACGCTTTTTGTGATGTAGAGAGCATAAATCGCTTAGATTTTGGTGAATTTGACTAAAATCTAAGCTATATTGAAAGGATAAAAATGCAAAATCAAATCAATCATTTTCACATTTTCAAATTTCCCAAAATAAAGACCGATTTTATCCTAAGTGTAGGGTCGCATTGTAGAGTGGCACATCATTTAAGGAAAAATCATCTAAGGAATTTAGCCTCTCCTTTGGATTGGATGATTAATGATAAATTAGAAGTCGTTTTTGAATTATTTCAAAGTGATTTTAGAGACTTTTTTCTCTCTTGTTTTATTGTTGATGAAAAAAGAAAGCCTATGGAGGTTAAAGATAGGCTTAATGGTATGATTTCACTTCACCATTTTTTCTCAAATGAAGAGCTAGAAATTCAAGCTCAAAGAATAAATAAGCAAACAAGAAAACGCTGGATACCTATCAAAGATAAAATTCTCTCTTCTAAAAATGTCGTTTTTGTGCGTAGTGGAGATTTTGATTTAAAAGAAGCAAGTGAATTTTTGCAAAAAATTGCAAAATTATTTGATAAAAATGGGGGGGGGGGTTACACCCTCATCAATGTCAGTCATAATGAAAAGCTAAAAGAAGATGAAATGATAATGCAAGAATTTGACTTGGGAAATCATCTAGCCTTAATCCATTATAGTATATGTGAAAAGGAGGGTGATTATAGAGGAAATATCCCTTTTTGGACAACTATGATGCAAAAGAGCATTATGATGCCACACGGATTAAAGTTTAAAAACGCTTTGGGGGATTTTAAAATTCGTTTCATTAGAAGTTGTAAGAGAAGAAAGGCGTTTTTTACGAAGAAAATAAAGGTCGATATTAACGAGACGCATTAGGCTACCTACTGGCAGCCCTCGCACTCTATACTTCTATCTGCGACATTTACTTTTTCGCTATCCGGACTTTCACTTCTTAGATAGTAAGTTGATTTTACTCCTAGCTCCCAAGCAAGTTGGTAAATTTCATTAAGATAACCACCACTTGCTTTATCAAGCGATAAAAAGATGTTTAGGCTTTGCCCTTGGTCAATCCACTTACCTCTTATAGCTGCAGCTTTGACGAGAATTTTTTGGTCAAGTTCGTAAGCTGGTGTGTAGTATTGCCAAGTCTCTAAGTTAAGATTTGGCACGACAACAGGTATCATACCGCTTAAATTTTGTTCGAACCATTTGCGCTTATAAACAGGTTCTATGGTTTGAGTTGTGCCTACAAGTATGGATATGCTTGAGGTTGGCGCTATAGCCATTAAATAGCCATTTCTCATACCATCTTTTTTGACTTTCTCACGCAACTTATCCCAATCACAAGAATTTTGTGCGAATAGTCCATCTCTTAAAGTTAAGGCTTTAGCTTTTTCGTTCGCCATATCAATAGGGAAAATTCCTTGACTCCATTTTGAGCCTTCAAAATCGCAATATTTACCCTTTTCAATCGCCAAATTTGAACTTGCCAAAATGGCCTCATAGCTAAGATTTTCCATAATTTCGTCAATTTTACTAAAATGTTCTTCACTACCCCAAAAAATTTGATTTTCCGCTAACATTTGTGCTTCACCCATTACTCCAAGTCCTATGGAGCGGGATTTTAAATTTGTGTTTTTGACTTTAATGTGTGGATAAAAATTTAAATCAATCACATTGTCAAGCATACGGATAGCTGTTGGCACGACCCTAGCTAAATCCTCTTTAGTATGCACTTTGCTAAGATTAATGCTAGCAAGGTTACAAACAGCTGTTTTGCCGTCGTTCTTAAATTTCTCTACAATAAAAACTTTTTTACCATTAATGCTATCTAGGGTTGAAATTTTCTTTGCGGGTTTTTCATAGCCCCCATCGATTATTATTTTTTCCTCTTCATCATAATGCACTTCTTCGCCATTTTCAAAAATAACTTTGATTTGATAATAGTTTGGCTCGGTATTTTGAAAGATTTCCGTGCAGAGATTTGAGCTTCTTATGATGCCCGTGTGGGAATTTGGATTAGCTTTGTTGGCATTGTCCTTAAAGCATAGAAATGGCAATCCTGTCTCAAAATAATTAAGCAAAATTTTCTTCCAAAGCTCTTTCGCATCGACAATTTCTTTAACAATGCTTTCATCTTTTTCGTATGCTTCATATCTTTTTTCAAATTCTTCGCCATATAAATCGCATAAATCGGGAGTATCAGCAGGGTCAAAAAGTGTCCATTTATCGTTTGCTTTAATCCTTTTCATAAAAATATCATTAATCCAAAGTGCAGGGAAAAGTTCGTGTGCTCTGCGTCTTTCTTCGCCTGAATTTTTACGCAAGTCAATAAAATCGTTAATGTCCATATGCCAAGGCTCTATATAAACAGCAATAGCCCCTTTTCTAGTGCCTAGTTGGTCAACAGCCACAGCGATGTCGTTGGTGATTTTAAGAAAGGGGATAATGCCCCCCGCGGCGTTTTTATGTCCGTCTATGCTCCCACCCATAGCTCTTACCTTACTCCAGTCCCAGCCTATACCGCCCCCAAATTTAGAAAGTAAAGCCATTTCTTGATAAGAGTCGAAAATTCCCTCGATATTATCCGCAGTGCTTCCTATGTAGCAAGAACTTAGTTGATGACGCGTAGTTCTAGCATTTGAAAGGGTTGGGGTAGCTAACATCATTTCAAATTTAGAGATTAAATCATAAAATTTCTTCGCCCATTCTTGAGGATTAAATTCATTTTGTGCTAAAAACATCGCAATAGCCATAAACATTTGTTGAGGCAATTCTATGGGTTCAGCTTTAGAATTTTTAATCAAATATCTATCGTAAAGCGTTTTGATTCCAAGATAAGTAAATTGCAAGTCTCTCTCGGGTTTAATGTAGGCATTTAAATCGTCTAAATCGTATTTTTCTTTCAAGCCTAGTAAAATTCTACCCTCTTTTTCACCCCTTTCAAAGTATTCTCGTAAGTGATTGTAGCGATTCATTCCATTGACTTTCTTGTATAAATCAAATAAAAATAACCTTGCCGCCACAAAGGTCCAGTTGGGGCAATCGATGTCAATTTTATCTACTGCAGTTTTAATTAAGGTTTTTTGAATTTCTTCTGTCGTAATGCCGTCTCTAAATTGAATTTTTGCATCAAGCTCAAGCTCACTTAAGCTAACCCCCTCCAAATTCTTTACGGCATCCATCGTGCATTTTTTAATTTTAGATACATCAAGCTCTTCTGTGCGACCGTTTCTTTTTATCACTTTCATCTATTTACCTTTTTATTTAAATACTCTATTAAAAATCGAATCAACATTTTTTGTATAATAGTTATAATCAAAGCATTTGCGAATATCCTCTTCGCTTAGTTTCGCTCTTAAATCTTCATCGTGAAGCAAGGCGGTCAAAAATAAACTTTCGTTTTTTTCGTTTAGGGCAGATTTGCCCTCTTGCAAGTCTTTCCATACTTTCATCGCATTTCTTTGAACGATTTTATAAGCATCCTCGCGGCTTAGTCCTTTAAAAGGAAGTTCTAAAAGCACCCTCCCTGAGAAAACAAGCCCACCTGTAAGATTTAAATTTTTCATCATATTTTGTGGATAAACCAAGAGTTTATCAATTAAATTTGTAAGACGCATTAGCATAAAATCAGCCGTAATAAAAGCATCTGGCAAAATAAATCTTTCCACGCTTGAATGGCTAATATCCCTTTCGTGCCAAAGGGCGACATTTTCAAGGGCTGGAGTTACAAAAGAGCGAAGCACCCTACAAAGCCCTGTGATGTTTTCACTCAATACAGGATTTCTTTTATGCGGCATAGCAGAGCTTCCTTTTTGTCCCTCGCTAAAATATTCCTCCGCTTCATAAACTTCGGTGCGTTGAAAATGTCTTATCGCAACGGCGATTTGTTCGCACGATGAAGCAAGGATGGCTAGAGCAGAAATTACTTGTGCATAGCGGTCTCTTTGTATGATTTGGTTTGAAACTGGTGCAACTTTTAAGCCTAAATTTTTACAAATTTCCTCTTCAAATTCTAGTGGAGCGTGGGCGAAATTTCCCATAGCTCCGCTGATTTTCCCATAGCTTATTACTTCTTTAGCGTGAAGGATAAGTTCTTTAGCGTGTAAAATTTCATCATACCAAATGGCTACCACAAGTCCAAAAGTGATAGGTTCACCGTGAATTCCGTGGCTTCTTCCAACCATTAAAGTATCTTTATGCTCATACGCTCTTTTTTTCAAAGCGTTTAATAAAAGCTCAATGTCTTCTAAAATAAGCTCTAAACTTTCTTTTATCTGTAAAGCCACTGCCGTATCGATACAATCAGAGCTTGTCATCGCATAATGCACGAAGCGACTTTCTTCGCCCAAGCTTTCGCTTACGCTTGTAAGAAAAGCTATGACATCGTGCTTAGTTGTCTTTTCTATCTCATCGATTCTAGCGATATCAAATTTGGCATTTTTTTGAATTTTTTCATTATCTTCATCGCTGATAAGCCCTAGTTTGTTCCAAGCTTTAGCTGCGGCTAACTCCACTTTAAGCCAAGCGTCATATTTTGCTTTTAAGTCCCATTTTTTAGCCATAACTTCTCTACTGTATCTTTCAACCATTACCCATAAACCTTTTTTGTTATAATTTTAAAAAATTGAAATAATAGCAAAGCAATTATTAAAAAAGGGTTAGAAAATGCCTTATAAAAAAATTAAATTGGAAAATCCTTCAAGCAGTGGAAAAAGTGGAAAAAAGGCATTTTTGTTTCTAATGCAGAGTTTAAAAATTCCCATAAATGAGGCTCAAAAACTTATCGATAAAAAAAGACTTTTTTGCAATGGAAATTTAGTTGAAAGAAAAAATGAAATTTTGCAAGGTTTGGTTGAGTTAATTGTATATGAAAACGCTCCAAAAGGTGTAAAAATAGTTTTTGAAAATGATGAATTTGCGGTGCTTGAAAAGCCAAGTGGAGTTTTGTGTCATCCAAATGGAAGAAATTGCGAATATAGTTTATGCGATGAAATTTGGGAGCTTTGGGGAAATTGTGCTTGTGTGGCACATAGGCTTGACAAAGAAACGAGCGGATTGATTTTGGTCGCTAAAAATAAAAATTTACAGGTAGAATTTAAAACGATGTTTGAAAAAAGATTGATTGAAAAAGAATATTTGGCCTTAGTGCAAGGCTGTGTTAAGGAAAAATTTGAAGTTAATTTACCGATGTGTTTGACTCAAAATTATGATGATATAAAAACTAGGATGCAAATTTCTTCAAGTGGTAAAAAGGCTTTAAGTTTTTTTCAAAGATTGCAATTTTATCCCAAATTTGATGCAAGTTTGGTTCTTTGCAAACCTTTTACCGGTAGGCAACACCAGCTTCGTTTGCATTTGTTTCATACAGGACACAAAATTTTAGGCGAACCGCTTTACGGTTTAGAGAAAGAACAAATTGAACAAATTTTAGATGGGAAGTTAAGTGAAGAAGAAAGGGTAAAGCTTACGGGTGCAAAAAGATTAATGCTGCATTCTCAACGACTCCATTTTTTTTATAAGGAAAAAGAATTTGACATTAGCTCAAATGAGGAATTCTTAAGAGAATTTATCTAATTATAAAATTCTATTTTTATCCTTTTAAAAAGGAAAAAAATAGCAAAAAATTATAAATTTGCTTGACTTTTGAAAAGCGATTTTACTATACTCTCGTTTTTATTTTGGTTAGTTAAAACTAACGAGTTCTTTAACAAAGGAAAATTTATGGAAAGAATAAGGCTTAAGCTCAAGGCTTATGACCATCGAGTACTAGACAGAACAGTTGCAGCCATAGTAGAAGCTGTTAAAAGAACGGGTGCGGATATAAGAGGTCCAGTACCTATGCCTACCAAAATCAAACGCTATACGGTATTAAAATCTCCACATATTAATAAAGATTCTCGTGAGCAGTTTGAAATAAGAATTCACGCGCGTATGCTTGATATAGTCGCAGCGACTCCAGATACGGTTGATTCTTTAACTAAGCTTGATTTAGCGCCAGAAGTGAGCGTTGAAGTTAGGGCTATGGGAAAGTAAAAGGATAGAGTATGGAATATATCGTAGAAAAAATAGGAATGAGTAGAACCGTAAGCAATCCAAGTATCGCTGTAACTTTACTTAGGGTGGTGAGTGCTAAGGTTTGTGAAGTCCAAGATGGCAAAGCTTTGGTGGCTTATTCTAAAGGTAAAGCAAGTAATAAATGTGTTGCCGGAATGCAGAAAAAATACAATTTGTCAGCAGAATTTAATAAATTTGCAACTTTAAAAGTGGCGAATGTAGAGGCTGGGGATTTAGATGAAAGCCCATTAAATGAAGCGAAAATTTTAAAAGTAAGTTTTAATTCTAAGGGTCGTGGCTATAGCGGTGTTATGAAAAGACATAACTTTGGCGGAGGTCCTGCAAGTCACGGAAGTAGATTCCACAGAAGACACGGCTCTATTGGTAATAGAGAGTGGCCAGGTCGTGTGCAACCGGGCATGAAAATGGCCGGACATTATGGAAATTCAAAAGTTACCGTTAAAAACGAGCTTGTATCTTACGATGCGGAAAATAAAATTTTGGTGTTAAAAGGTGCGGTGCCGGGCTTTAACGGTGCTATGGGTAGAATAAGGATTGCAAAATGAGTAAGGCAGTTGTTTTAAACGAGAAATTCGAGAAGTCAGGTGAATTTGAACTTCCCGCAAAATATGCAGAGGTAAATCCACATAATCTTTACTTATATGTGAAATCTTATCTTGCAAGTTTAAGAGCCAATACCGCTCACACTAAAGGCAGAAGTGATGTAAGTGGTGGAGGTAAGAAGCCTTGGAGACAAAAGGGTCGCGGTGGAGCAAGAGCAGGTTCAACAAGAACGAATGTTTGGGTTGGTGGTGCAGTTGCTTTTGGACCTAAAAATGAAAAAAATTATTTTCAAAAAGTCAATAAAAAGCAGAAGAGATTGGCGCTTGAAAGAGCTTTGGCTGATAAGGCGATTAAGAATTCCCTTTTTGTAACAGATTCTTTGAGTATAGAAAGTGGTAAGACTAAAGATGCAAATGCAGTTATTAAAAAGCTTGGTGTGAAAGATGCGCTTATTGTTAAAGATTTACTAGATGAAAAAACGCTTCTTGCATATAGAAATTTAGCAAATTGCTATGTTGTGGATATTACAGAAGTCAATGCTTATTTAGTATCTGTGTTTAATGCTGTGATTATAGAAAAATCAGCGTTAGAATCAATTACGAAAGAGGGATGATTATGGCAGATATTACAGATATAAAAACTATACTTTATACAGAGAAAAGCTTAAATTTGCAGGAGCTTGGTGTGGTTGTTATCCAAACTTCTCCTAAAATGACAAAAACGGGCTTAAAGTCAGTATTAAAAGAATATTTCGGCGTAACGCCTCAAAGCATCAATTCGTTGAAAATAAATGGAAAAGTGAAGCGTTTTAGAGGTCGTTTAGGACAAAGAAATGATTATAAAAAATTCTATGTAAAGCTACCTGAGGGTGTTAGCTTGGAAAATGCGGAGGCTTAAGATGGCGATTAAAACTTATAAACCTTATACTCCAAGTAGGAGATATATGACAGGTGTAAGCTCAGAAGATATCACAGCAAAACCTAGTGTGCGTTCCTTGCTCATTAAGCTTCCAGCACACGCCGGACGCAATAGCTATGGACGCATTACAAGTCGCCATAAGGAAGCTGGTGCGAAAAAGCTTTATAGGATTATCGATTTTAAGCGTCGTAAATTTGGTATTGAGGGTAAGGTTGAGGCGATAGAATATGACCCTTATAGAAATTGCCGTATTGCTTTAATTTCTTATAGAGATGGCGAGAAAAGATACATTTTGCAAGCTAGAGGTTTGAAGGTTGGCGATGTGGTAATGGCGGCTGAAAGCGGACTTGATATTAAGCCGGGTAATGCTATGAAGCTTAAAAATATCCCAGTAGGAACTATCGTTCATAATATCGAGTTAAAGCCGGGTAAAGGCGGTCAAATGATTCGCTCTGCTGGTGCTTATGCACAACTTATGGGTAAAGAAGAAAAATATGTTATCTTAAGGCTTGCTAGTGGCGAAATGAGACAGGTTTTAGCTGAATGTATGGCAAGTATCGGCGAGGTTGGTAATGAAGAATGGGCAAATGTTACCATAGGCAAGGCAGGAAGAAATCGCCACAGAGGAATTCGCCCACAAACAAGAGGTTCAGCGATGAACCCAGTAGATCACCCACATGGCGGTGGTGAGGGTAAGAAAAATTCAGGTCGCCATCCTGTAACTCCGTGGGGCAAACCAACTAAAGGTGCGAAGACTCGTCGCAAAAAAGCTAGTGATAAATTAATTATTTCAAGAAGAAAAGGAAAATAAGATGGCTCGTTCACTCAAAAAGGGTCCTTTTGTAGATGACCATGTAATGAAAAAAGTCATCGCAGCAAAAAAGACTAATGATAATAAACCTATCAAAACTTGGTCGCGTAGAAGCACTATTATCCCAGATATGATAGGGCTAACTTTTAATGTTCATAATGGCAAGGTTTTTATTCCTGTTTATATTACGGAAAACCACATAGGATATAAACTTGGCGAATTTGCGCCAACACGCACTTTTAAAGGCCATAAAGGCTCTGTGCAAAAGAAAATCGGCAAGTAAGGGGAGCAAATGAGTAAAGCATTGATTAAATTCATTAGATTATCTCCTATTAAGGCGAGGTTGATTGCGAGAGAAGTGCAGGGTATGAACGCTGAACTTGCTATGGCGAGTTTGAAATTTATGCCAAATAAGGGTGCGAAATACATTGCCAATGCTATTTCAAGTGCTGTGGCAAATGGTGGCTTTGAGGCTAATGAAGTTGTGGTAAAAAGCTGTCGTGTTGATGCTGGTGCGGTTCTTAAAAGATTTCGTCCGCGTGCTAGAGGAAGTGCAAGTCGTATTAGAAAGCCTACTTCTCATATTATGGTTGAGGTGGCGAAGCTTGAGGTAAAGAGCGAAGAAAAAAAAGCTCCAGCTAAAGTAGCAAAAAAAACTACAAGCACTAAAAAAGCAACAGCAAAAAAGGAAAGCTAAATGGGACAAAAAGTAAATCCAATTGGTCTAAGACTGGGAATTAATAGAAATTGGGAGTCAAGATGGTTTCCAACTAAAGCAAATTTAGTGGAAAATATCGGTGAGGACTATAAAATTAGGGCTTTTTTAAAAAGAAAACTTTACTATGCGGGAATTTCTCAAATTTTAGTAGAAAGAACTACCAAAAAGCTTCGTGTTACTGTAGTAGCTGCAAGACCTGGCATTATTATCGGTAAAAAGGGAAGTGATGTTGATATTTTGAAGAAAGAATTGCAGGATTTAATTGGAAAAGATGTCAATATTAACATTAAGGAAGAAAGAAAGGCTGGGTCTTCTGCACAACTTGCTGCTGAAAGTGTTGCAACTCAACTTGAAAAAAGGATTGCTTTTAGAAGAGCGATGAAAAAAGTTATTCAAGGTGCACAAAAAGCTGGAGCAAAAGGAATTAAGGTTTCTGTTTCTGGTCGTTTGGGTGGGGCTGAAATGGCGAGAACAGAATGGTATCTTGAGGGTCGTGTTCCACTTCATACTTTAAGAGCTAAGATTGATTATGGTTTTGCAGAAGCAAGAACGACTTATGGAAATATAGGCGTTAAGGTATGGATTTTTAAGGGTGAAGTTCTACAAAAAGGTTTTCAAGCAGAAAAGAGCGAAGAAAATGCACCTACAAAAAAACCAAGACGCACAAGAAGGGGTAAATAACTATGTTGATGCCAAAAAGAACAAAATATCGCAAGATGATGAAGGGGCGTAATAGAGGCTATGCAAATAGAGGGACGGAATTTACTTTTGGCGAGTATGCTTTAAAAGCAACTGAAGCTGGACGCATCAATTCACGCCAAATAGAAGCCGCTCGTATTGCTTTAACGCGTTTTGTTAAGAGACAGGGTAAAACTTGGATTAGGGTTTTTCCCGATAAGCCTTTGACAAAAAAACCTTTAGAAACGCGTATGGGTAAAGGTAAAGGTGGCGTTGAAGAATGGGTTATGAATATCAAGCCTGGTCGTATTATCTATGAAATGGCGGGAGTTAGTGAAGATATGGCGAGACAAGCTTTAACTTTGGCTATGCACAAATTACCATTTAAGACGAAGTTTATTACAAGAGAGAGTCAAAATGAAATATACTGAGATTAAAGATAAGACAGCCGTAGAGCTTAATGCTATGTTGAAAGAAAAGAAGTTGCTTTTATTTACCTTAAAACAAAAGCTAAAAACAATGCAGCTGACTAATCCTAAGGAAATTAGTCAAGTTAAAAAAGACATTGCTAGAATAAATACAGCAATTAGCGCTTTAAGATAAGGATAGATTATGGCATTTAAAAGAGAAATTCAAGGCGTTGTTGTAAAAATTGCTGGGGAAAAAACAGCTAGTATTTTGGTGGAGAGAAAGGTTGTCCATCCAAGATATAGAAAAATTGTTAAACGCTTTAAAAAATATTTAATTCACGATGAAAGAAATGAAGCTAAAATTGGAGATGTGGTTGTGGCGGTAGAGTGCAGACCTATCTCAAAAAGAAAATCATTTCGCTTGAAATCTGTATTAATAGCAGGAGCTGAGTAATGATACAAAGTTTTACAAGACTTGCAGTAGCCGATAATAGCGGTGCAAAAGAGCTAATGTGTATTAAGGTTTTAGGTGGTAGCAAAAGGCGTTATGCTACCGTTGGTGATGTGATTGTTGCATCTGTTAAAAAAGCTTTACCAAATGGAAAAGTGAAAAAAGGTCAGGTGGTTAAAGCGGTTATTGTTAGAACAAAAAAGGAAATCCATAGAGATAATGGTTCTTTAATCCGTTTTGATGAAAACGCTGCTGTCATACTTGATGCTAAAAGAGAGCCTGTGGGAACGCGTATCTTTGGACCTGTTGGCAGAGAAGTGCGCTATGGTGGCTTTATGAAGATTGTATCACTAGCTCCGGAGGTTTTATAATGAAATTGAAAATCAAGAAAGGTGATAGCGTTAAGGTTATCACAGGAGATGATAAAGGTAAAACAGGAAAGGTTTTAGCGGTATATCCTAAGACTCTTAAGGTTGTAGTTGAGGGTTGTAAAGTCGTTAAAAAGGCTATTAAGCCGAGCGAGAAAAATCCAAATGGTGGTTTCGTAAATAAGGAAATGCCTATGGATATCTCTAATGTGGCAAAAATTTAGGAGAGACTATGAGATTGAAAGAAAAATATAGTCAAAATATTAAAGCAGCTTTAGTAAAGGAATTTGATATTAAAAATCCTATGCTTATCCCTGCTCTTGAAAAAGTTGTTATTAGCGTAGGTGCTGGAGAATTAGCCAAAGACCAAAAGGTATTGCAGAATGTGGCTGATACCATTTCTTTAATCGCAGGACAAAGAGCTGTGATTACTAAGGCAAAAAAATCTGTTGCGGGTTTTAAAGTTCGCGAAGGTTTTCCTGTCGGCGTAATGGTAACTTTAAGAAAGGATAATATGTTTGCTTTCTTAGATAAACTTATTTCTATCGCACTTCCAAGGGTGAAAGATTTTAGAGGACTTAGCAGAGATGGCTTTGATGGTAGAGGAAATTATAATTTTGGACTTAATGAGCAGCTAATGTTTCCAGAGGTGGAATACGATAAAATCTTACGCACTCACGGGATGAACATTTCTATTGTTACAACAGCACAAAATGATAAAGAGGCACAAAAGCTTTTAGAGCTTATCGGTGTGCCATTTGCAAAAGGAAAATAATATGGCTAAAAAATCAATGATAGCAAAAGCAGCGCGTAAGCCTAAATTTAAAGTTCGTGGTTATACAAGATGCCAAATTTGTGGACGCCCACATTCAGTTTATAGAGATTTTGGAATTTGCAGGGTTTGCCTTAGAAAGATGGGCAATGAGGGCTTGATTCCGGGTCTTAAAAAAGCAAGCTGGTAAGGAGAAGAGATGATAAATGATATAATTTCAGATTCTCTTACACGCATTAGAAATGCAGGTATGAGAAGACTTGAGACAACTAAACTTTTACATTCTAAAGTTGTGGAAGCTTTAGTGGGAATTTTCCAAGCTAAGGGCTATATAGAAAGTTTTAATGTCATAGAAGAAGACAAGAAAAAATTTATCAATGTTGTTTTGAAATATGATGAAAAGGGCAAAAGTGTGATTAATGAGCTTAAGAGGATTTCTAAGCCCGGACGCCGTGTTTATAAGGGTAAAGATGAAATTAAGCGTTTTAAAAATGGTTATGGTACTATCGTAGTTAGCACAAGTCGTGGCGTTTTAGCTAATGATGAAGCTTTTAAGGCGGGTGTTGGCGGCGAAATTTTATGTACCATTTGGTAGTCTGCTTTTTATGGCATTGGGTATCCATTCTTTATAAAAGTAGAAATATCCTAGACAAATAAAAAGGAAAAATATGTCTCGTATAGGTAAGCAGCCTGTCGCTATTCCAAATGGCGTAGAGGTGAAGTTAGAAGGAACTTTGTTAAAATTTAAAAAAGGAAATTTAACAAAGGATTTGGACACTAAGGCAAATGTAAATGTTGAGATTAAAGAAAATCAAATTCTTTTTTCTCCAAAAGGTGAAGATAGACAGAGCAGAGCGTATTGGGGAACTTATAGGGCTTTAGCAAGTAATATTGTTGTAGGTTTAACTGAAGGTTT
The DNA here is from genome assembly GCF_002080395.1 of Campylobacter helveticus. Taxonomy (NCBI): domain Bacteria; kingdom Pseudomonadati; phylum Campylobacterota; class Epsilonproteobacteria; order Campylobacterales; family Campylobacteraceae; genus Campylobacter; species Campylobacter helveticus. The sequence goes on from NZ_CP020478.1 coordinate 61,791, forward strand.
TTCTAAGACTTTAGAAATTAATGGTGTGGGTTATAAAGCGGCTTTAAAGGGTAAGGTTTTAGAGCTAAGTCTTGGTTTTTCTCATCCTATTAACTACGAAATTCCAGCGGGAATTGAGATAAGTGTAGATAAAAATAATGTGATTATTAAGGGAAGCGATAAGCAAGTTGTAGGACAAGTTGCTGCGCAAATTCGTGAATTTAGACCACCTGAGCCATACAAAGGGAAGGGTGTGAAGTATTCTGATGAGCGTATTATCCGCAAAGCTGGTAAGACATCGAAGAAGTAAGGATAGTATATGAGAGCAAATGTATTAAAAAGAAAAATTAGTCTTAGAATTAAAAGAAAAAAAAGAATTAGAGCAAAAATTTCAGGTTGTGCTACTCTTCCTAGAATTTCGGTATTTAAGTCTAACAGAACGCTATATATCCAAGCTATCGATGATGTAAAAAATGTAACTTTAGCTGCGGCCGATGGACACAAGTTAGGCATTAAGGCAAATAAAGAAGGTGCAAAAAAAATCGGTGCAGAATTTGCAAAGACTCTTAAGGCACAAAAAATTGAAGAAGGTGTCTTTGATAGAAATGGCTATGTGTATCACGGAGTAATTGCAGCCTTGGCAGAATCTTTGAGAGAAAATGGCATTAGGCTATAAGGAGAGATGATGGAAAAGTACAATAGAGAAGAATTTGAAGAAGTAATTGTTGATATAGGTAGAGTTACAAAGGTTGTTAAGGGTGGTAGAAGATTTCGCTTTACAGCATTAGTTATAGTAGGTAATAGAAAAGGGCTTGTTGGTGTAGGATATGGTAAAGCTAAAGAGGTCCCTGATGCTATTCGTAAAGCTGTCGATGATGCTTTTAAAAATATGGTCGAGGTTAAAACAAAGGGTTCTACCATCGCTCACGATGTTGAGGTGAAATATAATGCTAGTCGCATTTTACTTAAGCCTGCTAGTGAGGGAACGGGTGTTATAGCCGGTGGTTTTACGCGTCCTATCGTGGAGCTTGCTGGGATTAAAGATATTTTAACTAAATCTTTAGGTTCAAATAATTCGGCAAATGTGGTTCGTGCGACTATTAAAGCCTTAACTATGTTAAAAGGATAAACGATGAATTTAACAAAAGCAGCAGGTTCAACAAGAAAGATTAAAAGAATAGGTCGTGGTCAAGGTAGTGGTATGGGTAAAACCTCTACAAAAGGTGGTAAAGGTCAAACCGCAAGAAAAGGTTATAACGAAAAAAGAGGCTTTGAGGGTGGGCAGCAGCCACTTCAAAGAAGATTGCCAAAAGTAGGTTTTACTTCTAAGGTTGAAAAACCTTATGTGATTAATGTCGAAAAAATTACGGCGATAAAAAATTTGAGTGAAATTACTTTTGAAAGCATTAAATCCGTGCATAAAATTTCAAAATCTGTTTGCAAAATTAAATTAATAGGTGCAAGTGCAAAAGATTTGAAATCTAAAGTTAAAGATGAAAATATTAGTGTCAGCGGAATAAAATAATGAATAGAGCATTGACGAATAAAATTTTAATTACATTAGCATTTTTATTTGCTTATAGGGTTCTGGCTTATGTGCCAGTTCCCGGCGTCAATGCTGATGTTATTGCGGAATTTTTTAATAATAATGAAAATAATGCTTTAGGCTTGTTTAATGTTTTTAGTGGCGGTGCAGCGGAGAGATTTTCTATTATTTCTTTGGGGATTATGCCTTACATTACTGCTTCAATTATTATGGAGCTTTTAGCAGCCACTTTTCCAAATATCGGCAAAATGAAAAAAGAACGCGATGGTATGCAAAAATATATGCAAATTATACGCTATGCGACTATATTTATCACTTTGGTGCAAAGTATAGGGGTGGCTATAGGTTTGCAAAGTTTGCACGGACGCGGAGGCTCTAGTGCAATTATGATAGAGGATTTAAACACTTTCATTGCATTGTGTGCGGTTTCAATGTTGGCTGGAACTATGCTTTTAATGTGGCTTGGAGAGCAAATTACTCAAAGAGGTGTTGGAAATGGAATTTCTCTTATCATTTTTGCAGGTATCGTTTCCACTATTCCTTCGGCTATTTCAAACACTGTGGGGCAAATTAACTCTGGTGAGATGAATTTTCTAACAGCTTGTGCGATTTTACTGCTTATTTTACTTACCATAGGTGTAATTATTTATGTGGAACTTGGGGAGCGTAGAATTCCTATTTCTTACTCTCGTAAAGTTGTGATGCAAAATCAAAATAAACGCATTATGAATTACATCCCTATCAAGGTGAATTTAAGTGGTGTGATACCGCCTATTTTTGCAAGTGCGATTTTAATGTTTCCAGCGACCATTTTGCAGACTAGCACCAATCCTTACATTTTAGCGATTAATGATTTTATTAATCCAAATTCTTATGCGTTTCACATTTTAACCTTTTTGTTTGTAGTGTTTTTTGCTTATTTTTATGCGAGTATAGTGTTTAACGCCAAAGATATTTCAGAGAATCTTAAAAAACAGGGTGGTTTTATACCGGGAATTCGTCCGGGTGAGGGAACGGCTTTATATCTTAACGAAGTTGCTTCAAGACTCACGCTTTCAGGCTCAATCTATCTTGCTTTAGTGGCAACCTTACCTTGGGTTTTGGTAAAATTTATGGGTGTGCCGTTTAATTTTGGTGGCACTTCCGTTTTGATTGTCGTTCAAGTCGCTTTGGATACGATGAGAAAAATCGAGGCTCAAATTTATATGAGCAAATACCAAACTCTAAGTGCAGTAGGTCTTTAAGCCCTCTCAAAGGGCTTCTCCCATAAATTTTTGAAAAGGTTTTGTATGAAAAAGCTTGTATTTATGGGAACTCCAGCTTATGCAACTCTTATTTTACAAGAACTCTTAAAGCATTTTGAAGTTTTAGCACTTTTTACTCAGCCAGATAAGACTGTGGGAAGAAAACAAATTTTAAGCCCAAGTCATACTAAGGCTTTTTTACAGCAAAATGTTCCAAAAATTCCCATTTTTACGCCCAAGAGCTTAAAAGATGAGGAAGCGTTTGAAAATTTGAAGGGCTTAAAACCCGACTTTATAGTTGTGGCAGCTTATGGGAAAATTTTGCCACAAAGCATTTTGGATTTAGCGCCTTGCATTAATCTTCACGCTTCGATTTTGCCCAAATATCGCGGCGCTAGCCCTATTCAAAGTGCGATTTTAAACGGCGATGAGACAAGCGGGGTTTGTTCTATGCTTATGGATGCTGGACTTGACACGGGTGCGATTTTACAAAGTGTGGAGTGTGATATAAAGGGTAAAAAAGCTAGTGAAGTTTTTGAGCTTTTTGGAGCTTTGGCGGCTTCCTTAGCGGTAGAAACTTTGCAAAATTTTTCTAAAATTATTCCGCAAAAACAAGATGAAAGCGGGGTAAGTATTTGCAAAAAAATTAAAAAAGAAGATGGCATGGTGGATTTGACAGATGCAAAAAAGCTTTATCAAAAATTTTTAGCTTTTCATCCTTGGCCTGGAATTTTTTTAGAAAATGGCTTGAAATTTTTAGATATAGAGCTTTATGATGAAAAAGAAAATGATAAAAAAGGTGTTATTTTATCTTTAGAAAAAGAAAGTTTTTTGTTGAGTTGTAAAAAAGGCACTTTGAGGATTAAAATTTTGCAAGAAAGTGGAAAAAAGCCACTTGATGGACGCACTTTTTTGAATGGGAAAAGGTTGAAGAGTGCAGATTGTTTATGTTGAAAAACTTGATTCAACTCAACTTTTTTTGTGTGAGCAAATAAGAACTGGTAAAATTACGAAAAATACGACGATTTGCGCTTTAGAGCAAACTTGTGGTATAGGGAGTAGGGATAATGCTTGGACAAGTTCTAAGGGGAATTTACATTTTTCTTTTTGCATAAAGGAAAAAGATTTGCCTAGCGATTTACCTTTGGCTTCTGTTAGTATTTATTTTGCTTACCTTATGAAAGAGTTTTTGGCACAAAGAGGCTCAAGTATCTGGCTTAAGTGGTCAAATGATTTGTATTTAGAGGATAAAAAAGTCGGTGGAGTGATGAGTACTAAGATAGGCGAATTTATAGTGTGCGGTATAGGACTTAATCTTAAATTTGCTCCACAAAATGCCGCTTTATGCGATGTAAAAATAGATATTGAAGAATTGATTGAGGGTTTTTTGAAAGTTTTGGAAAAAAATTTTTTATGGAAGCGTATTTTTAGTAAGTATGTGTTAGAATTTGAGAAATCAAAAAAATTTAGTGTCCATTATGAAGGTAAGCTTTACGCATTAAAAGATGCCTTTTTATACGAAGATGGATCGATATTATTAGCAAATAAAAGGGTATATAGTTTAAGATGAGCGAAGTTATCACAATAGCAAATCAAAAGGGCGGTGTAGGCAAAACTACCACAGCAGTGAATTTAGCAGCTTCTTTGGCGGTAGCGGAAAAGAAAGTGCTTTTAATCGATGTAGATCCCCAAGCGAACGCGACGACAGGACTTGGTTTTAATAGAAATAATTATGAATATAACATTTATCATGTTTTTATAGGCAGAAAAAAGCTTAGTGATATTATTTTAAAAACAGAACTTCCACAGCTTCATTTAGCCCCCTCAAATATAGGGCTTGTTGGCATAGAGCAAGAGATGGCAAAAGATGAGGGTAATGAAAAGAAAATGATACTTAAGAGGCAGCTTGAGGAGGTGGTGGATAAGTATGATTTTATTATTATAGATTCTCCTCCAGCACTTGGTAACATTACCATCAACGCTTTTGCTGCAAGTGATAGCGTTATCATACCTATACAATGTGAATTTTACGCACTTGAAGGTGTGGCTATGGTATTAAATACCATTAAAATTATCAAAAAGACTATCAATTCAAAGCTTAAGGTTCGAGGCTTTTTGCCAACTATGTATAGTTCGCAAAATAATCTTTCTAAAGATGTTGTGGAGGATTTGAAGCAAAATTTTAAAAAGCAACTTTTTATGGCAAAGAGTAGCGAGGAAGAGTTTATTGTAATTCCTCGAAATGTTAAACTTGCTGAAAGTCCAAGTTTTGGTAAGCCTATTATACTTTACGATATTAAATCGCCGGGTTCCTTAGCATATCAAAATTTGGCTTATTGTATTTTAGGATAAATTGATGGGTTTAAATAAAGATAAAGGTTTAAGTAGGCTCATTGGTGATATGGACGAGGTTTATAGCAGGGAATTAGGGCTTGATAAAAATCAAGTCAATGAAATTCCTTTAACCAAGATAGACCTTAACCCTTACCAACCCAGAAAGCATTTTGATGAGGAAGCCTTAAAAGAACTTGCAAATTCTATCGAAGAATATGGACTTATACAGCCTATTATCGTGCTTAAAAAAGGCGAACGCTATGTTTTAGTAGCGGGCGAGAGAAGACTTAGGGCAAGTAAAATTTTAGGACTTAAGACTATTTTGGCTTTTGTTGCTGACGCTGAAGAAAAAAGGCTTAGAGAACTTGCTTTAATAGAAAATATCCAAAGGGAAAATTTAAATCCTATCGAGTTGGCACATTCTTATAAAAGTCTTATTGATGAGCATCAAATCACGCAGGAAAATTTAGCCTCTATCATACATAAAAGTCGCACACAGATTACAAACACTTTAAGACTTTTAAATTTAGATGAAACGACGCAAAAATTGATTGCTGAGGGTAAAATTTCACAAGGACACGCTAAGATTTTGGTTGGGCTTAAGAAAGAAGACGAGAAAACTATGGTTGATAGTATCATAGGGCAAAAACTGAGCGTTAGAGATACGGAAAAGATTGTTCAAAATTTAAAAAATAAAAAAGCAAAAAACGAAAATTTTTCTTTTGAATTTGATAGGGAAGTGCAGGAAATTAAAAGAATTTTAAATGGATATGGTTTAAAGTGTGAGAGTAAAAGAGAAAAACTAACAATATATTTAACAAACAAAGATAAAATTAAAAAATTATTTGAAATTCTGGCTTAAAATTTGAAAAAATTTAGTTTGTTTTTGGATACAATTTTAAGATTTTTGTAATTAAAGGAAGATGATGTTTTCGGATATGCATATTTCGGTAATGTTAGCTACTATGGCGATATTTTTAGCTATGGTTGTGATTTTAAATACTATGCTATATAAGCCTTTGTTAAAATTTATTGATGAGAGAAATAGTTCTATTAAAAATGATGAAAATAAGGTTAAGGAAAATTCTCAAGAAATGCTAGGGGCGAATGATGAAGTGGAAAAAATTCATCAAAGCACAAAAGATGAGATTTATAAGATTAAACAAAGTGCGATAAATCAAGCCAAAGAAGAAGCACAGCTTGCTGTCCAAGTAAAGAAAGAAGAACTTGAGCGTAAAATGATGGGTTTTTATACTGAGCTTACTATGCAGAAAGAAGAATTAAGACAAATTTTATCAAAAAACTTACCAGAGTATAAACAAATTTTAGAAAATAATATTAAGAAGATTTAAGGAGAGTGATGAAAAGGCTAATTTGTTTTATTTGTTTGTTGCCATTAAGTGTAGTCGCTGCACCAAGTGGGGGTGGAGATTATGATATTGTGCCTAGGGCTGTGAATTTTGTCATTTTTGTGGCGATACTTTATTATTTATTAGCTAATCCCGTAAAGCATTTTTATAAGAGTCGCATTTTAAAAATTTCATCTAGATTGGATGAAATTCAAAAAAAATTACTTGAAAGCAAATCTAAAAAACTTGATATGATGAAGAAACTAGAAGAGGCAAAAGCCAATGCCGCCGAAGCTTTGGTAACAGCTAAGAAAGAAGCTGAAATCTTAGCAAATAAGATTAAGGAAGAGACACGAGAGGAATTGGCTCTTTTAGATAGGCATTTTGAGGAACAAAAAGAATTTGAGTTGAGAAAAATGGAAAAAGAAGTTGTTTCTCAAATTTTAGCGGAACTTTTTGGTAGTAAAGGCTCAAGTCTTGAACAAAAAGAAATCGTTAGTATTATGATGAAAAAGGCTTCTTGATGGATATGGTAGCAAAAAAGTATGCTAAAGCGATTGCTTTAAGAGCGGATGCTGGGGAATTTTATGAAAATTTACGCCTTTTAATTTCGGCTTTTACTTTATCTAAATTTAGAATTATAGTCGAATCTGCAGAGGTTAAAAAAGAAAGAAAGTTGGAATTAATCCAATCTTTTTTTGAAAAACTTAGCCCAAGCTTTAATAATTTTCTTAGAATTTTAGTGGAAAATTCAAGGCTTTCTTTCGTGCCACAAATAGTCGAAGAGCTTGAAAGACAAAATGCTTTCAAGGAAAATATATTTTTGGGCGTAGTTTATGTAAGCGAAAAATTAGACGATGAAAGCTTAAGGGAGCTTGAGGCTAGGCTTAGTGCGAAGTTTAATGTTAAAGTTAAATTGCGTATGCAAATCGCACAAATTGATGGAGTGAAAATTGCGTTGGAGGAGCTAGGATACGAGCTTTCTTTTTCTATGAAAACTTTGCAAAATAAATTAAGCGAGTTTATACTCAAAACTATTTAAGGAGAATATGAATGAAATTTAAAGCTGATGAAATCAGTTCTATCATTAAAGAAAGAATAGAGAATTTTGATTTAAATTTAGAAATTGAAGAAACGGGTAAGATTATATCCATTGCCGATGGTGTAGCTAAGGTTTATGGTCTTAAGAACATTATGGCTGGAGAAATGGTTGAATTTGAAAATGGCGAAAAGGGTATGGCGCTCAATCTTGAAGAAAGTAGCGTTGGTATAGTTGTTTTGGGAAAAGGCGATGGGCTTAAGGAAGGTGATTCTGTTAAAAGACTTAAAAAACTTCTTAAAGTTCCTGTTGGCGAAGCTTTGGTCGGTCGCGTGGTAAATGCATTAGGTGAGCCAATCGATGCAAAAGGACCTATTAATACAAGTGAATTTCGTTTTGTTGAAGAAAAAGCCAAGGGCATTATGGCGAGAAAAAGTGTGCATGAACCCTTACATACTGGTATTAAGGCGATTGACGCACTTGTTCCTATCGGTAGGGGACAGAGGGAACTTATTATAGGTGATAGACAAACGGGTAAAACAACTGTTGCTATCGATACAATCATCTCTCAAAGAGGGCAGGGGGTAATTTGTATTTATGTTGCCATAGGACAGAAGCAAAGCACGGTTGCTCAAGTGGTAAAAAGACTTGAAGAGCACGGTGCTATGGAATATACCATAGTCGTAAATGCTGGCGCTTCAGATTCTGCTGCTTTGCAGTATTTAGCACCTTATTCTGGTGTAACTATGGGAGAGTATTTTAGAGATAGCTCAAGACACGCTTTGATTGTTTATGATGATTTAAGTAAGCATGCGGTGGCATATCGCGAGATGTCTTTGATTTTACGCCGTCCTCCCGGTCGTGAGGCTTATCCTGGTGATGTTTTTTATCTTCATTCAAGGCTTTTAGAAAGAGCTTCTAAATTGAATGATGAGCTTGGTGCTGGAAGTTTAACGGCTTTGCCTATCATAGAAACTCAAGCGGGTGATGTTTCGGCATATATTCCAACCAATGTTATTTCCATTACGGATGGACAAATTTTCTTAGAAACAGATTTGTTTAATTCAGGGATTCGTCCAGCGATTAATGTGGGATTATCTGTTTCTCGTGTGGGTGGAGCAGCACAGATTAAAGCTACCAAGCAAGTTTCTGGGACTTTAAGGCTTGATTTGGCGCAGTATAGGGAGCTTCAAGCTTTCGCTCAGTTTGCAAGTGATTTAGATGAAGCAAGTCGTAAGCAATTAGAACGCGGACAAAGAATGGTCGAGCTTTTAAAGCAACCGCCTTATTCGCCTTTATCTGTGGAAAAGCAAGTTGTGCTTATATTTGCAGGAACAAGAGGATTTTTAGATGATGTGGCGGTAAGCAAAATTAGAGAATTTGAAGATGGTATTTATCCTTTTGTTGAGGCGAAATATCCAGATCTTTTCGAGCAGATTTGCACCAAGAAGGCTTTAGATAAAGATTTAGAGGATAAATTAGCTAAGGCTATTGAAGAATTTAAAGCAAATCACTTGTAAGGTTCTTTTATGTCTAATCTTAAAGAAATTAAAAGAAAGATAAAAAGCGTTCATAATACGCAGAAAACAACTAATGCGATGAAGCTTGTTTCTACTGCGAAACTTAAAAAAGCAGAAGAGGCGGCTAAAAGATCTAAGATTTATGCGCAAAAAATTGATGAAATGCTTAATGAAATTTCTTTCCAAATTCACAAAGCAAATCAGGATGAAAAGGATATTCAGTTAAGCTGTTTTCAAAAAAGAGAAAAATTTAAAAATGTAGATATTATCTTTATTACTGCAGATAAAGGGCTTTGTGGTGGCTTTAATATTAAGACAATTAAAGCTGTAGATGAGCTTTTGGAAAATTATGAAAAGCAAAATATTGCCGTGAGATTAAGAGCTATAGGAAAAACTGGGATAGAGTATTTTAATTTTCAAAAAAGAACGCTCTTAGAAAAGCATTTTCATCTTAGTTCAAGCCCTGACTATGAGAAGGCTTGTGAAGTGATAAGTGCTGCTGTTGAGGATTATTTAAGCGGTGCAACGGATGCAATTATTTTAGTTCATAATGGCTATAAAAATATGATTACACAAGAGCTTAAAATTAGCCATCTTATCCCGGTAGAGCCTAAAGCTATAGATGAAAAATCTGCAACTTCGCTTTTGGAATTTGAACCAGAAGAAAGAGAGCTTTTGGAAGAGTTGATGAAAACATATTTTGAATACAATATGTATTATGCTTTAATTGATTCTTTGGCAGCAGAGCATAGCGCTAGAATGCAGGCTATGGATAATGCTACAAATAATGCTAAGGCAAGGGTAAGGCAGCTAAATTTGGCTTATAACAAAGCAAGACAAGAATCTATCACCACCGAATTGATTGAAATTATCAGTGGTGTTGAATCAATGAAATAAGTAAATTTTAAGGAGAGGTAATGCAAGGATTTATTTCGCAGGTTTTGGGACCTGTTGTAGATGTGGATTTTGATGATTATCTACCGCAAATTAATGAGGCAATAAGGGTAGATTTTAATAACGATGGAAAAGAGCAGAAATTAGTTTTAGAGGTTGCTGCTCATTTGGGCGATAATAGAGTAAGAACCATAGCTATGGATATGACAGATGGTCTAGTAAGAGGGCTTAAGGTAGAAGCTTTAGGGAAGCCTATCTCTGTGCCTGTAGGTGAGAAAGTTCTAGGTAGAATTTTTAATGTCGTTGGAGATTTAATTGATGAGGGTGAAGAAGTAAGCTTTGATAAGCATTGGAGCATACATAGGGACCCTCCAGCTTTTGAAGAGCAAAGCACAAAGAGTGAAATTTTTGAAACGGGAATCAAGGTTGTTGATTTATTAGCGCCTTATGCCAAAGGTGGTAAAGTAGGACTTTTTGGTGGTGCTGGAGTTGGAAAGACCGTAATTATTATGGAGTTAATCCACAATGTTGCTTTTAAACATAGCGGTTATTCTGTATTTGCTGGTGTGGGCGAAAGAACTCGTGAGGGGAATGACCTTTATAACGAAATGAAAGAAAGTAATGTTTTAGATAAAGTTGCCTTGTGTTATGGACAGATGAATGAACCACCGGGTGCAAGAAACCGCATCGCTCTTACAGGTCTTACTATGGCTGAGTATTTTAGAGATGAAATGGGGCTTGATGTATTGATGTTTATTGATAATATTTTTAGATTTTCTCAATCAGGCTCTGAGATGTCCGCACTTTTGGGAAGAATTCCATCTGCTGTTGGCTATCAACCAACTTTGGCAAGTGAAATGGGTAAATTCCAAGAAAGAATCACTTCAACCAAAAAAGGCTCTATCACTTCAGTGCAAGCGGTTTATGTGCCAGCAGATGACTTGACTGACCCTGCCCCTGCGACTGTTTTTGCACACCTTGACGCAACTACCGTTTTAAATAGAGCCATAGCAGAAAAGGGAATTTATCCAGCGGTTGACCCACTTGATTCTACTTCGCGTATGCTTGACCCTCAAATTATAGGTGAAGAGCATTACAAAGTTGCTCGCGGTGTGCAGTCTGTTCTTCAAAAATACAAAGATTTGCAAGATATTATTGCGATTTTAGGTATGGACGAATTAAGCGAAGAGGACAAACTCGTTGTGGAAAGAGCTAGAAAGATAGAGAAATTTTTATCTCAACCTTTCTTTGTGGCAGAAGTTTTTACTGGAAGTCCTGGCAAGTATATTAGCCTTGAAGAAACCATAGCGGGTTTTAAAGGAATTTTGGAGGGTAAATATGATGATTTACCTGAAAATGCTTTTTATATGGTAGGAAATATTGACGAGGCTATTGCGAAAGCGGATAAACTTAAGGCTTAGAGATGAATGATTTAATCAATATCGAAATAGTAACTCCCTTGGGAATGATTTATCAAGGTAGCGTTCGTGCTGTAACTTTGCCCGGAAGTGAGGGAGAATTTGGCGTTTTAAAGGGACACGCGACCTTGGTTTCTTCTTTAAAATCTGGCGTCATTGATATAGAAAAGCAGGATTTAAAGCACGAGTTAGTAGCTATAGATTCTGGTTATGCTAAAGTAGATGAGAGTAAAGTTTGCGTTTTGGCTAAGGGTGCGGTTTGGGTTTGCGGCTCAAGTGAAAGTGAGATTGAGAAAAATCTTAACAACGCAAAAGATTTAATCAAAGCTATGAGTTCGGATAATGCTGCTTTAGCGGCAACTTTTTCCAAGCTTGACAATGCTAAGGTAAATGTATGAATTTCGAGGCAATATTTCATTTTTTCAATGAGTCAAGCCCTATCACTTATGTGGTGTTAGCTTGGCTTTCTTTTTATTTTATCCTTTCTTTTGCCATACTTTTCGCGAGATTGACTTTTTTGGCAAATTGGCGCAGTAAGGAAAAAGAGAGTTTGGAAAGTCTGCTTTTGGGAGAGAAAGATTTAAGTCGCACAGATTCTATTTTGAGAAAATGCACGGATACGAGTTTAGCACATTTAGAAATTTATAAAAATTTAGCCTCTCGTCGCTCTTCTTTGGGACTGACTTGGCTTAGTATCATCGCTTCGACTTCGCCTTTTATAGGGCTTTTTGGCACGGTTATCTCTATACTTGAGACTTTTGGGGGGCTTGGCACACAAAATTCTTTAAGTATCATCGCCCCAAAAATCAGCGAAGCCTTAGTTGCTACGGGTTGTGGAATTTTAGTTGCTATCCCAGCTTATACCTTTCATCTTATCATCAAAAGAAAGGCGTTTGAGCTTTTAAGCATTATAGATAGTGAAATTAAAGCTATTAGTTCGCATAGGGTTTAATGATGCCATTTGATGATGAAAAACCTGAGCTTAATATTACGCCTTTGGTGGATATTATGCTTGTTTTATTAGCCATTTTGATGGTTACAGCTCCAAGTATTACCTATGAAGAAAAGGTTAATCTCCCTCAAGGCTCGCAAAAAAGTGCAAGTTCGCCGAGCGTGAAAAGTCTTATTGTAAGTGTCAATGCTAAAAAAGAAATTTTTATTAATCAAGAAAAATATGACTTCGTATCTTTCGCGGATAATCTCGCACAAAAAAAGACACAATTTAACACCGAAGAGCCTGTTTTCATAAGAGCGGATAAGAGTTTAAAGTATGATGATGTGATTTTCGTTTTAAGAAGTGTGAAAAATTTAGGCTTTAGTAAGGTCGCCTTACAGACTGAATAATGATGAAAAATTATGGCTTGAGTAATCTTACCTCCTTTTGTCTCGCTTGTGGGGTTTATTTTATCGTTGTGGGCTTTGTCTTTTTTAGGCTAGTTACTATGCAAGAGCCTGTTTTAAGTTATACGGATATAAAAGATAGTTTTATTAATGTCGATTTAAGTGAAGCTTCTACGCAAATTTCAAGCCCTAAGCCCACTCCTAAGCCTCAAGAAACTCCGCTTAATGTTAATGACCTTTTTGCACAAACAACGAATAAAATGGTAAAAACGGAAAATGTTAATCAAAAAGCCACAGATTTTAACGCTCTTTTTGGCAATGTCAAAGAAATACAAGAAGAAAAAAGCACGCAAATTCAATCTTCCAAAAAATCAGGACAAGGCACAAATTCCCAAAGTGCCGCCGAATTATTAAAGCAATTAAATGACAATCTTATCCCAGAAGAAAGCACCGCAAACGGACAAAGCGCACAAGTGCAAAAAACAGGAATTTACGATGAGTTTTTAGGTAAGGTTGAAAGGGTGATTAAACAGCGTTGGAGTCAATACTATCCTAATCCTAAAAATATAGGCGTCAAGGTAAAAATTTTCATCGATAGCGAGGGGAAATTCGGCTACACTTCGGTAGAAAAGAGTTATGATAGCATTTTTGACGCTAAGGTTTTGGAATTCTTAGAAAGTCAAAAAGGCAAATTCATCGCCTATCCTCCTAAAAATAAGGGCGTAGCTATAACGATGAATTTGAAGGACGAGGGCGTAAGTTCGTTGTAAGGATAATAATAAAGATTGAAGGATAAATTTGACAAAAATATTAGATAGGTGTAACAATGTAGCGTTATCCACGCATAATAGCCATCTGCATACCATTTTGCAAAAATCACAAAAATATTTAAAACAAACTTTTAATCAAAAAGAATTAGCAAGATTCTACGCGCTTTTAGAGCCTCTTTATAAGCTGCAAGAAACAAAAGAGATTATTAAGGCTTTTGAAAAAATCTATTATGATTTTGTCAAAGAATGCTATCAATCACGCTATAAACACGATGCAAACCTAGAATCTTTTTTGCAAAATTCAAATTCTAAAAAAATCATTTGGGGCGATTGTCTGCAAGGCTTAAAGCAGATGAAAAGTGAATCTGTGGGGGCAATGGTAACAAGTCCGCCTTATTATAATGCTAGGGCTTATGCGCAATGGAGCGATTTAGATTCTTATATGAATGATATGGAAGCCATTTTAAAAGAGTGTTATAGAGTGCTTGATAATCACCGTGTTTTTGTCTTTAATGTGGGCGATATTTTTGATAACGATAACCTTTTCACGCGTTCTACTTGGGGCAAGAGGCGGCTGCCTTTGGGGGCGTATTTTATAATGCTTTTTGAAAAAGTGGGCTTTAGCTTTGTAGATGATATTATTTGGGATAAGGGGCAGGTGCAAAGTCAAAGGCATAAAAATGGCGATAAGCCCTATCCCTACTATCAATACCCTATGAATTGCTATGAGCATATTTTGATTTTTCATAAGCATAGAAATGATGAGACACGCTATCCTTGCCCTGTGTGTGGCTGTTTGCAGGTTAATGGCAATGCTTACACAGAAAAAGGGCTTAGAAGCTGGGAGTGTAAGAATCTGGACTGCTTTGAGCGAAGCAAGGCAAATCGTGGGAAGCGATTTAGTGCAAAAACTTATTTCACGCAAAACGAAGCGTTTAATCAAGGCAATGAGATAGATAAAGACTTCATTTATGCGTGGCGTAGGGATATAAAGGCAATAAATCCTGTGATAAAGATAAATTCTAAAGGGCAAAATACACTAGGGCATACCGCACCCTTTCCAAAAGAGATTCCAGAATTTGCAGTGAAAATGTTTAGCTACAAGGGAGAGCGCGTTTTGGATCCGTTTATGGGACTTGGCACGAGTGTAAAAGTAGCAGATGGGCTAGGCAGGATTGGCATTGGTATAGAGCGCGATATGAGTTTAAAAGAGAGCGTGTATAAATTCTTGGGTAAAGAAAATTTGGGGGAGTATGAGCTATGAGTGAGAAAAATATAGAATTAAGTCTAGAAGATGAAAAGAAAAAGCAAGTTATAGGACTCTATGGTGAAATGCAGTTAGCAATGAAGCTACATAGCTTGGGGTGGCAGGTGCATAGAAGCTATATTGATGAAGGGATTGACTTTGTCATCTCAAAATATTACTGCAAAGCTTGTGAAAAATTTAGCAATCAGTTTATAAGGCAGGATTCTTGGCAAGGCAAAAGTGCGAAATGCGTAACCAACCTTTGTGAATCTTGCAAGAAAGAAAGGCTTGATATTGTTACAAAATATTTGCAAGTCAAAACCAGCGAAGGGAAGCCTATTTATAATAAAGATAGACTTGTAGAAAATGAGCGAAATTTTAGCTTCCACCCCAAAATCCGCTATGATATGGATAATTGTGTATTTTATGTGTGGATAGCTGTTTTTGCGGACAGTGAAAATTTAGAACAAGCCACAATCCATTATTACATTTTCCATTCAAGTGCGGTAGTAAAATTTGATGATATAAGCCTACCTACTTATCAAATTACTGATAATCAAAAAACCACTTTGCGCATCAATAAGCAAGGACAAATTCTAAATAAAGGCAAGAAATATAACTATGGGTGTTTTAAGGAATTTTATAATTATTTTGAAATATTAGAAAAATTTTAAAATTAATGTTTTTTGAATTGAAGCAATTATAAATTTTTGTATTAAATTTTGATTAACATTAAGCTTTTTGTTTTTGCTAGAATTTGCCGATTAACTAAGGAGAAAAAATGAAAAAAATTTTATTGATTTTTTTGGCTATTTTTAGTATGGCGTGGGCGGAGGACCCTGTTATTGATGTTGTCAATAAGGGCGTTGTGCTACCAAAAATCGTTGTGAAGGACAATTCAAATTTAAGCGATGCAAATTTAAAGCGTAGTTTTTACAATATGATTGTCAATGACCTTAAGGTGAGTTCGAATTTTGAGGTAGTAAGTGAGGGGAGTGAGAATTTTAATTATACTTTTGAATATGCCCTTTCAAAAAGCGGGGAGAAGTTAAGTCTTAATGTCAAAATTAAAGCGGGTGGAGCGCAAAAGTCAAATCAGGATTATGTTTTAAATAAAGTTGAGCAATATCCTTTTTTAG
Source organism: Campylobacter helveticus (assembly GCF_002080395.1). NCBI lineage: Bacteria > Pseudomonadati > Campylobacterota > Epsilonproteobacteria > Campylobacterales > Campylobacteraceae > Campylobacter > Campylobacter helveticus. The sequence continues at coordinate 77,610 of NZ_CP020478.1, forward strand.
CACACAAGGGCGTTAAAGATTCTGTGAAATTTTTAGGCTTAGCACCTGTGGAGTGGATGGACCATAAAATTCTCATCGCTAGAACAAGCTCTTCTAAACGCAGTCAAATTATAATGGCAGATTATACGCTCACTTATCAAAGAGTTATAGTTGATGGGGGTTTAAACTTATTCCCTAAATGGGCAAATGAAGCACAGACGATGTTTTATTACACAGCGTATGATCACGATAAACCAACGCTTTTTCGTTTTGATTTGACAAATAATAAAGCGACAAAAATTCTTTCAAGTGGTGGTATGGTTGTCGCTAGTGATGTGAATAAAAATGGCGATAAAATTTTGGTAACTATGGCACCGCAAGATCAGCCTGATGTATATTTATATGATTTAAATAATAAAAATTTAAGTAAGCTAACAAATTATTCTGGTATTGATGTGAATGCAAATTTTATAGGTGAGGATGAGACAAAGGTTGTTTTTGTTTCCGATAGACTTGGATATCCTAATATTTTTATGCAAAATTTAGGCAGCACTTCGGCTGAACAGGTCGTTTTCCACGGAAAAAACAATTCGGCTGTTTCGACTTATAAAGATTTTTTAGTCTATTCTAGTCGTGAGCCAAAACAAGCTGGAGTTTTTAATATTTATTTAATGTCTATTAAGAGTGATTACATTAGACAACTTAGTGCAAATGGTAAAAATTTGTTCCCTCGCTTTTCTAGCGATGGAGGAAGTATTGTTTTTATCAAGTATTTAGGTAATCAAAGCGCTTTAGGTGTTGTTCGTGTTAATGCAAATAAAACTTTTTACTTTCCATTAAAAGTGGGTAAAATTCAGTCAATTGATTGGTAAAATTTTTACTTTTTGGTTAAAAATTAATAATTTTTAGTTATAATTCTTTGGAATTTAACAAACTTTGAAAGGTCTTAAATGAAGAAAATTCTTTTTGCTTCAATTGCAACTCTTGCGATTGTTATTAGTGGTTGTAGTACTAAAAGTACTAGTGTAAGTGGTGGCACAGATGTAGATGGCACTCGTGGTTCAGGTGGTAGTGATGGTTGGGATATCGACTCAAAAATTTCTCAGCTTAATGACACTTTAGGCAAGGTTTATTTTGATTTTGATAAATTCAATATCAGAGGCGATATGCAGTCAGTTGTTAGCACAAATGCGAATATTTTCAACACTGAAGTAAGTGGCACAAGCATTACTGTTGAAGGAAACTGCGATGAGTGGGGAACTGATGAGTATAATCAGGCTTTGGGACTTAAAAGAGCGAAGGCTGTGAAAGATGCTCTTATTTCACAAGGTGTAAATTCTGATAGAATTTCTGTAAAAAGTTATGGCGAAACTAATCCTGTTTGCACCGAAAAAACTAAAACTTGCGATGCACAAAATCGCCGTGCAGAATTTAAATTAGCAAGATAATGAAAAAAATTACTCTAGTAGCTCTTTTAGGAGCTACTTTTCTTTATGCAGAAACTTCCGCTTTTGGTGCAGGAAATTTAACAAGTAATTCAGCCTATGGATTAACTTCAAACGAGAAATTGTTTAAAGATAAGCTCGATGCTTTAAGCAATGAATATTCTTCGCTTAATGCCAAGATAAATGAAACAAACGAGAAATTAGAGGGTTTGCAAAGTGTGCTTGAGGGGATAAATTCCCAGTATGCTAAATCAAATTCGCGCTTATCTCAACTTGAAACAAGTGGAGAAAATATAGAAAATAACCTTAGCTTAGAACTTAAAAATCTTAAGGCTTATGTTGAAGAAAGCAGAAAAATTCAAGATACAAATCATAAGCAGGTTAAGAAAATTTTAACTGAACTCAGCTCTTTAGTTGATTCTATTAACAATAATTATGTTTCTAAAAACGATTCTAGTGATGTAAATAATACAAAAATAAACCTTGCTACAATAGTAAATGATAATAATGCTACTAATGAAGAAAATGTTAGTGTAGCTCCAAAGGAAGTCAAGGTTGATGATAGCTGGAAAAAAGAGAAGCACAGTGAAATTCTAAAATTGGCGATTAAAGATTTAAATGAAAATCTTTTTGAAAATTCTAAAGCAAAATTGAATTATCTTATTGAAAAACATTATAAACCAGCAAGGGCAAATTTTTGGCTTGGCGAGGTAGAGTATAAGCAGAAAAATTATAATAATGCTATTGTCTATTATAAGAAGAGTTCAAGTATAAGCACTAAGGGAGATTATTTTCCAAAGCTTTTATATCACACGGCTATCTCTTTGGATAAGGTTGGAGATACAAAAAGTGCGAATGGTTTTTATAAAGCTTTAAAAACAAATTATCCTAACACTCCGGAAGCAAAAGCTTCACCAAATCGCAAATAATAAATTACAAGGAGAAATAATGGCTATAGAAAAAAATAGTGTAGTGTCAATGTTTTATGAGTTAAAAGATGCTAATACAAATGAGATTTTAGAATCAAATATTAATGCTCAACCCATTGCATTTATAGTGGGAAAGGGACAAATTTTAGATAGCTTGGAAGAGGAAGTGATGAAGCTTGATTGCCCTTCAAATGCCGATGTGCTTATTAAAAAGGATAGGGCTTTGGGCGATTATGATGAGAGTGCGATACAAACTTTGCCTAAAGAGCAATTTGCTGGTATAGATTTAAAAGTCGATATGGAGCTTTTTGGCGAGGGTGAAGACGGACAAACCGTGCGTGTTCGTGTGAAAGAGATAGGAGATAGTGAAGTTACGATAGATTATAATCATCCTTATGCTGGTAGGGATTTACTTTTTTCTCTCAACATAGTCGATGCTAGAGAGGCGAGTGAGGATGAAATTTTAACGGGTATTATAGCTGGAAGTCATAGTTGTTGCGGAGGTGGCGGACATCACCATCATCACAATGGAGGCGGAGGCTGCTGCGGAGGCGGAGGTGGCGGTTGTGGTTGCCACGGATGAGTTATGCGTTAATATTCCCAGGTCAAGGCTCTCAAAGTCTTGGTATGGGAAAGGATTTTTATGAGAATTCTCTTAAGGCAAAAGCCCTTTTAGATGAAGCTAGTGAATATAGCAAGATAGATTTTAAACGCCTTCTTTTTACACAAAATGATGACTTAAATAAAAGCGAATTTACGCAACCCGCTGTTGTTTTGACTTCTTTGATGGCTTATGTGGCTTTGTTGGAAAGAGAGCCAGAATTTCATCATAAAATCGCTTTAGGACATTCTTTAGGTGAATTTAGTGCTTTGGCTGTTAATGGAGCTTTTGAATTTTTAGAAGCAATCACTTTGGTCCATAAGCGTGGGATTTATATGCAAGAAGATTGTGCTAGGATTGAAGCGGGTATGATGGTAATTTTGGGATTAAAAGATGCTGTTGTTGAGGCACTTTGTGATGAAGCACAAGGGCAGGGTAAGAGCATTTTTGCTGCAAATTATAATTGTGATGGACAAATTGTTGTGGCGGGTTTGAAATCTCATTTGTTGGAATATGAGATGAAATTTAAAGAGGCTGGAGCTAAGAGGGCTATGCTTTTAAATATGAGCGTGGCAAGCCATTGTCCGCTTTTAAGTGAAGCATCAAATAAACTTAGTAAAGAGCTTGAAAGAATTGTAAAGCCTAATTTTTTGCCAGTGCTTTCAAATGTTACGGCTAAACCCTACGAAAGCAAAAGTGAAGCTTTAAATTTATTAAAAGCTCAGTTGGTTTCCCCTGTGCTTTATAAACAAAGTATCCAAAACACACAAGATGAGGTTGATTTTTTTGTTGAATTGGGTGCGAGTGTTTTAAAAGGACTTAATAAAAAAATTACCACAAAAGAAACCTATGCTTTGACAAATTTAAATGAAATTGATGAATTTTTAAAGGTTGTAAAATGAAAATAGCAATACTTGGTGCAATGGAAGAAGAAATAGCGCCCTTACTTGAGATTTTAAAAGATTATAGAAGTGAAGAATATGCTAACAATGTATATTATTTTGCAGATTATAAAGAGCATAAACTTATTTTGGCTTATTCTAAAATCGGCAAGGTAAATTCCACTCTAAGTGCGAGTGTGATGATAGAAAGATATGGTGCGCAAACATTGCTTTTTACAGGTGTAGCGGGGGCTTTTAATCCTAGCTTAGAAATCGGTGATTTGCTTTATGCTAAAAGTTTGGTGCAATATGACTTAGATATTACTGCTTTTGGACATCCTTTGGGTTTTGTGCCGGGTAATGAAATTTTCATTAAGACCGATGAGCGTTTAAATGCTCTTGCTCTTGAGGTGGCTAAGGAATTAAATGTTAAACTTAGAGAGGGGATTATCGCAACGGGCGATGAATTTATTTGCGATGAAGCAAAAAAAGCAAAAATTAGAGAAATTTTTAATGCTGATGCTTGTGAGATGGAGGGGGCAAGTGTGGCACTTGTATGCAATGCTTTAAAAGTGCCTTGTTTTATTTTAAGAGCGATGAGTGATAAGGCTGGAGAAAAGGCAGAATTTGATTTTGATGAATTTGTTGTAAATTCTGCTAAAGTTTCTGCTAATTTTGTGCTTAAAATGTGCGATAAATTATGATTAATCTCAGCAAAAAGCTCATAAGGCAAGTTGCCCAGGCTAATGCAAAATTTAAACTTATAGAAGATAATGATAGGGTGCTTTTAGGACTTAGTGGAGGTAAAGACTCTTTAGCTTTAGCTCATCTTTTAAAGCGTATGCAAATGCACGCACCTTTTAAATTTGAATTTGAGGCGGCGACTTTAAGTTATGGTATGGGGGAGGATTATTCTAAACTTCACGCACACTGCGAGGAACACGGCATTAAGCATAGTGTGATTGAAAGCAATATCTATGAAATTTCTGGCGATACTATTAGGGAAAATTCGAGTTTTTGTAGTTATTTTTCGCGTATGAGGCGTGGAGCTTTATATACTTATGCGCTTGAAAATGGGTTTAATAAACTTGCAATCGCGCATCATTTAGATGACGCTGCCGAAAGCTTTTTTATGAATTTTATCCATAATGGTGCTTTAAGAACTCTTGCACCGATTTATAAAAGTAAAAGGGGTGTTGTTATAATACGCCCTTTGATATTTGTGCGTGAAAGACAGCTAAGAGACAACGCTTTGATGAATGAACTTGAGGTTATAGGTAATGAATTTTGCCCTGGTATGAAACTCAGCGAGAAAAATATTAAATTCCCTCACGCAAGAGAAGAGGCAAAAGCTCTTTTGAATGAACTTGAGAGCAAACATCCTAAACTTTTTATCAGTCTTAAAAGTGCATTTTCAAATTTACATAGTGAAACTTTTTGGGAAGAACGATGAAAAAAGCGTTTGTTTTGGTGGATTATCAAAATGATTTTATTGACGGAAGTTTAGGTTTTGAAAAGGCTATTAGCTTAAAAAGTGAAATTTTGAAACTTTTAAGCGAATTTGAGGGAGATTTGCTTATTACTTACGATACGCATTTAGAGGATTATTTACAGACAAGGGAGGGGCAGAATTTGCCCATAAAGCACTGCATTAAAGGCACTAAAGGTTGGGATATGCCCAGCGAATTTGCGCCTTTTTTATCAAAAGCAAAGAAAATTTTTCATAAAAACACTTTTGGTAGCATAGAATTTGCAAATTTTATAGAAAAAAGCGATTATGAAGAAATTCATTTTTGCGGACTTGTATCACATATCTGTGTATTTTTTAATGTTATTCTAGCTTTTTGTGCGAAGCCAAATGCTGCTTTAATTCTTCATAAAAATGCAACTACAAGTTTTGATGAAGCTTTGGAAAATCACGCCTTTGAGCTTTTAAAGTCTTACGGAGTAAAGCTTGTAGGTGAGTAAATTTTTTGTAAGAAAAAGTTGTTATAATACTCATTTTAATTAAAAAAGGATAGCGATGTTAAGAGAGCTTTTGGAAATCAAAAAAGAAATGGAGCCCATCATCAAAGAAGCTAATGTAAAGCTTAATGTCCTAGCGCGTGAAGTTATCGTGCGTAAAAAAGAGTATGAAATTTATGGACCTATGGTTGATAGGGTGTATTTGGATAATGCTATTTATGTCAAAGTTATGTCAAGTGGGCGTGATGCAAAAAGTGATAATGTGCCAATTAAAAATGGTTTTTATATGGTTTTTGTCGCACCAGAAAAAGAAAGCACTAAAGATATTAAAAACAAGCTAAAAGTTGCTTATGAGGGTGTGGATAATAAATTTATTTCAACGCTTATTAGACAATGTCAAAGATTTAAAGAGATAATTTCTAAAACTCAAGCTACTCTTTCAAAAGCTTCCCAGATGAATGTTGTTGTGGAGACAAATTTGGGTGAAACTTCTGCAGCTTTGAAATTTAATATCACCATTAAATACACAAAAGAAAATCAAAAATTGACGCGTGAAAATTCTAAATCTGCCGGAAGTTTTAGAGATACAAAAACCTGCATTAATCTTGTCGTAGAAAAAAATACAGATTCTCGTGTGTGTGAAAAGTTGCTTGATGATGTGGAGAAATACTTTATTGGAGCGGGGTGATTAGATTTTTAAATTTCTCGTTTCTTTTTGTATGACTTCAGCCAACATTTGGGGCATTTCGTTTAATACTTCTTCTAGGTTTTTTTTAGCGTCTTGATTATTATTTAAGGCGAGTTTGAGGTGGATATTTTTGGATTTGATTAAGCCTTTGGAACTTGAGACAATTTTTAGATTTATATTTGCGTGAGCACTTGTGCTTTGAGCAATGAAATAATTTGTAAGATTAATGTAAAATTCATTTAGATTAATGACAATGAGATAGTCCATAAACTGGGCGTAAATTTTATCTTTATTTTTTTCGTGTTTTAAAAAAGGTGCGACATTGACCAATTTTGCATTTTGAGGGCTAAAATCACGCAAAACTTTTTGGCTTTGATAAATACCATTTGCGGTAGCATTTAAAAAATTAAGTTCCAAATTTCGTAGAGTTTTTTGCGTAAAAGAGTGAGAAAAGTCTTTGGCGCTGACTTTGTAGCGATTTAAAAAATAGTGAAATTTCTCGTTAAAGCTAAAAACAATACCATAATCAAGTGTCCTATCTTTACTTACGCTACTTTTTTCTTTAGGTTTTAGGGTGGAGCTGTCAAATACTGCTTTTTGTTGGTCTATATGTTCTTTTTTAACTTCTTGATTTAAATCGATAAGCTCAAAATTATCTTGTTCTTGCATTTTGATAATTTGCTTTTGTGAAAACTCTGCTTGTAAAAAATTAACAATCATAAAAAGTACTAAAAATAAACGCATAATTTTCCTTTATAGTTTTTCAAATTATAGCGTAATTTAATAATCAAAATCCTGTAAAAATTCTTTCTTTGATACAGCAATGAAGTAATCCGCCCTTAAATTCTGCTCATTGTAAGAAAGCAAATTGTTGTCAAATTTCCCCATAAAACCTCCGTTTTGATTCAGCAGGAAATCTCCAGCAGCGATATCCCAAATATTTAAATTTTCTTTACGCCTGTAAATTCCAGCTTTTCCCTCTAAAAGTGCGCTAAATTTAAGTCCCGAACTTATATTTAGAGCCTTTAATTTGTATTTAATAGCAAATTCTTCATCTTCTTTGCAAAGATGATTGATGCTTAGAAGTGCCGTATATTGATTTTCTTTAAAAAAAGCCTCATTTTTTTGAAGAGGATTTGAGTTTTTATAAACTTTACTTTCTTTGTGAGCGTAGAAAATTTCATCTTTTTCGGGACTTTTGATAAGTGCTAAGATAGGGCGTTTTTGGTGGATTAAACTTATCATTATGCAGTATTCATCTTGTCCTTTTATAAAGCCTTTTGTGCCATCAAGGGGGTCGATGAGCCAAAAATATTCCAAATTTTTTCTTTCTTCATAGCTTAAAATTTTTTCTTCCGATAGTATTTTAAAATCTGATTTTGAAAGCATTTCGCTAAGAATTTCATTTGAGGCTATGTCGGCTGAAGTGAGTGCCGTGCCGTCTTCTTTGGATAAAATTTTAAGGTTTTCTTTTTCTTTTAATATGGCTTTAGACGCTTTTTCTGCAGCATCTAAAGCGAGATTGAGATAGGCGTCTAAATTCATTTTTCTACTTCACCTAGGTAAAGTTGTCTTGGACGCACGATTTTAAGGCTATCTTGTTCTTTTTGCTCTATCCATTGTGCTATCCAGCCCGGCGTTCTTCCAATCACAAAAAGTGTGGCAAACATTTCATTTGGAATCCCCAATGCTTTTAAAATCAAGCCGCTGTGAAAATCAACATTTGGGTAAAGATTTCTCTGCACAAAATAATCATCTTGCAGAGCGATTTCCTCTATCCTAGAAGCAACTTTGATGAGGTTGGTATCTATGCCGATTTCATCGATGAGCTGGTCTCTTAATTTTTTAAGCACCTTAGCACGAGGGTCGAAATTCTTATAAACTCTGTGTCCAAAGCCCATAAGTCTAAATGGGTCATTTTTATCTTTTGCTCTTTTGATAAATTCATTGACTTTATCAACCGTGCCTATGGTTTCAAGCATACGGATAACGCCCTCATTTGCCCCTCCGTGTGCGTGTCCCCAAAGTGCGCCGATGCCAGCACTAATGCAAGCATAAGGGTGTGCGTGTGTTGAGCCTACTGCACGAACGGTTGAAGTAGAGGCATTTTGCTCGTGGTCCGCGTGAAGCATAAATACCGTATCAAGCGCCTTAACTTCGATAGGCTTAAGCTTAACATGGTCATAAGGATAGGTGCGAAGCATATACAAGAAATTTTCTGTAAAGCCTCTATCTAAATTTGGATAAGCCATAGGAAAGCCGTGTTTATAGCGATAAGCCGTAGCGACTATGGTTGGAATTTTAGCGACAATTCTAGCAGCCATTTCCATATATTGCTCTTTAACATCCATATTTAAATGGTCGGGATAAAAAGTAGAAAGCGAGGCAACGCCTGCTTGTAAAACAGCCATAGGGTGTGCGTTATTTGGAAAAGCGTCAAAAAGTTTGTGCATACCCTCGTGTATGAAAGAGCGTTTTTTAAGCTCATAGCGAAACGATTCTAATCTTTCCACACTTGGAAGTTCTTTGTAAAGTAAAAGATGCACAACATCTAAAAAAAGCTTATTTTCTGCAAGCCATTCAATAGGATAACCGCGATGTTTCAAAATCCCTTTTTCTCCATCAATGTAAGTAATTTTTGATTTGCAGGTCGCGGTGGAAGTCAAACCCTCATCATAGCAAAACATACCCGTTTGCTTATAAAAGCTTGATATATCAACGACACTAGGACCTAAGGTTGCATCGTAGATAGGAAGTTCGTAACTTTTGCCATTTCTATTGTCGGTTAGGGTCATTGTGTTTGACATTTGTTGTCCTTTTGTTTTAGTTTGTTTTTATTATTGTAACAAATAAGAAAAATTTAAAGCTTTTTAAAAAATAATTTACAAAATATTTATTTTTATTTGAGTAAGAAAGTAACAATTTTTTTAAAATTATTTGTAGGAATTTGAGAGAAATTTAATCATACTCATAATTAAAACGGCTTCTAAAAATGCTGTTAGAATTAGAGCTGAGTAAAGATTTGGCGTGATGAGCTTGGCAGAGTAAGAAAGTGTGGCTGTGGCAATAAGCAAGGTAAGAGGCATAGAATGACTTAAAGCAAAGAGCAGCATATTTTTAAAGCCGATTTTTTTGTAAAAAATGAGAGCGCTTATTATCCTTAAAATTACCATTGAAAACATTAAAAAGAATGCCTGTAAAACAACCTCATAATTTAAAAGCAAAGAGAGGTCAAAGGTTGTGCCGATGTAGAGGAAAAAAATGGGGATTAAAAATCCATAGCCAAAACTTGAAAGTTTATGCTCCAAATCCTTTTTGTGATTAAAAAAAGTGGAGATGAAAGAACCAGCGATAAAAGCACCTAAAACAACTTCAAGCTTTGTTATCATCATAGTTACTACGATAAAGATAAAAATTGCAACACAAAATCTTATATCTTTTTCATTTTTATCGTCCCAGGGCATTAGCAGAGTTTGAAGCTGAGGATACCACCAAAATAGCACTTTAAGCAGTTTAAAGCCTATAATGCAAAGTGCGAGGAAAAGATTAAGATAAAGCACACTTTTAGCTACATCAAGCGCACTTGTTTCTTCATTTAAAAATGCTCCAACCAGCGTTAAAAGCACTATGGATACAACTTCGGCTAAGGTAGCAACAAGCATAGAAACATTAAGCCAGTAGCATTCTCTACCAAAATCTTTATAGAGCATTGACAAAAGTCCCACACTCATTACGGGAATAATTAAGATGAAGATATAATGCAGTCCAAAAGTCCATACTAACAAAGAAGAAAGTGTGTAAAGCAAGAGGATATATAAAAAACTTTTTTGTGCGAGTTTTTTATCCATACTAAAAAAATTGTGTAAATTTACCTCCATACCCGCGATAAACATAAGATAAGCAAAGCCTATGTTAGCCAAAAGCTTAAAATTTCCACTTTCTCCAACGAGTCCAAAGTATGCCACCAAAGCCCCAAGCATAATTTCAGTTGCCGAAAGACTTAAGCGAAGAAATTTGGCTATATGTGGCGATAAAAGCAAACAAACAGCAATAATAATGAGAATTTTAAGGTCGATAAGATTTTGCGGGTCAATGACACTCGGATGCAAAACTAAATCCCATTTCTTTAAGCTTTAAAATATCCTTACTAGGCTCTTCTCCTCGTGTGGTAAGATAATCACCCACCACAATAGCCCCCGCCCCAGCTTCAAAAATTTCATATTGTCTATTTCCAAGCACCACTTCACGCCCCCCAGCTACCATCAAAACAGAATTTGGCAGAGCCTTTTTGCTATCTTTTATGATTTGCAAGGCTTCATCGGCACTTAATTTTGGCACTTTTAAATTTAAATTTTCATTTGCGATGAAAAAATTAATGGGACTTGAGAAAGGCTCAAGCTCTTTTAAAGATTTTCTAAAACTCATTCTATCTTCTTCACTCTCTCCCATTCCATAAATTCCACCACAACAAAGCATAAGTCCAGCCTCTTTAGCGTTTAAATTTGTTTCAAGGCGACTTTCCCAAGTGTGCGTGGTGCAAATTTGTGGAAAAAATTCGCGTGAAGTTTCAAGGTTATGATTATAAGAGAAAATTCCTGCCTTTTTAAGTTCTTTAAGTTGCTCTAAACTCGCTTTGCCATTACAAGCGATTAAAAGCAAATTTGGCTCGGCTTTTTTTACAGCAAAAGCCGCTTCGCATACATATTCAAGTTTTTCATCATCAAGTCCAAGCCCCGCTGTAACAAGGCAAAAGCCCAGAGCTTCATTTTTTTTAGCCATTTTGGCTTCTAGAACAATTTGGTCGATTTCTTTGCGGCGATATTTTTGGATATTAGTTTTTACAAAGGCACTTTGGGTGCAATATTTGCAGTCTTCAGAGCAATTTCCGCTAGCGATATTACAAATCGCACAAAGCATAATTTGCATATTTTCTCCTTTTTGGGCGTATTGTAGCAAATTTTTTTAAAGGATTATGACCTCGTTTTCAAGCTTTATGCCAAATTCCTCAAAAACCCTTTTTCTCGCAAGTTCGATAAGAAAAATTGCATCATCAAAGGTGGCATTTTTTTTGTTAATGAGAAAATTTGCGTGTTTTTCACTTAGTTTAGCGTCATTTTTACTAAAGCCCTTAAGTCCAACGGATTCGATTAAACGCCCAGCAAAATCTCCACTAGGATTTTTAAAAATAGAGCCAAAACTTGCCCCACTTGGTTGATTATTTCTTGCAAGTTTTAATGCCACATCTTTTTCTGTGTCAAAGCCGTAATTTAGCTTAAATTCCGCCCAAAAAAATGGCATATTTAAAGGACAAAAGCGATAAGAAAAGGCGATATCTTCGCGTTTTATCTCTCCTTTTGCTGTCATAATTTTGCTTAAATTTGTGCTGATATTGCAGTCCTTAAGTCCCGCATTCATTTTTAAAAGTCCCCCGAGTTTGCCCGGGATTTTGGTTAAAAATTCAAAACCTTTTAAGTTGTGTTGTTTTGCAAACTGATACATCGTGCTTGATTTTGTTGCGCAGCCGATTTGAAGCGTGATAAATTCGGTATTTTTATCAAGGATTTTAATGAAGTCAAATTTATCGCTTAAAATGCCCATTTTTTTAGGTGTATCGCTGATTAAAAGATTATTTGCCCCGCCTATAAGGAAGCCATCAAATTCCGCCACGCTATCCAAAAGCTCGACTTCAAACACGCTTCCTATACGCACTGAGGAATATTTTTTAAAATCAATTATCATTTAATGAAAGTTGGAATTTGATTGAGTATATTCTCAGTAAAATCAATCATCGTTGAGGTCATCCAAGGCATTAAAAAGATGATAACAACGACAACTAAAATGATTTTAGGAACGAAAGAAAGAGTCATTTCGTTTATCTGTGTTGTTGCTTGGAAAATGCTAATGATAAGTCCCGCAATAAGTCCCGCTAAAAGCATAGGTAAGGAAAGCAAAAGCGTTACCTTAAAAGTTGCTACGCCAAGTGCCACAAGGGTGCTTTCTTCCATACTTTTCCTTTATAAATTCCTAGCTTCTTCATACTCACTAGGGATAAGATAGTCATTTGCTTTTAGGATTTTATCATAAAATTTATAATCATAACCCAGCTTAAAGAGCATATCTAGAGCTTGCAACTGTATTTCGCTCATCGAAATGGAATTTTTATTTGCGTAGAGGTTTAAATAAGTGTCAAGTTTAGCCTCATCTACGCGGATTAAGCCTCTTTCCATAAGCATTGGTGCTAAGATGGAGCGATTATGATGTGCTAAAAAAACAGCTTTTGTTAAATCTTTTTCTATCTTAATCGCATCGCTTAAAGGAAGGGAGCGTCTAAGTGCCATTCCACCAAGAGGCAGGGGCAAATTTTCTTTAGTAAGTTCTAGCCAAATATCCCAAAGTTCTGCTTCAACACATAAGCTTTCATTAAATTCTAAAATGCTTTCGTGGATTAAAACCCCTGCATCGACTTCATTTTCTAGCACGGCTTTTTCTATTTCTAGGAAATTTTTATAAATAATTCTTGCTTCTGGGTATTTAATGCGAAAAATAAGAGCATTTGTTGTATTTGCACCACTTAGGGCGACTTTAAAATTGCGTTTTAAAACTTTATCTTTTTTTTTGATGAGTTTAGGTCCATAACCCTCACCAAAGCTTACAGCTGTGCGTAAAAGAGCATAATCTTTTGCGATGAGCGGATAAAGTGCAAAAGAAATGGCTGTGGCGTCAAATTCATTTTTTAAGGCTAAATTATTAAGGGTTTGGATATCTAGGGCTTGATTATGGTAAGTAAAAGCACCAATCCAACCAAATTTAATCGCCATATACATAAAAATATCATCGGCATCTGGAGAATGTGCTATGTGAATTTCTTTCATAAATTTTTTCCTATATTTTGATTTGGCAATAAATTATTATTTTTATTTGGTTAGAATTCTAACCATATTTTTTAAATTTTAAGGATTATAATGGATGATAATAAGAAAAAATCTTTAGACGCCGCTTTAAAAAGTCTTGATAAGGCTTTTGGAAAAGGCACGATTTTAAGGCTTGGCGATAAGGAAGTTGAGCAAATTGATAGTATAGGCACTGGTTCTGTTGGGCTTGATTTGGCTTTAGGTATAGGGGGTGTTCCTAAGGGTAGAATTATAGAAATTTATGGACCTGAAAGCTCAGGTAAGACAACGCTGACACTTCACATTATTGCAGAATGTCAAAAGGCTGGGGGTGTTTGTGCGTTTATTGATGCTGAGCACGCTTTAGATGTAAAATATGCTAAAAATTTGGGTGTGGATACGGATAATCTTTACATTTCTCAGCCTGATTTTGGTGAGCAAGCTTTGGAGATTGTAGAAACCATAGCTAGAAGTGGGGCGATTGATTTAATTGTCGTTGATAGTGTGGCAGCACTGACACCAAAGGCAGAAATTGACGGAGATATGGGAGACCAGCATGTGGGGCTTCAAGCGCGTTTGATGTCTCAAGCCTTAAGAAAGCTTACGGGCATAGTGCATAAAATGAATACCACGGTTGTTTTTATCAATCAAATTCGTATGAAAATCGGTGCTATGGGTTATGGCACACCCGAAACGACAACGGGCGGGAATGCGCTTAAATTTTATGCTTCTGTGCGTCTTGATGTGAGAAAAGTTGCCACACTTAAGCAAAATGAAGAGCCTATTGGTAACCGCGTTAAAGTTAAGGTTGTGAAAAATAAGGTCGCTCCTCCTTTTAGAGTGGCTGAATTTGATGTGATGTATGGAGAAGGACTTAGTCGCGAGGGCGAGTTAATCGACTATGGGGTTAAGCTTGACATTGTCGATAAAAGTGGAGCGTGGTTTTCTTATAAAGATAAAAAACTAGGACAAGGTAGAGAAAATTCTAAGGCTTTTCTAAAAGAAAATCCAGAAATTGCTGATGAAATCACCAAAGCTATACAAAATTCTATGGGTATAGAGGGTGTGATGAGTGATAGTGGTGAAGAGGAGGAAGAATAATGTTAGTTATTGAAGATGTAAGAGCTTACGAGGTTTTAGATAGTAGGGGTAATCCTAGCGTAAAAGCGGAGGTTATTTTAAGTGATGGTAGCTTAGGCTCTGCCATAGTTCCAAGTGGTGCTAGCACGGGTTCTAAAGAGGCTTTGGAGCTTAGAGATGGGGAGGCTAGATTTGGCGGAAAGGGTGTTTTAAAGGCTATTTCTAACATTAATGAGAGCATAGCAGATGAAATTACGGGGCTTGACGCTTTTAATCAAATTCAGCTTGATGAGGTTTTGCGTGAGCTTGATGGAACGAAAAATTATTCTAAACTTGGTGCTAATGCGACTTTGGGTGTTTCTATGGCAAATGCGAGGGCGGTGGCAAATGCACTTGGAATGCCACTTTATCGTTATTTAGGTGGGGCAAATGCGAGTGTTTTGCCTGTGCCTATGTGTAATATCATTAATGGTGGCGCACACGCAAATAATAGCGTTGATTTTCAAGAATATATGATTATGCCTTATGGTTTTGTCAGCTTTAAAGAGGGTTTGAGGGCTGTTTGTGAAATTTATGCGGTCTTAAAAAAGGAATTGGCAAACAACGGACACCCTACTGCCTTAGGTGATGAGGGTGGTTTTGCGCCAAATTTAGCAAATAATACTGAGCCGATTGAGTTTTTGATGACTTGCATTAAAAAAGCGGGTTATGAAAAGCAAATTAAAATCGCCCTAGATGTTGCTAGCACAGAATTTTATAAAGATGGCAAGTATCATTTGGAAAATAGAACTTTTACGAGTGAAGAGCTGATTGCAAGATATGTAGAGCTTTGTGCAAAGTATCCAATTTGTAGTATTGAAGATGGCTTGGCGGAGAATGATTTTGAGGGTTGGATAAAGCTTACTGAAACTTTAGGAAGTAAAATTCAGCTTGTGGGTGATGATTTGTTTGTAACAAATGAAGAAATTTTAAAAGAGGGCATAGAGAAAAAAATGGCAAATGCTATTTTAATCAAACCTAATCAAATAGGCACATTAACCCAAACAATGCGAACCGTGCGTTTAGCGCAAAGAAATAATTATAAGTGCATAATGTCGCACCGCTCTGGTGAGAGTGAGGATGCTTTCATTGCGGATTTTGCTGTGGCTTTAAATACGGGGCAAATTAAAACAGGCGCTCCAGCTCGTGCGGATAGGACGGCTAAGTATAATAGACTGCTTGAAATTGAGCTTGAAAATGATGAGTATTTAGGAGAGGGACTCTGAGCGATTTACTTAAAGAGTATGATGAAAGCACCAAGAAAAAAGGTTTTTATGCGCAAATTCTTAAAATGTGCTTTCTTGCTTTGATTGTGATTGTTGGGGCGATTTATTTTGGCAATATGTTCTTTGGGCAGTATTCGTTAGACACTATGCTTTCTTTAGAGGCTATGAAAGGGCAATTAAACAAGCAAATTTTACTACTTAAGGAGCAAAATGCTAAAGCACAAAAAGAATATTTTGAATTACAAGGACTTTACCCTGATGAAAAAAAATAAGTGGATTTTGTTTTTTTTGATTTTCGGCTTTATTTATGCAAATGAAAATCCTTTCGGTGGCGAACAAAATGCTAGTATTGTAACTCCAGCACCTTTTGTAAGGGGTGATGCGAAATTTAATTCTAATGCAAGAATTTTAAAAAGTATCAGCTTTAATTATATTAATTTAGACGGCACAGAAGATACCCTTGTGCTAGATGTTAATAAAAGCATAGATTGGCACGATACCTACACCATAATGCGTTCTAAAAGTCCCGAGCCATCTAAAATTTTAGATGTTTCTGTCACCATACCTAAGGGAAGTGCAGATGCAAATCTTTCTATGGAGGTAGAGCTTCCAATTCAAAGCGGAAGCATAGATAAGCTTTTAACTTATAGTATTTATAAAAATAAAATTCGTCTCAATGCAAATGACGAGTTGATGTCCGATTTTTCTATAGGCAATCCTAGCAAAATCGTAATGGACTTTAAATCAGAACAAATAAGTCCTAGCAAAATCGTAAGGATAAAAAATTCTTTTTTTAAAAGATTGGATTTTGGCTCACATAAGGGGTACTATCGTTTAGTATTATATTTAGATGGTAAGTATAATTA
Organism: Campylobacter helveticus; assembly: GCF_002080395.1. Classification (NCBI taxonomy): domain Bacteria; kingdom Pseudomonadati; phylum Campylobacterota; class Epsilonproteobacteria; order Campylobacterales; family Campylobacteraceae; genus Campylobacter; species Campylobacter helveticus. The sequence goes on from NZ_CP020478.1 coordinate 94,199, forward strand.
CAAAATAGAAAAAGACGCGAGTGGCTACACAATCTTTGTTTTATAAAATTTTTACTCTTGCTTTTTTGGCTTATTTTGCCTTAGCGGATGAGGTGCTTTTGCTTAATAAATTTGAGCCAAAGCATTTTAAGGATGTTAATTTAAGCACATATTTAATGAGCGAGAAGCTTGACGGAGTGCGAGGAATTTGGGATGGGAAGGATTTTAAAAGCAGGAAAAATCACCCCATAAAAAGCCCTGAATATTTTAGAAAAAATTTGCCTCCTTTTGCGCTTGATGGGGAGCTTTATTTGGGTAAAAATTCTTTTGATGCGATTTCTGCTTTAATTCGAAAAGATGATGAGGAAAATTTACTTTGGAAAAAGGTAAGCTACAATGTCTTTGATGTGCCAGAGGCTTGTGAGGAATTTAAGCTTTATCCTTGCTCTCTTGAAAATAGACTGCGTGTTTTAGAGAAGTATTTAGAAAAATATCCAAATCCTTACATAAAAATTATTCCTCATTTTGAAATTAAAAGTCAAAAAAATTTGGAGGAATTTTATCAAAAAGTGCTTAAAGAGGGTGGAGAAGGGGTTGTTATTAGAAAAAATAATGCCCCTTATGAAAAAGGACGCAGTTATAATGCCTTTAAGCTCAAGCCCTATGAAGATGCGGAATGTAAAGTTGTAGGATATACGCAAGGCAAGGGGAAATTTGAAGGCAAGGTCGGTGCTTTACTTTGTCAAATGCCAAATGGTAAAATCATCAAAATCGGCTCAGGCTTAAAGGATAAAGATAGGGCAAATCCCCCAGAGGTGAATGCCACCATCACTTATAAATTTAGCGGACTAACGAAAAATAATTTGCCGCGCTTCCCTGTATTTTTACGCATTAGAGAGCCTCAGTCCTTACAATGAGACTTTGGGGAAGTTTAAAGAGGCGTATGAGCTCTTCTTCTTTTTGACGCATTTCACCTTTATCTACTTCGTGGTCAAATCCTAGTAAATGTAGCATTGCGTGGATAAAAAGTAAAGCAATTTCCTCATCTAGACTATGATGAAGCTCTTTGGCTTTTTCTTGTGCTAGAGTTTTGTTGATAACTATGCTACCAAGTGGGAGAGCGGAATTTACAGCTTCAAGGGGGAAAGATAGCACATCTGTGCTTTTGTTTTTGCCTCTATGTTTAAGATTAAGCTCTTTCATTTCTTCATCTTCCACAAAGATAAGTTCAACATCTTTAGGGCTTAAGAAATTTGCGATATTTTGTAAAAATTCACATTCTTCTTCACATAGTATCATTTGAAATCCTTGAAATTTGGGTGTTATTATATATTTTTTACAAGATAAATTGATAAGGGCTTATAAAAGCCCTTAAATTAAAGATTTTTCAGCATAGTTTCATAAGCTTTTTGAGTGCCAGAACGCACCTGAGACATTAAGCTTACTATAATGATAACAAGACTTGCACACACAAAACCCGGCACGATTTCATAGATAGGGAAGCCCAAAGCTGCTGCTAGATAGTTCTTCCAAGCAACCACTACGACCGCCCCTGTAATCATACCTGCGATTGCTCCTAAACGCGTCATTCTACTCCAAAAGAGCGAAAAGAGCATTACAGAGCCAAAACTCGCTCCAAATCCAGCCCACGCATAAGCAACGATGCTTAAAACGCTTGAATTTTTGTCTGTTGAAATAAGAAAAGCGATAAGGGCTACAAGTAAAACGCCTATCCTACCTAGTTTCATTACCATTTGCGAACTTGCATCTTGTTTGAAAATGCGGCGGTAAAAATCTTCCGCCAAAGTTGAGCTAGAAACTAAAAGCTGCGAACTCGCTGTACTCATAATTGCGGCTAAAATTGCACTTAGTAAAATTCCAGCTATCCAAGGATTAAATAATAATTGACTCATAACGATAAATATTTTTTCAGGGTCTTGCAAATTTAAATTAAATTTATGCACATATGCTATCCCCAAAATCCCTATAAAACAAGCCCCTATAAGAGAAATCACCATCCAAGAAATCCCCACAAAAGTCGCCGTTGGTATATCTTTTGTAGAGCGGATAGACATAAAGCGCACTAGAATGTGAGGCTGTCCAAAATACCCAAGCCCCCAAGCAAGAGCTGAGATGATAGAGATAGCAGAAATTCCCTCGCCCATAGATAAATTTTGCGGTTTGATTTCGCTCACGATGTTTATAGCGGCTTCATAGCCACCTAGATTTGAAAGCATTACCAAAGGCACGACAATTAATGCGCTCATCATTAAAAGCCCTTGAATCATATCCGTCCAGCATACCGCCTTATATCCGCCTAAAAAAGTATAAAGCACGATGATAAATGTGCCTGTGGTAAGTGCGTGGGTGTAGTCAATGCCAAAAGTGCTTTCAAATAATTTCGCTCCACCTACAAGTCCAGAAGAAACATAAAAGGTAAAAAATACTAAAATTACTATCGCACACACGATACGCAAAATATGCTTATCATCATCAAAACGCGTTTCAAAATAATCTGGAATTGTAATACTATTAGCAATCACACTTGTATAAATTCTAAGTCTTTTTGCCACAAAAATCCAGTTTAAAAATGCCCCTATACTCAGTCCTATGGCAATGTAGCTTTCCACAAAGCCGCTCACATACAAAGCACCCGGTAAGCCCATCAAAAGCCAACCGCTCATATCGCTCGCCCCAGCAGAAAGAGCTGAGACCACAGGACCTAGAGAGCGCCCCCCTAGGAAATAATCCTCTGTATTTTTATTTTTCTTATAAAAGTAAAAACCTATGAAAAGCATCAGTGCCGAATAGGCGATAAAAGTGATAGCAATTTCTGTATTAATTTGCACAATTTCCATTTTCTCTCCTTTTTAATGTTTTAAGGCGCGTATGCCGAGATTCCCATAGCGATGATAGGATATGCTTAACGCCTTTTCGTTGTGATAATAGAGTAGCTCAAAGCGTCCATTCAGCAAGGGCTTTTCACGGATAATGATTTTCGCCTCTTTTGCAGCGGCTTGATAGAGTGGGTCGCTTTTATCCGCCTTAGCGTGATAGCGGATTCTCTCAAATGAAGCCATTTTAGCGATAAAGTCTTCCTTGCTCTCCTTTGCAAATTCCGCATTAAGCCCCACTGCCTTGCATAGCTCTTTAGCTAGGGCGATTTGCTCGTGAGATTCATAGCTGATAGATAGCGGGACATCAGCGGTATTTGCTCCCAGAATCACGCCCAAAATATCTTGCAAACTATCATCATCACTCACTCTAAAGCCGCAATTTTTGATTTTTGTATAGGAGAAAAGATTATCCTCGCCGCGGATATGCACATAGTCCTTTGCCACGCTAAATTCGTGCCTGTGATGATAGGCATAGGATTGCGCCATTATTTTTGCATTTTCTAGGGCTTGTTTATCGCTTTTTTCCGCGCTTATATCAAGCTTTTGCATGGCTTGTGAGAAGTGATTCCCCGATAGATTCTCATCAGATTCTGATTCTATATCCATAAACTGCGTGATGTAGTTATAAATCCCCACCTTTCTCCCAAAGCCGATAGCGGACTTTTTCACCCCACCAAAAGGCTGACGCAGCACGATAGCACCAGTGGTTGGCTTATTGATATAGATATTTCCCGCTTCAATGTGCGTGTGGAAATACTCCCACTCTCTTTCATCTAGGCTTTCAAACCCAGCCGTAAGCCCATAGCCTGTGGCATTGACTATCTCAATAGCATCTTGCAAATCTTTTGCCTTCATCACGCTAAGAATAGGCGCGAAAAGCTCATTCATATGCGTGAAAGCTCCCCTTTTCACGCCGTATTTAATGCCCGGTGTCATAAGGTGTGGATTGTCATTCACAAATGTAGGCTTTAATGCCCACTCCTCGCCAGATTCTAGCTCGTTTATAGCTTTTAGCACTTTCTCACTTGGTTTATCACACAGTGCGCCGAGTTTATTTTTAAATACAAATGGACTTCCCACGGCAAGCGATTGCGCGGCATCTACAAGGGCTTTTTTAAACTCCTCATCATTATAGACTTCATCTTCTAGCACAAGCAGCGAAGTAGCCGAGCATTTTTGCCCAGAATTTGAAAACGCGGAGTGGATAATGTTTTTCACCGCGCTATCCCTATCGGCAAATTTTGATACGATGGTGGCATTTTTACCCCCTGTCTCAGCACTTAAAAGCAAAGTAGGATTTGCCTTTAACATCGCATACGCCGTATCCTCTCCGCCTGTAAGAATAGAGAATTTCACCGCTTCATCGCTTAAAAGATAAGTAGAAATATCCCTGCCCTTTGCAGGCAAGAATATTAGCGCATCTTTTGGAATCCCAGCGTCCCAGAAACACTCGCAAAGCTTATAGCCTGTGAGCGTGGAGAGTGAAGAGGGCTTATAAATCACCACATTCCCAGCCGCTAAGGGCGCGGCAATGGTCCCCACAGAAATGCCCACAGGGAAATTCCACGGCGCGATAGTAACGCCTATGCCTTTGGGTTTAAAGGTCGTTTTGGGATTTTGCGATTTGAGCTTTTCTAGTGAATGCGGATAAAACTCCACAAAGTCAATCGCCTCACTCACCTCTGGGTCAATCTCTAAAAATGTCTTGCCCGTTTCAAGCGCAGCTATACCGATTAAATCCCCCCTGCGTTCGCGTAAAAGCTGCGCGGCTTTTGAAAGAATCTTATAAATCTCATCACTACTTTTTTGAGAAAAGTTAGAATCTTTTGCTACTTTTAACGCGTGGGCGATTTGTTTTTCCCCTGCGAGATAGGCTCTGCCGATAGGGCGATTCTCAATTTTATCTCCCACTTCTAGAGCATTTAGATTCTCCTGTGTGAAGTCCATATCCCCAGCCACAGGATAGACATTAAAATGCGTTAAATTCTCGTATTTTGCCTTGATTTCTTGCGCCCATAGGCGATTTTGTGGCAGGATAAAATCCGTATCGCTTTCATTGTTAAACTGCTTACTCTCATACGAGCTTAGCACTTTTTGCACCTTTGTCCTATCTTGCTTTCTGTGCGTGGAGTTATCAAGGCTAGCAATACCTTTAAGAGAATCTAAAAAGAGATTTTTTTGCTCCTCCCACGCTTTGGAGCTCACTTTGAGATTGAAAAAATGGCGCATAAAATTATCTTCGCTTGTGTTTTCATCTAAACGGCGCACAAGGTAAGCAATGGCGTTATTAAAATGCGCTTCATCACACACAGGCGCGTATAAAATGAGATTGTGCATTTTAGATAGCTCATAAGAGCATTGCAAGCTCATACCCTCTAGCATTTCAAAAGTAAAGCTCTCACCCGCTCCAGCTTCCATAATACGCGTATAGGCATAGGCGATTTCAAAGATATTATGACTTGCAATACCGATGTTAATGTATTTGTAATTTTCATTTTCTAGGACTAAATCTAGCATTTTGTTGTAGTTGCTATCAGTGTCAATCTTGCGATGAAAGGTCGGTAGCTCCCAGCCTCTTTGGCTTGCTATGGTCTCTTCACTCTCCATATTTGCACCCTTAACAAAGCGGATTTTAATAGGCTTCATTCCCTTCTCAACCCGCTCTTTTGAAAAGGCAAGCAGAATCTTAAGATACTCATAAGAATCTGGGATATAAGCCTGCAGCACGATTCCAGCTTTGATGTCAAATTTACTCACACTCTCCATAAACGCCGCCACAGTCAGCTCTAAATCCCTAAACTCCTCCATATCAAGATTGATAAATTTGCTCACACCCTGCCTTTTCTCCTCTTCAAGTGCTAGAGCGTAGAGCGTATCAAGCCGTTTTACCACTTCAGCCTTAGAGTAGTCAAAATCTATAATGTTAATCTGTGAAAAAATCGTAGTGATTTTGATAGAAATGTAAGTGATGTAGCTTGATTTTAGGGCTTCTTCGTATTTTTGCATTCGGTAATGGCTCTCCGCCTCGCCCAGCACCTCTTCGCCGATGAGATTGACATTAAGCGTGATATTTTGCTCACTCTTGCGTTTAGCGATGTGAGGCGATAAAAAGCTTTCATTAGAATCTAGCACCATAGCCTTAGTATCATTACGCAAATGCGAGATGAAAAATGGCACGCTAAGCTTAGGGACAAATCGCCCAGCATTCAAAAAGCAAAGAAGCAAAAATTTCTCAAACGCAGAGAAAAAGTCCGCTATGCCAAATTTATGCAGTGTATGCTCTATAAGCTCAAAGCTCGCTGCCCTATCCTTGCAGCGAAAGGAGCGGTCTAGCAGCTCTATCAGCATTACTTTATTTTGGGGATTATTTAGGAGCTTTTGCATTTTGGCGTGAAATGCTCGCTCGCTAGAAGAGAGATTCTGCTCTATTTTATTTTGTAGCGTTTCGGCTAGGGCTAGGGATTTTTGTATCATTTTGTAATATCCTTTTTAAGTCAGTTTTCTAAATGATACAATTAAAGATTAATTTTTGCTTTCCAAGTTTTATTTTTACGCTTAGATTTTTGCTCTTATGTATAGTTTGGTAACATTTAAAATTTAAAGAATTGAAATTTCACACTTCTCTTTTGTCTCGCAATTTCCTATAATTTTTGCGTCAATTCCCTCATTATTAAGAGCCTGAAGTAAATTTTGAGAATTTTTTTCATCGATGGTAATTAAAAGCCCACCAGAAGTTTCAGGACTGCAAAATAAAAGGGCTTCTTCTTGCAAATGCGGACAGATTGTTTTTATAAATTCATAGTTTTGATAAGCCCCCGCTGGGATTAAGCCCATATCAAAATAATCCCTCACGCCTTTTAAAAGCGGAATTGTATCTTTAAATAGTGTAATGGAAATTTGAGGATTTAGCATTTCTCTTAAATGTCCCAAAAGTCCAAAGCCTGTTACATCACTCATTGCACTAGCGTTAAATTTTACCGCCAAACGACTTGCTTTTAGGTTGAGAGAAAGCATACTTTCAAGCATACTTTCAAGGTGTATTTGTTTTAAAATCCCCCCTTTTAAAGCCGTGCTTAAAATTCCAACGCCCAAAGGTTTGGTTAAGATGATGACATCACCTATTTTTGCGGTGTTATTTGCGATGAATTTATTAGGATGCACCCTGCCTGTTACGCTTAATCCAAAAAACATTTCTGTGCTTTCTATGGTGTGTCCGCCTAGAGTTAGGGTGTTTGCCTCTTTGACTTTATCATTTGCCCCTTGCAAAATTTCTTGCAAAATTTCTAAATTGTGATTTTTACTATCAAATCCTACGATATTTAAAGCATTTATCGCCTCAGCACCCATAGCAAAAATATCACTTAAAGCATTTGCCGCAGCGATAGCTCCAAAATGATAAGCGCTATCCACAATGGGCGTGATAAAATCAAGACTTTGCACGAGGGCTAAATTTTCGTCTATCTTATAAATACTCGCATCTTCGTTGTTGCCGATACCACTAAGCAAAGCGGGGCTTGTTTGCATAAAGTTTAGGATTGTTTTAAGACCGCACGGGCTTAACTTCGCTGCTCAACCTGCCGCTTTAACAAAGTGGGTTAAATTTTGATTTTTATATTTCATTGAAGCCTTATAAAGTGATGATTTTTGCTTTGCTAAAAAGCTCATTTAAAGTGGCATAAGCATTGCCTATGGTGCCGATTTTTAGTTCCTTAGTTTTGCCAAAAAATTCTAAACACGCTCCACAGCTTATAATTTCTATGCCAAATTTCTCAAGCTCAAGCATAGCTTCGTGGGCTTTGTGGTTTTTATCGGTATTTATCAAAACGCTTTCATTGACGCAAATTATCTTACTAGGGCGATTTTCCAAGCTTTTTAGTGTGGATAAAAAGCCGACAAGTAAATTTTCGCCTAGTTCCCCCTCTCCCACTTTAGTGCTTTTAAGAAATAAAATGCTTTCATTTTGCGTTTCATCAAAGCTTAATTCACAAGTGCTTTTTTGCACTTTTATACAAAATTCCTCGCCATTTTCCTCGCAAGTGTGGGCTAAATTTAAGGAAGTTAAAAATTTCATTACATTATTTTTTGACACGCTAGAATTTAAAAGAATTTCTAGCTCATCATCATTTTCAAGTTTTTCTAGGGCGTTTTTTGTTTCTATAACGGGCTTGGGACAAGCAAGATTACGGCAGTCAATTTTCATTGTTTTTCCTCTTATTGATTTGATTTTTGTCTTCCTCTTTGAAAAATAGTTCTTTAAAGCGCTTGTTGGCATATTCTTCAATGTCTTTTTGTAAGATAGTGTAATTTTCCATTAATTCTAAGGCTTTTGGTGTGAGTTTTGTGCCCGATTTACTTGAACGCCCTTGTCTCGATTTAACAAGCACCTCTTGAGAATTTAGCTGAAGCGTTTGTAAATGCGTCCAAGCTTTTTTATAATTTATCCCCATAAGTTTAGAGGCGTGAAGTAAGCTTCCTGTTTGTGCGATGAGTTCCAAAAGCTCGGTTTTGCCCTTGCCAAAAAGCAAATCCCCATCCGCATTTTCTATCCAAGTTTTTGTTTTTACGACAAATTGCTTTCCTCTTTTTTCTTTAAAGCAACCTAATTTGCAGTATTTTACATCTATTTTGTAGGTTTTAAGACTTGAGCGGACATTTTTAAGCCCAAAGCCTTGTTTGGCAACATCTCTTGCGTCTTTGCAAAAAATGCGTTTTTTCTCATCTAAAAAAGGCTCAAGAGCCTTTAGTGTTTCGATTTTGCCTTTTTCAAAATCTAGATGTCCAAATTGTCCTAATTCACAATTATCAATGCGAATTCCATTTTCGTTAGCGATTTTGCCGATTTCTTCGACTTTTTTATCAAATTTTTTAGCGATTTTAAACGCTGTTCCGCAGTCTAGTTTCTCGTTGCTATTTAAAAGCTCTTTCATATAATTTACAATTTCATTCATCAATTCTAAATTCTCCGTTGTAAATGTTGATTTTATCTTCTCTTGCAAAGCCACAAAGGGTGAGATTAAATTTCCTCGCTATCATCACGCCAAGGCAAGTTGGTGCGGTGCGTGAAACAAGCACTGGGATTTTGTGCATTACCGCTTTTGCTACCATTTCGGAGCTTAATCTCCCACTCACCATTAAAAAACAATCTTGCAAATCAACCCCCGCAAGTCTTGCTTTGCCAAGTGCTTTATCTATAGTGTTGTGCTGGGCGATGTCCTCGCCGATGAAAAAGCTTTTTTCATCAACAAAAAGTTTTGCCGTATGCACACAGCCTGTTTTTTCGTATAAATCACATTGCGTATAAAATTCGCCCATTTGTTTAAGAATTTGTGTTTTGCTAAATTTGGCTTTAGAGTTGATTTGACTTGCTTGTATGGCTTCTGGGTCGATGTTTGCCGTGTGCGCTCTCCCACACCCACTAATGACAACGCCCTCAGCATTAAGTTTTGCTAAATTTGCTTCATCAATTTTTGCTTTGATATGAACGCTCATTCCGTCATTTTGGCTTTCTATGTTTTGTATATCGCTTACTTTAGCGATGATATTTTCACTCATTAAATAACCCACCGCTAAGGCTTGTTCGTCTGTGGGTGTAGCCATTAAAGCACCGATTTTTTCATCATTGACAAAAATTTCAAGCTTAATTTCACGCACTAAAGTATCTTCGCAAATGAGCCTCTCATCGCCCCTATATTTTACAATCTCGGTTGTAAATAAAGCCTCCATAGCCTCCGCCTTAAGTTTTTTTTATTATATTCCGCTTTTATAATTCTAGTAATTTCTTTGCCAAATCATCGTTAATTCTTAAAACATTTCGACAATTATAAGCATTAACTTCATCTAAATATCCTAGATTGCTTTTAATGTTTTTTCGCATAAAAACAACAAATTCTCTACATTTTTCATTTCTTTCATCTCTTTTACTCATCATACAATTTGCTACTTCTTTAAAATCGCTCAAATGGGGGGGGGAACCCCCCCCCCCCCCACTTATGAAAGTTCAATAATTTTTTACTTTTTAACTTCTAATGCTAATTTTTCTAAAACTTCAAGTTCTTTTTGAAGCTCCGCATTTTTATTTTTCAATTCTTCAAGGGAAAGATTATTTGAAACAGCTTTTACTCTTTTTATCAAATTTCTTTTATCTTTTTTTAATAATTTTGCTTTCTTTATTTTTTTTTCATTCAACTTTGATTTTAAATTTAATAAGAAACTTTTAAATTCATCAGCATTAAATTCCCTGTTTAGCTTTAATAGAAAAAAAATATTTCTAAGAAATTTTGGGTATTCGCTTCTTCCATTAAGCCAATTATTCGCAACATTTGAGCTTAAATAACCCATTTTTCTTAAAAATCCTGAATCACTGCTAAAACCAGCTTCTGCTCTTAATTGCTTAAATTCTTCTTTCGTCATAAAGTTATTATATAAAATTGTTGCTTAATTTTTGCTTATAGCTCAATGAACCCTACGGTTTCATTTCGAGTTTTGTGAGCCTAAGGTCTCACAAAAATGCGGGCTAACGCCCTTGAAAAAAAGGGGGAAAGGGAGAGAATATGGGCGAGGGGGGGGGTTAAATGTTTTTAGTTTTTATTATATTAAGCTTTTTTAAGTGTTTTTAGTATATAATTTTAACAATAACAACAAAGAAAGGAAACCAGAAAAATGGTAAATGTTAAAGAATTAGAAGAGCTAAGAGCCGAGAACGAAAGGCACGACTATTTAAGGGCTTATTGCGAAGTTGTAGAGAGTGCGGAGGCAAAACTTTACCCAGTTAATATTAACTGGGCTTTAAATTATGTTAAGGATTATAATTTATGTGCTTATGATAATTATTACAGTGCGGGAATTTACTTAAGCGAGGCTCTTGAATCTTTCCAAGAAAAATACGAGGACATCGAAAAAAGCAAAGAATATAAGGAATTTATAGGGCGAGAAGGTTTATTTTTAGCCATAGGGGATAAAGTTTTAGAAGAGGCAAACAGCTTTTTAGAAAGTCATGGCTTAAAAGAATTTAACGAAGTTGATTTTTTTAGTGATGGAGTAAGTTTAAGTATAGACACCAATCAAGAGCATTTAAAAGAGGAATTAGACACACTTTTAAAAGAACTTGATTTAAACAAAATCGAACAAGAATTAAGCGGAAGAGATTTAAAAGACGAAAGCTTTTTAAATCTTAAACACCTTATTTATTTGATTAACGAGGCTTATGGGGATTAGAATCCCCTTAAGAAAGGTTAAAAATGAAAAACTTAGAAACAATTAAAGCCTACATAAAGGCTTTAAAAGAACAAGGACACCTTAAAGAGGACGAGGAGATAAAAACGCTTTTAAATATGGTTTTAAATACCAATTTACAAAGCGAGGATTTAAAGAGTTTAGAAAGTTTTAAAACTTTCTTTTTTGAAAACTTTAAAAAATGTAAGGCTTGCCATTTTATAGAAAACATTAAGGGGCTTGACTTAGGTTATTGTTATGAATGTAATACATTTTTAAACAAAAAAGGAGCATAAAATGAATTTAGCACAAAGAATTAAGCAAATTGATTTAATAGGGCTTAACAGCCTTAATAAGTTTAAAACAAGTTATGTAGAGCTTAACGCCCTTGCTTGCTATTTAGATTTAGATTTTTTCCAAAACAAAAACGACTTTTATTTATTTAAACGAAAAAGTTTAATTTATAAGGCAAAAAGCCCCAAACAAATCAAAGAATTTTTAAAAAGCCTTTTAAAACAAAAACTAGACTTAAAGGCAAAAAAAGAAGCAAAAAAAGCGGATTTTTTAAGAGCTAAGGCACTTAAAAAAGAAAAACACACGAGGGAAATTATAAGAGCTAATCAAGGCGGCTTATTTTCTAGTGAAATGTTAGTTAGTTATTTAGCTAAGAGAGGGGGCGTGAAAAAGCCCCCTTATGAAAACATAAGAAAGGAAACAAGATGAAAGAATTAATTTTAAATTAATTAAAAAATATTTTAAAATAATTTAAAATATATGTAAAAATAAAAAAGGCTTCACCAAGCCGAGCAAAAAAGCAAAAAGGATTAAAATGAAAAAAGAATTAAGGAAAAAAGCGTTTAAAAGCTTTGCTTTATGGTTTGTGCTTATTAACTTTCTAGGAATAGGTTTAAATGCTTTGCTTTATTATTTTGATTTGCCAAACCAAATAGAATATGTGCTTTTTAATATTGATAATGTGGCAGTGATGAGTTTAGTGGTATTTATTTATGTGATGATGAGCTTGTTGCTTTATTTGGCAATTAATTTAAATCATTTCTTTAAAAGTATAGATAAGTGAAGTCGTGGGAAAAAATCCCACACTTGTTAGCTTCTATCATCTAAATAGACATAAGTTGCAAACTTACAATTTTTTCTATTAATCACATCGACTATTTTTGTATCTTCGGGATATAAAGATTCCACTATATCATGTGGATATTTTTTTCCAGCTTTGACTTCTTCTAAAATTTTTTCTTCTTCAAGATTAAATTTTTCAAAACACCATTTAGCTTTCTTTGTGGCTTCTTCTCTATTGTCCTCATAATACTTTACATCTTTAACTATGGTATCTTCCATATCTCCACAAGCACTTAAAATAAACCAGCTGTCAAAGCAACCAAACCTAATTTTGTCAATTTCATTTTTACTCCTTTAAGATTTAATTATTTTTTGTTTCAATTTTAAAATTTTAGCCTCTAAAGCTTTATTTTCTTTAATTAGAGCAAGTATTTTTTTACTTTCCTCTAATTCTTTTAAAACTTCTTCTTTTTTCTTTTCTAAACTATCTTCTTTTAAGAAATCAAAATTACCTCCTTGTGCCTCATATTTATTTTTCAATTCTATTAAAAGGTTTAAAATAGGCTCTACATAATTTGGAATGGAATATCTTTCAACTAACCAACCATATTCTATACTTTGCTTTTCACAACAAATTAGTTCAGCAAAAAAATCAACACTAAGCCCAAGCTTTTCTAATCTATCAACAAACATTTCTTTTTTCATACTTTTAAAATTATATATAATTATCATTAATTTTTACTTAAATAAATAAAATCTAGTAAAAATATTCCACAATGAAAACAACTTTAATTATTATTTAAAGTTTATTTTGATATAATTATACAAATTAAAAAGGATTAAAATGATAGTTTCAGTCATCAACGAAAAAGGCGGAAGTGGAAAAACGAGTTTAGCGATTAATTTGGCTTGTAAATTAAATGATGAGGGGGATAAAGTTTTATTTTTAGATTTAGACCCTCAAAGAAGTGCCGAAATCTTTGTTAATATTAGAAAAGGCGAGAAACTTCAAAAGGCTTTTGATTACGAAAGAAAACCAAACCTCTTAAACACTTATGATAGTATCATCATAGATACAGGCGGAAGAGATAGTAAGGAAATGCACTTTGCTCTAAAAAATGCTGACATTGTTTTAATCCCCACTTATCCTAGTCAATATGATTTAGCAGTCTTAAATAATATGATAGAGCTTTTCATCAAAGAAGCTAAGAAGGAAGCAAAATGCTTTATCATTATTAATAGAGCTTTTACAAATGCAAGTTTAAAAAATAGAATTTTAGATTTTAAAGAGCTTGTCAAAAACAAAACAAATCAAAACATTTTTTTAATGGATAGCATACTTTATGATAGAGAAGCAATAAGAAAAGCCACAAGTGAGGGCTTAGGCATATCTCAAACTCAAAATAATAAAGCAAAAAGAGACTTCTCTTTATTTTTTGATGAATTGATAGAAAAATACAACAATTAATTTTACACTATTTTTAAATCAATTAAAAAATAATTTTAAATTAATTAAATAATATTTTTAAATTAATTTTAAAATACTTTATTTTATAATCTTATTTGATAAGGATTGCTATACCGAAATTAAACAGATTGAAAGCGAAATTAAAAAGGAAATAAAATGAAAAATTGTGGAATTACAATCAAAAACTTCGATGAAAGTTTTTTACCTATTTTTGAAGCTATGGCTAAAAGTATTCAAGCAGAATATAAATTATTATCAACAAAGACTAAAACACAAAAAAAGCAAGTTTTAACCGAAAATGGTTATACCCCTGAGTTTGAAGCAAAAATGTTAAAAGAAGCTAAAGACATAAAGGAAAATCCTCATTTGTATAAAAGCTATAAAAATGTCGATAAAATGTTTAAGGATATTTTAAATGACTAAATATGAAATTAAATATTTAAAGCCTTTTAAAACAAATTTGAAAAAAATTAAACACGATAAAGAGAACCTAAAATGTATTAAAGACATTATAGAAAAACTTGCCAACGATGAAGTTTTAGATAAAAAACATAAAGACCACGCATTAAAGGGTAATTTAAAGGCTTTTAGAGAATGCCACATTAAACCTGATTTACTTTTAATCTATCAAAAACTAGAAAAAAAGCTAATTTTGTATTGTATCAATATAGGCTCACATGGTGAGATATTTTAAGAAAACGAAACATTTTAGAAAGGAAAAACAATGACTTTAAACGCCATTATTGAAAAAGATGACAATGGATATTTTGCTTATGTGCCTGAATTAAAAGGTTGCATAAGCGAGGGAAACACTTATGAAGAGGCTCTTGCAAATATTAAAGAGGCGAGTGAGCTTTATTTGGAATCCTTACAAGAAGAGGAAATTAAAACTCTACAAACAAAATCAATCTCTATTACCTCAATACAAGTAAAATCACCTATACAAGTAGGATTAAATGCCTGAATTGCCTAAATTAACCGCTAAAGAGGCTGAGAAAATTTTACTTATCAATGGTTTTAGTCTTGATAGGCAAAAAGGTAGTCATAGAATTTATATTAAAAGCTCATATAGGGTTGTTTTGCCTCATCATAGTGGAAAGATTTTACACCCCAAAATTATCAAAGAGCTTTTTAATATCATAGTGCTAGCCAAATAAATATTTTAGAAAGGAAAAACAATGAGCGTTTTAAAGAAAAATCATTTCAAAGACATTAGCATTAAAAAGGATAATCACAATTCTTTTGATGAGCTTATGGAAAAAGAAAGCGAAATAGAAACTAAAAAGACAAGAGGCAGACCTAAAAAAACAAATAAAAAAGACTGCACCTATACTTTTTACTGCACCAAAGAAGAATTAAAAGAACTCGCCCTAAGAGCAGAAAAAAGGTATCTTAGTATGAGTGAATATTTTAGAATGAGGCTCTTTGCAGAATAAGGCTAATAATGATTACAAAAGCACTCATTAGAACAATCGGCAACCATTTAAGAGCTAATACTCAAAGTGATGAAGATTTAGAAAAACTTAATCTTTATAGAAACACCCATATTCTAGTGATGAATACACTCATTAATACCATTAAGGATAAAACTCCTAAACCTTTATTTATCGCCAGAAGATTAAAAAGATTAAGCTCCATTAAAAGCAAACTTAAACGCTTTTGTTCTATGCAACTTGATAGAATGCAAGATATAGGGGGAGTTAGAGCTGTTTTTAAAGATATTAAACAAGCAAAAGAATATAAGGATAAAATAGAATTACTTTATAAAAATGAAAAAAGAGCCTTAAAAATTGTAAAAATTAATGATTATGTAACTTACCCAAAAGAAGACGGATATAGGGGCTATCATATCGTTTTTGAATATCATAAAGGCAAAGAGGAATTAAAGAGCTACAAAATAGAATTTCAAATTAGGGACTTAAAGCAACATTACTGGGCGACTGCTGTTGAAATCTTTTCTTTAATCTCTAAGCATAACCTTAAAAGCGGTGAGGGAGAAGAAGAGCATAAAAGTTTTTTTTATCTCTGCTCTAAACTTATCCACAATGAAGCAAATAAAAAGGAATTAAACACCCTTAAAAAACTCAATCAAAAACATAAAATTCTTTCTCTTTTAAGCGGAATTAACCTAGCCTTTCATCATATCGACACTAAACAAAAAGACTTATATTATTTAATTGCACTTAATTTTAATAAAAAACAACTCAGCTCTTATATTTTTCATAAAAATGAATTAGATATGGCAAGTTTTTTATATGAAAAGCTTGAAAAAGATGAAAGCATTAACGCCGTTTTAATTGATATTGATAGCATTAAAAACCTAAAAAAAGCCTATCCTAATTATTTTGGAAATGCTAAGGAATTTATCAAACTTATCCAAGAAAAACTTAACAATGAGACTCTTTAAATGGCAAGTCAAGCACTTAATCTCGCCAAAAAAGATAAATTTGATGAATTTTATACTAAGCTTAGTGATATAGAAAAAGAATTAAGCCATTATAAAGAGCATTTTAAGGGCAAAATTATACTTTGCAATTGTGATGACCCTAAAATTAGCGCTTATTGCGTGGGGTTATTGGCGAATTTGCTTTTTAATTAAATCCCAACCCTTAAAAGCTCCGCCCCATATTATTATTTTGCTCTTTTAAAGAAGCTTGTTTTTGATTATTTTTTTGCGGATTATTATATTTTTGCTGAATTTCTTCATAAAGATTTCTATGCACTTTTTTCTCACCCATTAAAGCTTTTCTACCACCCACTTCACTCATATTTGAAGCACTACTTAACACTTTTTTTACTTTATTTTCAAGTCCTAAAAACTCACAACCTCTACTATATTCTCTTAATAAAAAATTATTTTTACCTCCTTTTAATATAAGCTCTTTTTCGATTGTTTTAAAGCGATTTTTATAGATTTCTCCTATATAAGAAAGGTTTTTTTTCAAATCTAAAAGATAATTCTCGCTTTCTTGTTTTAAAAAATAATCCATATTCTTTAAAATGTAAATATTTTCATTTAAAGCCTTAGTTTTTTTCTCAAGCTCAAATAAATTTGTATTCTCAAAAGTATAATCTTTATAATAATTTTTGCTATACAATAAGACATTTTCTTTTATCTCTTTTGTTTCAAGCTCTAAAGACTTTTTAACCCTATAATAATTTTGTATATCTTTTTTACTTGCTCCTTTGTGAAGCGGATACATCTTCTCATAAGACCTTAAAAAATTTCTTTTATATTGTGAGCTTTCAAAACGAGAAAGCGTGTGAATTTTTAAATCATTTTTAGAATTATCAAGTGAGCGATTTAATCTTTTTAATTCCTTACTTTCTTTAATAAGTTCTTTACCCAATCGCTTTAATTTTAATCCGTGTTCTTTAATTTGTTTAGCTAAAATAAATTTTCTTTTGTTTTGGTGTCTTATATATTGTTCTAATAATTTTTGAAGCTCGGTGTGATGATTTTTTACTTCTTCAAATTCTATTTTTAACGCTTTAACTCTTTGTTCTTTATCTTTAATTTTTTGATTAAAAGATTTATAAATATCTTCATAAATTGTCGAAATACCAAATTGAGAATCTGCTTTTAAAAGCCTGTCTGTTCTTTGCACTTTTTTTATACTTTCTTCTAGGTTTTTTTCTAAAGGACTGCGATTAATATACTGCATTCCTCTTATACTTAAAGCAAGGGCAAACTCTTCTCTTAAACTATCAAATAAATATTTTATATCCGTTTTTTTTGCAAAATGCAAACGCTTATATTCTAAAAAATTAAACTTATTTAATACAACATGAACATGCGGTCTAGCTTGGTGTTTATGAATCACAAAAGCATATTTGCGTCCAAAAAAATGACTTGCCATTACATCTTTAACACTTTCTTTTAAAGCTCTTTCTTTTTTGGGTGTTAAATAATCTTCATCTAAAGAAAAAACTAAATGCCACGCCTCTTTAGAATTTTCTCTATTTAAAAAATTTTTGCTCCAATCTTTCATAAGCTCTTCTAAAAAAACCTCTTCCCCCTTTTCATTAATTGCAAAAGTATTTTCACTATTTTCTATAATATAATTTAAAGCATTATAGGTTCTTTTTGCTCCCATATTCCCTATTAATTTTACTAAGACTTGCTTATGATTTTTAACTTTGTTTTCAACTTTTTTAAAAGTTCTAAGGCTAACAACTCTTCCAAAAATATAATGGTGTTTAGCAGGCAAATCAGTTTTTGTAAAAGCACTTCTTTTAACTTTTAATTCTTCAATAAATTCTTCTAAATAACTTTTATTCTCACGCATACTAAAGCTAAACCTTTTTTAAAATATAACAAACAAATTAGCAAACATTTTTCACAAAAACACAAAAAACATTTTTCATTTTTCAATCCAAATTTTTGCTAATCTTTGCGAAAATTTTTACAAAAACTCACAAAAAGTTTTTCATAAGTTTTAATGAAAAGTATAGTAAAAAATAAAATGTGTGTAAAGGTGCAGGATAACCCTAAAGGTATATAGTAAATCTAAATAAAGCCCTATAAAATAGGACTTTATATAAGATTTTTTCATTTTTTAAAAAAATGGAAAAATAAAAAACGAGGTTTTTTTAAATCTTTTCAAAAAAGATTTTATTCTTTTTGCTTCACTTTTTTTTAAAATTTTTACAAATCACTCATTAAAATCCATCAAAATAAAACAAAACTTTTCAAAGCATTTTCAATTTAACTAAGCAATATTTTTTAACAAAATAAGCAATTTTTTAATAAACTAAGAAATTTTTTAAGCCTAACACCCAAAGCAACACTTTGCATAAAAATGCAATAAAAAATAACTAAGCAATGATAAAAAAACTAAGCTTTATTATTAAGCTATGCAATCAATATTTTTTAGAAAATAAAGAAAAGAATTTGAAAATTTTAGCAAAGGGTAATTCTTGCGGATTTTAAAAATCATCAAATAAAAATTTTTTCATACTTTGCTAAAAAGAAAGGTAAATGAAAAAAATATTTTTTAGCAAATTTTAAGCAAAAACAAATCCTTATTATTCCCTATTTTTCTACTCAATTATTAAAAAAGTATTCCGCAAAAACTACCCTTTTTATTTAATTTTTTATTGTTCTTTTTTCAAAAACAAACTGAAAACCTGTAACTTTTTTTCTCTCATTATTCCAAGTATAAAGCTTTTCATAGGTTAAATTTTTAAAAGATGAGCTTTTTCCGTTTAATTCTTTTAAAGAGGGGATTACCACAAAGCAATCTAGCTGCGACATTTTATAATTGCTCGGCGTATCCATAAATTTTATAAACTCACCCTTAGTCATAGAAATTGCTTTTATGCTAGGGTTTTCTTTATCTGCGTAAAAATTTGAGTTCTCATATTGCTTAAGAAGTCTAAAGAGTGATTTGGTATATTTGTTTTCAAAAGAGCAAAACTCATTCATATCAAAACTCATAAAATTACCAAATTCATTTAGCATAGAGTAGGCATAAGGGGTAAATTCTAAATAAAGCTCTTCTTTTTCTTCATCAAGTATATAATTTTTTATAAAAACCGCACCTTTTAACTTTCTCTTGCCATTATCCAAATCTTTCATTGTTCCGTCTTCTTGCGCCATTTCATCATATTCAATACTATCTACACCAACTAATTTTAGTTTATATTTAACAAATTTAGCAATTTCATCAAAAAACCTCTTTTTGTTTTTCATTTGAGGAAGAAAGATTCTTAAATCGCTAAATTTAATTTTAACACCTCTTAAAGTTTTTCTTTTGTAGTTACGCTTAATTCCAAAATAGCAAATTGTAAAAAAGAGATTGAAATCCATAGCTGAAAAATTAGGAAATTTAATCGTATTCATTTCATTACGATACACAATATTAGAATCTTTAGAAATCCCAATTTTAACTTTGACTAAATCCTTTGCCTGATTTTCCTTTGTCATTTTCAAAATATAATTCCCTTCCACAAAGTCAAAGGTTACTAATTTTTTACAGCCCATAATAACTACTCCTTGTATTAAAAAATTATTTATCACTTTATGACATAATTTTAATAATAGAAAGTTATAATAATTTCCTTAGAAGAGGATAGTTGTGGGGTGAGATTCTCTTCCCTTAATATTTTAAATAGAAAAAAACATAAAAACTATAAATGCCTAAAATGGGTGTTTATGAATATTGGTTAAAACTCAATGGGACATTTTAAGGGCTTCATTTGCAAGGCTTCATTTTACACACGCAAAGGGTTAAGGACGAGGATTTAATCGTCTCTATCTTAAGCCCCAAAGCACTTTTAAAAACATATCGGTTTTATGGATTAAGACACTCAAGCATACTAAATGGCTACAAAATCGACTTTGCACTTGAAGAAAACGCCACCTTTCTTCCCCGCCTTAAAGATGTGCTTCATTTGGGATTTTCGTGGATTTTGGAACGAGAAAAAATGCTTTTTTGGCAAGAATTTATCCGCTTATTGTATCAGCATTTAAAGGAAGTTAGTGAGCTTGATAGCTTTTATTTTGACTTGCTTGATGAGTGTGCCAAACGCTTTTTAAAACAAAATCCAAAACGAGTTATTTGTGATGCTTATGTAAAAATTTTGGAATTTGAGGGGAGACTGCATAAAAATTTTGTTTGCTTTGCTTGTGATGAAAAGATACAGGGAAACATCACGCTTTTAAGAGCTTTTTTGCCCTCTCACGCTCTTTGTGCTTTTTCTTATGAATTCCCACGCCAAAAACTTGAAATTTTTTACGAGAAAAAAAACTGCTCCATTTTTGATGATGAAGAAATAAATCAAATTTACGAACTCATCAAACAAGGCTTATGATTCTTCTTGCAAAAATTCCAAAAAAGGCGTTTTGAGCACATTAATCTCACTTTCATCATATTCCACCTCACGCTTAATTCCGCTTGTTTCTAAATGATAAAATCCGGTTTGTTTAAGTTCTAAACAAAAGCTTTTCCCATCGCTAGCAAATTCTAAAATATTATCCTCATCTTTTGGCTTACTTTGGATATAAATTTTTGCCTTAAATACCATATTCGAAAGGCTTTTAAGTCTTCTTTTTATCTCAAATCTTAACTTAATAAGTTTTTTATACTCCAAAACTTCTTCTTCATATCTTGCTAAAACTCCCTCATAAAGCTCCATAATCTTAACATCGATATTATGGATATTTTCACTTTTTCTAAGTTTTATGATTCTTGCCTGATTTTTCACAAGATAAGCATAAAAATTTTGCTTTTGCTTAAGTAAATTTGCCAACTTAACATCAAGCCTATAAAGCAAAGCCTCAAGTTCTTTAATCTCATCTTTACATTCATTATTGATAAAAATTTCTGGGGAAACTTTTATAAAATTATTTGCTTTTATATTTTTAAGAATCACTAAATTTTTCTTAGGATAAAGCTTATTATCCATAAAAAGGTCCTCAACGAAAATATTATCTGCTTCTATCCTAGAAGCAATGCACCGCTTCACATAAACATTTTTTGCTTTTATCTCACCGCGTTCTAAATTATTGACAAAAACAATGTCTCCCTCAAAAGAGCCTTTATGATTAGCAATAAAAGCTGTTTTTGCATAAATTTTCGACTTTGCGTGAGTTGCGCCTGCGATTTGAAGTTTAGCAGCTTCTAATTTCGTCGCCCCTATATGCCCTTCTATATTGACATTAGCGGCTTTTATATTGACTATGCCAGATTTCACTGCATCATCATTAAAATTTTTATTTGCAACCTCGATATTAACCTCTTCATTTAAATCAGCCTTAATCGAGCCTGTATTTTTTAAATCCACCCTTGAAACTTTTAAAGAATTTCTTACACTAAAACCGCCTATATCCTTTGTCAAAAAACCATAATTTGCACTAAAATACTGCAATCTATCCGGTAAATTCTCCACATAAATGCTATCATCTTTTAATTCTATAAAATTAAGCACTTCTTCCGATGGGGCGATTTTTAGCAATTCACCCCTTAAATTTCTTCCCTCTCTTCCTAATTTTTTATGGATAAATTCAAACAAAAGTTCATCTTTTTTCACAGGCTTAGAATAATCTCCCTCATCATAACCCTTATCCTCACATACAATTTCTTCTATATTTCTGTGAAAAATAAGTTCAGCACTTTGATGTTTTATTTCGCTCACACCATTTGCAACCACAAATTCAAAGCCCTTAGCTTTATTTTCTTTAAGTAAGCGAACGCATTTATCTAAATTATCCTCCAACTCTTTATCTAAACGAATAATGAGAATTTTATGTTTAATTAAAGTTTGATATAAAGCTTGTCTTAAATCCTCTTTTAAATCTAAATTAAGTTCGAAATTTTCATAGTCCAAACACACTTTTAAAAGCGTTAAATTTGCATTTGTTTTTAAGGCAAATTTAAAAGGATTATCCTTTATTTTTGTAAAAATTTCTATTTTAAACTCTTGATATATCACATCATAATTTTTTACAAAAAAATCATCTGCATAAAACACCTCAAGCTCATCTTGCGTGTAAATTTTGCTTCTTTGAGGAAATTTTTTTGTGCCAAAAGTTACAAAATCTAAAATGCGAAAATCCAGCTCGAAATCCCACTTTGCTTGCTCAAATTTCAAAGTCTCAAAAGGATTTGCCACTTGTATAGTTTTATTTTGAAACACGAATTTTTCCCATCTTTGCAAATTCTTTTGCTAAAAATGCAAAATCTTTATCTTCTTCATCTTCCTCTAAAAAAACTAAAATTTGTCCGCAAGTTTCACATTTTAAAACACTTTCCTCACTTAAAAGCTCTTCGTGAATGCTCTTTGGTACATTATGAATTTTATCCTCGCACATACAAAGATAGCTAAATTTTGCTTCTTGTTCTATGTTGGGATTCCTTAAAGTTTTTAAAATTTTGTAAGTTTCTAAACTAAAATGCACCTCATTAAGATGAATCGCCTTATGTATATAAGCTTCAATCCACTTATCATCCACGCAAAAATGCCTTGCTATCCAGTCTTTTGTCAAAATGGCAAGTTCTTTTGCAAAAATTTGAGGCTCTTTAGAATAATTTAAAATTTCTTTAGTTTTCTCCACCAAAACCTTATGTGCGGCTCTATGCTCTTCAAATAGTGGAAAATCAATATCTTTCATATAAGTTTCTTCATCTTTAAAATGAATTTTAATGTAATTAAAAAGCTTTACAATCGTCTTCTTAAGCTCTTCTTGTAAAGCATCATCGCAATTTTGCAAAACCTTATGTGCAAGTTCATTAGCGTGATTTGTAATTTCAAATATAAGTTCGTGCTGTTTATCAAGTGCGTAGTTATTAATGCTAAATTCCTTAGTCCAGTCAATCTTTTTCATCATAAATTCCTTATATTTTTAATATTACAATACCAAAAAAAAAAAAAATAAAATAAATTATCAAAAAATTTATTTACATTTTAGGCTAAATCGTTATAATTCCCTGCCTTTTCTCAGACCTGTGCAATGTTTTCTTTAAGCAAAGCTTCAGGGTGGGAACACAGCAGAGCACTTGAATTTAATGTGTGCCGCAGTCATCTGGGGAGAGGTTTTGATACCTTATCTTATCTTTTACTCCCGCTTTTTCAAAGCCTTTTAATCTTAACAAGCAGCTATCACAAGCACCACAAGCACTATCTTCACTCTCATAACAAGACCAAGTAAGCTCCAAAGGCACATTTTCTTTTAAAGCAAGGCTTACAATTTCAGCTTTACCTAAATGCACCAAAGGCGTTTTAATGCTTAATGTAAAGTCTTTGCTAGTGCCTTCATTGATGAAATTTTCAGCCTTTTTAATAAAGCTTTCACTACAATCAGGATAGCCGCTACTATCCTCTTGCACCACGCCAATATACAAAGCCTCACAGCCCTCTTTTTCTGCTAAAGAAGCCGCTATGCTTAAAAATATGCCGTTTCTAAAAGGCACATAAGTGTTAGGTAGGGCATTTTGATGTAGGGCATTTTTAGGTACGGCAAGGCTTTCATCAACCAAAGCATTTCCACCTATATCTTTAAGAAAATTTGCATTTAAAATATAGCGTTTTAAAACGCCTAAATTTTCACAAATTTTGACAAAGCACTCGCGTTCTTTCGTTTCTGTGCGCTGCTGATAATCAAAATGCAAAGCGATAATTTCATAGCCCTCACTCTTCGCCAAATACGCACACAATGTGCTATCCATTCCGCCGCTAATCACACACAAAGCCTTTTTCATCTTCCACCTTGTTAATCAATTTGTTTTACAGCATATCGACAAATCAATTTAAAAAATAATATCTTGCAAAAAAAATTATAAAAATCTATAATTACGCCAAATTTAAAGGATTTAAGATGATAAACATTAAACTCATAGAACACATTTTTAAAGCTGCCTCCATAAGCCGCTGGAATGACTACCCTAGGATGGCAAATTTGGTCGAGCTTGATAAACAAGCGCATAAATTTATCATTGCCTATTTCATCGCCAAAATGGAAAAAAATGTCGATATGAGAGTGATTATCGAAGGGGGGATTTTTGAATTTCTAAGCCGCGTTGCGGTAACCGACATACGCCCGGATGTGTATCACCAAATCGTCCGCCAAAAGAAAAATGAAGTCAATAGCTGGGTCTTTAGCATTTTAGAGCCTATGCTAGAAAATATCGAAAATGGTGCGTTTTTAAAACGATTTGAAGCTTATATCAATGGAAATGATTATCCAAAAGAAAGATTGATTTTAAAGGCGGCTTCTTATTTTGCGACGCGTTGGGAATTTAACATTATCTATCAAACCTCCTCTTTTTTAAATGATATTGAGGAGATTAAAAATAAAGTCGAGGAAGAGCTAGAGGACTATTATGAGCTTATCGGTGCTAGGAAAATCGCTCTTAATCAAAAAATCGCCAAACTTGTGGATTTAAGCGGGAGATTACGCTTTCAAAAACGCTGGGCGCAAACGCCTCGCATACCTGAAACTGCCGTGCTAGGACATATGCTTGTTGTGGCGATTTTGAGTTATTTTTATTCCCTTAGCATTAAAGCTTGTGATAAAAGATTAGAAAATAATTTTTATTGTGCCTTATTTCACGACCTACCAGAAAGCCTTACGCGCGACATTATAAGCCCTGTAAAGTATGGCATAGACGGACTTCATACTATTATAAATGATTATGAAATGCAACTCATCAATGATAAAATTCTTCCCTTTGTGCCTGAAAATTTGAGAGAGGAATTTTCCTATATCTTAGGCATTAGAGAGGGGAGAGAAAATGAAGAAAAATGGGTTAAAAATGAATTTGAAAACCGCACTTTTAAAAATGGCAAGATAGAGCTTTGTAGTGGAAGTTTAAGCGTTTGTAATGATGATGAATTTGGGGCGATTGATGGCAAAGCTCTTAAATACTGCGACAAACTAGCCGCCTTCATCGAAGCAGGACTTTCCATAAGTTATGGGGTAAAATCTAAAGAGCTTTTAAGTGGTTTTAATGAAATGTTTAAATTTTTCTCTCAAAACAAAAGTATCGATGGAGTTAATTTCCTCGCCCTTTGTGAAGAGTTAAAAAGTGAATTTGAGATATGAGAGACTAAAACGATAATTAAAGTAAAAGGACCCTAAAGTTGCGAAAACTTTAGGACATATTTTTATTTTCCTAACAAAGGATTAGAATTTCCAGAACCTTTAGTTTTGTATTTTTTAATCAAAACGCCCTTAGAATTAAATTCAAAAACGGCACTTTCATCTACATTTCCGCCGAAAGGATTATGGCTGATTTTTGTGAAATCATAATACCACACCTCTTTATTTCCTAAAGTTGTTTTGCGTGTAGGATAACCCGCGATTCGCTCCACATCACTTTGTTTGCTCTTGTTAATTGTTAAAGAATTAAATGTTTGTTCACTTACTTCAGTGCCTGTGGTATAAGCACAAGCAGTGATAAACAAAGCCGTTATTAAAAGTAAAAGGAATTTCATCTTTTTCTCCTATTGAATTTTTTTGCGTTGATTGAGGTAAAAATCAAACCAATAGAAGCGTATTATACCCCCCCCCCTTAATTTCGACTGAAATTAATTTTACTTGTTTTTGAAAGAATAAAAAAGAGCTAGGCTAGTTTTCTAGCCTAAAGAAGTATTAGTGTAAATTTTCTATGTAAGATAAAGCCGAAAGTGCCGCCACAGCTCCATCACCTGCCGCACAAATGACTTGCTTTGGAGCGTCTTTTCTCAAATCGCCCGCCGCAAAAAGCCCCGCAACATTCGTTTGCATTTTAAGATTAACGCTTACTTGTCCGCCAGCTTCCATTTCGCATAAAAATGTGCCGTCATCTTGTTTTAAAATTTCGTTACGCACATCAAGCCCCACAAAAGTAAAAATTCCCGGAACTTTCAAATCCCTCTCTGCGTCTTTTAATTTTAATTTTACCCCTAAAACTCCACTTGCATCGCCATAAACCTCATCGACACTCGCACTAGTGATTAATTCTATCTTATCGCTTTTCTTCACTTTTTCCACCGTGCCTGGTGCGGCTCTAAATTCTTCACGGCGATGGATTAAATAAACTTTTGAGCAAATATTTGCCAAATATAAAGCCTCTTCCAGTGCGGTATCTCCACCACCCAAAACTGCGACTTCCTTATTTTTATAAAAAAAGCCATCGCAAGTCGCACAAGTGCTAACCCCACGCCCAAAAAATTCTTCCTCCCCTTTAAAACCCGCTTTTCTAGGCGCTGAACCTGTGCAAACGATAACAGCTTTTGCGTTTTCACTTTTTCCCCCCTCAAGCTTAATGCAAAAACTTCCGTCCGTATTTTTACTCACTTGCTCGACACCGACCATTTCGTGCTTTAAGCCAAAACGCATACATTGCTCACTCCAAGGCGTCATAAAAGAAATTCCATCCATTACCGTAGTCACACCCGGGTAATTTTCAATCTCCGAACTTGAAGTAATCTGCCCTCCGGGCATACCCTTTTCAAACATCACAACATTTTTAAGTCCGCCTCTTGTCGCGTAAAGTCCCGCACTAAGTCCCGCAGGACCACCACCTATAATCGCTAAATCTAACATCATTTTTCCTTTAAATTTTTATTTATGCCAAATGATACAAAAAATTTCTTAAGGCTAGTTAATAAAAATTATTATTTACAAAAATTTGTGTCAAGGCATAAAAATAATATCGACCAAAGCTCCACTTTCAAGCTTTTCACACTCTTTTGGGGCTATCATTAAAGCGGCTTTATTGTTAAGATTATTGATAATCGCACTTGAACCCTCTTTTTTACCCTTTAAATTCACGCACACCCTGCCCTCTTTAAGCTCCACATTACACGCGACAAATTCCAAATAAGGACTTTTTTTAATATAATCTTGCTCCAAAAAAGCCTGTGCGACATAATCTTTCTTCTGTAAAAGCCACGCGTTTAAAATTTCTCTCGCATACAAGTTAAACATCACCATAGCAGAATAAGGAAATCCCGGCAACGCTAAGATAAATTTTTCCTCAAATTTAGCGATTTTAATGTGTCGTCCCGGCTTTATATCTACCTTATCGATGATAAGCTCATACTCCCTTACAGCCTTTTTTAAAAAGTCAAAATCCCCCATAGAAACGCCACCTGTGGTAATTAAAATATCACAACTTTTAAGAGCGTTTTTTAGCGTGGAAAAAGTGGTTTTTTCCTCATCTTTTAAAAGAGGAAAAACTCTCACTTCGCAGCCTAATTTTCGCGCTAAATTTGCCAGGGCAATGTGATTTGAAGAGCGAATTTGCGCAGGATTTTCTAAGCTCTCTCCCAAATCTTTTATCTCACTCCCACTGCTTAAAACCCCCACAACAGGACGGATAAAAACACTAATGTGAAAAAAACCAAGCTCAGCCAAAAGTGCTATCTCGCTATAATCAAGCTTCGTTCCTTTAGCAAGTAAAAGCTCATCTTTTTTATAACTCTCCCCTATCTTTCTTACCGCAAAGCCCTCTTTAACCGCCTCTTTAATGTAAATTTGCCCCTCTTTAAACTCTACATTTTCCACAGGCACTAAGGTATCACTACCCTCGCTCATCAAAGAACCTGTGAAAGTTTTGACGCAAGTGCCACTTTCTACCTTGAACTCTGGCATTTTCCCAGCTGGAGTTACGCCAAGCACTTTTAAAGCTTTATTTTGTTCGCCAAATTTCACAGCATAGCCATCCATCGCAGAAATAGGGAATTTTGGATAATCCTCCAAAGCTCTTAAATCCTCCGCCAAAATGCATCCTAAGCACTGCGTTATAGCGACTTTTTCCACCTTTTCATAAGGTTTGATATGAGAGTGTAAAATTTTTAAACTTTCTTCGTAAGCCATTAACATTTTTTATCCTTAAGCTAAAATTCCCGCACCTTTAAGCTTGTAAGAGCGTTTTTTAGCATAAATTTTTTCTCTATTTATCACATCGTATTTCCAAATGGGAGCATTGTGCTTAAAGTCCTCCACAAAATCATTTAAAAGCTTTAAGCCAAGCGTTCTGTTTTTACTCAATACCCCTGCCAAATAAGAGCTTTGATGAATTTTAACCTCACCTAAAGAATGTGCGAAAAAAAAGCTCACGCCCTCGTCTTTAAATTTCTCTTCCCACTCTTTAAACCACGCTTTTAAAAGTGGCTCGTAAATTTCAAAACTAAGAGCCTCCACAATGCCCTTTTTTTCATCGCTTTGCTCTTCGCGCACTATGCCACAAAATGTCAAAAACGCCCCGCAATTTTTATCCTTAAGCCCTTCATACCACTTAGCATAAATCGCGCTCACATCTAAAGCACCCTCGTAAATTTCAAACATCTAACCCCCACAAACAGGCGGTAAAAGGGCGATTTTATCCCCCGCTTTTAAAATTGTATTTTCATCAAAAATCATCACATCGTTTAAAGAAATCGCACAAAGCTCAAGCCACTCTTTAAGACTCTCATCTTGTTTTAAAATTTCTTTAAGCTCTTTTAAAGAGCCAACATCAAGCTCCAACCTTGCCTTGTTTATAGGTCCCAAAAACTCAACACTAATCAAATTTGCTCCCAATTTTAAAGTATTTTAGTATAGCATTAGATTGTTTAAAGTCTATTGATTTAGTTTTTTACCCAAATTCATTTATCAAATCGCTTAAAATATTCATCAATCTCTTCTCGCATCTCAATCCCAACTTCCTCAAATGCTTCTAGTAGCATTTTATAGCTTCCCACCCCACCTAGAAAATCCCAAAATTCATCTGTTACTTTTAACTCAAACTCTAAATCTAGCATTCCTGTCATAGTCCATCTTTCATAAGGTTTTGGTTCATAAGGATTATAAGGGATAGCAATAAGTGTGTGAATCTCGCTTTGTGGATTTGCGTAGGCATAACTTGCCACCCAAGTAAGAAGTGTGCGTTTGAATTCCTTAAAGCCTCCCTTGTTAGGTTTAGCGGTTTTAATATCAATAAGATACACGCTAAAATCTTTTTGCAAAAATAAGTCAATTTTTGTAGGTTTTATCGTGCTTGTTTCTCCACTTTGCGCTACTTCTAAAATTCTAGTAATTTCACTTTGTTTATTTGGTTTAGCATTTGCGCTTTCTAAACTATCCATAATTTCTTGTATCACTCTTTGAGCTTTTTTGCTTATAGTATCCCCTGCGCTTATTTGGCGTTTAATGCTATCAAATTTCGTTAATCCTAGCTCTTCTGCAACAGGTTCAAAAATACTTGTGCCAAAATTTGTATTAAGACTTTGGATAAAGCTATATAGTGCCATTCTATCCTTGCCTAAAAGCCTTGTGTGAAAGGGCATATAGCTACTTTCTGGCTTATAGTTTTCAAATTTATTTCTTAAAGCTTGAATGAGTCTATTTTTAATGGCTTGTTTCATTCTTGTCCTTTAAATGAAAAATGCTCTCACTGTAAGCATTTGTATCCTTTTCGCTACGATTTAGCACGGGTCTATCATAGCGTTTAACAATCTGCATTCCCGCCATTTGGGCAATACTTGGATAGAGATTAAATTTATCATTTGCTACTAAAAACACATTGTAATCTTGCTTTAAAAAGTTTTTTGCGTTGTTTAAAGCCATTGCGATTGCTTTTGCATAGTTTTCTTTAGCATTCTTGCTTTGCCCCTTTAGTTTCGCACCTATCTCTAAGGCATCTTTTCGTTCCAAATTAAATAGTTCATAACTATAAGCGTGTTGCTCGTGATAGTCTATCAATCCCACATAAGGTGGGGAGCTAAAGATTCCAGCAATTTTTTGCGAATGCAAGAGATTAGCAAAAGTGGGATTTTGCTTTTTTACTTCGTTTATAATATCCACATTGCAAGAATCTGCATTAAGACATAAACTAAAACAATCGCTTCTTAAAGTCTCAAACTCTTTGATTCTCTTTAGCGTATCCTTTGCATAGCTTTTAAACCATTTTAAAGAGCTAAAAAGTGGCTTACAAATCCTGCCGTGCTTTTTGCAATAATAGCTCTTTAACATAGGCTCTTTTAAAGTAGTCAAATCAGCGTGTGTTGTCGCTCTACAACTGCGTGCTGTTCGGCTTAAGATAATGCTTAAAATATTTTGCAAGTCTTTGGGAGCTTTTATAATTTCATTTTTCAGTAAAATAAGTTCTTTCTTGATGGATTCTATATACCAAAAATCTAAAAAACTTCCATTATTTTTAACATTTAAATCAATATTGAATTGCTTAACTAGCTTGTCATAAATGCTTAAAAATTCTCTTTCTTTTATTTCTCCATAGACTTTTTCATCAATTTCTTTTAGCACCACTTTGCGTTTAAATTCTTTAGGAAAAAACTCTGCATTAAACGCATTTAAATGTTGAGTTAAAGTCTCTTCAAAAGCCTTTATATTGCTATTTTCATAAAAAGATTCTAAAACTTGGATAAGTCTATAGCATTCACTTTCTAAAAGATTACTATCATAACGCCCTAATTTTGCATTAACAAGCATAGTATTAAAGCAAGAAATGTCAATCCCAATGCTGTGCATCCCCAATTCACTCGCCACACATAAAGTCGTGCCACTTCCCGCAAAAATATCTAGCACAATATCGCCTTTTTGAAAGCAAGATTCTGTCTTTAGTGTATCAGTATGAGAGTCTAAAAAATACTCCACAAGCTGAGGGATAAATTTGCCTTTGTAGGGGTGGAGTCTATGGATATGCTTAGTTGTCTCTACTTCTTTATAATTTGCAAAAGCGAGTGGGTGGCTATGGCTTTCTTGTGTGTAAAGCGTATCATAATAGGCTTTTAACTCATCTTTGCTAATCAAGTTTTCCTTAGAATTTGTCGCATAATTTGCTACTTTGCCATAGTTGATAAGATAGAGAATGTTTGAGCTTGTTACATTTTTGTTAAGATACGCACTAGCCCAGACGCTTGCTTCTTTTGGTGCAAAAAACTGCTTAAAATTATTTATTCCTTGTGCCATTCCCCAATTCCCACTCAATCGTCCCCAAATTTATCACTCTCTTAGCTCCAAATTTCCCATCATTCCTAAATCTTCGTGTTCTAAAATATGACAATGATACATTCTAAGCCCTTTGAAATCCTGCTTCATTCTAAGTCTTAGCTCCTCTTTAGGACGCACATTGATAGTATCTCTTAAGGCTCTAAATTCAGCTTTTTGCACCTTGCCATTAAGCTTTGAAGAAATCAGCTCAAATTGTGTGCCGTGTATGTGAAAAGGGTGGTCCATATGCGACTTATTAATAATAATCCAGTCTTCAACCTCCCCCACACGCGAACTAAAATCTACACGCTTCATATCAAAAATTTTTCCATTCAGCAAAAACATAGAAGCAAGGCTATTTTTTAACTCATCTTGCGTTTTTTTAGCGATGCCGTGCATTTTAGCGTGGTCTTCACTCAATATCACTTCTTTAAATTCCTTAGGCTCATCTAAAGGCTTAAATTTTCGAAGCTCTTTAGGAATTTCAAGGGGAGGGTTTTTAATCTCAACACTCGCTAAAAATAAGTCTTTTTTCTCTTCTTTAACAAGCATTTTATCCCTATCATAGTAAAGACTTTCAAGCTTAAATTCTCCCTTAGGCGCTAGGATAAAAACTTCCGCCCTTGAAGCAGGGCTTAAAAAAAGCTCTTCTTTCTCTACACCCCTTTCAAGCAAACCTCCGTCCGTCCCAACAAGTAAGAATTTAGCCCCTTTAATACGCAGTCTTAAATATCTAGCACTGCAACAATTATAGAGGCGGATTTTTTCATTATTAAGCGTAATTTTAGGTTCAAACTGCCCATTAATTAAGACAAATTCCCCCTCTCTACCATTGAGCCAATCATATAAATTATTGTGCGGAATTTGTGCATTTTCATCAAGCCTTAAATCGCTAATCATAAAATCCTGCTCGGCAAAGTGCGACAAAGCATCTTTTTTAGCCTTGACAACAAAAGCTCCAGAAAGTCCCATAAATACCTGTTTTGAAGTGATATAATGAGGGTGAGGGTGATACCAGTAAGTCCCAGCACAATTTTGTGGCAGTGTAAAATGATAACTCCTGCTCTCTTTTGGTAAAACCGCATCGTGAGGATTGCCATCTTGATTTGGCGGCACAGGTAGCCCGTGCCAATGGATAGTGGTAGGCTCTTTAAGGTGATTTTCAACGATGATTTCAACCTCATCGCCTTCAAAAACTTCAATTTTTGGAGCAGGGATAGAGGCATTATAAGTATAAAATTTTGTCTTTTTGCCTTTAATAAGCTCAATTTCTTCTTCTGTAATTTTAATCCTCGCTTTAAAATAGCCTTTTTTCTTGCTTTCATTTTTTAGCAAATTTAAAGGCTTTAGGGCTTGATTTGCTGGGAATTCTTTTTTATCTAAAAGCTTTAAATCAAGTGGCGCAAGATGGATAAATGAAGTATCTGCTGGAGTATTTTGATGACTTGTGTGGTTTGAGTGCATAGGCATAGCATAACTAAGACTTGTGCTAACTAAGGCTAGGGCGCTTGTTTTTAAAAAAGTTCTGCGTTGCATTTTTATCCTTAAGTCTAAAATTTCAAAAATTGTAAAATATATTTTTAAAAAATTAGTAAATATAATTAGGCTAGAATTTGGCTTGATTTCACTACCATTTTTAGCTAATGCAAAAGGATAAATGATGTTTATAAATAATGAAAATTTCAAAACCCCCGCTTACATCTTAGAGGAAGATAAGCTTAGGAAAAACTGCGAACTTTTGGCACGAGTGAGCGAGGAAAGCGGCGCAAAAGTGCTTTTAGCCTTAAAAGGTTTTGCCTTTTCAGGGGCGATGAAAATCGTAGGAGAATATCTTAATGGCTGCACTTGTAGCGGACTTTGGGAGGCAAAATTTGCAAAAGAATTTATGGATAAAGAAATTCATACCTTCTCTCCCGCCTTTAAAGAAGATGAAATGGACGAGATTATAGGGCTTTCCCACCACATCATTTTTAACTCTCTTCATCAATTTAATCTTTTTAAAGAAAAAGCTAAAAGCAAATCCTTAGGACTTCGTTGCAATCCAGAAGTCTCTTTAGCCCCCAAAGAGCTTTATAATCCTTGTGGGCGGTATTCTAGACTTGGAATTTTAAGTAAAGATTTAGAAAATGTGAATTTAAGCGAAGTCGATGGGCTTCATTTTCACGCTTTGTGCGAGGAAAGTGCGGATAGCTTAGAAGTTGTTTTAAATGCCTTTGAAGCGAAATTTGGCAAGTGGATAAAAAAGATAAAATGGGTCAATTTTGGCGGCGGACATCACATCACCAAAAATGGTTACAACACGCAAAAGCTCATCAGTCTTTGCAAGAAATTTAGCGATAAATACGGGGTGCAGGTGTATTTGGAGCCGGGTGAAGCGGTGGGGTGGCAAACGGGTGTTTTGGTCGCTTCCGTGATAGACATTGTGGAAAATGAGAAAAAAATCGCCATTTTAGATACCTCAAGCGAAGCACATATGCCTGATACTATCATTATGCCTTACACGAGCGAGGTTTTAAACGCTAGGATTTTAAGCACGAGGGAGGGGGAGCAAATTTCAAGCTTAAACGAGGGCGAAAAGGCGTATTTGTTAGCGGGAAATACTTGTTTAGCAGGCGATGTGATGGGAGAGTACGCCTTTAAAAAAGAGCTTAATAGGGGCGATAAAATAGCCTTTTTAGACCAAATTCACTACTCCATAGTCAAAAATACAACCTTTAATGGGGTGGTGCTACCGAATTTAATGCTTTATACTAAAGATAAAAAGCTTGAAATGGTAAGAAAATTTTCTTATGAAGATTATGCAAAAAGGAATTAACTTATTATGTAAATATATCATAAAATATCTTTTGCGTTTTTGTCAAATTTTTCTCAAAAATGCAAAAAAATTTTTCATTACCAAGAATTTAAAAAATAATTTGAAAATATTAAATTTCAATGCTTTATAACATTTTTTCTTCACAAAATGAAAACGAAAAATCTCTACAAATTTCAGTTTTTTTTAAAACAAATAGTATTATGATAAAAACAAGTTTTAAAGAGGCTCAAAGTGCGTAATAGGTAATTTTGGCATAATATTATCAAGCTTAAAAAAACAAGTTTTAAAAAGAGTAGGAAAGTTGTGAATTTAGAAAATTTAAGATTTGCTAGAAGTCTTTATTATCAGTGTTTAGGAGAGGTTTTTAGCTTTTCCTTCTCAAAAGATAGATTAGCAAATTTTTCCAAATACCTAAATGCGATGAGCGAGTGTGCTTTTGATGAAGCTTTAAAGACAAATTTTGCATTTTTACTTGAAAATTTAAAAACCCCACAAGATATACAAAAACTCATTAAAGAATATGATGTTTTATTTTTAGCATTAAAAAATGCCATTCCTACGACTTTTTCTTACATAGAAGAGGGTTTTGAAAACTCAAATGCCCTTCTTGCCGTGCGTCAAATTCTTGCAAAAAGCAAACTAAGAAGAAATGAAACTTTTTTTAAAGAAGGTGAGGATAGCGTGGGCTTTTGCTTCATTTTGATGGGTGAATTTTTAAAAGAAAAAAATGATGATTTGGCAAAAGAGCTATTTGAAAAGCTTATCAATCCTAATATCGATGAGTTTTTAAGCCTTATTTTGACAAATGATGAAGCTTTATTCTTCAAAAAAATTGCTTTTATAAGCAAGGCTTTTATGGAATTTGAAAGATTTTGCTTTGAGCTTGAAAAGCCTATGAAAGTGCAGAGCAAAAAGGTGCAAAATAATCTTTCTCGCTCTGAATTTTTGAGAAGAGAAACTAACAAACAAAGGAGGAAGCTTGGAAAATCGCAGGAAATTTCTTAAAAATTCTGCTCTTGCTTTAGCTGGAGCTGGTATTTTAGGTGCGACAAATTTAGCTTTTGGCGAAGAAAAAGCAGAAAATAAACTTGTTCGTGGCAAAAGCAAGAAAAAAGAAGTGCTTTATCAAAGAAGTGCTAACTGGGAAAAATACTACATAAAGGCTGAATAATGAATTTAAATCGTCGTTCGTTTTTAAAAATGGCGGCTCTTTCTAGCCTTGCAACTCCACTTTTGGGGCGTAGCGAGATGTTAAGAGAAGCTAAGGAAAGTGAGCTGAGTGAAGCTTTTGAGGGAAGTAAAAAGGTAAGAAGCGTTTGCACTGCCTGTTCTGTGGGCTGTGGCATAGTCGCTGAAGTGCAAAATGGCGTTTGGGTGCGTCAAGAAATCGCTCAAGACCACCCTGTAAGCTTTGGAGGACACTGCTGCAAAGGCTCTGATATGATAGATATGGTGCGCTCTCATGTGAGGCTAAAATACCCTATGAAAAAAGAAAATGGGGAATGGAAACGCATAAGCTATGAACAAGCCTTTGAAGAAATCGGCGAAAAACTTGCCACATATCGTAAGCAAAATCCTGAAAGTGTGATGTTTATAGGCTCTGCTAAGATGAGCAATGAGCAAGCTTACTATGTGCGTAAATTTGCAGCCTTTTTTGGCACAAATAATATAGACCACCAAGCTAGAATTTGACATAGTGCAACAGTCGCCGGTGTGGCGAATACATTTGGTTATGGCGCGATGACAAATCATCTTGGCGATATTCAAAAGTCAAAGTGTATTTTTATCATAGGGGCAAATCCAGCGGTCAATCACCCTGTGGGCTTTAGACATTTTCTAAAAGCAAAAGAAAAAGGTGCAAAGCTTATCGTAGTTGATCCTCGCTTTACCAAAAGTGCGGCAAAGGCGGATATTTACGCAAGAATTCGTCCGGGAACTGACATCGCCTTTATGTATGGTATGCTTAAAATCATCTTTGATGAGGGTTTAGAAGATACAAAATATCTCGATGAAAGAGTTTTTGGTATCGATAAAATACGCGAAGAAGCGGCAAAATGGGACGCAAAAGAAGTTGAAAATGTAACAGGTATCCCAGAAGCAAAGTTAAGAGAAATCACCCTCGAAGTCGCTAAAAATAAACCTGCAACGCTCATTTGGGCGATGGGTTTAACCCAGCACACCGTAGGCACTTCTAACACGCGTCTTGCTCCTATTGTGCAAATGGTGCTTGGTAACATCGGCAAATCTGGTGGCGGAGTTAATATCCTAAGAGGACACGATAATGTGCAAGGTGCTTCCGATGTAGCTTGTTTGAGTGAAAATTTGCCGGGCTATTATCCTTTAAATGAAGCGAGTTGGAGATATTACGCACAAATTTGGGGCGTGGATTATGAATGGCTTTTGAGTAATTTTGTCAGCAAAGAATGGATGCATAAAACGGGCTTAAGCCTTGCGAGGTGGTGGGCTGCGGCTTTAAATGGCAAAGATGATAATGACAAAATTGACAACGCAGGAACGCCTTTAAAAGCTTTGGTTGTAATGGGAAATGGCATCACCTCAACCGCCCAACAAGCTAAAGTTAAAGAGGGTTTAGAAGCTTTAGAACTTCTAGTTTTAGCCGACCCTTTTGTCAATGAAGCAGGTATTATAGCAGAGAGAAAAGATGGAATTTATCTTCTTCCTGCTGCAACGCAGTTTGAAACTAGCGGAAGCGTAACAGCAACTAATCGTAGCGGACAATGGAGATTTAAAGTTGTCGAGCCACTTTATGAAAGCAAGGAAGACCAAGAAATTTTATTTGAGTTGGCTAAAAAACTCGGCTTTTATGAGGATTTCACTAAAACCTTACGCGATGAAAATGGCAAAATTGTTTGGCCTGAAAACGCGACAAAAGAGCTTACTGGAGCGATTCGTAGCATAGGACTTAATGGCTGGAGTGCAGAAAGACTTAAAAAACATACGCTAAACTGGGATAAATTTGATGAAATCACCCTTGAGGGTAAAGAGGGCGAGGTTAAGGGAGAGTATTTTGGACTTCCTTGGCCTTGCTGGAGCGAAAAACACCCTGGCTCCCCTGTGCTTTATAATACCGACATCGAAGTTTCAAGGGGCGGTATGGGCTTTAGAAACAATTTTGGTCTTGAGTATGAGGGTGAAAGTCTTTTAGCTAAAAATGCCCCACTTAATTCTCCGATTAATACAGGCTATCCGCAGATTACTAAAGATAACATAGAAAAAGTTTTAGGCATTACCTTAAGCAAGGAAGAAAAAGAGCAAATGGGTCCAAGCTGGGCTTTAGACGCGAGTAATATCATCGCAACAAAATGTATGCAAAAAGGCATTGTGCCTTATGGTAACGCTAAGGCTAGGGCTGTGGTATGGACTTTTAAAGATAAAATTCCACTTCACAGAGAGCCGCTGCACTCTCCAAGAAATGATTTGGCGCAAAAATATCCAAGCTTTGAAGACCAAAAAGCACTTTACCGCGTCGATACTAAATTTATCTCCGTGCAACAAGCGAAGGATTATTCTAAAGAATTTCCGCTTAATCTCGTAACCGCGCGTCTTGTCAATCTAAACGGCGCAGGTATGGAAAATAGAGCCTCTATGTATCTTACGCGTTTAACGCCTGAAATGTTTTGTGAGCTTAACGAAAAACTCGCCAAAAAAGAAAATATCAAAAAAGGCGATATGATATGGGTGCATTCTCCAGAAGGCACAAAAATCAAAGTGCGTGTAAAAATCAACAACGGCGTGGCTGAAGATATGATTTTCCTACCTTTCCACTTTACAGGCGTAATGCAAGGGGTGGATTTAACGCATAATTTTCCTGAAGGAACGAAGCCTTATGCGAGTGGGGAAAGTGCTAACACGGTAACAAATTACGGCTATGACATTATGTGTCAAATCCCAGAAACTAAGGGTGGTTTATGCCGCATTTCAAAAGACGGGGTGTAAGAAATGAGTAAAATTAATTTTGCAAATTTAGAAAAAGAAAGGCTGAAATTTTTTTGCGATAATGAGAGGTGCATTGATTGTAATGGCTGCTCTGTCGCTTGTGATGAGGCACACGAACTACCTATCAATATCCGCCGCCGCCGTGTCATTACGCTCAATGAGGGTGAAGAGGGCAAAGAAGTCTCCACCTCTATCTCTTGTATGCACTGCGATGACGCACCTTGTGCGATTGTTTGTCCTGTGGATTGTTTTTATATACGAGGCGATGGAGTTGTCTTACACGATAAAGAAATTTGCATAGGCTGTGGATACTGCCTTTATGCTTGTCCTTTTGGAGCGCCGCAATTCCCACAAACTAGCGTTTTTGGAGATAAGGGCATTATGGATAAATGCACGATGTGTGCTGGTGGTCCTGAGGCGACAAATTCTCAAAAAGAAAGAGAGCTTTACGGACAAAATAGAATTGCCGAAGGAAAAGTGCCTGTATGTGCGGCGATGTGTTCGACTAAGGCTTTACTTGTAGGCGAGTCTTCTAAGATAGAAGAAATTTATCAACATAGGCTAGAAAGTAGAAAATATGGCATTAAAGCTCCAAGTGAAAGTATGGAGTGGAAAATCGCTTACATAGGAAAGGAGCGTTTATGAAAAAGCTTTTTTTACTCGCTTTCTCTCTTGCAAATTTATTTGCTTATGGTGAAGAAAGAATGGGACAAGATACGCAAATTTGGGATTATAACCGCATCACAAATATTGCAAATTACGATACTTTTGGCAAACTTTGGACAACTTTACAAGGCGAGTATATCGCTACTTTAGCCTTAGTGAGCGTTATCGCCGTTTTAGCAGCTTTTGCCTTGCATTATATGGTCATAGGTCCTAAGCAATTTTCCCACGCCGGAAAGAAAATTTACGCTTTTTCTCTTTTTGAAAGGCTTTTCCACTTCATCGCGGCACTTTCTTGGGTCATCTTAGTCCCAACAGGCTTTATAATGATGTTTGGAATGACTTTTGGCGGAGGGCTTTTTGTGAGAGTGTGTAAAAATTTACACGCCATTGCGACGATTTTATTTATTGTTTCTATTATCCCTATGTTTTTTTGGTGGATTAAAAGAATGCTTCCTGCAAGTTATGATTTAAAATGGCTGATGATAGTGGGAGGCTATTTAAGTAAAGAGAAAAAACCTGTGCCAGCTGGGAAATTTAATTTCGGGCAGAAATCTTGGTATTACATCGCCGTTTTTGGGGGCTTTTTGATGATTATTACCGGTGGTTTTATGTATTTCTTAGATTTTAACTCAAGCTCAGCACAAAGCCTTTTTGGGCTAAGTCATATCGAGCTTTTAAGACTTAGCGCTATCACTCATAATTTCTTAGGCATAGTGTGTGCGGTGTTTTTTGGGGTGCATATTTATATGGCGGTATTTGCGATTAAGGGAAGTATCCACTCTATGGTAAATGGCTATAAGGAGGAAGAAGAGGTCTATATACTCCATAGCTACTGGTATAAAGAACTTTCTAAAAATAAACAAATCAACCCTAGCTTTACTTACGATAAATAAATCAGGAGGGGCTATCCCTCCTTGAATAACGAATTTTCAAAAATCTTTCTAAACGCTGTTTCAAATTCCGCTTTCTTTTTTACCGAGTAAAAAGGCAAAGTTAGCACTTCAAATTTTTCATTTAACTTAATATCAAATTGCCTTTGATGTAAAGCTTTTAGCAAATTTTCTTTCCATTGGTCTTTCCCACTACCTTTTTCATCGTCCATTAAATGCTCCCCCTTACTCCCCATTATGCACTCCACAGACAAATGATTATTTTTCTCTCCCTTTCTTTTTCCAAAAAAGATAAAATCAGGCTCAAAGCCCATTCCATAAGTTGGCAGCTCTTTTCTATTATCGTAAATTTTAAATTCCTCAAAGCCGTCGTTCCTAAGGATAATCCACTCTCCAAATTTTTCATCAATCATATGTGCTCTCTCGTCAATAAAACCTAAAAATTCCTCTTCTGTCCCACTATCCTTACTCCACTTCGTATAGTAAAGCCACTCATATTTGCTATCTTGTATTTTTTACTTGTAAAAATGCTTCTTACCCCAGTTTCTTCAAGCTCACGCGCTTCAAAATTACTCACTTCATAGCTTTGCTTTTGCTCTTTCATTAACGCACTTTTGAAATTTTGCAAGATAAATTTAGCAAGTTCGAGTTGATTTTCCTTTTTAAAATTCTGCCTTTTGTCAAAATTAAACTTCAAATTCCTTAAAAAGCTTTCGTAAAATTCTTTTTTACTTTTAAAATCTGGATTAAACAGCTTCACCTCACGCATAGAAATTTTAAGTATATTCATCGCTTTAGCCACTACTTCAAAACAAAGCTTTTCTCCAAAAGAAAAATTCCGCTTAAAATCATAATTTTCCTCCATTTTGCCGTCAAATTCCATCTTTTTTTCACTAATGTCCTTTGAAAAAAATGGCACTTCAAGCGCTATTAAGTCTTTTATCACCTCATCACGCTTACAAGCTATAAGCTCTGCTTTTTCTCTAGGATAACGCTCATTTTTCACATAAAAAATTTGTGTTTAACATCCAAATTGCCCAAATTAGATAATATAGCTTTCGCTTGGATATTTTTATGTTTTTGCTCTATATAAACTTTTTAAATTTATACTTTTCATCCCTATTTTTAGTATTTGCATATCTTTGCTATCCTACATACCTTTAGGAATTTGGTAACTTTTTGTTTCTTCTGTGCTACAAACGCTTTCTTTAAATTATTCTTTTTAATTTTATGTATTTGTCATTAATTTTGATACTAAAAGTTTTTATGGTACTTTGGCATATAAAAATATAAAATACTTTAGATCGCTTACACTCTAAAGTATTTTTTGGTGTAAAATTGCTTATATCTTTATCGCTTAGATAAGTATTTGCCACATTTGCCATAAATTCTTTAAAAAGTAAGCTAATTAATATGAAATGATTATAAAAGAAATAAAAAGAAGCGAAAACATTTAAAAGCTTGATGTATGGGAATTTAAAGGAAGTGTTAAGAGGCAAAATAAACTTAAAAAACCTTAAATGGTGGCTCCGATTGGACTCGAACCAACGACCACTACCATGTCAAGGTAGTGCTCTACCAACTGAGCTACGGAACCATTGGTGGAGCATAGCGGGTTCGAACCGCTGACCCCGACGCTGCCAGCGTCGTGCTCTCCCAGCTGAGCTAATGCCCCACAAAAAAAGGCGATTATGCCGAATTTTTGCTTAAATTTTGTTTTAAAAAAGCTTCAATAAGGCTTTTATCACTTGTTTTTAAAATGCGAATTTGCTTAAAAAGTAAGCCAAGATTAATGAAACCTAAGACAAGCAAGATTAAATTGACACTAAGCAAGATAAGATAAAGCAGGGCAAAGGCATTAACACTTGCAAAAAAAGCAAAAAGCACAGCGAAAAATCCTAAAAAGCCAAGAAAACAAAAATGCCTCATTTTAGCTTCTTTAAAATTGTCTTCATTTTGGGTTAGATTACGAAAAAGGACGATTTTTTTATTAAGATTGCAAAGTAAAATTGTGTCGTTTTCTTTGAAATGATAGGGTTTTTTGCTTTTATAATAAAAGCTTTCAAAATTTGGATTTAACGCGTCTTGTTTGGAATGAAGCGTATAGAAAATTGCGTCTTTTTGAACGCTTTTAAGCTGAAAATATCTTAAATCATTTCTTGCATAATTATAAAAGCTCGTAAATTCCATAGCTGTCTTCCTCGTAATTTCCTCTAAAAAGAGGTTTTAATTCTAAATCAAGCTTTACATTTTCCCCTTCGTTAAATTTTGCGTTGTGAAAGATTAAAAACATATCCATTTGCTCTTTGAAAGTTCTTAAAAATTCCGCTCCCCCCTCATACATTAAAAACTTAGCATCTTTGGGAATTTGTGTGAAAATTTGGCGGTTTTTCACGCTAAAAGCAGGGATATTTTTATCAAAACTTTCTAAAGATTGACGGCTTAAAATGCAAAGATTGGGTGCTTTTGCGTTGCAAAGTCTTGAGTCTAAAATGGGCTTATCTTTTCTTAGAGTTTCTCCTCCAACGACCAATAAGTCAATAACAGAGCGAATTTGATGGGCGTAAGTGCGACTTGTTTCATTGCTGACAAATTTGCCTAGCGCACTACCATTAAGACTTAGGGCGAGTTTGAAAAGTTTAAATGTCCCTTTTTGCCACTTTAAAAAAGGCTTTAAAAGCTCCTTACCCTTTTTTTCTAAAATCCCCGTTTCGACCAAAACGCCCTTTTGCCTTAGAAATTCCGCCCCTCCGCTTGCGATTTTGTTTTCATCTTTGACGCTGATGAAAACTTTTTTAAATCCTAAGGTGCTAAAAAGTTTCGCACAAGGTGGAGTTTTGCCTTGATGTGTGCAAGGCTCTAAGCTAACAAATGCTGTGGCGTTTTGAAGGAGGTTTTGATGATGTTTAAGGATAAATTCGTGCAAGGCGTTAGCTTCTTTTGGAAAATCAAATTCAGGCTTTAAAATCCTCAAAGCCTCTTTAATGGCATTTAGCTCCGCGTGAGGCTCCCCTTGCTTTTCGTGAGCTTTTATGCTTAAAATTTTACCATTTTTATCAAGTATCACGCAACCAACTGCTGGATTTGGGTAGGTTAAAAACTGATATTTCCACGCTTCTTTCAAAGCTAAATCCATATAAAAATCTATCATTTAAAGCCTCTTTAGAAAAAGTAAAAATCGTTCTAAGCTAAGAAGTTTTGGGCGGTAATTATGAAACAAAATGGAGTATTTATCAAGGTTTATTCCGTGTGCGTGGCATAAATTTTCATAAAGCTCAAGCAAGGATTTGCCATAAGGACTTAAATTTTCTTCTTCAAAATAGCATTTTTGCTCTAAAATTTTGGCATTTTGCCTATAACGCCTAAAATAAGAACGCAGCCTATTTCTGCCGTGATGAATGTGAAAAATAACCCTTTTTTCAAAAAAATATGGCAGGGAAAAAAGAGCGAGATATTTGCGAAAACCACTTGAAAGCATAGGGGCTTTGTAAAGGGCATTTTGCATTAAATCCTTACTTGGAGCAAGGGATTTTTTAAACAATGCAAGTCGTAGCATAAAGTCAAAATCCTCCCCCCCACGCCCCTTAAAATTCTCATCAAAACCTCTAAGGGCGATAAAATCCTCTCTTTTCATAAAAATACAAG
Source organism: Campylobacter helveticus (assembly GCF_002080395.1). Taxonomy (NCBI): domain Bacteria; kingdom Pseudomonadati; phylum Campylobacterota; class Epsilonproteobacteria; order Campylobacterales; family Campylobacteraceae; genus Campylobacter; species Campylobacter helveticus. The sequence goes on from NZ_CP020478.1 coordinate 137,223, forward strand.
CACTTGGCAAAGCAATACTAGTAAATAGGTCTTTTTTATAATTAACAAAAGCATCAAAAAGCTCTTCGCGGCTTTTGTGTAAAATAGCTCTAGAGCCTTTGGGAGAAAGGTAAAGGCAGGGTAGAAACATAAAGGCACTTTTGCCACTTTCAAGCTCTTCAATACAGCTTAAATTTAGTTCTTCATCTAAAAAACAATCCACATCCATTAGATAAATCCACTCACAAGAACTCAGCTTAAAGGCTTCGTTTCTCAATAAAGCTTGGCAGATAAGCTCATCGTAAAAGTGTTTGGAGGCGATTTTGGCGTTTTGTTTTTGGGCTATGAGTTTTTTAAGTTTTTTATCAAAAAAACTGCCTCTATCATTATGTCCAAAAACTAGCTCGGTGCTTTCGTTAGCCCTTTTTAAAATGAGCTTGACTTTTTTAAGTATATCAAGGGGGCGAAGTTTTAAATCCACAGGGATAATAATGCTATATTTCATACTTTTCCTTTGGGTTTTATTATAACAAAAAAGATTTGAAAGCTTAAATTTACTTAGTAGATAGCTTTAAAAGTTATAATTTATAAATTTGATTAAAGGGCTTGGGTGAGAGAAAATTTTTGTAATCATCGTCTTTTTTTTCTTGGCTTTACTTTATGGAAGCGTTCCTTTGTAAAATCCTTTTTCAAAGCTAAAAGTATGCACTTTTTAGATACTTTAAGAGGGCTTGAGAAATTTAGATTAAGCGAGAATGATGCGTTTTTGATTTGGGGTAAGCGCGTGGAAAAAGAAGAGGTAAAGAGGCAAATTTTAAAACAAAATCCAAGCCTTGAACCAAAGATTTATTTTGTTGAAGATGGTTTTATCCGTTCGGTTTCTTTGGGTTCTGATTTAACGCGTCCTTTTTCTTTGGTGGTTGATAGCAAAGGGCTTTATGTCGATGCTTCTAAGCCAAGTGATTTGGAGGAGCTTTTGCAAAATGGTATTTTTAATGAGGAAATTTTAGAAAGGGCGAAAAATTTGGTAGAAAAATTAAAGCTTTATAAAATTTCTAAATACAATACCCTAAAGCACGAAAATTTGCATTTTAAGGCTAAGGATGGACAAAAAATTATCCTAATCCCCGCTCAAGTGGAAGATGATGTTTCTATGCTCTTGGGCGGCGGGGGGCTTGATACCTTAAATTTCATTCAAAAGGTGCGAGAGGAAAACCCTGAGGCTTATTTGGTTTTTAAGCCTCATCCTGATGTTTTAAGCGGAAATCGCAAGGGCTTGAAAGATGAAAGGGTCATTTTACAAATTTGCGATGAAATCGTGCGTGATTTAAGCATTCATAGTGCCATAGAGGCTGTTGATGAGGTGCATACCATTACTTCAACCGCAGGATTTGATGCGCTTTTAAGAGGGAAAAGAGTCGTTGTTTATGGCACACCTTTTTATGCGGGGTGGGGGCTTAGTGAAGATAAAGTAAAGCTTTCACGAAGAAGCAGAAAATTAAGCCTTGAAGAGCTTGTGGCTGGGGTTTTAATCCTCTATCCACTTTACTTAAACCCTAAAACTAGGAATTTGTGCGAGGTTGAGTTAAGTTTGGACATCATCACACAAATGCAAAGGGCGTATTTTTCAAAATTCTATGTGAAATGGGGTGTAGATTCTAGAAATTATGCCCTAAGAAAATTAAGACGCACTTGGGAGAAAATGAGGGGGCTAAAAAGATGAGGGGGGGGGGGTGCTAGTAGTATGCAATTTGATATTTTGTTGAAAAAAGAATTTGGCGGTAAAAATGTCGTGCTTTTGCAAGGTCCTGTGGGGAATTTCTTTTTGCGTTTGGCTACCAAACTTAAAAAAATGAATGCAAAAATTTCAAAGATAAATTTTAATGGAGGGGATTTTTTCTTTTACCCTAAAGGGCATATTTATAAAGGCTCAAGGGAGAATTTGGCTGCGTTTTATGAGGATTTTTTTACCAAAAATCAAACTGAGGCTGTTTTGATGTATAACGATTGTCGTTTTATCAATCGCACAGGTTTAGAAGTAGCAAAAAAGCTAGGCATTGCGGTGTGGATTTTTGAAGAGGGGTATTTAAGACCTTATTGCATTACTTTAGAAAAAGATGGGGTTAATGCAAACTCGCCTATGCCTCGTGATAAAAATTTTTATTTGAACTTGAATTTAAACGATGTGGGTGTAGAGATAAAAACTATACCGGGTGGATTTAAATTTATGGGTTTTTATAGCTTTTTATACTGGTTTTTTGCCTTTATTTTAGCGCCGTTTTTTAATAATTCTTTACATCATCGTTCTTTAAATCCTTTGGAAATGTTTGCTTGGTTTAAGACTTTATTTTTAAAATATCAATATAAAATCAGCGAAAAAAGACTAAATGCTAAAATTTATAAGCTAGAAAAAAAGTATTTTTTAGCGATTTTGCAAGTGTATAACGACACGCAAATTTTAAATCATTATAAAAAAGATATAGAACATTTCATAGAAGAAACTATACTTTCCTTTGCAAATCACGCTAGGGCAAAATCTTATCTTGTTTTTAAACATCACCCTATGGATAGGGGGTATAGAAATTACGCTTCTTTGATAGAGAAATTAAGCGAGAAATATCATGTTGAGGGGCGAATTTTATATGTTCACGATAGCTATTTGCCGCTTTTGCTTAAAAATGCTTTAGGTTGCATTACGATTAATTCCACCGTGGGACTAAGTGCGATAATAGATGGTTGTCCAACCAAAGTATGTGGAGAGGCTTTTTATGATTTTGAGGGGCTGACTTATCCTAAGAAACTCCATTTTTTCTGGCGTGAAGCCCACGCTTATAAGCCAAATTCTTTACTTGTTTCACAATTTAAAAAATACCTTCTTAAAACAAATCAAATTAATGGAAATTTTTACAAAAACTCTTCTTTAATGGGATAAAATTAGCCTTTTGATAAATAATTATCTTGCGTTATAATGCTAGAAATTTTAGGTTCGAGTTTAAGATGATAGAAAGAGATGTATTTTATATAGCAGGGTATGACCCTAAGGGATATAGATATTATTATTTATTATTTAAAAGAAATTTAGAAGAATATAAAAAGAGATTTAAAGTCAAGGCAGAACTCTCTACAAGCGATACAAGCGAGGATTTTCCTTTCTGGTGTGTGGAGGCGGAAAATGTCTCTTGCAAATACACTTTCTTAGCGTGGAATGACATTGTTAAAAAAAATTGGTCGCAAAGCTATAAAGATGCGTTGGCTGATTGTTATAGCTTTTTTCGAATTTATACCATTACGGGGCTTTTCATTAAATTTGGCAAGGAAAGCATTTATCAGTTAGTTACGGGGTATTATCCTTTTTTTTATGTGCTTTTTTCTTTACTTTTTTCTGTGGGGCTTGGATTTGTAGCTTTTTATTTCCTTAGTTTTTATGTGCCTTTGTTTTTTGCTATTTTGGCGGGAATTTTATTAACTTTTTATATGAATCAATTTTTATTTACTTATGGGAAAAAATTGGCTGTTTTTTGGATTGCGCGGATTTGTTCTTTTTGTGCAAATTGGCGGGAGAGAAGAGTGGGTGATTTAGAAGAGAGAATGGAGCAATTTGCTCAAAAAATTTATCACACTCTTAAAGAAAAGCAAAAGGAAAATTATGAGCTTATTTTACTCACACATAGTGTGGGTTGTGTGCTTTGTATAGAAGTGTTAGCTAGGATTTTAATGCTTTGTAAAGAAAATGATGTGCCATTTTCTAAACTTAAAATTCTCACACTTGGAGAGTGCATTCCATTGGTAAGCTATCAAAAAAAATCCATAGAATTTAGAAAAAAACTTGAACTTGTCGCTGGGTTTGACTTAAAATGGTATGATTATACTTCGGTAATTGATGGGGCGTGTTTTCCGCAGGTGGATTTTATAAGAACGAGTGGGGTTTATGCAAAGAATCATTTTGGACCAAAGCTTTTAAATCCACGCTTTCACACCCTTTATGAGCCGCAAAATTATAAAAAAATAAAGCGTGATAAAAATAAAGCACACTTTTTATATTTAATGAGTGTGGAAAAAAGTGGAGCGTATGATTTTTTTAATTTCATCGTTTTGGATAAATTTTTAGAAGAAAAGATTAAGGATTAAAATGAGTGGGTGTCCTTTTTTTCCAAAGCCTTATAAAAACAAGGCTTCGACTTTACTGACTTTTTTGCTTAAGAGGCGTTCTTGGCTTGATGGGCTTTATGAAAGAAGCTATAAGATGCAAACGGGTTATGTCAAAATGCCAAATTTCGACCTTTATGTCATAAACGATACAAAAGAAGTCAAAAGAATGATGGTCGATGAGGTAAGAGAATTTCCTAAAAGTGAGCTTTTACATAGGCTTTTAAGCCCTTTGCTGGGTGAAAGCATTTTTACAACAAATGGCGAAGTGTGGCATAGGCAAAGAGAGCTTTTAAAGCCTAGCTTTGAGATGACTAGAATTTCTAAGGTTTTCAACCTGATGAGCGAGGCTGTGGCTGATTTAATGGCGCGTTTTGAAAAGTATCCAAATCATTCTTACATAGAAGTTGATGAGATGATGACTTTTGTAACAGCAGATGTGATTTTTAGAACGATAATGTCTTCTAAACTTGATAAAAATGAGGGTAGAAAAATCCTTGAAGCCTTTGTAACTTTCCAAGAAGAAAGTGTGCGGACAGCGATGAGGGGGATGTTTTATTTTCCAAAATGGCTTTCTTATTTACTTGGCGATAGAAAAAGGGCAAAAGCAGGAGAAGTGATAAGAAGGGCATTAAGCGATATTATAAAACCGCGTTATGATGAAGCGAATTTAGAAAAAAGCTCTTATGAAGATATCCTTGCTTCTTTACTTTTGGTTGTCGATGCGAAGACAAATGAGCGTTTTTCTTTTGAGGAAATTTTAGACCAAGTGGCGATGCTTTTTTTGGCTGGACACGAAACGACCGCAAGCTCACTGACTTGGACATTATACCTTTTAAGTTTATATCCTAAGGAACAAGAAAAAGCTTTTAAAGAAATTTGTGAGGTTTTGCAAGATAGTGAAGAGATAAAAATAACCCATCTTAGGCAGTTTAAGTTTCTTACTAATGTTTTTAAAGAAGCACTAAGACTTTATCCACCTGTGGGCTTTTTTGCTAGGGAGGCTAAGAAAGACACGCAGGTTAGAGATAAGCTTGTCAAAAAAGGCTCAGGCGTGGTAATCGCACCTTGGCTGATTCACCGCCACGAACTTTTTTGGCAAAATCCTCACGGCTTCGACCCTTCGCGTTTTGAAAGAGAATATAAAAAAGACGCTTATTTACCTTTTGGTATGGGGGAGAGAATTTGTATAGGGCAGGGCTTTGCTATGCAAGAGGCGATTCTTATCTTGGCAAATATTTTGCGAATTTATAAGCTTGGGCTTAAAGAAAATTTTGTGCCTGATGTAGTTGGACGACTTACCATTCGTTCGGCAAATGGAATGTGGATAAAATTTAGCAAAAGATGAAAAAGTTAGGTCCTAGAATTCGCACTAGGATGCGAAAGAATATTAAAGGAAGTCTTAAGGAAAAACTTGCTGGCACAATTTTACTTTGTGCCATTGTGCCTTTGGCTATCTTCGGCTATTTGTTGATTGCGATTGTGGGAATTTTTTTTAATACAGCTAGAGCTAGGCAGGGTGTTAGAGCTTTAGACCATTTTGTTAATGCGAGTTTGTTTAATGGTTATGCTTGGGAAAGTGTTTCCTCTCACGCTTGGAGGGAGAGAAATCGCAAGAAATGGGCGAAAATTGTGATTAAAATTACTGATTTTTTCCAAAAGGACCACTGCAAAAGAGCAAATCGCAGAGAGCAGCCTGTGGTCGATTTCATACTTTCAAGAAAGCTAGACCAGCAAACCATAGGCAAATAGCTATTTTATAATCACAACCGCCATTGCTAAGCCCTTATCGTGCGTAATGCTTAATTTAGCTTTTTTAATGTGAAATTTACGCATTGTTTTTTTGGAGAATTTGAGTTTAGGGGCGTTTTTTTTGCTTTTTGAAATTTTAATATCTAAAAAACCACAATGCTTAGAAATTCCAACGCCTAAAGCTTTACTTGCTGCTTCTTTTGCAGCCCAAAAGCCCGCTAAAGTGGCTGGATTTTTAACGAGGATTTGTTCTTTTGGACTTAAAAATTTATTAAGAAAAGATTCGGCGTGTTTGTTGTGGATTTTTTCTATTCTCTCTATGGAGATTAAATCACAACCTACACGCATTAAGAGACGACAAAGTCTGTAAAATAGACATTTTTAATAAAACCATCGGTTAGAATTTCGTTGATTTTTCCTACAAGTTCATCTTTTAATCTTTCTTTGCCCTTGGTTGTGCTGATTTCTTCAAAGGTTTTAGCCGTTAGGGTGCGTATGATGACATCACGGATGATAGCAACCTTTTTATCAAGCTCTGTTTTTAAAAGTTCGCTATTTTGTTCAATTTCTATGGTGCATTTAACATAGCGTGTTCCACTATCGCTTAGCAAATTTAAAGTAAAAGGCTCGAGCGGATACATAGGACCTATATTAGCATAATCGCTTCCCCTTTGTGTCGGTGCTTGAGCGGTTTTTGTGTTTGATTTAACTTCTTCTTTAGGTGCTTCAGTTACCGCACCTTCATCATTTGAAGTGGAGGTAAGAAGATAAGCGATAAAACCCATAATAGTAAGAAGTAAAACGAAAAGGACAACAACAATGATGATAACAAGCGAACTGCTTTTTTTCTTTTTCTCTTCCGTATTTTCTACTTCTTCTTCCATAAATTTTTCCTTATTTGTGAATTTGTCGTAAAATTGTAGCAGATTTTTTTAAAATATTATTTAAATTTTTAAGGAAAATTTTATGCTAGATGTGATTTTTAGAGAATACGACATAAGAGGACTTTATGGTAAGGAACTCAATGAAAAAAGCGTGAAAGCCATAGGCTTTTGCCTTGCTGAGCTAATGCTTAAAAGAGGGTGTAAAAATGTGAGTGTAGGAAAAGACGCAAGGTATAGTGGCGATGAGCTTTTTTCTTATTTGGTGAGTGGCTTAAATAAGGCCGGGATTAAGGTTTATGATATAGGGCTTGTGCCAACGCCACTTGGGTATTTTTCACTCTATGAGGGCTTGAAATTTGACGCAAACATTATGATAACAGGCTCACATAATCCTAAAGACTACAACGGCTTTAAAATCACCATAGGTAAGGAAAGCTTTTTTGGTGCGGAGCTTAAGGAATTTTCTAAAGAAGTTTATAAACATTTAGACGATGAAATCCCCGAAAATTTAAAGGTGGAGAAATACGACATTTTGAGTTTGTATGTGGAATTTATGAAAGAGCAGTTTAAGCACTTGGCAAATTTTGACTATGAATTTGCTTTTGATTGTGCTAATGGGGCTGTGGGCGTGGTGCTTGAGCCTTTAGCAAAAGCACTAAATTTAAAAGCGCATTTTCTTTTTAAAGAGCCTGATGGCACTTTTCCTAACCACTCCCCAGACCCCACAGAAAGCGAAAATTTAATCCCTCTTAAAAATTTTTTAAATCAAAATCAAAATATCCAAATGGCTTTTGCCTTTGATGGAGACGCCGATAGACTCGTAATGCTAAATCGCACACACACTTTTTGCGGCGATGAGCTTTGCTATTTGTTCGCTAAAGATATAGAAAATCCTCGCATTTTAGGTGAGGTCAAATGCTCAAAAAATCTTTTTGATGAGGTCAAAAAATTTGGTAGCGTTTTTATGGGAAAAACGGGGCATTCTAATATCAAAAAAATGATGAGAGAGCTTAATATTGACCTAGCGGCTGAAGTGAGTGGGCATATTTTCTTTAAGCATCGCTATTTTGGTTATGATGATGGAATTTATGCGTTTTTAAGGGCTTTGGAGCTGATTTTTAAAGGCTATGATTTAGAGGGCTTAATTAAGTCCTTGCCGAAGCTTTACACCACGCCCGAGCTTAAAATTCCTGTGAGCGAAGAAGAGAAATTTAAGCTTGTCAAAGCCTTTAAAGAAGCGGTTAGAAATGGGGCTTTAAAGGGTATTAAAGAGCTTTGTGAGATTGATGGGGCGAGGATGGATTTTGAAGACGGCTGGGCTTTACTTCGTGCTTCAAATACTAGCCCTTATCTTGTTACGCGTTTTGAAGCGACAAGTTTATCAAGGGCTAAAGAGCTTGAAACTATGGTGTTTGATTTGTTTAAAAAAATTAAAGAATCTGTCTAATGTTTGGCTAAATTTAAACTTACCAGACCTTTTTTTCTACACCCTTTAGGAAGTTTATTTTACTTAGCTTTTTGGGTAAGTTTAGGGCTTTATTTTGCGGTTAGAGAGAATTTTTATAACTTAGAGTCTATCGAAAATTCTTTTTATCTTTTTTTATTCATCACATCTAAGCCAGAACTCTTATCTTTTGTAGCCTTATTTGTGCTTTTTTGCGAAACCCTTTTGAAGGAAGAAACAACTTTCAAAAAAGCCTTTTTGCGTCCTGTAAATTTAGTTATTTTAATTGTCGTTTTCGCACTTGCTTATCCTTATAAAGAATTGATTGTAAAACATTTAGATAATGAACGCTATGCGTTTTATTTCTTTGGTATCAATTTAGTCTTATTTTTTGGCATTTGTGCGTTTAAATTAAAAAATTTTCAAAAGCTTGAGGGGTTGATTTCTGGCTTTTTATTTTGCTTTGCTTTGTGGGGACTTAGTGCGATTTTATTGCTTTTATTTGCTTTATCTTTAGAATTTTTGTTTGGTTATGAAATTTGGTTTTTAGTATATTTTATTTTATCTTTATTCGCTGGGGTAATTTCTCTACCCTTGCTTGGGGATTTGGATTTTAAATTTAAAAGATTTGTTTTGTGGATTTTTAATTTTTTCGCCTTATCTTATCTGCTTTTATTGCTTGCTTATGCTTTTGCTTTGCCTTTTGGCTTAGAGCCTAAAAGTGTGGTGCATCTTTGCCTTTGGTTTGGCGTGTTTTTAATCTTTTACTTTGGGCAAATTTATCCATAAAACCTACGCTAAAAAAGATAAAATCCATCTGGCTTTTTGCTGTTTTTATCCTCGCTTGTTGTGGGCTTTATGGAATTTTAGTGCGTGTGGGAGTGTATGGCTTTACGCCTTCGCGTTTGGCTGTTTTGCTTCTTGGAATTTGGCTTTTAGCTTCTGTTTTATTAGGTGTTTTTTGGATAAATAGAGTTTTGAAATTTAGTTTTATCCTTTTAGCAAGTCTTACATTATTTTTATGCTTTTTTGGCAATGAAATTTCTTTAGCCTCGCAAAAAGCACAGCTTGAAACACTAAAATCAAAAGAAAGTTTAAACGAAGAAGACAGAAAGCGGTTTAATAGTATAACAAAAGAGATAGAGGATTTAAAAAGAGAGCGGAGTCTCTAAGCTCTTTTTAAATCTTTCAATAATTCTTCTAACTTATAAACGCCGCGGTGTTGCGGACTTAGCAAGTGTATGAGTATGTCGCCTAGGTCTATCACGCTCCATTCTTCACTACTTTCCACATTTAAAAATTCTTCACCTTTGGCTTTGAGCTTTGTTTTAAGCTCGTCTATTAAAGAAAGGGCGTGTTTTTCGCCTAAAGTCGTAGCGATGATGACAAAGCTTACAAAATATTCTCCCCCTCTCATATCAAAAACTTCAATTTCTTCAGCCTTTTTTTCATCTAAAATTTGTGTGATAGTGGCGATTCTTTCTTGCATTTTTATCCTTTGTTTTTGAAATTATAGCTATTTTTGGTAGTATTTTTTAACTTCTTCTTGGATTTCATCGCTAACTTTATCCAAATTTAAATACTCTCTTATGAAAGAAGAGGAAATTTTAATATGCGTGTCAAGTTCTTTAAAATCTTTTGGTATGAAAATCTCATCGCGTTTAGCGATGACAAATTCAACTTTTTGCTTTAATTCTTCAAAACAATGCCACGAAGCTAAGGTTGCGAGGTGGTCAGCCCCCACTAAAAGATAAAATTTGCTAGGTTGATAAAGCTTATATAGGAAATTGACACTCTCTATGCTTGGCACTGGGCGGTTTTGCTTGATTTCAAAATCGCAAATTTCAACCCCTTTTAACTTCCCCCAAAGTTTAACAACCCATTCAAGCCTTTTTTGTGCTGGGGCACTGAAGCTTTCTTTAAAAGGGCTAATAAAGGCTGGCATAATGATAAGTCTATCGATTTCTAAGGTGTTTAAAGCCTCTTTGATAACGCTTTCGTGTCCTTGATGAGGCGGGTCAAAACTACCGCCAAAAAGTGCGATTTTCATTTAAATTTTTTAACCTTTTTTTTGTAGAATTCTAGCATTTTATTTTGCAAAAGGAAATTAAATGGCTATAAAAGTTGCTATCAATGGGTTTGGGCGTATAGGAAGATGTGTGGCAAGAATCATTGCTGAGCGTGATGATATAGAGCTTGTGGCGATTAATGACACGACAGATACCGAGCTGACAAAATACCTCTTAAAATACGATTCCGTTCACGGAGAATTTGGTGCAAGTGTGGAGATTGATGGGGGTGATTTAGTCATTAATCATCAAAAGGTCAAGATGTTTCACACGCGTGATATTAATGAACTTGATTTTGCAAAATACGGCGCACAGCTTGTGTTTGAATGCACAGGCGCACATTTGACGCAAGAAAAATGCCAAACTTTTTTAGACAAAGGTGTTAAGAAAGTTTTAATGTCCGCTCCTGCAAAGGACGACACTCCAACCTTTGTAATGGGCGTAAATTCTAATCTTTATAAGGGTGAGGCGATTATTTCAAACGCTTCTTGCACGACAAATTGTTTGGGTCCTGTTTGTAGGGTTTTGCAGGATAAATTTGGCATTGAAAAAGGTTTGATGACAACTATACACGCTTATACAAATGGACAAAGCATTATTGATGCTAAGGCTAAAGATAAACGCCGTAGCCGTGCTGCCGCGCAAAACATTATCCCAACTTCCACAGGAGCAGCAAAAGCGATGAAACTTGTAATGCCTGAGCTTGATGGCAAACTTCACGGACAAAGTATGCGTGTGCCTGTGATAGATGTTTCTAGTGTGGATTTAACGGCACTTTTAAGTAAAAAAGTAAGCAAAGATGAGCTTAATGAGGCTTTTAGAGAGGCGAGTAGAACGAATTTGAAAGGGATTTTAGCTGTTGATGATGATGAGAGGGTTTCGAGTGATTTTATTACCTCGCCTTTTGGGGCTGTGGTGGCGAGTGATTTGACTCAAGTCATCGGTGAAGATTTTGTTAAAATTGTCGCTTGGTATGATAATGAGTGGGGTTATTCTAGCCGTCTTGTTGATATGGCTGTTTATGTAATGGGAGCTTAAGATGAAAGGCGAGATTATTTCCATAAAAGATATTGATTTAGCAAAAAAGAAAGTTTTTATAAGATGTGATTTTAATGTCCCTCAAGATGATTTTTTAAATATCACAGACGATAGACGCATTCGCTCGGCTATCCCTACCATACGCTACTGCCTTGATAATGGTTGTAGTGTGATTTTAGCTTCTCACTTAGGACGCCCTAAGGAAATTAGCTCAAAATACTCACTTGAACCTGTGGCAAAAAGACTTTCAAGATTGATGAGCAAGGAAGTGCTTTTGGCTAAAGATGTTGTTGGGGAGGACGCAAAGAAAAAGGCGCAAAATTTAGGAGCGAGTGAGATTTTGATGCTTGAAAATTTACGCTTTGAAAAGGGTGAAACAAAAAATGATGAAAATTTAGCTAAAGAACTTGCCTCTTTAGCGGAGGTTTATATTAACGATGCGTTTGGGGTGTGTCATAGAGCGCATGCGAGTGTGGAGGCGATTACAAGATTTTTTGATGTGAAAGCAGCAGGCTTTTTGTTACAAAAAGAGATTAAATTCGCTGATAATCTTTTACGCCACCCTGCTCGTCCTTTTGTCGCAGTAGTAGGCGGCTCAAAAGTAAGCGGAAAGCTACAAGCCCTCATCAATCTCTTACCAAAAGTCGATAAACTCATCATAGGCGGAGGTATGGCTTTCACCTTTTTAAAAGCTTTAGGCTATGATATAGGAAATTCACTTTTAGAAGAAGAATTACTCGAAGATGCTAGGGCTATTATGAAAAAGGGTAAAGAACTTGGCGTGAAAATTTACCTCCCAGTTGATGTGGCTGTGGCAAGGACTTGTTCGAGCGAAGCTTTTATGTCTTATGTGCCAACGCAAGAAATTCCAAGTGGCTTTATGGGACTTGACATAGGACCTGCTAGCGGAAAGCTTTTTAGAGAAGCTTTAGCCGATGCACAAACGATCTGGTGGAATGGACCTATGGGCGTTTTTGAGATAGAAAAATTTGCTAAAGGCTCTTTAAAAATGGCACATTTCATAGGCGATAGCCACGCTACGACCATCATAGGAGGAGGTGATACGGCTGATGTAGTCGCAAGAAGTGGAGAGGCTGATGAGATGACCTTTATTTCCACAGGAGGTGGGGCAAGTTTAGAGCTAATCGAGGGTAAAGAACTTCCGGGCGTGAAGCCTTTGCGAGGCGAGGTATGATTTACGCTGCAAATTTGAAGTGCAACCACACCAGAGCTTCTTTTGAGCTTTATCTTAAGGCTTTAAATGAGGCTTTAAAAGACAAAGATGAAAATGTTTTTGTCTTTCCCCCTAGCGTAGCTTTATCGCAAAAAGAAAGCCTTTTTACGCAGGGAGTGCAGAATTTTTACCCTTGCATTAATGGTGCTTTCACGGGAGAAATCGGCAAAGAGCATTTGGACGAATTTGGCATAAAGTGCGTTTTGATAGGGCATAGTGAGCGTAGAATTTTTGAAGATGAAGTGTTGATAAAGGCTAAATTTGACTTTGCAAAAGAACATCAGTATAAAATTTTTCTTTGCATAGGCGAGGATTTAAAAACAAAGCAAGATAATCAAACAAAAGACTTTCTTAAAAAACAGCTTGAGAATTTGGACTTGACTTATGAAAATTTGGTCATTGCCTATGAGCCTATCTACTCCATAGGGACAGGGCTAAGTGCTAAAAATGAGGATATAGAGGAAGTTTTAGCTTTTTTACGCACACTGACAAAAGCACCTTTACTTTATGGAGGGAGTGTTAATGAAAATAATATTAAAGAAATTACAAAAATTAAAAATTGTGGTGGGGTTTTAATAGGCTCTGCGGCTTTGAAGGTAGAAAATTTTATCAAAATGATAAAGGAGTAAAGATGATAATGCAAGGTAAAAAAGGCTTAATAGTCGGCGTAGCAAATAATAAATCCATCGCTTATGGTATCGCTAAAGCTTGTGCGGCACAGGGGGCAAATTTAGCTTTTACTTTTTTAAATGAGGCTTTAAAAAAGCGTGTTGAGCCTATCGCGGCGGAATTTAACTCAAGTGCTGTTTATGAGCTTGATGTCAATAATGAAGCACATTTGGAAAATATCGCCTCTTTGATTAAGAGGGACTTAGGTGAGATTGATTTTGTCGTTCATGCTGTGGCTTTTGCTCCTAAGGAAGCTTTGGAAAATTCATTTTTGCAAACGAGTAAAGAGGCTTTTGACATCGCTATGCAAACCTCAGTATATTCTTTACTTTCTCTTACAAGGGCGGTTTTACCTGTATTAAAAGATAATGGCTCGATTTTGACTTTGAGCTATTTAGGTGGCGTGAAGTATGTGCCGCATTATAATGTTATGGGCGTGGCTAAGGCGGCTTTGGAAAGTTCAGTGAGGTATCTAGCAAGAGATTTGGGAGGGCGAGGAATTCGCGTTAATGCCATTTCAGCAGGTCCTATAAAAACTTTAGCGGCAAGTGGGATAGGCGATTTTAGAATGATTTTAAAATATAATGAAATCAACGCTCCATTAAAACGCAATGTTAGCATAGAAGATGTGGGAAATTCTGCGATGTATTTACTTAGTGATTTATCAAGTGGAGTTACGGGAGAAATTCATTATGTTGATGCAGGATACAATATAATGGGTATGGGCGATGTAACGCAAGATGAAGAGGGTAGAACCATACTTTGCTGGGATAAGAGTAATGGACAATGAGACGCTAAAAAAGTGTTTAGAGGGGCGGCTTGTCGGTTTAGAAGGTGCAGAAAGAAGATTTATAAACGAAACAAGTGTGGCATTTTTATTAAAGCATCTTGGCTTACCAGCGGAATTTGTGCCTTTGGCGTGCGAGTATTTTTCTCTAGCTCCTAAATTAAATGTTATTTGGCTTCATTTAGCAGAATGCACGGGTTGTAGTGAGAGTTTATTAAGAAGTGAGCAGCCTTGTTTGGCTGAATTTATTTTTGATTTTTTCTCTTTAAATTATCACGAAACTTTAATGAGTGCTAATGGCACTAAGGCTGAGGAGTGTTTAGAAGAGGCGATGAAAGAGGAATTTGCTCTCATCGTTGAGGGGGCTGTCGCACCCATAGATACTTTTTATCTTAGCATAGGGGCGGAGGGTAAAAGTGGCTACGAGCTTTTGCAAAGCATAGCGGATAAGGCTAAAGTTATCTTTGCCGCTGGGACTTGTTCTTCTTATGGTGGCATTCAAGCTGCTTATCCTAATCCCACAAAAACTTGCGGAATTTCGCAGGTTTTAAGTCAAAAAGTCGTTCAAATTCCGGGCTGTCCGCCAAGTGATGTGAATATTATCGCTACTTTAGCCTTTTATGCTCTTTTTGGCACTTCTCCTGAGCTTGATGATAAAAATCGCCCTAAATGGTCGTATGGCAAGTGTTTGCACGATATGTGCGAAAGAAAGGCGAAATTTGAAAGTGGGATTTTTGCTCAAAATTTTGATGATGAGGCGGCTAAAAATGGAGCGTGCTTGTTTAAACTAGGCTGTAAGGGACCCTACACTTACAATAACTGCCCTAAAGTGAAATTTAATGCTAAAACTTCTTGGCCTGTGGCGGCAGGACACGGATGCATTGCTTGTAGCGAAGAGAATTTTTGGGATGATTTTGGCTTTTATGAAAAACCTATGACAAATGCTTTTGCCTATGCGAGGGTGAGCCGAGAAGAAGCTTTTGTTTTAGAAAATAAGAATTTAAATTTAAACACTTTAAAAGAGAGTGTAAAAGAAGATGAGCTTATTTTTTATCTTAAGGAAAAAATGCAAATTTTGGTAGAAGATAGAGAGCTTTTGGATTTTAGTTTCGAATCAAATTTAAAATGTGCTTTGGCAAATTTAGCAAAAAATAAATTGGGTTTTAATTTGCTTGAAAATTATAAAAAGAATTTCCCCAAACATTACGCTTTTATTGAGGCGAATTTTGACGAAAATTCAAAAATTTCAAGTGATATTTGGGAATTTTTTGAATTAAGTTATATTTTGGCTAAGGGAGAATTTTTAAAAGATAGGGCTTTGTTGATTGAGATGGCGAAAAATTATGCCTTTAATCACGCTAGTCCTTATGATTTTAAATTAAGTGCGAAAGAAGATAGTGTGAAGCTTGATTTAAATAAGTCCTTAAGAATGACATTGATTTATCTTTGTGGTGGGCTTGAAATTGAGGGGATTGCGTTTTCTTTGTTGAGTGCTTTAGCTAAAAGCTTAGGAGAAATTCGTCAAGATTATATGGAAAAAAGGCTTATTTTAAGCGTAGATGAGAGCTTAAATCAGCCTTTTTTACATCAAATTTTAAGCTAACATTTTACTAAGATGTAGCCCTATGAAAGCCACGATATAAGCACTAATGCAAGTGAATAAGAAAAGATAAAGCGTGTATTTTGCCTTACCGCTTTCTTTTGTAAAAACTATGGTGGCTGCAAAGCAAGGATTATAAATCATCACAAATAAAATATACGCTATCGCTGTGCTAAATGGGATATTTGAAGCAAGGGTCTGTCTTAAATTCTCATCATTTTCATCTAAATCCTCCCCTAAAGAATAAAGCACCCCAAGCGTTGAAATCATCACTTCTTTAGCCGCCAAACCGCTAAGTAAAGAAACGCTTAATTTCCAATCAAGCTCAAGTGGTGCAAAAACAGGCTCGATAGCTTTGCCAAATTGCCCCAAATAGCTATTTTCAATCTGCTGTTCTGCTGCGAGTTTTTCATCTTCTTGTGCGTTCGTTTGAAGAGGAAAATTACTTGCAAACCATATTAAAATTGAGGCTAGTAATATAAAAGTTCCTGCTTTTTTAAGATACATTTTTGCTTTGTTAAAGCACATCTGCCAAACCAAATTCCAATTTGGCATACGATATTTAGGCATTTCCATCACAAAAGGTTCATTAATGCCTTTAAAAGCGGTCATTCTTAAAAGTTTAGCCGCTAAAAGCCCTAAAAAAGCCCCCAAAATATAAATTCCAAAAAGATAATTCCCCGCTTGCTCACCTCCAAAAAAAGCCCCGATAAAAAGCACATAAACAGGTAATCTTGCCCCACAACTCATAAAGTTAATAACAAAAAGAGTCAAAAGTCTATCTCCTTTGTTTTTTAGTGTCCTTGTTGCCATAAAGGCAGGCACTGAGCAGCCAAAACCTGTGATAAGTGGGATGAAACTTTTGCCGTGCAAACCAAATTTATATAAAATTCCATCAAGTAAAAATGCCACACGCGACATATAGCCCGTTGTTTCTAAAAGGGCGATTCCAAAAAACAAAATCAAAATATTAGGTAAAAATAAAACCACAGCTCCCACGCCCCCTATAATCCCATCGGCTAAAACGGAGGCTAAAAGCTCGTTAGAGATATTTTCCTTACATAAATTTCCTAGTGCTTCAAAACCCATTTCTATATAATCCATAGGGATAGCTCCAAGCGTGAAAGTAAGCTGGAAAAGCACCCACATTAAAAATAAAAATATCACTATGCCAAAATATTTATTGATGAAAAAAGCGTCAAGGCTTTTTGTAATATTTTTTGAAGTCGGTTCTTGTTTTGAAATTTGCTTACTTAAACCTGAGCTAAAAGCGAGTAAATCTTCTTTGAAAATTTCTTTTATATCTTTGCTTTGATAAATTTCAAAAAGCTTGTTTTGCGATTCGCTTACTAACTCTTTGCAAGTGCTATTTCGCACTTCATTTTGAAGTAGGGCGATGGCGTAGGATTTGGGACTTTGATAAGGATTTTCTAAATTGAGCTTTTCTATATGTTTTTGAATTTTTTCAATTTCTTCTTCCAAATGTTCCCCATAAGCTCTTATAAAGGGTGTAAATGGCGTTTCGTGCGTTTTGATGATAAGCTCCAAAAGAGTGTTTAAATTTTCTTTTGTTTTGGAAGAAATGCTAACGCTAGGCGTTTTTATAAGCTTTTCAAGTGCATTAATGTCTATACTAAAGCCTTCTTTTTCGGCTTCATCGCTCATATTAAGCGCTAAAATTATCTTTTTTTGACACTCTAAAAGTTGAGAGCTTAAGATAAGATTGCGTTCTAAATTTGTGGAATCTACGACATTAATGATGATGTCATAGTTTTGTGTTTGTATGAAATTTTGCGTAATTTTTTCTTCTTCTGAGTAGCCATCGAGCGCATAAGTCCCCGGTAAATCAATAAATTCAAGTTCGTAATCTTTATAGTTTATCTTTGCGCTTGCTTTTTCTATGGTAACACCGGGGAAATTTCCCACTTTTAAATTCGATTTACAAAGCGCATTGATGAGAGAGCTTTTGCCTACATTTGGTTGCCCAACTAATATGATATTAATTTTTTTCATTTGGTATTCTCTCCACTTTTATAAATTTAGCTTCGTTGGCTCTTAGTATGACGCAAGAATTTTCAAGCTCGACTAAAATTGTTGCTTTTTTTAAAGATGAGTTGAGTTTTTTAAGCTTCTTGTTTTTGGAAAAACCAAAACTCAAAAGTCTGTTTTTAAGTTCTAATGGTGCGTCAAAACCGATTATTAAAGCATTTTCCCCATCTTTTAAAGCATCAAGAGTCATATAAGTTCCTTAAATTTTTTAGGGTGATATTATAGTCTTTTAAAATAAATTTGAGTTTAATTATCAAAATAAGATAAATTTTTGTTTTGCATTGCAAATTTTAAAGGCTTGACATCAAGTTCTTTTTTTGATATAATCACAACTTTAATTTTGCGGGGTGTAGCGCAGTCTGGTTAGCGCACCTGGTTTGGGACCAGGGGGCCGAAAGTTCGAATCTTTTCACCCCGACCATCTTTATAAACTTATAAAAATGGTGAGTGTAGCTCAGTCGGTTAGAGCATCAGATTGTGGTCCTGAGGGTCGTGGGTTCGATTCCCATCACTCACCCCATCAGCGTCCGTAGCTCAATTGGATAGAGCGACAGACTTCGGATCTGTAGGTTATGGGTTCGATTCCTATCGGGCGCACCACCTTAGATATGCGTTCATAGCTCAGCTGGATAGAGCAACGGCCTTCTAAGCCGTAGGTCAGAGGTTCGAATCCTCTTGAGCGTACCACTTTTGCGGATGTGGTGAAATTGGCAGACACGCCAGACTTAGGATCTGGTGCAGCAATGCGTGAAGGTTCAAGTCCTTTCATCCGCACCACTTTATTTTTATAAGCGTGTTTAAATTTCAAATTTTTCCACATTTTAGATTTCTTCTAGCCAGGTATTTTGTAAAATGGAACTATAAGGACAAATTTTGTAGAGTTTTGAGGAAAAATAAATTAAAGTAGATATTTGCACCATAAAAAGGAGTTGCTTGGTATTGATGATACCTAGCCTCCTTTAATAATGTGAATTTATTAAACAAAAATTTGCCCAGCGTATAATATATACATTCTTAAGGCAAAAACTCCAAACATAACTGATATGGTGTTAATTAATATAAAATTGACTTTATAGGCGTGATTTTTTAAAGCGGTTAAAGCAATAAAACTTGGGATAAAGACCCCAAAGCCTATTACGCCTATCCAAAATACAGAAGCCCAAAAACCATTGCTTAGGCTCATTATAGCAATTAAAGCTTTTTCTCCACCTTGAAAATAAAGTCCCACAAAAAATGTGAATAAAAGCAAAAATTCAATAGGAATAACTCTTAAATCCATAGTCAATAAGTGTTTTGTTTTTTCTTTAGAAACCTCCTTTCCAAATAATAAAATTCCAAAACAAATACAAGCAGCAATACCGCTTGATAAACCACTCGCTAAAAATAAAATAGGCAACACAGGGCTGTTGTAAAGCGGATAAGTTTGTATGGCAGAAAGTAAAAATCCTGTATAAACTCCAACTCCAGCAGCGAGTGCAAAAATAAGTCTGCCAAGCCAAAGAGAATAGTCTTCTAAAAAATTTAAAATTCCACCAAAAGCATTCATAATAGGCGATAAAAAGCTGTTTTCTAAATTTGTTCTAAAACGCAATACCATATAAACAATACACAAAGGGGTGTAAAAAAGTAAAAGTAAAACCCCTAAAGACATCACAGATTTTAGATTGTAATGAATGAGCAATTGATAAAAATTTAAAGGTTTGCTTAAATCAACAATAAGCACCAAAAGTCCAACCACTATGGTTATCGGCGCTATTAAAACTCCAGCTTTTTCAAAAGCGTCCCAAGGAGCAGTGCGTTTTGGATTCATCCACTCTACAAATAATGCCGTCATCATCGCACCAGAAGAAAGTCCTGCTAAAAATAAATAAAGTGCAACAGGCCAATGCCAAACAATGTGAATGACACTTTCATTTCCCCAAATTTCATTCATAGCTCTATCTCTCCTTTTTTAGTCGGTATGGTAAAGAGTTTAGGTTTTGTGCCAAGATGCTCTTTTTTACGCACATAGTTGTTCTTGCTTAAAACATCATAAATTGCATCTTTAGGATTATCCAAATCTCCAAAAACCAAAGCATCAGTTGGACAAACACTCACACAAGCTGGCTCTCCGTGAAGTTTAAGGTGCGTATCTTTGCAAAAATTACATTTGTCCGGAACTTTTGTTTTGGTATTTAAAAATCTTGCGTTATAAGGGCAGGCACTAATGCAATATAAGCAACCAACGCATTTATCAGCGTCGATATCCACAATGCCATTTTCGTCCATAAAGGAAGCAAAAGTAGGACACACTGTAACGCAAGGCGTATTTTCGCACATTTGACAGGAAAATCTTTCAAAATCAAAACTTAAATTTGGAAAAATACCCTTAGGACCTTGAATTTTTACCTTTAGTCTATAAAGCCCTTCTGGCACTTCGTTCTCGCTTCTGCAAGCTACGGAGCAAGATTGACAACCTATACAAAGCTCCGAATTAAAAACCATTGCATATTTCATAAATCACTCCTATATTTTTTCTATATTAACGCCG
Source organism: Campylobacter helveticus (assembly GCF_002080395.1). Taxonomy (NCBI): domain Bacteria; kingdom Pseudomonadati; phylum Campylobacterota; class Epsilonproteobacteria; order Campylobacterales; family Campylobacteraceae; genus Campylobacter; species Campylobacter helveticus. The sequence continues at coordinate 157,404 of NZ_CP020478.1, forward strand.
ATAGTATGGACATTATTACCAGCTATTGGTGAAAAAGTATTAGCCAACAAATGGCTCGCACTCATACCTTTATTGTAAGAAATTTCTTGATGCTTACTTGTATGCCCAAATCCAAAATAAGCAAAAATGGTATCCTCTCTTATCCCAATGGTAGGCAAAACTTGAGCGATTTGCTCCCCAATTTTGCTTTTTATTTTTATGCTATCTCCCTTTTTTAACCCAAGCTCATCAGCTACTTTTTGATTAATCCAAACAGCATTGTTGTCCATAAGCTGATTAAGCCAAGGAACATTTGCAGTATGTCCATTTGTATGCACTGCTACCTTTCCTTGTATGAAATAAAATTTCTCATCTTCGGTTTTTAATTTTGGGTCATTAAAACTTAAACCACCCCGTTTGCAAGCGTTTTCAAACACTTCATCAAAAAGTTCGATTTTTCCACTTTTAGTTTTGCATTTTAAAAGTTCGCCAAATTCTCCATCTTCATCAAGAAATTGTTTAGAATTTGGATATTTTTCTACAAATTTAGCGATACTATCCTTATCTCTTGCAAGAAGTGGAATGCCATAGCTTAAAACCCCTTTGCTTTTTAATTCATAAATTTCTTTTGGATAATTAAAAGCTTGTTTCATTCTAAAATCTTCTATATCTTTGTATGGAAAAAATTTGCCAAGTCCCATTTTTTCGGCTAATTCTTTGTAGATTAAAGATGAGGCTTTGGTATCACCTATGGGTTCTATAACTTTTTGCCTAACTTGATAGCCGGGATTTTTTCCATTATTTGACAAGAACTGCTCATCTCTTTCAAGATAGGTCGATTCTGGCAAAATAATATCGGCATACTGCGCAGTGTCGCTTAAATAAACATCAACACAAACAAACAATTCAAGTTTTTCTAAAGCTTCGACGACTTTTTGTGATTCATTATTGGTCATAACTGGATTAGAGCGAGTGATGAAAAGTCCTTTTATTGGGTAAGGCTTTTCGCTCAAAATCGCATCAAACACCTTGCTATAAATTCCACGCTTTTTAGAAATTTTACTAAATTCGCCTTCTTTGATGTCGATACCATCTATACGCGCTATTTTTGGACTTTCAATAGATGGTAAAATAGAGCTTTTAAATTCAGGTGCGACTTCTTCTCCGGCGATTTTATTATAAAGCTTAGCCCCTTTTGGAAAATACATCCCGCCCTTGCATTCTATATTTCCTAAAAGAGCATTGGCTATTGCTATGGCACGGCGAAGTTCTATTTCTTCCGTTGTGAAAGTGGCACGGTGTCCGTAATCAATAATGCAATGTGGGGCGAAGGAAGCAGCCTCTTTAGCGAGAGAGATAATTTTCTCAGCACTGATATCGCAGTATTGTGCCATCGTTTCTGGCGTATAGTCTTTTATGCTCTCTTTGAGCTTGTCAAATCCTACCGTGTATTTTTCGACAAATTTTTTATCATACAAATTATTAAAAATCAAAGTATGAACAAAACCAAGCATAAAAGCAGTATCACCGCCCGGTCTAATCGGGTGCCACTCACTCGCCTTAGAGGATAATATAGAAAATCGTGGGTCAAAAGATACAAGTTTTGCACCTTTTGATAGGGCTTTTGTAATGCCTCTTGCGTAAGAAATGACAATTCCCTCATAGACATTATGCCCGAAATTTAACATAAATTTTGTATCAGCAAAGTCCCTACTTAAAGAGCTAGTTCCATAAACGCTTGTTAAAGCCGTGGCGTAAGCTGATGGACAGGTGCTACCGTGGTCAAAAATATTTGGAGAGCCATAAGCATAGGCGAATTGATTTAGAAAAGTTGTTTCTGGTCCCCCCTTTGCAGCGAACGCAACGCTTTGCGCTCCATAATTTTGCTTAATTCCGTTTAGTTTTAAAGCTATAAATTCATAGGCTTCGTCCCAACTGATTTCTTTATATTTCCCTTCTCCTCTTTTTCCAACTCTCATTAGGGGTTTTACAAGTCTTTTTGGGTCAAAAAGCTGATTGACACCAGCGCCCCCTCTTGCACAAATTGAACCTTGTGTGGATTTTGAGTAAATATTCCCTTGAATGAAAATACGCTTTTCATTTTCAAGTCTAGCTTCAATTGGGCATCTTGTGCTACACATTTCACATATACTTTTTACAAAGTTTTTTGAGCCTTTTAACTCCCCATTAAATGCACCCAAAAGCCCAGGCATACTTAAAGCCACAGAGCCAACTCCAACGCATTTAAGAAAATTTCGCCTATGAATACTCATAATATAACTCCAAATATTTTTTAAATGTAGATTCATTATAGTGAAATATAATTAAATAAAAATTAAACATTGTTTTAAAATAAAATATTTTGAAAAGACTTAATGTGTGTAGTGCTAAAGAAATTTAAATAATTATAATGAATAAAGTGAAATAATGTTGAAAATTTGAAAAATGATAAAGAATTATGATGAAGTGAAGTTGTTAAAAAGTGGTGACCCATACGAGACTCGAACTCGTGTTACCGCCGTGAAAGGGCGATGTCCTAACCGCTAGACGAATGGGCCAACACAAAAAAGAGATTGAATTATACATAAAAATACTTAAGTAAAGTTTAAATCACATCTTAATGTTTCCTAAATTTATAAATTGGAACTCTTTTTGCTTATAATGCTTTTAAGTTTAAAGATTAAAGGAGTAATCTATGAAATTCTTACTAAGCCTTTGTGCTTTGAGCATTATGCTTTTCGCCGTGCCGATAAAGGAAGTGGCAAATACAGTGGGCGTAAGGGATAATCAACTTATAGGATATGGACTTGTCGTTGGTCTTAATGGTAGTGGCGATGGCACAAGTTCCAAATTTACTTTACAATCTGTCTCAAACCTTCTACAAGGTATGAATATCAAAGTCGACCCAAACGATATTAAGTCTAAAAATACCGCCGCGGTTATGGTTACGGCTAAACTTCCCGCTTTTGCAAAAAGTGGCGACAAACTTGACATCGTTGTCTCTTCTTTGGGGGATGCGAAATCTTTGCAGGGTGGCACACTTTTACTTACAGCTTTAAGGGGAATTGATGGCGAAATTTACGCCATTGCACAAGGCTCACTTTCTACGGGAGGACTTACGGCAAGACCGGGTGGAGCAGGCTCTCACTCGACAGCAGCAACGGTAATGGGCGGAGCAAATGTTGAAAGAGAAATTCCACAGAATTTTAGCGATAATGGTGATTTAACCCTAAGTCTTAAAACGGCTGATTTTAAAACCGCTCACGATATAGAAAGAGTTTTAAATAGCGTTTTTGATGAAAGCGTGGCAAAAGCTATCGATTCTCGCACGATTAAGCTTAACAAGCCTGAGGAATTTAGTGCAGTGGAATTTATGGCTCGTGTTTTAGAGCAAGATATAGCCTATACTCCACAAAGTAAAGTCATCATCGATGAAAGAACAGGCACGGTGATAGCGGGCGTTGATGTGGAGGTTGAGCCTGTGTTGATTACCCATAAGGATATTACGATAAAAATCGACCCAAATAACCAAACAGCCGCTACACAAAATGAGATTGATATGAAAGATGGAGGGGCGATAGACCCAACTTCAAATACGCTTAGAATTTCTAATCCCAAAACAACCGTGGCGAATATCGCAAGAATGCTAAATAAACTAGGTGCTACGCCAAATGACATCATCGCTATAATGGAAAATTTAAAGCGCGCTGGTGCGATTAATGCGGATTTAGAGGTGATATGATGAGAGTGGATAATTTTTTAAATACTTACAATATGAACTCAAACGCCATTTTAGAAAAGGTAGCTAAAGGTTCAAATTCGCAAAAGGCAGATGAAAATTTTGCCTCTTATTTTAAGCTAAAAGATAATGAAGTCGTTGCAAAAACGGACGAAGAAAAAGCTTTAAAAGAGCAAACGGACGCTTTTGAGGCTTTTTTGATAAAGTCTGTTTTAGACATTTCTTTGAAAAATCAAAATTCACTTTTTGGAAAAGATGCGAGTAGTGAAATTTATTCTTCTATGTATAACGATACGATGAGCAAGGCTTTAAGTGGAGGAATGGGCTTTTCAAAATTATTATTTGATTTTTTGAAAGAAAGGGGTTAAGTTTTTGTAATTTTAGTCGATATGGTTTGTAGAGGATTATAAATCAAGGAGGCAGAAATGATAAATCCTATACAACAAAGTTATGTAGCTAACGCTTCTTTAAGCCATACAAACAAGGTTGAAAGAGAAGCAAAAACAGAACAAAGTCAAAAAACGGAGAACGATAAAGTCTCTAAAATCGCCGAGCAGATTAAAAATGGCACTTATCAAGTTGATTTAAAAGCCACAGCTGCGGCAGTAGCAGATTCTTTAATTTAAATTTTTTCTCCTTTTTGACTAGAAAAGGAGAAAAAGATGTTAAAAAAATGCCTAGATGAAGTTAATGCTATCCTAGCACAAATGATAGAATTAACAGAAGAAGATATCAAAGATATACAAGTCGCAAAACACGATAAAGTCGCTCCTAGCGTGGATGCTAAAAATGAACTCATCACCAAATTCGTAGCAGCTAAAAAAGAACTTGACGCAGCCTTAGTGGCTCTAAATAATAGTTCTACAAAAGGGCTTAGTGAAATGCTTGATGATGAGGATAAGCAAAAGCTTGATTTGCTTAAGAAAAATCTTCAAACCCTACACGCTAAAAATAAAGAATACGCCAAATATGTCTTCATAGTGAAAGATTTTTTAGACGGCTTGGTAAATACAATGTTTGACATCAATGGTGGAACAAATAATGCTTATGGAGATAAAGAGCATATCCCAGAAATTTTTAAAATGAAAGTATAAAGGAGTGGTAAAATGGGTATCTTTGCGACCTTACATACAGGAGTTACAGGTTTAAAAGCGAGTGAAGTGCAAATCGCCACTACGGGTAATAATATCTCCAATGCCAATTCTACTTTTTATACTCGTCAAAGAGTTGTGCAAACGACAAATGGCTATATTACCACAGGCGGAGTGCAAGTTGGCACAGGGACGGCGATAGAAAGCATAGTGAGACTTCACGATGAACACGCCTATTTTAAGCTTAAAAATGCAAGCACACAGCAAGAATACACAGGCTATTTAAAGCAAGTTTTAGAAGAAATAGGACAACGCTTCCCAGACCTTAAAAATACAGGCATTTTAAATAATTTAGAAAATTATAATAAGGCTTGGAATGATTTTGCTTCAAATCCTAACGAAAATGCGACTAAAATCGCCCTTGTAAATGCAACCAAAACTTTAGCCGAAAGTGTCAATGAAGCACACAGCACTTTAAGCAAAATTCAAAAAAAGGTTAATGACGACATTAAAGCAACAGTGGATGAGATTAACCGCATAGGAGAGGAAATCGCATATTTAAATAAGCAAATTTATGGTGAGGAAGCTTTACCGACAGACCACGCAAATGAGTTAAGAGATAGACGCGATGAGCTAGAGCTTACACTCTCTAAACTTGTTAATAGCGTAGCAAGTAAAAATGAGATAGACCAAGATAATCGCTTCGAGCAAACCATAAAAGACCCCGGACATCATTATAATCTTAGCATAGAGGGCTTTACTATCGTTGATGGTGTGAATTTCCACCCTTTAAAGTTGGACTATGATGACAAAAATGAATCTTATAGCATTTATTATCAAACCCCAGATGAAAAAATCCACGATTTAACGACAAAGCTCACAGGCGGACAGCTTGGAGCGCAACTTGATTTAAGAGGGCGTGATTATGACAAGGCTGAGGGGACTTATGATGATGGGATTATACAGGGCTATCTTGATGCTTTAAATACTTTTTCTAAGACCTTAATCACCGAAACAAATAATCTTTACGCAGGTTCTGCTAAAAGTTCGGCGACTTCTGATTATTTAGAAGGCTTAACGGGTGATGTGCCTTTGATGAATTATGACAGAACGATACAGGCGGGGAGTTTTGACATTGTCATTTATGATGAAAAAGGGGCGGAGAAGGTTAGAAAAACCATTACTATCGATGTAACGACCACGATGGACGATTTAATGCGTCAAATCAATGGTAACACAGATGATAATAAAAATAACAACAACCAAGACGATGTTGATGATTTTATGAACGCAAGTTTTAGCTTTGACGCACAAAGTAATAGCGGACTTTTTCAAATCAACGCTAAAAACGGCTTTAAAGTTTCCATAGAAGATAAAGGCACAAATTTCGCAGGAGCTTTTAGTGTGGGAGGATTTTTTAGCGGAAACGATGCGAGTGATATTAGGGTAAAAGATAGCATTTTAAACGACCCTACCAGCGTAAGAGCAAGTAAAAACGGCGTAGATAGTGGTAATAATATGGCAAATCAAATTATCCAGCTTCAGTATGAAAAAGTGAGCTTTTATAATAAAGACGGCACGATTGATGAGCTGACTATGGAGGAATATTATCGCAAATTCACGGGTAAAATCGCAAGTGATGGCGAAAATAACAGCGTAATCCACAAGAGCAATATGACTCTTTATAATTCCGTTTATGCCGAGTATCAAAGTAAAAGCGGGGTCAATACCAACGAAGAACTTGCCGCACTAATTCAGTGGCAGTCAAGCTACGGCGCTGCGGCTAAAATCGTTACCACAGTCGACCAAATGCTAGACACCCTACTAGGACTTAAATCTTAATTTAAAAAGTTATATTATAATCCTTTCAAATTTCTTGGAAAGGATTATAATGAAAAAATGTGAAAAATTGAGAGAGAAGGCTTTGCTAAAAGCTGAGCTTGACAAGTTGGCTCTTAAGGAAAATTCCAAAGAGGGCTTAGAAAAATTTCCAGACCCTTTACAAATCGCCAAGCCCAAAAAAGACGCCTACATCGCTTTAATGTGCGCTTTGTTTTCTTATGGTAGTTCTAAAAATATCGTTAAATTTCTAAAAACGCTTGATTTTTCTTTGATAGACAAAAGCGAAAATGAAATTAAAAAAGCGATGAAAAATTTAAAATACCGCTTTCAAAACGAAGAAGATATAACGCAAATTTTTATCACTTTTGCTAGGCTTAAAAATAAGTATAAAAATTTAGAGGAAATTTTTACAGAGCCTTATAAAAAAAGCGGCAAAGTTAGCGATGGAATTTTAAATTTCATTAAAATTGTTTATGAAATCAATCCTTGTAAAAGTAAGGGTTATACGCATTTTTTTGGCAGCACTTGGCAAGATGAGCCAAAATCCCCTTTAAAGCGTTATAATATGTTTTTGCGTTGGATGGTGCGTAAAGATGAGCTTGATATGGGGCTTTGGAGAGGAATTTCACCAGCTGATTTACTTATCCCTCTTGACACGCACACGCAAAAAATTTCTCTAAAACACGGACTTTTAACGCGTAAAAGCTATGATTTTAAAGCCGTTTTAGAACTGACACAAAATTTAAAAAAATTAGACCCAAAAGACCCTATAAAGTATGATTTCGCACTTTATAGGCTGGGGCAGAACGGAAGTTAATGGAGCTTGATTTAAGTATTTATCTCATTTTGTTTGGTATTGCCACTTTTGCGGGCTTTATCGATTCTATCGTGGGTGGGGGTGGGCTTATCACTATCCCCGCACTTATGGCAAGTGGAATCCCCCCTCATCTTGCCCTAGCGACAAACAAGCTTCAAAGCGTGTTCGGCTCTTTCACCGCTGCGGCGACTTATTTTCGCTCGACTACCTTGCCCCACCTTGCTTGGGGGGTGTTTTTTACGGCACTTGGGGCGGCTTTTGGCACTTTTTGCGTGTTGCTCGTGCAAGATGAGCATTTAAAGCTCATCATCTTGGTTTTTCTTACTCTCACCTTTCTTTACACGGCTTTTAAACCAAGTTTAGGTAAAAGTGAAACCACGCCTAAAATGCAAAATATCAAGCTTTTTCATCTCATCTTTGGGCTAACTTTAGGCTTTTATGACGGCTTTTTAGGACCTGGGACGGGGTCGTTTTGGATATTTGCTTGTGTGTTGTTTTTAGGCTTTAATATGAAAAAAGCTAGTATCAACACCAAAATTTTAAATTTCACAAGTAATATCATCGCCCTTGCCATTTTTCTATGGCTTTATGAAGTGCTTTGGCTTGTGGGGCTTTTGATGGGCGTGGGGCAGGTTTTAGGGGCGTTTTTAGGCTCTAAGCTTGTGTTAAAAACAAATGGGAAATTCATCAAAGCGTTATTTTTGGTCGTGGTGGGAGCGACTATTATCAAAGTGGCGTGGGATTATATTGGTGTCAAGGGGGAGACTTGAACTCCCGACCTCCGGCTTATGAGACCAGCGCTCTAACCAGCTGAGCTACCCTGACTTGTGAAAGTGTAATTATATCTTTTTTTACTAAAATTTGGCTGATTTTTGCATTATTTTTAAAAATTTAGCTATAATTTCGCTTTTAGAAAGGTGTCCGAGCGGTTGAAGGAGCACGCCTGGAACGCGTGTAAAGTGCAAGCTTTCGAGGGTTCGAATCCCTTCCTTTCTGCCATAATTAAAGCACATTTTTAGCCTCGTTTTCTTCTTTTGGTAAATGTTTTACCGCTTCATAAATTCTTATAGCCGCTTTGGTTTTATTCATAGTATAAAGATGAATTCCATCCACCCCGCTAGTGATTAAATCAACGATTTGGTCTATCGCATAGGCGATGCCAGCGTCTTCTAGGGCTAAGGTATTGTTTTCATATTTTTCTAAAATTTTAGTAAATTTAGTGGGGATTTTAGCCCCACAAAGTTGTGAAATTTTTAAAATTTGCCTTTTGTTTGTAATAGGCATAATCCCCGCATAAATCGGCACTTTTATACCACTTAAAGCACAATTTTGCTTAAAAGCGTAAAAGTCCTCGTTATCATAAAAAAGTTGCGTGATGAGTTTATCTGTGCCAACATTTACCTTATTTTTAAGATGATGAATATCCTCGATGATGTTTTTAGCCTCGCTGTGTTTTTCAGGGTAGCAAGCGGCGTAAATTTCGAAATTTTCTTGCTTTTTGATAAAAGAAATTAAATCATTTGCATAAGAAAAATCCTTACTCTTTTCTAGCCCCTCGCACACATCTCCTCTAAGGGCTAGAATTTTATTAAGCCCTCTTTGCTTGCACTCTTTGAGTATAGCTGTAATTTTTTCTTTACTTGAGTGTATGCAAGGTAAATGCACTATGCTAGGAATTTGGTATTTTTCTTGGATAAGACTTGCCACTTCTAGGGTGTTTTGTGAATTTATAGAGCCACCTGCGCCAAAGGTTACGCTGATGAAATTAGGGCTTAATCGCCCTAAATCCTCTAAAATAGCGTCTAAATTTTTGATAGTTTCATCTCTTCTTGGCGGAAAAACTTCAAAGGAAAAGCTACACATAAAAACTCCTTATAAACTATTCCTAACTTTTCGAGTCGCTGCGACTAAATTTTTAAGCGCTAAAACCACTTCTTCATAGCCCCTAGTCTTAAGTCCGCAATCGGGATTAATCCAAATTTGTTCTTTAGGAAGCCTTGCTAAAATTTTCTCTATGGTCGTTTTTATCTCTTCTTCGCTTGGCACTCTAGGGCTGTGTATATCATATACTCCAGGTCCTACTTGCGTTTTAAAATTAACCGCCTTAAGCGTGTCTAAAAGCTCTAAATTCGAACGGCTCGCTTCAAAAGAAATCACATCCGCATCCAAAGCGTCAATATCCTTTAAAATGTCGTTAAATTCACTATAACACATATGCGTGTGAATTTGAGTCGAGGCTTTAACGCCGCTATGAACGAGGTTAAAGGCAGGGATAGCCCAGTTTAAATACTCACTATGCCAGTCGCTTTTTCTTAAAGGAAGCTTTTCTCTTAACGCCGCTTCGTCAATTTGTATGATTTTTATACCCTCTTTTTCAAGGTCTAAAACTTCATCTCTTATAGCTAAAGCGATTTGCTCCGTGCTTTCTTTTAGGCTAATATCTTCTCTTGGAAAAGACCAGTTGAGTATAGTTACAGGACCTGTGAGCATACCTTTTACGATTTTTTTGCTAAGGCTTTGGGCAAATTTGGACCAAGAAAGCGTGATAGGCTTAGTGCGTGATACATCGCCCCAAATCACAGGCGGCTTAACGCATCTTGTTCCATAGCTTTGCACCCAGCCATTTTGTGTAAATAAAAAGCCCTGCAAATTCTCACCAAAATACTCCACCATATCGTTTCTTTCAAATTCACCGTGCACTAGCACATCAAGCCCTATTTCTTCTTGGATTTGTATGCATTCTTTAATTTTTTGTTGATTAAATTCCGTGTAGTTTTGTGCTGAAATTTTTTGCTGTTTAAAGGCGAGGCGGTTGGAGCGCACATCGGCACTTTGCGGGAAAGAACCTATGGTTGTAGTCGGTAAAAGCGGGAGATTTAAAACGCCTTCTTGGATTTTAATGCGTTCTTTAAATTCAGGCTTACGCACAAAATCTTCTTTTTTTAGGCTATTAAGCCTTGCTTTAACCTTTTCATCAAAGCGGTTAGGGATATTTGTAAAAAGTTCTTGATTGGCTTTGAAAAGCGGATTTTCTTCACTGCTATTTAAAATTTCTTTTAAGTCTTTAAGCTCTTTAAGCTTTTGTTTTGCAAAGGCAAAAAGTTTGAGATAATTTTTTTCAAGCTTAGTTTCAAATTCCGTGCTATAAGGCACATGCAAAAGCGAACAAGAGGTATTTAAAACAATGTTTTGCGCGTATTTTTGAAGCTCTTTAATGAGCTTTAAACTTTTAGCATAATCATTAGCGTAAATATTTTTACCATTAACAATACCTGCAAAAAGGATTTTATCCTTAGAAAAGCCGTATTGCTTAATCAAATTTAAGCTCTCTTTTCCCTCTATAAAATCAAGCCCCAAGCCGTCAAAATTATATTCTAAAAGCTTAGCATAAATGTCTCTTACATCTCCAAAATAGCTTTGCAGTAAAATTTTAAGTCCTTTTTTATGACTTAAAAGCTCTTTATAAAATTCATCAAATAAGGCTAAATCTTTCTCGCTTAAATCATAAACCAAATAAGGCTCATCAAGCTCTAGCCACTGCACCCCTAAATCGTTTAATTTTTCAAAAAGCTCTAGGTAAGCGTTTAAAAGCTTTTTTTGAGCTAGTTTTTGTGTGCTTTCATCTTTAAAGGCTATGAGCTTAAAGAGGGTAAAAATTCCCACTAAAACAGGCTTAGTTTCTATACCTTGCTCTTTTGCTTCGAGATATTCTTTAAAAATTTTATCCCCGCTTAGTGCTATAAGCTCTGCACTATCACATTCAGGCACTAGGTAATGGTAATTTGTATTAAACCACTTTTTCATCGCCAAAGCCGTAGTATCGCCCTTTTCGCCTTGATAGCCTCTACTTTGGGCAAAATACTGCTCTAGCGGCTCTAAATTTAAAGCTCTATAACGACTAGCGACAATATTAAAAAGCACCGCAGTATCTAGCACGGTATCATAAAAAGAAAAGTCATTACTAGGGATAAAGTCAATCCCAGCTTCCTTAATCTCTTTCCAGTGTCTAGCCCTTAAGTCCTTAGCACAGGCTAAAAGCTCCTCTTGCGTGCTTTGCTTTTTAAAATACTTCTCAATAGCAAATTTTAATTCCCTATTTGCACCTATTCTTGGGTAAGAAATGATTGCGTTTTTCATTGTTAATTCTCCTTTTGTGTGGCTTAAACTTTGAAATTTAAGCTTTTTTGAGCTTTTGCTCTTTGGCAAAATTTTATATTTTGCTACCTATACTTAAGGATAAGAAGACTAAGTGGATTAAATTTAGTAAGATTAAAGTTTGTATTTGAAAAACAATTTTAGCTTTCTTACATTACATCCCCTTATCCACTTTCGTGCCTTTGGAACATAATGTCAAGCCAAAGGACGCACTAGATACTACGCATCTCGCACATCAGTTTCATTGTTTCTCCATTAGAATAAAAATTTTTGTATTGTATTAAAAATACATTAAAATAAACTTAACCCTTAAACAAGGGCTAAATTTTAAACATTTTCAAGTTTTAATTCTTCGTTACTCATCACGCCTATGCTCGAATTTAAAACTTTTTGAGCGATTTGCTTGGCTTCATCTAAAGAGTGCATTTTGCAAGTTCCGCATTGATAGATATTAAGCTCTGGGATTTTGCTTTCATCTTGCACATTTAAAACATCTTTCATACTTGCTTCCCACGCTTTTGCCACAGTGATTTCATCGGGCGTTCCTATTAAGCTCATATAAAAGCCCGTGCGACAGCCCATAGGTGAAATGTCGATAATTTCTACCGAATTTGAATTTAAATGGTCCCTCATAAAGCCGGCAAATAAATGCTCTAAAGTGTGCGTGCCTTTTTCACTCATTAAGTCCTTATTAGGTATGCAAAAACGCAAATCAAAAACACAAATATCATCACCCTTTGGCGTTTTCATCATCTTAGCAAGACGCACGGCAGGTGCTGGCATTTTAGTATGGTCGACCTTGAAACTATCTAGTAGAGGCATTTTAACTCCTTTGGTATGTAAATTTTGTAGATTATAGCATTTTTTTGGGAATAAAAAAAGCGAAGCCCACGCTAAGAGCGTGAAAGCCTCGCTTGGGATTATTGAAAGCTTTAAGCTACTGAAGTAGTCTTAAAACATGTTGTTGGCTAGCGTTTGCTTGAGCCATCGCGTAAGCTCCACTTTGAGCTAGGATATTTGCTTTAGAGTAGTTTGCACTTTCACTTGCAAAATCCACATCACGGATAGTTGATTCAGCAGCTTTAACATTTACCTGAGTTACGGTAATGTTGTTGATAGTCGCTTGAATTTGGTTTTGCACAGAACCGATGTCCGCACGGATTTGGTCAAGATTAATGGTCGCAGTTTCAACGACATCCATCACCGCCATAGCACCTTTTAGGGTGGTTACACCTGCGGTTTGCTCTTTGCCTATATTGTCATTTCTCTTTGTTTCTCTCACAACGCCAAGCACACTAAGCGCTACACTTAAACCACCCGCCTGAGCTGAACCAACTAGCAAGTCTCCATTGACCGTTGAAAGTGCATTAATTCCCACAGTATAAACACTTGAGAAAGTCAGTTTTGAAAGCCCACTAAGACCCACAGCAGAGAAAGACATAGTAGAAAGCTGTCCAAGTCCTGGTCCTATATCTACCATTTGTCCCACATTTGAGATTTTACTTGTAACCCATTGAGAGAAACCACTACCAGCTCCATTGACTAAAGTCGTAATTGTACTCATACCTGTTCCCTCTAAAACAGATAAAGCAGAAACACCAATTTGAATACTTCCTAGTCTATCCACAGAGTTAAAGCCCATAGCCTCAGCTAAGTCTTTAGAAATTTGTCCCTTAGTCTCTCTTAAAGATACAGAAGCTTGAGAAACAAGTTTGTCATTATCAAAGCCAAAGCCAGTTCCCTCGATAGCGATGTCTCTACCATCGTTTTTCACTAAGGATAAACGACCATAGTTTTCTTCCATATTTTTAGCGATACCAGCCCCAGCACCTATGCTTCCTGTGATTTTAATACCACGACCCTCATTCGAAGTAAGGACAAGTTTTCCCTCTTCATCTAAAGCTGCTTGAACGCCTGTTGTATCTTTGACGGAATTGATGGCTGAAAGCAAAGCACCATTTTTATCGCCTGCTTCATAAGCAATTTTACCGATTTTTACACCATTAATAGCGAAATCGTCATTAGTAGTGCCTTTTTCGATAACCTTAGAACCCACAGTTTGCACATTAAAACTTGCACGAACACCTGTTCTATCTGCAACTCTGTTGATTTCTTCAGCTAAAGCGCCAAGTCCTGTTCCTACTGAAGTAGAGATGACAACCTTTTGGAATTTGAAATCCTCGATACCATTGTAGTTTTTGATAGTCATATTAACTTCGCCACTTTTGATAACTTGCTGACCTGTTTCAAACCTTGTAAGACCGATTTTACTTGATTGAGTTGAACCGATACTTGCTTTTACGGTTTGGTTTGATTGAGAGCCGATTTGGAATTCTTGGTTGATGAAACCACCACTTAATAACTGCTTTCCGTTGAAAGAAGTTGTATTAGCGATGTTGTCAAGCTCTTCCATTAAGCGGTTGATGTCAGCTTGAAGCATATTTCTTGTCTTAGTGCTTTGTCCATCTTGTGCCGCTTGAGTTGCTTTAGTCTTAATTGTATCTAAGATTTTAAGCTGCTCGTCCATAGCCTTGTCAGCTGTTTGTAAGATACCTATGGCATCGTTACCATTGTTAATCGCTTGTCCTAAGGTAGAAGCCTGAGAACGCAAACTATCCGCGATAGCCATACCTGAAGCATCATCTGCTGCTGAGTTAATCCTAAGACCAGAGCTTAGTCTCGCAAGAGATTGGTCTAGACTTTTGCTGTTTAAATCAGCGTTAGCTTTAGCGTTAAGTGCGCCAACATTTGTGTTAATACGAAATCCCATTTTAAATCCTTTTAAATGAATTCAAGCTCTAATCCTTGAGCTTGTTATCTACTATATCGTTTAGTGAAAAAAAAAGTTTATAGTTTTTTAGAAAAAATTTGAAAGAAATGAAAAAATGGGGGCGTGAGTGTGTTGGGTGTGTGTTGGCGGCGGCGTGGGGTTAATTTAAGCTAGTCAAGGTAAAAAAAGCTTACAATTTGCCTAATAATCTTATCTTCTAAAGAAAGCTGACAGCGAGGTTTATCGCTTAGATATGCCGTCCTTGCTTTAAGGCTTGTTTGTTGCGTGGCATTTTGGCTTTGAATTTGGATATTAACTTGCAGGGTGTAAAAATTCTCCACTAGCCATTCTCCTTTGCTTTCAAGGGGGTCAAGATTAAAGAAAAAATCGGCTGAAGTGCTGACTCTTTGGGCGTAGGAGTGTTTTTTAAAGTCAATGTAGTTGAGTAAAATTTCATAGGTTGGATTTTCTTTTACCTCTTTCAAACCTAAATTTTGAAGGCTTTGTGAGAGTTTAAAAGCAAGTTCGCTTTGTGTGGAGGAGGCGTTATGAAAGATGATTTTAAAGCTTTCATTTTTCTTAGCCTTGATGAAAACGCCCTCATTGTTAGTTTCAATGGCACTTTGCACGAAAGTTTTATTCGTGCAAGCACCTAAAAAGAGGGCGATGAAAAGGATAAGAAATTTTTTCATTCTATGATGGTCGGTGTAGCGACAAGCCCTAAGGAGCGGTATTTTCTATAAAGTTCAAA
The DNA here is from genome assembly GCF_002080395.1 of Campylobacter helveticus. Classification (NCBI taxonomy): domain Bacteria; kingdom Pseudomonadati; phylum Campylobacterota; class Epsilonproteobacteria; order Campylobacterales; family Campylobacteraceae; genus Campylobacter; species Campylobacter helveticus. The sequence continues at coordinate 172,548 of NZ_CP020478.1, forward strand.
AATGGCTTTTGTTTCGGCTTCGCTTATTTTAGGGTAGCTTTTAAGCTCTGGGTCAAAATACTTTCTTAAAATGGCAAGTTTTTCGGCGTCTGTTTTGGCATTTTTGCTTTCTTTATAAATCAAAGCGGATTTTTCAAAAGCACTTTTTCCGTGTGCGACTGGGGTTAGGATAAGGTTGATTTGCTTGGTTTTAAGCTCTTCTTCTATACCCTTAAGCTGCTCTATGCAGTAAGGGCATTCTGGGTCAGAAAAAACATAAATGCTAGGCTTAGTTTTATCCCCTAAAGAGATAATCATTTTTTCTTTTTGCACTTCTGTTTTGGCATTTTTGCTAAAATTTTCTCTTGCTTCTTGGAATTTTTTGACTTCAAATTCTTGGCGGTAAGAAATTTTTGCCTTTAAATCAATAATGTCAGGGACGATTAAATTATCCTTTGTGAAAAGCACCTCCTCTTGCTTTGCGCCTTGCACCTCTATGCTTAACACTACGCTTTCAAAGCCCGTATCGGCAACTTTCTCTCTTTTGACTATGCTAAGTTTTGCGTCTGGAAATTGTGCTTTAACACTGCTAGAGTAAAAGTCTAAAATTTCTTTATCACTCGCGGCAAAAAGGCTTAAACAAGCACTTGCTAATAATATAATTTTTTTCATTTGTATCCTTTCGTTTTTGACATTATAAGATTAAAATTTTAACCTATCGAAAGCTTTTTTCAATTTGGTAAGAAAATTTTTTAAAGCAAAACGATAAAATAAATTTTTAGCATATTTGTTAGGATTTGAGATGATTTTTTTAAGTTTTCTAAGCTCTCTATGCTTAAAAATTTCAAGTTTTAAATTTTCATCTTTAAATTCTTTTGCAAAACGCTCTAAAAATTCTTTTTTAAATTTTTCATCGATTCGGTTTAAATTCCAACAGTAAGATCTAAATTTCTTATAGAGGAGAATTTCTTTAAATTCCATTAAATTTCGGCTCCTTAAAAACTCCTCCATAAAATCATATTCGTCACATAAACAATAAACTTTTTCTTTGGAATTGCAACTTGAGCCCATATTATCCCGCCTATAATAGTAATAAGCTTTTTTATGGAAATAAATATTGCAAGCACTTATAATGGTAATAAACCAAAAGCCAAGATCCTGATAAGAAGCCCCGGCGGATTCATGAAATTTTAGCTCCGATTTTTGTAAAAAATCGGAGCTAAACAGCCCCGGCTGATTCAAAATGCAAATCCTTGTGATAAAATCCCTCATCGTAAGCTATATTCTTATACTCAAATTCTCTTTTTTCTTTATCATAAAAATTATAAATATCACTTTTTAAAATATCAACATTTTTATTTTTAGCTAAAGCGTAAAGCTCTTTATACATATCAAGGTCTATATAATCATCACTCTCCACTATCCCTATATACTCGCCACTTGCCGCCGCAATACCTAAATTCATTTGATAGCCATAGCTTTTTTTATCACTGATGATGAGCTTTATCCGCTCGTCCTTAGCTTGATATTTTTTGATAAGCTCAAGTGTGCCGTCCGTAGAATTTGCATCAACACAGATGATTTCTATCTCTTTTAAGCTTTGATTGATGACGCTTTTAATACATTCATCATAATAATTAATTGAATTTAAAGAGGGGATAATAACAGAAACTTTCACGCTCATTTTCCTAACTCACTTTCACAAAATTTCAAAGCGGATTTTACCACATCTTGCATATCATAGTAACGATATTCCCCAAGCCTCCCGCAAAAATGCACATTTTTTTCCGCCATTTCTTTCGTGTAACAATTCCCACCTGTATGCTCTCTTCTTTCAAGCACAAGGCATTTTTTACCTCTCTTACTCGCCTCATACGCAAAAATGCTCCCAAAAAGCCCCGCCCCAACTATCAAATAATCATACATTTAAATCCTTAAAAATTAAGCGAAATTCTACCAAAATTTTGTTTTTTTGAAATCAAAAAATTTCACAAAAAAACTCATAATTTTACCAACTTTGTGTGAATAATATTTGATTTTAAAAAGCGTTTTTCGTCTTTTTTTATAATTCTTTCATCAAGGTCTAGGAATTCTAGGTAGGCTATGGCGTATTTTCTTGAAAAATTAAATTTATTTTTCATCGTTTGCACATCTAAGCTTGTATTTTTAAGTAAATTTAAAAGCTCTTCTTTAAAGTTTAAAAGCGTGGCTTTATCGATAAAAAGATTATGTGCTAAACGCACGACTAAGCCCTCTTTTGTGAGCTTTTTAAGCATAAAATCCCCGCTTTTTCTATCAAGCTCCAAACTTGCATAAAGATTATAAGGCGCTTCGACTTGTAGGGCTTGGGATTTGATTTTCTCATAAAGGGCGTTTTGATTATTTGCTTGTAATTTGTCAAATTCCACGCCTTTTTTAAAAAATATGCCCTCTTTAAAATCTAAAATTTGCATTTTTTCTAAAGCAAAAGCACAAAGCTCCTCACTCGCCCAAGCAATCCTTAACGCCAAAGAGTGTGCTGAAAGCATCGCATAAGGGTTTTTTTCTAAAATTTTATCAATGTGCGTTTCAAGCAAATTGACACAGCTTAAATCATAAATGTTATAGTTTTTCGTATCGATAAACGCTTCTTTTAGCTCTTTTGCTAAATTTAGGGCTTGTTCGTGGCTAAGCTTAAATCTTTGATAGCTTGAAAGTAGCCCAAAGCCTTTTTTATGAGCGTTTTTAAGAAGCTTAAAGGCGTTTAGAAAGTCCTTGTGATAAAGCAAAGTTAAAAGCTCGAGTTTTAGCTTTTTGCCAAGTGGCTCATTTACGGGGTTTAGCACCACTCCGCCGCCTTTTACACGCGAATTTTCAAGCAAGATAAATTTTTCATCAAAGCACAAAAATAGAGGCTTTTTAAAGCGAATTTGAGCAAAATACTGCCCTTTGTCAAGCTCTTTTAAGATGTGAATTTGGGCTTCAAGCTGTTTTGTGCCGACACAAAAGACATAGTTTTGATTAGCTAAATTTGGGGCTTTTATGTAAGCTTCGATTTGTAAAAAGGGCTTAAAAAAGCCTTTTTTACTTAGCAAAAAGCCCTTTTGTAAATCTTTATAATCACAATTTAAACTCAGTGCGACTCTGGCTGGGGCTTTGATTTTATCTAAATTTGAGTCGTGATTTTGGATATTTTTGACAAGCAGTTCTTTTTGCGTGTCAAGACAGATGATTTTTTCTTTTAAGGCGATTTCCCCCTCATTTAAAGAGCCTGTAACAATAGTGCCTATGCCTTTTAGAGAAAAAACCCTATCGATATAAAAACGCAAAATTAAAGCCGTATCGCTGCTTTTTTCCTCAAGGCTAAAAAGATAGCTTTTAAGCGCCTCAATGCCTAAATTTGAATGCGTTGAAGTGTGAAAGACTTTTAAGGGGGTAAAGGAAAGTTCTTGTAAAATTTCTTGCGTTTTGCCCTCTATATCCTCGCATAAATCGCACTTGCTAAGCACTAAAATGAGGTCTTTAACCCCCAAAAGCTCCAAAACGCTAAGATGTTCCAAGCTTTGTGCCTTTAAACCCTCGTTAATATCCACGACAAATAAACAAACGCTAAAAGCAAACGCCCCACTTATCATCGTTTTAAGCAAGTCTTTATGTCCGGGCGTGTCGATGAAAGAGAGCTTTTTACTTTCATTTTCTAGGCTTGAAAAGCTAAGGCTTAGGGTGATTTGCCTTTCTTTTTCTTCTTTCAGTGTGTCGCCCTCAAAGCCGTTAAGTGCTTTGATGAGCGAAGTTTTTCCGTGGTCGATGTGTCCTGCTGTGCCGATAATTAGCATAAATTCTCCATTTCGTTGATGATAGAAATGAGCGTGTCAAGCTCTTCTTCCCTAATGCTTCTAAAATCAAGCACTAAATTTTTATTTTCCACCCTTGCGATAATGCCTTTTTTTCTAAAGTTCTCTTGCATTTTAAGGGCATTTCCCTCAAAGGCTAAAACAAAGCTTTCAAGCGTTTTATCAGGCAGTGAGCCACCACCCACTAGGCTTTTGCTTGGTTTTAAAAGGCTTTTAAATTTAAGGGCTTTTTGCACCTTTAAAGCCTTTTGTTTGATGTGGGCTAAGTCATCGTTTAAAAGCTTTAAAGTGGGGATTTTGCCATAGTCTTTTTGCAAATACGCCTTTAAGCTTTCATTTAAAAAAACAAGGCTAAGTTTATCAATGCGAAGCATTCTTAAAAGCTGATTTTTTCTTAATTTTTCAATGAGTCTTTTTTTACCAAGTATGATTCCAGCTTGTGCCGAGCCGAAGAGCTTATCACCGCTAAAGCTTAAGATGTCGCATTGCTTGATGAGCTTTTTGATTTCAGGTTCATTTAGGCTTAGATTACAAGGAAGTTTTCCGCACCACCCAGAGCCTAAATCATAATAGCTAATGAGCCTTTTTTTCTTCGCTAAAATTCCCAAATCTTTAATGCTTACTTCCTCACAAAAGCCCTTGAGTGCGAAATTTGATTTATGCGTTTTTAAAATGAGTGTGGTTTCTTTTGTGATGGCGTTTTCATAGTCTTTTAAATGCGTTTTGTTGCTTGTGCCAAGCTCGTTTAGTTTTACCCCTGCGGCTTTGATGACTTCTGGGATTCTAAAATTTCCGCCTATTTCGACTAATTCACCTCTTGAGCTTAACACTTCTTTTCCAAAAGCTAGGGAATTTAGCACGAGAAAAACGGCGGCGGCGTTGTTATTGACTATCAAGGCGTCCTCGCACTCAAATAAAATTTTAAGCTTTTCAAGCACATTGTCATACCTTGAGCCTCTTTTGCCATTGTTTAAGTCAAATTCTAAATTCGTATAAGAGCAAAGGGCTTTTTCGCAAGCTTTAAAGCTTTCTTTATCAAAAATGCTTCTGCCTAAATTTGTGTGGATTACCACGCCTGTGGCGTTGATGAGGGGTTTGAAATCTTTCTTATAAAAGGCATTGAGTGCATTTGAGATTTTTAAAATTAAGTCGTGTTTGGTGGGAAATTCCTTGTTTTTTTTACAATCTTTAACGACTTTTTTAGCAAAATACGCCTTAACTAAGTGTGGATAATTTTGCAATCTTGTATCGTCAAGTAGGGTTTGAATTTGTGGGAAATTTTGTAAATTGTTCATCTTAAGCCTTAAGAAAATATTTTTATATTCTAACATATAATTTTAAAAAGGAAAGAAAATGCTAAATTACACTTACATCAAAAACGAATTAAACCAGCCCTTAGACGATACAATCATCATTTTAGAAAAGCCCACAGAAGAAGAGGTTTTAATCACAAACGATAAAGCACAAAAGGCTATCATTTACGCGCCTGAGATTAATTTTTACCTTAGAAATTCTAAGGATAGTGTTTTGGAAAAAAGCAAGGTCGTTTTAAAGCTCTATGAGATGAGGTTAAGTGCCTATGAAAATGGGCTTGACTTTGAAAATACTAAGAAAATTTCAAATCGCATTTTAATCATCGCTAAGAAAGATGAAAAAAGAGAAAAGCTTTTAAAAGAGGCGGGTTTTAAGGTAATAGGGCTTGAGGAGAGTGAGGTTTTAAGCGTTTTTGGCAGTGCGGGGGAGCTTTGTGCGGTGCTTGAAAATGAAGAGGGGGAAGTGGAGCTTGAATTTGACATTTTGCTGTATGAAAATGAGGAAAGAAAGGACTTTGTCAGGCAAAGTGGCTGTTATCATCTGGCAAATTTTAAGGACGAAGAAGAGCTTTTGAGCTTTTTAAAAAGTAAAATTCCACATTTTAATTTTAAGACTTTCATTACTTATAATTCTAGCGTGTGTCAATACCACAAAAGACGCAGTGAGCATTGTGCTAAGTGTGCGGAAATCTGCCCTACAACGGCGATTTTAAAAGATGAAGAAGAAAGACAGCTGGAATTTTCTCAAATTGATTGCCTTGGCTGTGGGGGGTGCGTTAGCGTGTGTCCTAGCGGCTCACTTGATTATGCCCCGATGAATAGAGAAAGCTTTTTTAAAATGCTTGAATTTGTGGCGAGGAAAAAGCTTTGCATTATCCCTAAAAAAATGCCTTTAGAGGATTTAAATTTAAGCTTTAAGGGCGTTTTGCCTTTTATGATAGAGGGGGAAAAATGGCTTTCTAATTTGCATTTTTTAAGCTTACTTCAAGCTAGTGGGGCAAATCTTGTTTTTTACACTGACTTTGTTTCGCGTGGCTCAAACGAGGCGATAAAGCTTTTAAATGCAGTCTTTGAGAGGAAATTCAACAAAAAAGCCGTTTTTATCGCACAAAATGAAAAAGAGCTTGAACTTGCTTTAAATTCGCTCGAATTTATCGAGGATTTAAATTTTTCTTTTCACAATCACACCCTTACAAATAGGGAAAATTTCGCCGTGCGTTTGAAGCATTTGATACAAGATGAGAATTTGGGCGTAATCGAAAGTGGCGAGTGGCTTCGCTATGGGGACTTAAAGCTAAATACCACGACTTGCACACTTTGCCTTTCTTGTGTGGGTGCTTGTAATGTTGGTGCTTTGGTAGCGGATACTAAAGAAAATGCCTTGAAATTTAATCCTAGCCTTTGCACGACTTGTGGGTATTGTGAGGTAAGCTGTGCGGAAAAAGATACTTTAAAGCTTGAGCGAAGTGGGCTAAGGCTTGAAAAAGCTTATTTTGACTTTCGCACTTTGGCTAAAGATGAGCTTTTTGCTTGTGTGGAGTGTGGGAAGGAATTTGCAACTAAAAAAGCGGTGGAAAAAATCGCCTCTTTGATGAGAGATAAATTCGCAAATGATGAAGCCAAGCTTAAAAGCCTATATTGCTGTGCGGACTGCAAGGCTAAGGTGATGTTAGGGGCTATGATGAGGACTTAGCGGAATTTTTCAAGCTCCTCTTCTATGCTTTGTTCTACCGTTAAAAGCTCTTCGTAATTTTTCTTATGTGTTTCTACTAATTCATCAAATTTAAAGCCTAGCATTACGATACGATAAAGGTTTGGCTTGTATTTTCTCCAATTATATAAAGTGCTAACATCAACACCCAGATGATATGCCATATCGCGTTTGCTTTTTTTTGCCATAAGCTACCTTAAATTTTAAATGCTTTGGGCTGATTTTACATAAAAAATTCTTTATCAAAAACACTTGAAATAATCAATGTTTTATTAAAAATATATTTAATATTTCAATATTTTATAAGCTAAATTGTGGAACAATTCCATTTCATTTTTTTAAGAAAGGAGTTTTTATGCGGTTTCTTTTAATTTTAGCATTTTTGACGAGTGCTATTTTTGCTAATGGAAGTAAGGAATTTTTAAAGTCTTACGCAGATAATTGTGAGCAAGAGGCTGGCGGGATAGAATATAGGGAGTTTTGCATTTGTATGGCACAAAGTATTTTAAATCGTTTGAGTGATGACGAAAAAGAATTGCTTGATGCAAGGGCTGTCACGCTAGGTAATGCCCCAAAAATTCAAAAATTGCAAACAAAAATTTTGCAATTGAGTTTCGATGAACAAGTTATTTATTCTTGTGCGGATTGATATTTAATTTAAAAGGAGAAATTATGGATTTTAATACGGTTTTAATGAGTATTAATGATAAATTGCCAAGAGATGGAGTAGCTTCTGTAGTATTAAAAGATAAGTTTGAAAAATTAAGTGAAGAAGGTCAAAAAAGTGCTATCACGCAACTATCTGTTCTTAATCTTAAAAGTCCAGCTTTAGTATTTTGGGTAGGGACTTTTTTATTAGGTTCTTTTGGAGTTGGTCGTTTTATGATAGGCGATATGGTTTTGGGTTTTGTGCGTTTGGGACTTACGGTTTTAGATGTGGCGATCGGTATCTTTTACGCATCATCAATGAATGATTTTGTGGGTTTATTGTATGGATTATTGGCGGTTGCCAATTGGATTTGGTGGATTGTCGATATGTTTTTAGTGGGTAAAAAACTGCGTAAGAAAAATTACGAAAAAATCAGTGCTGTTTTTGACAATTTAAAATAAAGGAGAAAAGATGAATGAAAAATACGCACCTTTTGAATTAGAGCCTACTTTACTTTATGATAAGGATACTTATAAGATTGTTGCGGGAAAGTCATATGCTAATAAAGATGAAAAATTTGTAATTGGCTTAAAATCAAATGGTTTTCCTACAAATTCTTATCTTATATTTCCACCGCAGCTTAATTTGGATTTGTTAAGGAATCTTTTGGGTCAAGATGGGGCTAATAATAGTGAAGTGATTAAATTTATTAAAATAATAACGGACAAACAATGAAAAATATTTTGTTGAGTTTGATGATGGCTTTATTATTTGCAGGGTGTTTTGATGCTAAACCAAAATGCGACGATGAGGATGTTCAACTTACATTAAAAAGCATTTTAGATGATGATGAGTGGGTTTATGTTGAATATGGACTAAGTGAGCAATCTTTAAAAGCATTGAGACTGAGCACTAACGGTATGGATATAAGAGATTTTGAAGCTATATTATCTACCGATACGCTTGGAGTTTTAAAAGCTCATTTGAAACCTATGTTTGATTTAAAAGATTATGCTAATGAGGTGGTTTATACTTCTTTTAGTGGTTTTACAACTCAAGATGGTAACAATAAAAAAACAAGTTTTTGTAGAGCTAACTTGAAATTAACCTATCCACAAATGCCAGATAATATGAGGAAAAATTATGCAAGAGGTGCTTTAAAAGGAATCATATTTGATGGAGGAGAATATGAAACTCAAATTTCATATAGTGCTCAGTTTAGTGATGATAAAAAACAAGTTTTTGTAGAACTTTTAGATCATTAGTGTTTTGACAATGAAATTTCACTTTCATTGTCAATCGAAATTTATACTTAATTAATTTCAAAACTTTTTCGCTACAATACTTCAAAAATTCTAAGGAAAATTATGGTTGAAGTTAAAAATCTTACAATGCGTTTTGCAAATCAACTTTTATTTGAAAATGTTAATTTAAAGCTTACGAGAGGACAGCGATACGGTCTTATCGGAGCAAACGGGGCGGGTAAATCGACCTTTTTAAAAATCCTCTCAAAAGAGCTTGAAGCAAGTAGTGGGGAGGTCTGCTTTGATGAGGGTTTAAGAGTGGCGGTTTTGGGACAGGATCAATTTGCCTTTGAAAATTACACCATAAAAGACGCGGTAATGTGTGCGAATAAAAGGCTATATGATGCTTTAAAGGAAAAAGAAAAGCTTTATCAAAGCGAGGAATTTACAGATGAAATCAATGAGCGTTTGGGTGAGCTTGAGATGATTACGGCTGAAGAAGACCCTAATTATGACTGCGAAATGCGTTGCGAGAAAATTTTAAGCTCTTTAAAGATTAAAGATTTTGACGCTTTGATGAGTTCTTTACAAAGTGCAGATAAATTTAAGGTTTTGCTCGCTCAGGTGCTATTTTTAGGGGCTGATGTGCTTTTTTTAGATGAGCCGACAAACAACCTTGATTTAGAGGCGATTTCTTGGCTGGAAAATGAGCTTTTACGCCACGAAGGGACTCTTGTAGTCATTAGCCACGACAGGCATTTTTTAAATAAAATTTGCACACGCATTTTAGATGTGGATTTTAAGCAAATTCGCGATTTTGCGGGCAATTATGATGATTGGTATATGGCTTCTACGCTTTTGGCTAAACAAGCAGAACTCAAACGCGATAAAACTCTAAAAGAACGCGAAGAGCTTGAAAATTTCATACGCCGCTTTAGCGCTAACGCTTCTAAAGCTAAACAAGCTACAAGCAGGGCTAAGGCTTTGGAAAAGCTAGAACTTGAAGAAATCAAAATTTCAAGCCGCCGCGACCCTAGCATTTTATTTCGCCCTAGCCGTGAAATCGGCAATGAAGTGCTTGAGCTTAGAGGCATAAGCAAGGCTTACGATAAAAGCTTGTTTTCAAATTTGGAATTAAAAATAGAAAAGGGTGATAAAATCGCCCTCATCGGTGCAAATGGTGTGGGTAAATCAAGCCTCTCAAAAATCATCGCAGGGGCGCTAAAACCTGATAGCGGGAATTTGCATTTGGGTGCGACCATAGAGCTTGGCTATTTTCCGCAAGATACGAGCAATGTCATTTGTGAAAATTTGAAACTTTACGAATGGCTGATGAGCGAAAAATTTAAGGATTTAGACTTAATTCGCAAGTGTTTAGGTAGAATGCTTTTTAGTGGCACGGACCAAGAAAAAAGTGCGAGTAGCTTAAGCGGGGGTGAAAAGCATAGATTAATGCTTTCGCGTCTTATGCTTGAGGGGGCGAATTTTTTACTTTTGGACGAGCCTGATAATCATCTTGATTTAGAAAGCATTATCGCTCTTGGCGAGGCTTTGTATAATTTCAAGGGGGTGGTGCTTTGCATAACGCACGATAGGGAATTAGTCTCTGCTTTTGCGAATCGCATTTGGCATTTAGAAGATGGGAGGCTTACGGATTTTCGTGGGTCTTATCAGGAATTTTTAGGAGAAAATAATGGCTAAGTTTAGAATTCAATACAGCGCAGGTTTTGGACACTCAACGCAAAATCACAGAGGCTTTGGACCGACGATTTATGTCGAAGAGGTCGTAGAATTTGACAATGGCAAGGACTATTTTGACTATGTGGATTTTTACGAGAGGCATTCTAAAGAAGATGACACTTATTTTCACATCTCGTTTTTAGAGGATAGACCTTTGAGCGAAAAGGAAATTCAAAGGCGTAATGAATATAGAAAATTACGCGATGAAAGATGCAAAAAAGCAAAAGAAGAATTTATTAAAAATAATGAAATCGAGCCTGAGCATTTGCCAACGCACGGGGACTAATTATTATAAGAATTTGAAATCTTGTGGATTAAAAATCTTTGAAAAGATTTCAAATTCTGCTTTTTCTTTTTCATTAAGTTCCAGCGTGAAAATGACAAAATCGATTTGAAATTCTCTTTGAAAGCTTATGTTTTGCTTCGTTAAAAAATGCTCCATTTTAGAGTTGTGTTTAAAAACGAGGCTAAATTTCACACACTCTTTTAGCTCAAAAGGCTCTAAAATCGCTTCTTTGACCGCTAGATTTACCGCTTCGCTATACGCTCTTACCAGCCCCCCTGTACCAAGCTTTATGCCTCCAAAATACCGCACCACAACCACGCTCACATTTACAAGCTCTTTTCCCCTTAACACATTAAGACAGGGAAGAGCGGAGGTATTTTTTGGCTCACCATCATCACTTTTGTCTTCTACGATTTGATGATTTTCATTTAAAAAGCGATACGCCCAGACAAAATGCACGGCTTTAGGGTGTGCATCCTTTAAATTTGCAAGGTGTTTTTTAAAGTCTTTAAAGGGGCTAAGGTGAGCGATGAAGAGAGATTTTTTCACCTCAAAACGCTCCGTATAAAGTGAAGATATCGTTTGCAAAACAAAGCCTTTTTCGTGTATTGTAGCGTAAGTTTATAAAGTGTGGTAAAATCCGCTTTGAAATTTTGTGAAAGTGAATTATAAGGATTAAAATGAGCGTGAAAGTTTCTGTTATTATCCCCTCTTTAAATTCAATTAATTATTATGATGAATGTATTAAAAGCGTCATCAATCAAAGCTTAAAAGAGATAGAAATCATCTGTGTTGATGCAAATTCTACGGACGGCACACTTGAGCTTATCAAAAAATATCAAGCTAAGGACGAGCGGATAAAGCTCATCATCAGTGATAAAAAAAGCTATGGCTATCAAATGAATTTAGGTATTGCGGCGGCAAGTGGCGAGTATATAGGGATAGTGGAGAGTGATGATTATATAGACCTTGATATGTATAAGGAGCTTTACGCTTTAGCTAAAAATAAAAATGTTGATATTTTAAAAAGTGATATTTATAATTTTTATGATAAAGAAAAAAGAGAATTTGAGTATAAGAATATAGCTTACGATGAGGGATTTTATCACAAGGATTTGCATTTTGAATCAGCCGGGGCTGTTTGTAAAAACACTGCTTTGACTAAACAAGAAATCTTAAAAAATTCTTGGAATATGAATCAGCCGGGGCTGTTTAGCTCCGATTTTTTACAAAAATCGGAGCTAAAATTTCATGAATCCGCCGGGGCTTCTTATCAGGATCTTGGCTTTTGGTTTATTACCATTATAAGTGCTTGCAATATTTATTTCCATAAAAAAGCTTATTACTATTATAGGCGGGATAATCCTAATGCCTCCACAAAAAGCAAGGAAAAAATTTATGCTATTTGTGATGAATTTGACTTTATAAAGACTTTTTTAAGTAAGCGGGGAAGGTTTGATTATTTTAGTGAGCTTTTTTTGTATTTGAAATTTAAAGGCTATTGGTGGAATTTAAGGCGGATTGATAAAAGTTATAGGGAGGAATTTTTGCTGCGTTTTGCTAAGGATTTTGAGGGTGGGCTTGGGAATTTAAGCGAAGGGGGGGGGGTGTTTAGCACTAAAGAGCTTGATGAACTTAAGAAGATAGTTAGTAATCCTCACGCTTTTGCGAAAAATTTATCCAGTCCTATGTTTGTTTTAAAGAAATTTTTTGCCAGAATGAAGAAGAAATTCCTATGAAAAATGTCTCCATCATTGTCCCATTTTTTAATGTCGAAAAGTATTTTAAAGAGTGCTTGGAAAGCCTTGTGGAGCAAGATTATGCAAATTTGCAAATTATATTAGTCGATGATGAAAGCACGGATAAGAGCTTAGAAATCGCCAAAGAATTTGCCAAAAAAGACAAGCGATTTTGTATTTTGAGTCAAAAAAATGCCGGTCAAGCAGCGGCTAGGAATTTGGGGCTTGATTTTTTAGAGGGTAAGCTAAAGCTTGATTTTAAGGGCGAAAGAGAGGGTTTGTGCGAATTTCGCACGGATGAAGTGTGGGTGTGGCAGAATGTGGGATTTGAGTTTCAAAACACGGATTATTTGCTCTTTGTCGATAGTGATGATGTGCTTGAAAACTCTTGCGTAAGCGAGTGTGTGAGGTGCATTAAAGATGCGGATGTGCTGTGGTTTGATTATGATTTTTTATGTGAAATGCCTTTAAAAAAGACGCCCAAAAGTCAAAGAGAGCTTTTTGGCTTTAAGGAAGGTTTTATAGATTCTAAAGAGTGGCTTTGTGTGGCAAAAACTAAGCCTTTGTTTTGGATGACTTGGCAGGGGATGATAAATTTTAAATTCTTGCAAAAAATAAGGCTTCGTTTTGTTAGTGGGGTAATTTATGAGGACAATTGCTTTGGGGTGTTGCTTTTTTCAATGGCGAATAAAATTTATGTGTGTGAAAAAAAGCTTTATCATTATAGAATTCGTGCAAATTCTACAATGAACCCTACCAAAAAGGCACTTTCGCTCCACTCTTATCTTTATGAGCTTTATCTTAGTGTGGGGGAGGATTTTAATGCTTTAAAAGCACAACAATGGGCTTCGTGCTGGGTTTTAAGTGCGATTTATATGAGTAAGTTTGAGGGTTTTGGGGGAGAATTTAGGGCGTATTTTTTGCCTATTTTTTTGGATAGGGCGGTGGCGTGTTTGTTTTTAGAAAAGGACCCGCTTAATTTAAGGGGGGAGCTTGAGAGCTTAAAAGAGGAATTTGAGCGTTATATTTTAAGCGGGGCGGAGTGCATTAGGCACGAAAAAGTTTATAAACTTGGTTTTGTTTTCTTGCAAAATTACAGGAGCTTTGCGGGACTTAAAAGACTTTTTAAAGAGCTTAAAAACGCCGTTTTAGAGTGCGAAAAAGAGTGGGGTGAATTTGAGAAAAATAGAGCAAAACTTAACTTTTTACATTTTGACACGGATAAGAAAAATGCAGAAATTTCAAAAATTAAAAAGCATTATTCATATAAAGTTGGTAAAATCCTAAGTTTTTTTGAAAATTTTTTCTAGATTCAAAAAAAAAAAAAAAAAGAAAATTTGGGTAGAATTTTTGGTGAATTTTAATGATATAAACAAGGTTTAATAATGTATGATTATTTGATAGTTGGGGCGGGGCTTTTTGGGAGCATTTTTGCGTATGAGGCGAGTAAGAGAGGTAAAAAATGCCTTGTGCTTGAAAGAAGAGAGCATACAGGTGGGAACTGCTACACTAAAGAGGTAGAGGGGATTAATGTGCATTATTATGGGGCGCACATTTTCCGCACAGACGAAAGGCGAATCTGGGACTATATGCAGCAGTTTTGCGAATTTAATCATTTTATCAATTCTCCTATAGCGAACTATAAGGGCGAAATTTATAATCTCCCTTTTAATATGAACACTTTTTCGAAATTATGGGGCATTAGCACTCCAAGCGAAGCAAGAGAGATTATAGAAAAGCAAAAAGCAAGCATTAAGGGTGAGCCTAAGAATTTGGAAGAGCAAGCCATTTCTTTAGTGGGCGTTGATGTGTATGAAAAATTTATTAAAGGCTACACGCAAAAGCAGTGGGGTAAGGCTTGTAAAGACTTGCCAAAGTCGATTATTAGGCGAATTCCCGTGCGTTTTATTTACGATAATAACTATTTTAACGACCCTTATCAAGGCATACCTAAAGGCGGATATACGAAAATTTTTGAAAAGCTTTTAAGTGGATGTGAGCTTTTGTTAAATGTCGATTTTATAGAGCGTAGAGAAGAATTTAGCAAAAAAGCTAAAAAGATTATTTTCACAGGAACGATTGATTCTTATTTTGGCTATAAGCTTGGGGCTTTGGAGTATAGGAGTTTGAAATTTGAACACGAGCTTTTAGATATGCCTAATTATCAGGGCGTGGCTGTTGTAAATTATACAGATTTCAAGACGCCATATACTAGAATCATCGAGCATAAGCATTTTGAATTTGGCACACAAGAAAAAACGCTGATAAGCAGGGAGTATCCTTTGAGCTGGAGTAAGGATATAGAGCCTTACTACCCTATCAATGATGCGAAAAATAGCGCGTTGTATGAAAGTTATTTGGGTTTAGCAAAAGCGGAGAAAAATGTGCATTTTTGCGGGAGGCTTGGGGAATATCGTTACTATGATATGCAGGATGTGGTAAAATCCGCTTTGAAATTTTGTGAAAGTGAATTATAAGGATTAAAATGAGTGTAAAAGTTTCTGTTATTTAGAAAAAACACTACATTTTATAACATTCATAATTGTCAAAAAAACTTTTTTTATTTCATATATGAAATATAGGTATCTATAAAATATTTGAGAATGGTTTTATTATGTGATTTAAACAATGATATAAATATATAAATGGGTTTGTTATTAATTTTTAAGTGTAGAAAAGATGTATTTTTGAAAACTATCGTGTTAAAAAGTTGGAGTGAATATGTATCCTGATTGGTTTTTTGCAAAAAGTAAATATAAAATATTTCTGTAATTATTTTTATCATCTAAAATTAAAGACTCTAGTGCTTAAAACAAGCAAAAATAAATCTCATAATATTTTAGAACGTTATAAACCAAACTTATATTAATTTTAATTTTATCGTCAAGTACTCAAAATATAAAATTAGAGTTTACACAGTTTTGTTTATAGGGTTCTCATTTAATTTTTTTGTTTTCTATTTCTATACTCTTTTTTTTCTTAAATTCTTTGTATTCTTTTATTAAAAGGTAGGGAATAATGAATATTTTGCCCTTATACCAATATTTAAAACATTGGAGTACGGTCTTACCGTATCTATATGATAAATGCTCTTTAAATTTTAGGGATTCAGTATAATCCATACAGCAGACAAGTGGTAAGGGTTTTAAATGTGGGGCGGCATTAAACAGTATTTTTGAGATTCCACTATTAACTGAATGACGAAATATTATTAATATAAACAAAAAGGGAAATTTTACTATTTGATGGATTTTTCTAGTGTTTAAGATCAGGTTCCCAATTTTATAAGCCAAATGATTTTGAATTCTAATTGAGGCTAAATTTGCCATTTTATAATTTAACACATAAGCCAGTGTTTTAGAATAATCTCCGAGACTTTTATTATCCAACTCATTTTTTAATTCAATCAACTCTTTATTAAAGATTGGGACATTGAAAGCAACTTTCCACCACTCATCGTAATAATCATAATGTAAAGGACGGTAATTCATATCAAGTTCTTCATAGTAACTTTTCCAAGGTTTTACCACATAATGGGTATAATGTAAAATGCGCAAATCTTTCAGATTTTCTTCCATCTCCTTTCTTGTGTAATCCCAGTATGGACAATTCCCTTCCCCCTTAAAATCATTAAAAATACCTTTTCTGTTCAAAACAAAATGCCCGGCTATAAAATTCCATTTGCAAGGAAGCATTAGTACTTTTCTATTAACACCATAATTTAAAATATCTTGATCTCCAACTTCAAACACGTGTGAATTTGCAACGCTCACCATTTTCTTTTCCAATGATTCCGCTCTCCATTGTTTCAAGTTAATTAACATAAAGCCGGCGTTAAAATAAAGAGGACCCTTTTCAATCGTTAAATTTCTTATGTTTTTATCTTTCGACTTTCCTACAAATAAAGTTCCCTGCCATTGCTGTACATCTTTTGAGGCTGCTACAAGATAATCTTGTAAATCTAAGCAAAATAGTTCTCTTAAATCGGAAAAGACAAGCATATCCACATCTAAGTATAAGCATTTTTCACAACTTTCAGGCAAAATACTTCCCAAATATAGTCTAAAATAAGTGGCATAATGTTCTACCCAAATAGGAACTTCCATGTTTTCAAATAATTTATCATTCATAATGTGTAACTTAATTTCAGCAGGATAATTGCATTCTTTGCTCAATTGCCCAATCATTTGTTTGAGTTTCATAGAAGTTTCTTCTTGTATTGAATTAATTAAAATATGAAACACAAAGCCTTCCTGCCCATTTATATCAAAGGTATTAATATCAATTTTTGGTGATATATTGGTCTTTTTATAGATGTCGTAAATGCTTTTCCGACTATCAACATTTTTCATTATGCTTGTAATCAAAACGGATAAATATTTAACATAAGCTTCATTACAGCCAAAAACAATTTGAAACATTATCTTCCTCTAAGCTAAAAATTATTACAATATGTTACAATATATTATACAATTATACAATTATACAATATATTATACAATATATTACAATAATAAATAATATTAAGGTGGGCTTGAGATTTGACTTTAAAGAAAATTGTGTTAATTGGTGCAAGTAATTCTATGTTGTTTAATGGATTAAGGGCCGGATTGCGACAAGATGGCATTGAGCTGACAAATTTGGCACTAGGTGGTTCATCTGCATTGTTTTCTTTGTATTGTGTTTTGAGGGGAAAATACCAAAATGAAATTAAACAAGCAGATTTAATTGTCTTAGAAAGTAACATTATAGATGTAATACATGGCACGGATAAAGACAACGATGTTAATTTGGTAATTAGAAATATTTTTTTTGCTTACAATGAATTATCTAAATTAAATAAAAAATTTTTAGTTTTGTTGTTACCACTGGTAGAGAAAGACGAGTGGCTCAACACTTCAGAACTCATTAATAATGCCCATAGAATGTGTTGTAATCAATATGGATTTAATTGTGTTGATGTCCAAGCCTTATATTTGAAAAATGGTGTTATGCATTTTTTTATGAATATGATTCCAGATAGCAGACATCATAAAGCACATCAGTTACAACGAATTATGTGTGAATTTGGCAAAAATATTGCAAATGAAAATTTTTCCCTATTTAAATATTCTATTCCTTCATCTATAAATTTAGATTTTAAAGTTTGTTCTCCTGCAAACGATCTTAAAATTGGAGGCGATACAAAAGAATTTTCGGTATCTGATTTTTTTCATAACGACAAGTGTTATAGAATTTTAAAGGGAGACAAATATACTTTCCCTATTTGTTATGAGGGCTATAATGTAATAGCTATTCATGCTTGGACTCATGGAAAAAAACTAAAGACTTGGTCTCAACATGAAGCTACAAATTCAAGTGTGGTAATACAAAATGAACTTGGAAAATTTGTTAATGTCACCTCTCCTCATTACAATTCTTTTCTTGCTGTTTATGATAACAATATGCTAATAGATAAGCATACGACAATTTCTTTGTCTAATTTGGCTACTAATGCAGTCGACTATTTTGATATTGTTAATATAATGTTATTTAAAGATGAAGGGAAAATGCAAATAAATATAAATGAGGTTAAAGAGACAACGATTAAGCGGGAGTATAGTTTTTCGCACTTATTTCCAGATATTGTTTTCATTAAGGAAGTTTTGGAAGAATATACACAAGATGTTGTGTTAAGACTGCAAAAAAATGAAGAGTTGCAAATCTTATCGCAACTTGATTTTGTTAAAAAATTTTCAACAGCTAAACAGAGGATTCAAGAGCAACTTCCATATAAATTAGGTCAAGCAATGATATTGAGTTCTAAATCTTTTTTTGGCTATTTGTTTTTGCCATGTGTTTTGTTAAGTGTATTTTTTTTACACAAGCAAAAACAAAAAAAGACACAAAGAAAAGAGAAATTAACCTTGCCCCCACTGGAAACTTATCCCGACTATGATGAAGCTTTAAAAGAAAAGGAATGTTTTACTTATAAACTTGGATTAGCCTTGATAAAAGCCAGTAAAACATGGTATATGGGGGGGGGGATTAAGCTTTACTTTGATATCCGTAAATTAAAAGGCGAATTTCAAAAATAGGTGTAATGTATGGAAAAGAAAAAATTTTTACTACAATCTGAACAAAAACCCTATATTGTATCTGCAAAACCAGATGGGTTTGGAATGAGATTATGTTGTATGCTTATGGGTATATATCTTTCGGAAAAATTGGATTTCAACTTTGGTTTTATATGGGATGACGAAAGCGAATCGCAGGATAGAAGTATTTTTGGTGTGAATGAAAAATTTATTGGGATAAATTTGGACAAAAAAGAAAATATTTTTAGTTCTAATTTTATCAAGCAATACAGTTTACATGATTTTGATATTAAGGGAAATCATGGCTTTAAATTGCATTCTAAAGTTAGAACTTTTGAAGAAATTAAAATGCCTCCTTTTGAAAATGAATGGGGGTGGTATGCACCAGGAATAGAAGGTGGTTTACCATCGCAATGGATTTTGCAATGTAATAAAATAGAATGCTTAACAGATTTAAGAAGAATTTTCTTCAAGTTAGATTTTAATGAGAATTTGAAGAATATTATAAGGGAAACAAAACATCTTGTTGAGACATTTAAAGAGGATTTTATAGCATTGCATATTAGAGGTGCTGATATTATTTATGGAGATCTTTATAAAAAATGGTCATTGCACGATTTTGTAGGCGATAAGGTTTTTCCATACGAAATTGCACTAGAAATTATCAAAAGACATTCAGCTTCAAATATGAAAATTGTTATTTTTGGACAAGATATTAAATCAAATTTAAAGTTGTTAAATTATGTTGTTGAAAATAATATTTTACCCAAGAATAAAATTTTTACCGTTGATGAAATTGTAGATCAATCTTTTAACATTTTTGAAAGAACATTTTTTGAAATGGTTTTAATGTCTTATGCATTAAAGATTTATACTCCAGGAATCCAAGCTCAAAAATCAGCATTTTCTCAATGTGCAATGATGATTGCAGGTAGAGAGAATACTATTTCCTACCATGAAATATTTTCCCCACATCAACAATATCAAATCATTAAAGATAATATTAATTTATTGCAATTGGACAATTTATATAACTCTACTATGTATTATCAACTATATAAGCTTTCTAGAGTATTAGATTTATCTATTAACTTATCTTTAGATTATATTAAAAAAGCTATGGAATTAGACAAGGATAATGAGGCTTGGTTTATCCATTATATACATTGCTGTTTTTTGCTTAACAATTTGGAGAGTGTAGAAACTTTTTTGAGAGAATTGAAATTTAATAATAGATTAAATGCTTTGCTTCAAACTTTTATGATTTCTAAGTCTATGAGGATATATAAGGAACAGGAGGATAATTTTACTTCTTTCAATTTTATAGGTATGTATCCTATGATAAATTATGTTGGTATATGGTTGAATTACCATTATGGGGAATTTGTGAAAGCATATAAAATGTCTAGAAATTATCAAAAATATTCCAGTGATTTGAATATTGATGTAGAATACTTTTTCTCTAATCATCGAAAAAAAGATGCCATATCAAATAGTGCTGTGTTAATTGTAAAAAATCACTTAAGTTATAAGTTGGGTCGAGTTTTGTTGGAGTGTAAAAGTTTAAAAGATTTTATTGAATTGCCGATTATTATAAAATATTTTCTTGCAGAAGCAAAGAGTGAAAAGGCATATTTTAGATCATTTTCGTTTGAAATAGAAAAACTTGAGGATTATATGGAGGGTTGCAATGTTAAGAATTATTTTTCTTATCAGCTGGGGAAATTAATTATAGAAAGTTTTAAGAATTGGCATAAAGGCTATTTATTATTGTTACCTTATAAATTGCTTGTTCTTTACAAAAAGAAGATGGGTAAGTGATATATTTTTACGCTTGCAAATTAAAGTAAAAATTAAAAAACTTTGCAACAGGGAAATTTTGTGTCTTTTTGCTTGTTGTTTTTTGTAATACTAGATTTCCTTGCTATCGAACCACTATAATATTTTAGAGAGTTTTGGGTTATGTTTAACAAATTATTGCTGTATATTGTTATAATAAGAGTTGGTTTTGATTTCTTTTGGAAAGGAATATAGCTGTGTCTATAAAGTTTGATATTCAAGAATCGAAAATTTTGAAAGGGGTTTTTCTTATCACGCCGAATAAATTTAAAGATTTAAGAGGCGAGATTTGGACGGCTTTTACTAGTGAGAACATTGATGGACTTTTGCCAGAAGGGCTTTGTTTCAAGCACGATAAATTCATCACTTCAAAAAAGGATGTCATCCGTGGCATACATGGAGATAGCAAAACTTACAAGCTAGCCACTTGTCTTTATGGCGAGGTTTTGCAGGTGGTTGTCGATTGCAATCCATCAAGTCTCACCTATCTCAAGCACGAAAAATTTGTCATTAGTCCCCAAAATCAGCTCATAGTCCTCGTGCCAAAGGGCTTTGGTAATGCTCATTTGGTGAGAAGCGAGGAGGCGGTGTATTACTACAAATGTGCTTACGAGGGTGCATATATGGATGCGGATGCGCAATTTACCTACGCGTGGAATGATGAGCGCATAGGCGTGGAGTGGGGTATAGACACGCCTATACTTTCAGAGCGGGATACGTTGGCTACAAAGGGAAAATAAATGCAAAAAAATTCTAAAATTTACATAGCAGGGCATAATGGCACTGCAGGAAGTGCGATTTTAAAAAGACTAAAAGAGCTAGGCTTTACGCACATCATCACAAAAAGTCGCTTAGAGCTTGATTTGCTTGAGCAAAACAAGGTGGCGGAATTTTTTGCAAAAGAAAGACCCGAGTATGTTTTTTTTGCGGCGGCAAAGCTAGGGCATTTGGGCGTAAAGGCTCAGGCTGATATTTTGTATGAAAATTTGGTAATGCAAAATAATGTTTTTCATAATGCCTATTTAAACAAGGTAAAAAAACTCATTTTTTTTGGAAGTTCTTGGATGTATCCTCAAAAGGCTATCAATCCCATCAAAGAAGAAAGCTTACTAAGCGATGAGCTAGACTATGTAGCCGAGCCTTATGCCATTTCTAAAATCGCAGGACTTAAAATGGCTGAAGCGTATAATCTGCAATACGGCACAAATTTCATCAGTGTGGCTTTGACGAATTTATACGGTGAGACCAAGGATTTTGACTTTAAGACGGCTAAGGTTTTGCCAGCTATGCTTAGAAAAATGCACCTTGCCAAGCTTTTGTATGAGTCAAAACACGAAGAGCTAATGCTAGATTTAGGACTTAGTGACATAAACGAAGCTAAGCGCTTTTTGAAAAATCAAGGCATTGATGAGAAAAGTGTAGAGCTTTGGGGTAGCGGCAAACCAAGGCGCGAATTTATCCATAGCCAGGACCTAGCTGATGCTTGCATTTATCTTATGCAAAATGTTGATTTTAAGGATTTACACGCTCAAAATAACAAAGAGATTAAAAACACACATATTAATGTAGGCACAAATAAGGATCTTTCCATTAGGGATTTAGCTGAGATGATTAAAAAAATCGTAGCTTATGAAGGCGTGCTTAAATTTGACACCGCTAAGCCCGATAGCTCTATGAATAGACTTCTTGACTGCTCCAAAATCCACGCTCTAGGCTGGAGACATAAAATTGAGCTTGAAGATGGTATTAAGATGATGTATGGGTGGTATTTACAAAGCAAAAAAGGAAAACTATGAAAGCGTTAATCACTGGCTTTACGGGGCAGGTCGGCTCGCAAATGGCAGATTTTTTACTTGAAAATACAGACTATGAAATTTTGGCTTTAATGCGTTGGCAAGAGCCTATGGATAATATTTATCATCTAAGTGAGCGGATAAATAAAAAGGATAGGATAGAAATTTTTTACGCGGATTTAAATGATTACTCAAGTCTTCAAAAGCTTTTTGAAACGCACCGCCCTGATGTGATTTTTCACCTAGCGGCGCAGTCTTTTCCAAAAACCTCTTTTGAGATTCCTCTAGAGACTTTACAAACAAATATCCTAGGCACGGCAAATATCTTAGAAAATATCCGCGCTTTAAAGCAAAAGGACGGCTATAATCCTGTGGTGCATGTGTGTAGCTCTAGTGAGGTTTATGGGCGGGCAAAAAAGGGCGTGAGGCTTGATGAAAACACGCCTTTTCACGGAGCTAGTCCTTACTCCATCTCTAAAATCGGCACGGATTATTTAGGGCGTTTTTACGGCGAGGCTTATAATATACGCACTTTCATCACGCGTATGGGCACACATAGCGGTCCAAGAAGAAGCGATGTATTTTTTGAAAGCACGGTGGCAAAGCAAATTGCCTTAATCGAGGCGGGGTTGCAAGAGCCTGAAATTAGAGTGGGGAATTTAGAAAGCACACGCACTTTTCAAGATGCCCGTGACGCGGTGAGGGCTTATTATCTACTTTCACTTGAGAGCGCTAAGGGAAATGTGCCTTGCGGAGAGTGCTTTAATATCGCTGGAGAAGAAGCTTTTAAACTCCCAGAAATTATTGAAATTTTACTTGAATTCTCAAACTTCGAGGGGGGGGGGGGTGCAATACGCATATTAGAAGATAAGGATAGACTGCGTCCTATTGATGCGGACTATCAAATGTTTGATAATACTAAAATAAAAAGCTTTATCGATTGGAAAGCGGAAATTCCGGTTAAGCAAATGCTAAAAGATTTGCTTGAGCACTGGAGAGCCGAGATTAAAAAGGGCAGAATTCCTCTCAATCGCTAAGGCGATGAAAGGAATGAAATGCCAAAAAAAGTTTTAATTACAGGAGGAGCTGGATACATAGGCTCTGTTTTAAGCCCTATTTTACTAAATAAGGGCTATGAGGTCGTGGTGGTGGATAATTTATTTTACAATCAAGTCTCCCTACTCCCCCTAGCAAGCTATAAAAATTTTCGCTTCATCAACGGAGACGCCCTAGATGCAAATTTAATCAAGCAAGAAGTAGCAAAAGCCGATATCATCATACCCCTAGCCGCTTTTGTAGGAGCGCCTTTATGTAAGAAAAATGCAAAGCTTGCAAGAATGATAAATTTCGAAGCGGTGAAGATGATAAGCGATTTTGCTAGCAAGGAGCAAATTTTCATCTATCCTAATACAAATAGTGGCTATGGCATAGGCGATAAAGATGCGATGTGTGATGAAAACACCCCACTAAATCCCATTAGCGAATATGGCAAAGACAAGGTCGAAGCCGAGCTTTATTTGCTTGAAAAAGGTAATTGCGTAACCTTCCGCCTCGCAACCGTTTTTGGCGTGAGTGCTAGAATGAGGCTTGATTTGCTTGTCAATGACTTTACCTACCGCGCTTACAAGGATAAATTCATCGTGCTTTTTGAGGAGCATTTTAGGCGTAATTATATCCATGTGCGTGATGTGGCTAAGGGCTTTATCCACGGTATAGAAAATTATGAAAAGATGAAGGGCGAGGCTTATAATATGGGACTTAGCTCTGCAAATTTGACAAAAAGACAACTTGCCGAAACGATTAAAAAATTCGTTCCAGATTTTTATATCCACAGTGCTAGTATAGGCGAGGACCCTGATAAGAGGGATTACTTAGTCTCTAATGCCAAGCTTGAAGCGACTGGCTGGAGTGCTGATGTGAGCTTAGAAGAGGGCATTGAGGAGCTTTTAAGAGCCTTTGCTATGATGAAGGTTAATGCCTTTGCAAATGTTTAAAGGACGCTTATGAATTTAGAAACGCTTACAAATTTATCAAAAAGCCTTAAGGCTATGAGCATCAGCTTTTAAATCATCAACAAAATAGGGCGGTGGTGGAGGATTTAGAGGGGCAAATCGCCTCTTTAAAAGCGCAAAATGATTTTAAGCTCTTGCAGGGTATAAAGAAAAATTTAGAGCTTTTAAGCGGGGCGTATTGCGATAATTTGGGACTTGGAAAGCTAAATTTAATGCTTTTTAATGCTAAGGTGCCGCCAAAATACTACGATATTTTTTATAATATGTTAGCCCTTTCTAGTGGCTCGGTTACCCCCCCCCCCCCCCCCGTGTCAAAGTCCGCTTTGCATAGATTGCGGGGCGCATGCGGGATTAATTAGCGATATAATTCTTCATTGTGGTGGGGCGGTGGAGTGCTTTGAACCTAATCTTTACTTAAATTTCTTCTTAAAACGCAAATTTGAAAACAATGCCTTTGTAAAAATTCATCAAAAAGCCGTGTCAAATAAGAGTGGCAAGACCAAATTCTTAACCTTTCAAAACCGCATACTTTCTCAAGGAAACCGCATAGTATCAAGTGTGCAAGATAGTGAAACAAACGGAGCTTATGAGGTGGAGTGCGTGAATTTGTGTGAATTTTTGGAGCAAAAAGAGAGAATTTATCTTTTAAAGCTTGATGTGGAGGGGGCAGAATTTGAGATTTTGCCTATTTTGATAGAAAAGAAGCTTTACGAAAAGATCGATTATATCGTCTGTGAAACACACGAGTATATGTTTAAAGACGGCGTAGAAAAATTAAAAGTCATAAAAAAAGAGCTTGAAAAAAGAGGGGTAAAAAATATCTTTTTGGATTGGTGTTAGACTTTTTTTGTTAGAATTTAACTAAAAAAGGAAAACAATGGCGACCATACGCTCACAAACGCCCCTTCGCCTAGGACTTGCAGGTGGGGGGACTGATATAAATTTATACTGTGATACCTACACGGGTTATGTTTTAAACGCGACCATTTCGCTTTTTGTGCATTGCACTTTGATAGAAAGAAATGATGGCAAAATCATCTTTGACTCACCAGACACTGGTGGGCGTTGTGAGTATGAAAGTAAATTAGAGCTTGAAAATGACGGCAAACTTGACATTTTTAAAGCCGTTTATAACCGCATTGTTAAGGACTATACGCAAAAGAGTTTAAGCTTTTCTTTGCATACTTATAGCGATGTGCCAAGCGGCTCGGGGCTAGGGGGGAGTTCTACCTTAGTTGTGGGTATGTTAAAGGCTTATGCTGAGTGGCTTAATCTGCCCTTAGGCGAGTATGAGATAGCAAAACTAGCCTACGAGATAGAAAGAGAGGATTTAGGTATAGTCGGTGGCGCACAAGATCAATACGCCGCGACTTTTGGAGGCTTTAATTTTATGGAATTTTACGCTGATAAACGCGTGATTGTAAATCCCTTGCGTATTAGAAATTACATTGTGAGTGAGTTAGAAAGTAGAGTGGTGCTTTATTTTACAGGCATTAAAAGAGAGGCTAAGGACATAGAGGAGCATAAAAAGGGTAAATTAGGAGACTCAAAAAGCCTTGAAGCGATGCATAGTATTAAGCAAGATGCCATTGATATGAAAGAGGCGTTGTTTAGAGCGGATTTTAAGAGGCTTGGTGAAATTTTAGAGCGAAGTTGGAGAAGTAAAAAGACTATAAGCGAGATAGTGAGTAATGATGAGCTTGAGAGGATTTATCATCTAGCGGTAAATAACGGCGCATATAGTGGGAAAACAAGCGGTGCGGGAGCTGGAGGCTTTATGTTTTTCCTCTGTGAGCCAACCGCAAAATACCGCCTTTGCGAGCTTTTAAACAAGCAAGGAGGCTATGTAGCAAATTTTTCATTTATCAAAGAAGGAGCAAAATCGTGGAGAGTATGAAAAAATGTGCTTGTTGTAACAAACAAAGCGAAAGAATTTTAGTTTTTAAAGCAGAAAATGTTTATATTTCTTGTGAATTATTATCTAGTGAAGCAAGGAATCTTGCAGGGGGGGGTAATATTACCCTTTCTCAGTGTTTAGAATGTGGCTATATAGAAAATGAGACTTTTGACGAGGAAAAAATGAGTGAAGCTTATAGGAGTGAGGATTTTTACCAAACTAAAAATTTTACACCACGCCTTTCGCGGCATATCTTAGAGATAAAAGAAAGCATTTTAAAATATGCTAAAAAGGACGCTGTTGTCGTGGAAATAGCTCCTGGGCAGTGTGATTTAGCACTTTCTTTAGCGCACGATGTGAAAAACATTTACACCATAGACCCATCACCCATCAGCAAAGCGGTGCAAAAAGTCTCTAATATCAAACATATACAAGGTTTTTTCTCTAAGGAATTTTTACAAAAAGAAGTGAGTGAAAAGGTAGATTTCATCATTTTTAGGCATTTGCTAGAGCATATTTTCAAGCCTTTTTCATTTTTAGAAAATGTGAGTGCGTATTTAGAAGATGGGGCATTTATCTATATCGAAGTGCCAAATGCTTTGGATATTTTTAGGCATAAAAGATTTTTTGATATTTATCACGATCATTGTGGCTATTATCAAAAGGCAAGTATTATTAATGTAATGGCGAGTTTGGGTTGTGAATTTGTCGAGGAAGTATATTATTTTGACTATCAACATTTAGGATTATTTTTTAAGAAAAACGCACAAAAACGCTTTGAGCGTGAGGGCGTGGTGATTTATGATTGTTTTACAAAAGAGTCTTTTGAGCTTGAGATTAAAAGACTTAATAAGCTTTGTGAAAAGTATGAGAAAATTGGAATTTATGGAGGGGGCGTTCAAGCACATAGTTTGCTTAATCATCTTAGTGCAGAAAATTATAAAAAAATCGTTTGCGCCTTTGAGATAAACGAGGATAAAGTTGGGAAGTATATGAGAGATACAAATATTTTGATACAATACCCAAGTAAAGAAAGCTTAGAGCTATTAGATTGTCTTATAATGGCGATACCAAGCCACGAAAACCACGCTTATCATAAGGAAATTTTGGATTTTGTGAAACAGGGTGCGTTTAAGGGAGACTTAATAAGAATGGCTAAGGGAGTGGAATTAATTCAATTTAAGGAGTGAAATATGAAAGCGTATATTAAAGAACATTTTGAAGAAAGTATTAAAGTTAAAAAGCAAATTTTAGAAGATGAAGCATTGATAGCATTGATAGAAAAGGTCGCAAAAGAGCTTATTAAGGCTTATAAGGACGGCAAAAAGACGCTTTTGGCTGGAAATGGTGGCTCTGCGGCGGACGCACAGCACATCGCTGGGGAATTTGTAAGCCGTTTTTATTTTGACAGGGAGGGAATTCCAAGCATCGCTTTAACGACTGATACAAGCATAATAACAGCGATAGGTAATGACTATGGCTACGAAAAGCTTTTTTCAAGACAAGTTCAAGCACAAGGTGTGAAGGGCGATGTTTTCATAGGAATTTCAACGAGCGGAAATTCTAAAAATATCTTAGAAGCTTTAAAGGTGTGCAAAGAAAAGGGCATTTTAAGCGTGGGACTGACGGGAGAAAATGGAGGGGCGATGGGGGAGCTTTGTGATTACTGCATTAAAGTGCCTTCAACTTGCACTCCACGCATACAAGAATCTCACATCGTCATAGGGCATATTTTGTGTGCTATCGTTGAGGAAGAGCTTTTTGGCAAAGGCTTTTAGTGGAGGCTATCGTTCTTTGTGGAGGGCTTGGCACACGCCTTAAAGAGGTGGTAAAAGATGTGCCTAAGCCTATGGCGAGTATCAATGGCAAAGCTTTTTTGGAATTTATCTTCGAGTATTTAAAGGCTCAGGGTGTTACAAGCGTGGTTTTAGCCGTTTCTTATAAATACGAGGTGATACAAGCACATTTTAAAGACTCCTTTTTAGGCATAAAGATAAAATATAGCGTAGAAAAAGAACCTCTTGGCACGGGAGGGGCAGTAAAACAGGCTCTAAATCTTTGCAAGGAAGAAGAAATTTTTGTGCTAAATGGGGATAGCATTTTTGAAATTCCTTTAAAAAATTTGCGCTTAAATGGGGCAAAAATTTGTCTTTCCTTAAAAAAAATGCAAGATTTTGAGAGGTATGGTGCTGTCCGCGTTGATGATGTGGGTGAGATAGTAGAATTTAGGGAAAAATGCTTTTGTGAAGAGGGTTTGATAAATGGGGGAATTTATTTGCTTTCACGGCGTATTTTTGAGGGCTTTTTGCTAGAGGATAAATTTAGCTTTGAGGAATTTTTAAGTGCAAATTTTAAAGCTCTAAAAGCTAGGGCAGGGCTTTTTGAGGGTTATTTTATCGATATAGGAATCCCGCAGGATTATGAAAAATTTTCCCATTTGCAAGGCGGCAAATGACTTAAGCCTTTAACATCTTAGGGCTTTCTTTGCAAGGTAAGCCTAGTAATATTAAAAATTATAGAGATGAATTTGACCCTTATTTTGATAATGCTAGAAAGGGTTGGCACAAAAGAGAACTTAGAACTTATACAAAAATCATTTTTGAAAAATATAAAGATATAGAATTTGAATCTTTTAAAAATTTAATCTCTAGCTTTTTAATTGAAAATTATGAAGCAAAATTACAAGTGAGTGAATTTTTAGATTTTAAATTAGAGACAAGTTTTATCAAAAGAGTGGCCACAGGTAAGGCTGCGGAGCAGTATTTTTTACAAAATTTTAAAAAGCATTTTGTAAATTTTAATGTGCTTGATGTTAGAGAATTTGGTTGCGGTTTTGATTTTAAGCTTGATTTAAATCATAAGCAAATTTGCGTAGAGGTTAAGGGACTTAGTGAAGATAAGGGGCAGTTTTTACTCACGCAAAAAGAGTATGAAATGGCGCAAAATTGTGAAAGATTAAAAGTTATGGATTTAATAAAGAATTAGATATAAAAAGAGTGTGAGAAATAGGTTTTCTCCACAAGGAAGTCAAAATCGTTAAGGTTACTATGCAAAGAAAAGGCGGTGATGGAGGTGGAGAGGG
This sequence comes from Campylobacter helveticus, assembly GCF_002080395.1. Taxonomy (NCBI): domain Bacteria; kingdom Pseudomonadati; phylum Campylobacterota; class Epsilonproteobacteria; order Campylobacterales; family Campylobacteraceae; genus Campylobacter; species Campylobacter helveticus. Next base: position 201,742 of record NZ_CP020478.1, read on the forward strand.
TGCAAAGATGCTTCAGTTTAAGATAGACCCCACTTATTGTTAAAGCAGGGCATTAGCTATTTAAAATTCGATATAATTTCCAAATTCCTCTTCTTTTGGAGGATTTGTGCTAATTTTATTCATTGCTTCTTCATAAGCACTTATTTTTTGTCTAAATTCCGCTTTAGCTTGAGCGCTAAGTTCGGATTTTGCTATTTTGACGACTGAAAGAGGGTTGATAGCTTTATTATTGAGATACACGCCAAAATGAAGATGCGGTCCAGTGCTCATACCTGTTGAGCCTACATAGCCTATAAGCTCTCCTTGCTTGACTTTTTGTCCTGTTTTGATTTTAGCAAAGCGACTAAGATGTGCGTAAAGGGTCGTGTAGCCTGAGGCATGTTTGATTTTAATCACTTTACCATAGCCTCCTTGTGTGCCTATGAAAGTAACCGTGCCATTTCCAGAGCTTTTTACAGGTGTGCCTGTGGGTGCAGCATAATCGACACCAAGGTGTGCACGGTAGCGTTTTAGCACAGGGTGAAAGCGTGCGGTGGTAAAATAAGAAGAAATTCTTTTATAAACCACAGGTTTTGCGAGTAGAAAAGATTCTAGTTCTTTACCATCGCGTCCATAATAAGTATCATTAAAGAGGAAAATTTCTTGAGCGTTTTTATTGATTTCAACGATAGCCATATGGATAGTAATGTCGCCCCAAAGTTTGCCTTCGCGCCTTTTTTGAGAATAATAAAGCGTGATTTTATCACCCTTTTGGATAGAACGAAAATTTACACTACCTTTAAAAGCCCTTACCATAGCCCTTGCTAAGGTTGAGCTTTGGCTTTCTTCATAGACATCTTGATAGGCGGTATTTTTAACTTCTATGCGTAAAACTCTCTCTTCTTTAGTATAATCCACAGGCGTGAAAGTAAGTTTGTATCCGTCTTTACTTTTATAGATGTGAATTTGAAGCTCATCGCTAATGGGGATTAGCACTTGCTCGATGTGTCCGTTGCCGTCTTTTAAAATTTGATATTTTGTTCTTGATGCGATTTCTGAGGCTAGTTCTTGGTCTTCTCTGTCAAGATTGTAGTATAAAGCTATAGGTATGGAATTTCTCTGCAAAAATTGTAAAAGTGTGTCGCCATTATCCCATAGTCTTTCTTCTACACTGGAATAACCAAAAACAAAGCTATTAAATAAAATCAATAAAGTGATAATTTTTTTCATAAAGTGCCTTTTGCTTGATTAAAATCTTAATTTTACTTACAATTTTTTAACGAAAAGCGATTATAATAACATTTTATTACAAGGAGTAAGTGTGTTAAAACTGATTTTAGTGCTGATGATTTCAAGCTTAAGCTTAATGGCTGAGTTTAATTTAAAACCCCTTTCTACACCACTTTTAAAAGTCGAAGATATTTATGGTTATGTAAAAGATAGTGAGAATTTAACCCTTTATTCTAGTGGGGTTGTAATGCACCGCTTCAAAGAATCGCAAAGTATCATCGCAAGGGCTGAAGTGATAGAAAAGAAAAATGGTATCGCTAAGCTTGAATTTAGCGTGTTTGATTCTTTAGCACAAGAAGCTTTGCCTTTACCAAATGTCTTACCAGAAGTGGGCGATGAGGTTATTTTAAATTTCTTGTATGATAGAGGTTTGGTAATTGCCCCTGATAAGCAAAGTTATGATTTTTTAGTGCAAAATTTCCCTCAAATTTATTTCACACACATTGATATTTTAGGCGCACAGCTCATACGCACCGCAGGACTTGCTCCAAAGCGTTCAGACCTTAGGAAATTTTGCTCCGAAAATGCTGTGGGTGTTTTGGTTTTTGCTTTAGAAAATAAATTTAAAATTGTCGATTGTCAAAGCTTTATGACTTTATATGAAGAGCCATTAAGCGTTAAACCTAAAGCCTTGCAAACGCCATTTTACTCAAGGGTGAGCGGATATGAGAGTAATTTTTTTGATTTTAATGAGATTAAAATGGGGAATTTTTACCGCTATTATGAAGCTTTGATTGATTTAAGAAAAGCGAAAGAAGAAGAATGAAAGAGGAATTTAAAAGCTATTTTAAAAAGCTTTTAGGCGAGGAAAATGCACACTTTGACACTCTTCATCAAAGAGCTTATAGCTATGATGCGACAAGGAATCATTATTTGCCTGATGGGGTGCTTTTTCCTAGAAATGAAGAGGACATTAGTGCCATTTTAAAATACTGCAACGATAGGCAAATTATCATCATTCCAAGAGGTTCAGGCTCTGGCTTTACGGGTGGGGCGTTAGCGATTAATGGGGGTTTGATTTTAAGTTTTGAAAAGCATATGAATCAAATTTTAGAGATAGATTTAGAAAATTTAGTCGCTGTGGTGCAACCGGGAGTGATTAATATAGCCTTACAAAAAGAAGTGGCTAAATACGGGCTTTTTTATCCGCCTGACCCTGCAAGTATGGAATATTCAAGCTTAGGGGGAAATGTCAGTGAAAATGCTGGTGGTATGAGAGCGGCGAAATATGGCATTACGAAAGATTATGTAATGGCATTAAGAGCGGTGCTTCCAAATGGTGATGTAATAAGGGCTGGAAAACGCACCATTAAAGATGTGGCTGGGTATAATTTGGCGGGAATTTTAATTGCGAGCGAGGGTTCTTTGGCGGTTTTAAGTGAGCTTACCCTAAAGCTCATCGCTATGCCGAAATTTAAAAAGACGGCTTTTGCGACTTTTGCAAGTGTGAAAGACGCGATGAATGCTGTTTATAAAAGTTTAGCTTCTGGTGTAAATCCTGTGAGTATGGAATTTTTGGATAATTTAAGCATAAGGGCTGTGGAAGAGAAATTTCACAAGGGCTTAAATGTAGAAGCTGGAGCGATTTTAATTTGCGATGTTGATGGAAATGTTAAGGAAAGTGTGGAGGAGGATTTAAGGCGTTTAAGGGAGTATTTTTTAGAAGCTGGAGCTTTGGAATTTAAAATCGCACAAAATGAAACTGAAGTAGCCGATATATGGTTTGCTAGGAGAAATTGCTCTCAAAGTATAGCGATGTATGGCACTTTAAAGCTCAATGAGGACATTACCGTGCCGCGTTCAAAATTACCTGAGCTTTTGGAGGGCATCGAGCAAGTTTCGCAAAAATACGGCTTTAAAATTCCTTGTTTTGGGCATACTGGTGATGGTAATGTGCATACAAATGTAATGGTAAAAGATAAAGATGATAAAGAGCAGGTTAAAAAAGGCTATGAGGCTGTGGAGGAAATTTTTAAACTTGCGGTTGGACTTGGTGGAACGCTAAGCGGAGAACACGGCATAGGTATTTCGAAAGCACCCTTTATGAATCTTGCTTTTAGCGAAGCAGAGATGAATTTAATGAGAAATATTAAAAAGGCATTTGATTCAAATAATATTTTAAATCCCTTTAAAATGGGGCTTTAGTTTATGAATTTATGGGATAAAAAGGCAAAAACTTACGCAAGATTTCATCAAGATTTAAATGAAATTCAAAGGCAAACTTTTAAAGAGTTTGAAAAACTAGGGCTTGATTTTAAAGACAAAAGTGTCATTGATATAGGCTGTGGCACTGGTGTTTGGACTTTGCATTTGGCTTTTTTGGCAAAAGAAATACTCGCACTTGATAGTGCTAAGGCTATGCTTACGATTTTGCAAGAAGATGCTCTAAATTTAAAGCTTTCTAACATTAAAAGTGTTAATTTGAGTTTTGAAGAGTGGAAACAAAAAAATGCAAATTCGCATTTTGACATCGCTTTTTTAAGTATGTCCCCAGCTTTGCAAAATGAAAAAGATTATGAAGACTTTTTAAATTTAGCTAAAGTTAAGATTTATTTGGGGTGGGCTGATTATAGAAAAAGTGATTTTCTAGACCCTATTTTCAAGCATTTTAAGACGGAATTTAAAGGTTTTTATAAAGAGGATTTTGAAAGCTTTTTGATAAAAAAGAACATTGCTTTTCATAAGGCTATTTTTGAGGAAGAGCGTTTTGTGCAAAGGACGCGTGAAGAGGCGATTGAAAATGTTTTGTGGCATTTGGATATGAATGGGATTAAAGCCTCAAAAGACGAGATAAAGAGCCTTGTAAAAGACGATGTTGCGGAAACCATAAAATCCAAAATCAAGCTTTTAATCATAAATGACTTTTAATTTTTTTTTTTTTTTGTTATAATCGCTTCGATTTTTTTAAAGGAGTTTTAATGGTTAAGGATTTTGTCATAAAATTTGGACGCTTGATTCTTGATGTGATTGTGGTTGCAAGTTTTGTCATAGCTTTGATTTCTTCTCTTGTTATGATGTTTAGTGTTGGATTTTTCTTTGGATTATCATCTTTGATAGGTAGTTTTATTGCTTTATTTCTTAGCTTTTTTGTAATTTATCTTGTCATAGATATAAGGGACGCTCTTGTAAATAAAGCTTAAAGATTTCCGCCTTTAAGGCCGGGATTAATCGCTCACCCGAAATTTTAATTTTTCCCCAGCCATAAAAGGCACGATTTGATGATAGCTTTCTTCCACTTCCCACTCTTCTTTTTTGAGTTCTATGATTTTATTTTCTTTAAAAGTTAGCTTGTGAATCGCACAGGCATTATTTGAGATAAATTTTTGCAAATTTGCCTCGTTGGAATTTTTTTCAAAAAGCTCTGCTAAAACACTCAAAGCCACAGGGGAGGAAAACACTCCCGCCGCACAGCCACAGCATTCTTTTTCGCTTTTTGGGTGGGGGGCTGAATCACTTCCAAACATCGCTTTTTCATATCCACTAAAAGCAAGTTCGCATAAAGCTTCCCTATCCTCATAGGTTTTTGCTATGGGTTTGCAAAAAAGATGTGGTTGCATTTTGCCACCGATGACATCATCAAGGCTTAAAATAAGATGATGTAGGGTAATGGTCGCATATAAATTTTCATAATCTTTTAGAAGTTTGCAAAGGGTTTTTGTGGTGATGTGTTCCATTACGATTTTAAGTTGTGGGAAATTTTTGGCAAATTTTTCATAAATTTTGGCAAAATTAGCCTCTCTATCCATTACAAAATCATTCGTTTCGCCGTGGATTAAAAGAGGAATTTCTAAAGCACTCATTACCTCAAGTGTCGGCTTTAAAGATTCTAAATCAAAGCTTGAAACGCCATTATTTGAATTTGTGGTAATCCCAGCAGGATAGAGCTTAATGCCAAAAATTTCACTTCTTGCTTCTTCTAAAAATTTCGCTTCATAATTTTGAAAAAAAAGAGTCATTAAAGGCGTGAAAAGTGAGTCATTACTCGCTTTTATAATGCGTTCTTTGTAGGCTTTTAGAGATTTCAAATCGCAAAGTGGAGGAATTAAATTTGGCATAATCACAGCAGCTCTAAAATCTTTTGCAGAATAAGGCGTAACGAATTCAAGCATAGGAGTATCCCTTAAATGCAAGTGCATATCAAGAGGATTTGTAAGTTTCATTTTCATTCCTTAATAAAATAGTTTCCATCAAAGCTTATAAGTGAGTAAGCCCTCTCATTTCCTATACTCCCAACAAGCTCTTCTATGCTTAAAAAGCTTAAAGTGTCCGCACCTGAATATTCTCTCACTTCCTCAGTGCTTTTATTTGCACTGATAAGCTCTTCAAAGGTCGGTGTGTCTATGCCGTATAAATCGGGGAATTTGATTTCGGGGCAAGCTATGGCAAGGTGGATTTTTTTAGCCCCTGCCGCACGCAGTAAAGAGATGATTTTTTTAGAGGTTGTTCCACGCACGAGGCTATCATCAATCACGACGATTTCTTTACCCTCTAAAACAGGACGCATAGGGTTAAGCTTGAGCTTGACTTTTAAATTTCTAAGTTCTTGTGTGGGCTCTATGAAAGTGCGTCCTACATAGTGATTTCTTACTATCGCCATTTCAAGCGGGAGTTTTAAATGCTGGGCAAAGCCTATGGCAGCACTTACTCCACTATCTGGCACAGGCACGACTAAATCGGCTTTGTGGTTAAATTTTTTTGCTAAACTTTCTCCCATTTTTTTACGCGTTTCATACACGCTTTTGCCCTCGACTATGCTATCAGGTCTCGCAAAATAAATATACTCAAAGGCACAAATTCTAGGCTCTGCTTTAAAAAGTTGTAAGCTTTCAAATTCTTCTTTGCCTTGGGTAAAAATTAGCATTTCTCCGGGCTTTACATCACGAATAAATTCCGCTTCTATCAAGTCAAAGGCACAAGTTTCACTAGCTACGATGTAGCCTCCATCTTTTAAACGCCCTAGAGAGAGCGGTCGCACTCCAAATCTATCCCGCACGACATAAAGCTTATTTGCACTCGCTAAAACAAAGCAATACGCCCCCACGCATTTTTCTAAGCTCTCTATAAATCTTTCTTTCAAGCTTTCTTTTTTACTTCTTGCGATTAAATGCACAACATTTTCAGTATCCATATTGGTGCGAAAAATCGCTCCGTCTTTTATAAGGGCATTTCTTATTTCTTCTTTATTAACCAAATTTCCATTATGAGCTAGGGCAATATCTCCTAAAACGCAAGTAGCCGCTATGGGCTGGGCATCATTAAGGCTAGAATTTCCAGCGGTGGAATAGCGGTTATGCCCTATGGCTAGGCTTCCGTTTAGAGTTTTTAAATTTTCAGGGTTAAAAATTTGACTCACCTCGCCCTTTGCTTTAATTGTCTTTATTTTCGCGCCATCACTTACACTGATGCCACTTGCCTCTTGTCCTCTGTGCTGCATAGCAAAAAGTGCGTAATACGCGTAAGTGCTAGCATTTGATGAATTGATAACTCCTACAACCGCACACATTTAAATTCCTAAAAAATCATTAATGGAGTAAAGCCCTGCTTCTTTTTTACAAAGCCATTTAGCGATTTTAATCGCACCTTTAGCAAAGGTCGCTCTTGAAGTAGCTGTGTGATTGAGTTCTAAAAATTCGCCATCCTCGTAAAAACCTATGGTGTGTCTGCCTACTATATCACCCCCTCTTAAGCTCATTACAGCGATTTCTTCTTTGCTTCTTTCGCCTATTAAGCCGTCGCGTCCGCTAATTCTTACCTTAGAAAGCTCCAAATTTCTTGCTTTTGCGACACTTGTAGCTAAAGTCATCGCCGTGCCGCTTGGAGAGTCTTTTTTGTGGCGGTGGTGCATTTCTAAAATTTCTATGTCAAATTCTTTAAGCATAGCACTTGCTTTCGTTGCTAGATGGTTTAGCACCGCTACGCCCAAAGACATATTTGTCGCGTAAAAAATTGGCATTACCTCACTTGCGTTATGAAGAGTTTGCATAATTTTCTCATCAAGTCCTGTCGTGCCTATGACTAAAGGTTTTGGAGAGGTTCTAGCGTAATTTATCAGTTCATTTGTGCCAAGTGGCGAAGAAAAATCAATAATCACTTCACTTTTTTCAAAAAGCTCATCTAAATTCCCACCTCTATCGTAAAGCATAGCAAGTTTTACTTCTTTTTCTTCTCCTAAGCAAAGCTCTATCATTCGTCCCATACGCCCATTTGCGCCGTAAATTCCTATATTTGTCATTAATTTCCTTTTAGAAAATTAAATTTTATCATTTATTTTTTAATCCTCTCTAAGATTAGTTTTAAAATGGCACATTAATATTTTTTATGCTATAATAAAATAATGAAATCAACAAAGAGGAGAAAGTAATGTTTTATATCAAGCTCTTAGCACCCCTTGCGTTTGCTTTTTTGATATACCTTATCCCCACTCCGCAAGGACTTAGCCCAAATGCTTGGCTTTATTTAAGCATTTTTGTAGGTTTGATTGTGGGACTTATTTTAGAGCCTATTGCACCGGCTTTAATTGGTGTGATAGCCGTTACCATAGCTGTTTTGTTTAAGGTTGGACCTGTGGGTTCGGGTAATGTTGAAACGATTATCAAAGATAGCGTAGCGATAAAATGGGGCTTGGCTGGGTTTTCGGATTCTGTTGTGTGGCTGATTTTTGCGGCTTTTACCATAGGGCTTGGATTTTCTAAAACAGGCTTAGGGGAAAGAATTGCTCTTTATCTTGTCTCAAAGCTTGGAAAATCCACTCTTGGTTTGGGTTATGCCATAGCCATAGTGGATTTAATCTTAGCCCCTTTTATCCCTAGTAATGCCGCAAGAAGTGGGGGGACGGTTTATCCTATCGTAAATTCTATCGCACCGATGTTTGAAAGCTATGCGGATAAAAATCCTAGAAAAATAGGTGCTTATCTTATTTGGGTGGGCTTGGCAAGTTGTTGTGTTTCAAGTTCTATTTTCTTAACGGGACAAGCACCTAATCCCCTTGCTTTATCCTTAATCAATCAAAACGGCGTTGCGGTGGTGGATTGGCTGAGTTGGTTTTTGGCTTTTTTGCCTGTGGGGCTTATCCTTTTTATCATCACGCCTTTGCTAGGATTTTTCATTTATCCGCCTGAAATTAGAGGCTCTAAAGAAATAGCACTTTGGGCGGAGGAAAAATATAAAGCACTAGGGAAAATGCCTCGTTCTCAAATTTTTATGCTTATCATCGCTTTTATAGGGCTTGTGCTTTGGGTGGGAGCGAGTTTTTTTAAAATTAACGCCACAACTACGGCTTTACTGATGATTATTTTAATGATAGCCTGTAAGGTTATCTCGTGGCAGGATTTTTTATCTAATAAACCTGCTTGGAATACCTTAGTGTGGTTTGCCACTCTTGTTACTATGGCAGGTGGTCTTAAAAATGTAGGCTTTTTAGACTTTTTAGCCAACGCTTTAGGAAGTAAGCTAACGGGCTTTACTCCCTTTATAGCGATGATTTTACTTTTAATGCTTTTTTCTTGGTTGAGGTATTTTTTCGCTTCAGGGACGGCTTATGTTACGGCTATCATTGCGATTTTCGTTTCTTTGGCGAGTTCCATTGAGGGTGCTAATCCTGCTTTGATTATGCTTATTTTGGTTTTGCCTATGGGCTTTATGGGGGTGATTACTCCTTATGGGACGGGCTGTTCTCCTTTGTGGTTTGGAAGTAATTATATTAAAGGACCGCAGTTTTTCTTACTGGGTGGGATTTTTGCTGCGATTTATATGGGTATTTATCTTTTTGTGGGAATTCCTTGGGTGGAATTTATTATGCCTTATTTGACTTTCCATTAAAATTTATCCTTCAAATGGAGGATAAATTTTACATCCATTCTAAAACTTGTGAAATTTCTTTTGCCACGAAGCATTTTAAACCAGAATTTTCTAGAGCTTTGCTTGGTATGATGGCGTTTTTGAAATTTTGCATTTTAGCCTCTTTTAAACGCACATCAAGGTTAAAAACCTCTCTAATTTCGCCATTTAAGCTAAGCTCTCCTATAAAAACGCTATCTTTACTTAAAGGGCGGTTTTTAAAGCTTGAGATGATTGCTGCGACGACTGCTAAATCCGCCGCCGTTTCGCTGATTTTAACCCCTCCGCTAACATTGATAAAAACATCATAATGTCCCAAAGGGATTTCAAGTTTGCGTTCTAATAGTGCTAAGAGCATATCAAGGCGGTTTTTCTCATAGCCTGTGGCACTTCTTTTAGGATAAGAACTCTCACATACTAAGGCTTGAATTTCAAGCACAAGCGCACGGCTTCCCTCCATCACGACACTAAGCGCACTTCCAGCACTTGCTTTTGTGCGTGAAAAAAAGCGACTTGCTAAATTTTTTGCTGAGATTAAGCCTTGCGAACTCATTTCAAAAATTCCCACTTCACTTGTGTTTCCAAAGCGATTTTTAAAGCCTCTTAAAAGTCTTATTTCTTTAGTGGCATCGCCTTCGAAATAAAGCACCACATCAACCATATGTTCCAAAACTCTAGGACCTGCGATAGCTCCGTCTTTTGTAATGTGTCCTATGATGAAGGTGCTGATATTTTTCATCTTGCTAATCCGCATAAGTTCAAAGGTAAGCTCTCTTACTTGGGTGATTGAACCTGCGGCGGAGGCGATTTTTGAGGTATAAAGTGTTTGAATGGAATCGATGATTAAAAATTCATAGTCTTGTTTGCGTAATTCTTCGATGATATTTTCAAAACAAAGCTCGGTTAAAAGAAATAAATTTGGACTATTTGCTTCAAGTCTATCGGCTCTTAGTTTAATTTGCGTTTTGCTTTCTTCTCCACTAACATATAAAACTTTTTTGTTTTTACGCGCTAAATTTGAGGCGATTTTGAGCAAAAGTGTGGATTTGCCAACGCCCGGACTTCCGCCTATTAAGATAAGCGAACCCTCCACAAGCCCACCGCCCAAAACAAGGTCAAGCTCCACATCTTCCGTGCTTATACGCGTGAAATTTTCAAGCTCCACATCTTCGATACAAATCGCCTCGCTTTGCGTGTTTATCTTTTTAGAAAGTTCTTTTAGGATAGCAACTTGTTCAGCTTTTAATTCTACAAAGCTGTCCCAAGCTCCACATTCCGGACATTTTCCCAGCCATTTACTTTGCTGATTTCCACAAGCTTTGCATTCGAAAACGAGTTTATTTTTTGCCATTGTTTCACTTTGTAACAGAATTTTTAATTTTACTTGCATTTTAACCAAGAATTTTAAATTAAAAATATATTTAATAATAATTTAAAATAATTAAAATTACAATTAATAATTATCTACATTAAAGGAGTTTTTATGAGTAAAGTAAAACTTGCAAGTATTCAGTTTTCTCCTGTGGCTTATGAGCGTGAGAATAATATAGAAAAAGCTGTATTTTTAGTGCGAAAGGCTTTAGAAGATGGAGCTAAAATTGTCGTTTTACCTGAGCTTTTTGATAGTGGCTATTGCATAGAAGATAAAGATACTTCGTTTGCGATTGATTTAAATGATATAAAGAATCCCGTTTTAGCACCTTTGACAGAATTGGCTAAAATTTATAATTCTTACATCATTGCAAATAGTATAGAGAAAAGCAAAAATAAGCTTTATGATACAGCTTATATACTTTCTAAAAAAGGCATTGTGGGTAAATACCGCAAAATTTATCTTTACGATAATGAGAAGAAAAGATTTTCAAGAGGGAAGAAATATCCCATTTTTGAGCTGAAATTTAAGGATTTTAAAGTGAAGCTTGGACTTGGAATTTGTTATGAAATAGGCTTTAGTGAGGGGGCGAGGTTTTTGGCTTTACAAGGGGCGCAAATTTTAGTTTATCCTGCGGCTTTTGGCAAAGCTAGGGCTTATGTGTGGGATTTGGCAAGTAGGGCTAGAGCTTTAGAGAGTGGCTGTTTTGTAGTGGCAGCAAATCGTTGTGGGCAGGAATTTTCTAAGGCAAAAGATAAAAATGTCAAATTTGCTGGGAAAACTAAAATTATCAATCCTAAAGGCGAAATTATCCAAGAGCTTGGCGAGTATGAGGGAATGAGCTGTGTGGAGCTTGAGCTTGATGAGGTTAAGGCGCAAAGAGAGAATTTGACTTATCTTAAAGATTTAAATTTAAAACTTTGTCAAAAAATGTATAAGGCTTTAAAAGATTAAATTAGAGGTGTGGTTTAACTACCTCTCTCACACATCCTCTCAAATTCCCCATAATACTTCCACGAAGCTACGATGTCAGGGCGATTTGCTTTAATGTGGGTAAATTCTTTGTCAAATACTTTTTTAAATATCAAAGCCTCTTGTCTATGTGTTTTAAAATAAGTTAAAATATCTGTTTCTTTTTGAAAATGCTTTTCATAAGCTTTATATTTATCGCTTAAGCAAAGTATAAAGTCATTTAGGTAGGATTTTGCTTTTCGAAATAATTTTTCATCTTTTTTTAATTTCAAAAATTCTTCATTTGACATAGTAAAATCCACAATTTTTAAAATTTCATAATCTTTAGAAAAAATTTCTTTTGCGATACTTTGGCGCGATGGACATTTGTGTAAAAATTTAAGTCCTATGTTTATATTTAAAAATTCTTCATTTAAGGAAATTTGCATTGTAAGAGGAATAATGTATGTTAAAAGATTAAATTTCTTTTCTTTCAAATACCCCTCCAAGCTCTCTAATCTTTCCTCATCTAAGTCTTTATCAAAAAACTTGGCATAAAACCTCATACTTTCCATTACTTTATCGGAATTAACTTCATTAGCATCCATGTAATATACTTGTTTTTCGCAAATTTCAGCTGTGCTAGTATAGGAGAAATTGACATTTTTAGCACATTCTATTAAATAAGGCATAGTTTCTTCTGTATTGGGATACAAAGAATAATTGTGAAATCTTCTCCTATCTAAAACTTCGTCAATGTTATCATTAAGATGAAAAGTTGTGTTTTCTATCATGGCGACATCTCTATATCCTCCGTGATTAACCATAGTTTTCAAACGACTTATAGGGTCTCTTACTAATATCAAAAAAGGTAAATGTGAAGCAAGATAGATTTTTTTATAATCTTGCTGTATGTCATATCTACCAAAAAATTTAGAAAAAACAGCAGCATCTTTTTGCTTTATGGAATAGAAGTTTGAAATATAAAGCTGATCCCACTCACCTGTTACAAAAATAGAACTTAGATCAAAGCTTTTTGTAAAAAAATCCCAAATTGTTCCATGAGCAGAAGCTCCAAAAATGAAAAAGACGGCTTTATAAACTCTCGGCAAAGGCAAATTCATTTCCCAAGCTTTTTCAGCAGGAATTTTCTCATAATTTAAAATATAATTTTCATCATTAAGCTTGTCAGGGTCTAACAAAGGAGGATAAGGGTGGTTTTCCCTTTCATATTTGTCTTTAAATTCTTTAGAATTGAGCCATAAATTGACTTCATCAAAATGTTGTGAGACAAAAGATAAATTTTGTAAAAGTAAAATTTTTAAAGGAATATAAGGTGTTTTTAAAAGAGGTTTTACTTCTTTATAGGCTTTTAAATTTGAAGATTTAAGTAAGGTTTTTATGAGTAAGAAAGAAAATTGAAATTTTAAAGTGCAGGGCTTACTACCCCCCCCCCCCCCACAAGTGTTTCAACTTGGTAAGAACAATAATTGATAAATCTTTTTATCGTTGCAATCAATGTGATAGTTGACTGGTTCATTTTTTCCTCGTGTTAAAGATTTTATTTAGGTTTTATCTAAATTTGAATAAGTATAAAACAAAACAATAAATAATATTTAAAATTAAGTCTTAATTTAAAACTCGAAATTAAATATTTGTATGGGTAAATTTAAGAAATTTGTTATCAATAAGGTAGAAATTATTACTTTTTGTAACTTTTTACACAAACAAAAATATCAAGTTATTTTAATTTTTTTTTACAATAAATGTTACCAAAAGTAATATTTTGTTTTGATTGTTTGAAAATATTTTTTCTTTTTTAGATTTATTAATTAAAGTTATTTTAAATTTTTAAATAAAAAGGAGAAGTGATGAAAACACAAGAAGTGGTTATAATGGCTGCAAAAAGGACAGCTATCGGCTCTTTTTTAGGCAGTTTAAAGCAGACAACAGCCGTCCAGCTTGCAAGTTCACTTTCTCAATCTTTGCTTGATGAAGTGGGATTAGATAAAAATTTGATTGATGAGCTTATTTTGGGACAAGTTTTGGGGGCGGGTTGTGGGCAAAATGTGGCGCGACAAGTTCTTATAAATAGTGGTGTAAGCTTGGAAAAAACGGCTTTTGTTGTTAATATGCTTTGCGGTTCGGGCTTAAAAGCTGTCCAGCTTGGCTTTGACTCGATTCGTTTTAATAATGCAAATATGCTTTTATGTGGCGGTGTTGAAAATATGTCTTTATCGCCTTTTTTACTTGAAAATGCTAGGCTTGGTTATAAAATGGGGCATCAAAATTTAATCGATAGTATGATTAAAGATGGAATTTGGTGTGCTTTGAGTGATTGTCATATGGGCATTACCGCAGAAAATTTAGCTAAAAAATATGAGCTTTCACGCGAAGAGCAAGACGAATTTGCGCTCAATTCTCAATTAAAAGCCTCAAAAGCTATTGAAAATAAAGCCTTTGGGGCGGAAATTTTGCCTTTAAAAATTCAAGATAAGAAAAAAGAATTTATCTTTAGTGAAGATGAATTTGTGCGTAAAGATGCAAATTTAGAAGCTTTATCGCGTTTAAAACCTGCCTTTGATAAAAATGGCTCTGTTACCGCTGGTAACTCTTCGGGGGTTAATGATGGGGCAGCTATGTTATTGTTAAGTTCTAAAGAGAAAGCACTTGAGTTAAATTTACCCATTTTAGCGAAGCTTAAAGGTTTTGCTAGTGTGGGTGTAGAGCCTAGCATTATGGGTATAGGTGCGGCTTTTGCGGCGAAAAAGGTGCTTAAAGAACTTGATTTAAGTATTGATGATATGGAGCTTATAGAGGCAAATGAAGCTTTTGCAGCCCAAAGTTTAGCCACGCTTAGAGAGCTTGGGGCTGATGTAAATAGGGTAAATGTTAATGGTGGGGCTATTGCTTTGGGACATCCCATAGGTGCGAGTGGAGCAAGGATATTGGTAAGTCTTATTTATGCCTTAAGAGCTAGGGGCAAAAATTTAGGTTTGGCGACTTTGTGCGTTGGTGGCGGACAGGGAATTGCTGCTGTAGTTGAGATAGAAAGGTAAAAATGAATAAAATAATTACAAATTTAGATCTTGCTTTTAAAGACATAAAAGACGGCGTAACGCTTTTGGTTGGGGGTTTTGGTTTATGTGGGATACCTGAGTATGCCATTGCAAAAATTAAAGAACTTGGGGTTAAAAATTTAACCATAGTGAGTAATAATTGTGGCGTAGATGATTTTGGCTTGGGAATTTTGCTTCAAAACAAGCAAATTAAAAAAATCATCGCTTCTTATGTGGGGGAGAATAAAACTTTCGAGCAGCAATTTATCAACGGTGAAATTGAAGTTATCCTTACACCCCAAGGCACATTAGCCGAGCAGCTTCGAGCAGGGGGAGCTGGTATAGCGGGCTTTTATACGCAAACGGGTGTGGGGACTTTGGTCGCAGAAGGTAAAGAGCATAAGGAATTTGAGGGGAAAACTTATATTTTAGAAAAAGCGATTAAGGGGGATTTTGCTTTGGTTAAGGCGCAAAAGGCAGATAGATTTGGAAATCTTATCTTCAATAAAACGGCGAGAAATTTTAACCCTCTTTGTGCGATGGCGGGCAAAATTACCCTAGCAGAAGTGGAAGAAATCGTCGATGAAATCGAGTCTGATAGTGTCCATTTGAGCGGAATTTATGTCGATTTTGTCTATTGTGGCGAAAATTATGAAAAGCGCATAGAAAAAATCATCACAAAAGGATAAAAGATGTCAAAAGAACTTATAGTTAAACGAGCAGCTAGAGAAATTCAAAATGGAATGTATATTAATCTTGGTATAGGTATTCCTACGCTTATCGCCGATGAGATAGAAAAGCTAAATTTAAAGGTCTTTTTGCAGTCGGAAAATGGGCTTTTGGGTATAGGTGCTTATCCCACTAAGGAGCAAGTGGATGCAGATTTGATTAATGCGGGCAAGGAAACTGTTACGGCAGTCAAGGGCGCTAGCTTTTTTGATAGTGCTGAGAGCTTTGCAATGATACGCGGTGGGCATATTGACTTGGCGATTTTGGGAGGAATGGAAGTGTCTCAAAGTGGAGATTTGGCTAACTATATGATACCGGGCAAACTTGTCAAAGGAATGGGTGGGGCTATGGATTTAGTAAGCGGTGCTAAAAGTATAGTGGTGGTTATGGAGCATACGAATAAACACGGAGAAAGTAAGGTAAAGAAGAAATGCGGCTTACCTTTGACGGGAAAAGCTGTGGTTCATAAACTCATTACAGAGCTTGGAGTTTTTGAATTTGAAAATAATGAAATGTTTTTGGTGGAATTAATGCAAGGGGTTAGTTTGGAAGAATTACAAGCTAAAACCGAAGCGGAATTTAAAGTCAGGCTAGGAGGTGTTTAATGTTAAAATCCTTTACTCAAATTTGTGTCAATTTAGCGTCAAAATGGCTTCCTGATTCTTTTGTTTTAGTGGTTGTTTTGACGCTTTTTGTTTTTTTATCGGTGTTGGGTTTTACAAGTCAAGAGCCTTTGCAAATCGTGCAAAACTGGGGTAATGGTGCTTGGAATTTACTTGCTTTTTCTATGCAAATGGCTTTAGTGTTAGTTTTAGGGCAAGCCCTAGCAAGTGCGAAAATCATATCCACTTTTTTGCAAAGACTTGCTGATATACCTAAGGGTTATTTTAGTGCGATTTTGATGGTAAGTTTTCTTGGGCTTGTGGCTAATCTTATAAATTGGGGATTTGGACTGGTTATATCGGCGATTTTTGCAAAGGAAATTGCAAAAAAAGTTAGGGGTGTGGATTATCGTTTGCTCATTGCGGCGGCTTATTCTGGTTTTGTGGTGTGGCACGGCGGACTTTCAGGCTCTATACCGCTGACCTTATCGAGTGGAGGCGAAGCTTTATCGAAAAGCACAGCGGGAATTTTGAGTGAGAGTATCCCTAGCTCTATGACGATATTTTCAAGCTTTAATCTTACCATCATCGCTATTATTGTTTTATGCTTACCTTTTTTACTTGCCTTTATCCACCCAACTAAAGAGAACACTTTAGAAATTGACAAAAGGCTTTTAGAGCGAGAAAATAAAGACTTAAAGATTATCAATCATAGCAAGGATAAAAGTTTAGCCGTCTGGCTTGAAAATAGTTTTTTAGTTAGTGTTGCTATTTCTACTTTGGGTTTTGTTTATATCGTGTCGCATTTTGCTAAGGGTGGGGATTTAGATTTAAATGTTTTAAATATGATTTTTCTATTTTTGGGAATTTTATTACACAAAAAACCTGCCTTGTATATCAAAGCTATCAATACTGCTGCTAAAAATGCGGCAGGAATTTTACTGCAATTTCCTTTTTATGCGGGAATTATCGGTATGATGGTCGCTGGTGGGGAGCAGAGTTTGGCAAGTGTGTTATCGCATTTTTTTATCAGTATTTCAAATTCTAATACTTTTGCACTTTTTGCTTTTTGGAGTGCAGGTTTTGTTAATATTTTTGTGCCATCAGGCGGAGGGCAGTGGGCTGTGCAAGCGCCGATTATGATACCTGCTGGACTAGAGCTTGGTATAAGTCCTGCGGTAACTTCTATGGCTATTGCTTGGGGAGATGCTTGGACTAATATGATTCAGCCTTTTTGGGCTTTACCTGCTCTTGCTATTGCGGGACTTGGTGCGAAAGATATTATGGGCTATTGTGTCATCACTCTTCTTTTTACAGGTTTGGTAATTAGTCTTGGATTTTTATTTTTGGTTTAATAGGTGGGTTGAAACTCACTTATTAAACTAGGTTATTTTGGAATTTTTTAGTTTATTAGGTTGATGTAGATGTGGCTATTCAAACATAGGCTCTAAAAGTGTGTCTAAGTAGGCATTTGCGTCAAATTCATATAAATCGTCCATTTTTTCTCCCACACCCACATAAAAAATAGGCAGTTCAAGCTCTCTAGCTATGCTAAAAAGTGCGCCTCCCTTTGCTGTGCCATCAAGTTTTGTGATGATAACCCCATCAAGTTTTACTAGCTCATTGAAAGCTTTTGCTTGTAAAATCCCCGCATTACCTTGTGTGCCGTCAAGCACGAGGATTTTTTTATGCGGAGCACCATCCATAGCTTTAGAGCAAATTCTTACGATTTTTTCTAATTCATTGGCTAAATTTTTTTGATTTTGCAATCTTCCAGCCGTATCGAGTATAACCCTATCAAAGTCCCTTGCTTTAGCCTTTGAAATGGTATCAAAAGCTACGGCTGATGGGTCGTGTCCTTGATTTGAAAGGACGATTTCAACATTGATTTTTTCAGCCCATAAACGAAGCTGTTCAATTGCCCCTGCACGAAAAGTATCGCAAGCTCCTAAAATGACTTTTTGATTTTGTTTTTTATATAAATTTGCAAGTTTAGCTATGCTTGTGGTTTTACCTGCTCCATTAACGCCTAAGATAAGCTCTACAAAAGGTTTTTGTGTGCTAAATTCAGGTTTTTCATAAAGAAAATATGCCCCCATAACGCGTTTTAAATCATCTTTTTTAACCTCTTCGCTCGGCGGTAGATAGTAAATTATTTCCTCAACTATGTCATAACTTACATCCGCTTCAAGCAAAATTTCTTCTAGCAAATCTTTAGAAATCTTGTTGTTTGCTTTTGTTTTTGTGATGTTTTCTAAAGTTTTTGCTAGGCTTTTTTTAAAAAAATTTAGCATTATATCGCCTCTAAAATGTCGATTTCAAGCATTTCCACAGGCACAACTCCTAAGTAATGTTTAAATAATTTTCCATCTTTTGCGTATAAAAACATCGTAGGAATTCCATTGATTCCGCCTAAGGCTTTTGCAAAGAGATAGTTTCCTTCTCCACTAGCTATTTTATAATGCAAATTATTTTGTGCGTTAAAAGCTGCTAAGTCTTCAGGACTTTTATCTTCAAGCAAAATGCTTATGATTTGGAGCTGGTCTTGATATTTTTCTTTTAATTTATTTAAATGTGGCACTTGAGAAATGCAAGGCTTACACCAAGTTGTAAAAAAGATAAAAAGCGTAGCCTTATCTTGTGTATCAAACTGCATTTTCCCATCTTTGACTTGGATAAAAAGCGTGGTGCCATCATTTAAGCTTAAGTCAAAATTATAATTTTCTCCCTGAGTAAAACTTGCTTCAGTTGTAGAATTTAAATCTTTAGCTTCTTTTTCTTCACTACTACACGCTGTGAAAAATAAAAGTAAAATGAGCGTTAAAAGTATCTTTTGCATTAAATTTCAAACTTTCCTTTTGTTGTAAAATGCTAAAATTATAACCAAGTAAGAGTAAATAAAGGATTTGTATGCAAAAAGAACTTTTTAGGCAAGTTCAAAAAAAAAGATTAAAACAAAATGCTAAATTGCACTATAAAAATGATTATTTTATCTTTAAAGAATGTCTTAGAATTATCCGTTTTTATAAGGCGAAAAATGTGCTGATTTTTTTGCCACTATCTTATGAACCAAATTTGGTGCGTTTTCGTAGAATTTTGAGTCAAAATTGCAAACTTTTTGCTCCATTTATGCAAGATAAAAGTTTAAAGATTGTAAAATTAAGGCTACCTTTTTTTAAAAAAAGGTTTGGGGTTTTAGAGCCAAATAATTCTTTTTTTGATACCACGCTTGATGTGGCTTTTGTGCCTGTGATAGGCATAGATAAAGATATGAAAAGAATAGGACACGGCGAGGGTTTTTATGACAGATTTTTCGCAAATTTAAAACATAAGCCTTTGGTCGTTTTTGTGCAAAGTATCACAGCTTTGAGTGAAAAAAAAATAACACAAGAATATGATATGAGTGCAAATTTTTATCTAAGCCCTTATAGAAAATATTTTAAGAGAGATTTAAAAAATGATAGCATTAACCGCATTTATCGCCGTTTTAATCGGTGTGGGACTTGGGTATTTAGTCGCTAAGAAAATCAATGACGCCAAACACGAAATTTTTATCACACAAGCAAAAGCAAAGGCAAAAGCCATAGAATACGAAGCCGAGCTTGTTTTAAAAGATGCGAAAAATTCCGTTTTAAATGCCGAACTTGAAGCAAAAAAGCGTTACGAGGAAAAAGCACATAAGAATCAAAAAGATTTTAACCATAAGCTTGATGAGCTACATAAAAAAGAGCAAAAACTTTCACGCTATGAAGAACAGGTGCGTGTGCAAGAAGAAGAGATTGCTAAAAATAAAAGAGAAATGCAAGACTTACGCGATGATAGTTTAAAGCTTAAAAAGCTTTATCAAGATAAGCTTGATGAGACTTTAAGGGTGCTTGAGCATTCTGCTGGTTTAACGCAAAATGAGGCTAAAAATTTACTTTTAAAAAAGGTTGAGGAAAGCTCACGTGCTGAAATCGCTCACATCGTGCGTAAATATGAAGAGGAAGCGAAAAGTGAGGCAAAGAGAAAGGCAAATTATATCATCGCTCAAGCGACTTCGCGTTTTGCTGGGGAATTTGCTGCGGAAAGACTTATTAATGTTATTAACATTAAAAGCGATGAGTTAAAGGGTAGGATTATCGGCAAAGAGGGGCGTAATGTTAAAACTCTTGAAATGGTTTTAGGGGTGGATATTATCATTGATGATACCCCGGGTGCTATTATAGTGAGTTGTTTTAATCTCTACCGCCGTGCCATTGCGACTAAGGTGATTGAACTTTTGGTCGAAGATGGACGCATACAACCTGCACGCATTGAAGAAATTTATGAAAAAGTTTGTAAAGAATTTGAAAATAGTATTTTGGAAGAGGGACAAACTATCATTATGGATTTGGGGCTTGGCAAAATGCATCCTGAAATCGCCAAGCTCATCGGTAAGCTCAAATACCGCGCAAGTTATGGACAAAACGCCCTTGCGCATTCTTTGGAGGTTGCACATTTGGCGGGTATTATTGCGGCTGAGTGTGGAGGCGATGAGACTTTAGCAAGAAGGGCGGGAATTTTACACGATATAGGCAAGGCTTTAACTCACGATTTTGAAGGCTCTCATGTGGATTTAGGGGCGGAGCTTTGTAAGCGTTATAAAGAACATCCAGCGGTGATTAACGCTATTTACGCACACCACGGACACGAAGATGCTTTAAGTATAGAATGTGCCGCCGTTTGCACGGCTGATACGCTAAGTGCGGCAAGACCTGGTGCTAGACGCGAAGTTTTAGAAGCTTTTTTAAAGAGGGTAAATGAGCTTGAGGACATTGCTAAGAGTAAAGAAGGCATTAAAAACGCTTATGCGATTAATGCTGGGCGTGAGATTAGGGTGATTGCAAATGCAAAGCTTGTTAATGACGATGAAGCGACACTTTTAGCAAAAGAAATTGCTGCTGAGATACAAGAGAAAATGCAATATCCGGGCGAAATTAAAGTTAATGTCATACGCGAATTAAGAGCTGTAGAATACGCTAAATAGGACATTTATGCAAGATATGATTGATACGCTTTTGCGTTATGGTTATGTGATTTTATTTGTTTATTCTCTGGGAGGGGGAATGGTAGGAATTTTAGCGGCTGGAGTTTTAAGCTCACTTGGTAAAATGGAGCTTCAATGGTGTATTTTGGTTGCTTTTGTTGCGAATACTTTAGGCTCGACCTTGCTTTATATGATGGGAAAATATGGCAAAAAAGACTTAATGCCTTATTTTAAAAAACATCGCCGCAAACTTGCTCTTGCTATGCTTAAAATGAAGCAATACGGCACAACCTTACTCTTTATTCAAAAATTTGTTTATGGTTTAAAAACCTTTATCCCCATAGCTGCAGCTCTTGCGAAGTATGATTTTAAAAAATTTCTTATCGTTAATACTTTAGCAAGTTTGCTTTGGGCTGGAATTTTAGGCTATGTGGCTTTTAGTTTTGGATATTTAGTCGAAAAAATCTTTGAGGAATTTGGGCGTTATAGTTACGCTACGCCTTTATTTTTAGTGGTTTTAGTTGCACTTATTTGGTTTTATCTCGTGCGTTTTTCTAAAAAATAATGCTTCTTAGAAATTCTTTTTTGACATCTTTAAAAGAATTTCTTTTTTTAATCTTAGCTTGTGGGCTTATCTTTCTTTTTAATGTAACTTTAGAATATCAAAAATTTTTAAACTTTAAAGAGCAAAAACACTTTTTCATTAAAGAAGCAAAGCTTGAAAATATTTATGCGAAATTTAAGAAAAATGGCAAAAAATATTTTGTTTTAAAACTAAAGGCGAGGGATTTTAATTTTTACACGACCACTTATAAGGATTTAAATTTAAGTAAAAATGAGCTTTTAAGTTTAAAAATTATTAATGAAGATGTCAATTTTAAGGACTATCTTGCTAAAAGTTTCTATGCTCCAAGTTATGATTTTGAAATCCTATCTAAACCTAAAGAAAACGCTATTATAAGCTATTTTTTAAATCAGCATAAAAATGAAAAAATGCAGGAATTTTACGGGGCTTTATTTTTTGCTAAGAGTATTTCAAAAGAATTAAGAAATGATGTGAATCATTATGGTATCGCGCATTTAATTGCTATTAGTGGTTATCATATTGGACTTTTGTTTAGTTTAATCTTCTTTCTTCTAGCTCCACTTTATAGCTTTTTTCAAAAGCGTTATTTTCCCTACCGCAATTTAAGATTTGATTTGAGCATTTTTATTTTTATCTTGCTTTTTGCTTATGCGTATTTGATAGGCTTTGTGCCGAGCTTTACGCGTTCTTTGGTGATGGCACTTTTTGGGTTTTATTTACTCATTAAAAATATTAAAATTTTGAGCTTTTTTAACTTATTTTTATGTGTTTTAATCTGCATTAGTCTTTATCCAAATTTGCTTTTTAGTGTGGGATTTTTCTTTTCTGTTTTGGGGGTTTTTTATATTTTTTTATATTTACATCATTTTGCAAAATTCTTTAGCACTTTTGTGAATCTTGTTTTGGTCAATGTTTGGACTTTTTTGATGATGATTATCCCTGTGCTTTATTTTTTCCCGCTTATTTCTTATCAGCAGTTTTTGGCTATCTTTTTAAGTCTTATTTTTGTGCTTTTTTATCCTTTGGTTTTATTTCTACATCTCATAAATTTAGGTTTTGTGTTAGATGAAGTGCTGCTTAGTTTTTTCGCTTTTAAGTTCCATTCCACAAATTGTATTGTGCCTTTTTGGGCTTTTTGCACTTATCTTTTATTTAGTTTGCTTGGAATTCGTTTTAGAGCTTTGGCGTTTTTTTGCATTTTGCTTAATCTTATCCCCTTCATTTTCATTTAAAAAAAAGCAAATTTTAAGTCCAAAAAGATAAATCACCCAAGAAATATAAATCCAAATAAAAAAGAAAAGTATGGTCGAAAATGAGCCATAAACACTGGCATAAGTTTTATTATACACTATATAATAGACAAATAAATTTTTACCTATATACCAAATAGCCCCCGCACAAAAGGAAGTAAGGGCAAGATTTTTAAGACTTACTTGATGCAATGAACTTGAATATGAGATAAAAAATAAAGCCCAAATGATAACAAAGGGTAAAATTTCAAAAAAATTAAAACCTATGTGATAATCATCTAAAGTTTGCTGGATAAAAGAAGAAATGTAAAAACTAAGTCCTAGCCCAAGTGGCACAAGAGTAAGTAGTGTCCAATAAGAGCTAATGCTCGCCCAAAGTCCTTTTGGCTCACTTTGACTGATGCGATTTGCTACAAAATCATAACCCGAAAAGAAAGCAAGCGAAGTAAAAGCCATAGCGATAAGTCCCATTATGCCTAAATTTACACTATTTTTTAAAAAGGTGTCTAAATATCCAGCGACTAAGTCCTGCTGTGCGGGGATTAAAAAGGTGAAAATCACGCTTTTTGCTTTTTCATAATGCGCCTCAAAGCTTGGAATTTGCGTAAAGACAGAAAAACAGACAAATAAAATAGGAATGAGTGAAAGAATGGAATAAAAGCTAAGAGCTGCGGAATAATTTAAAATTTCTCTATCTCTTAAAGTTAGCAAAAGTTTGAAAATACGCTTCATTTAAATCCTTATTAGCAAAATTTAGTTAAAACCAGCCAAGTTTTTTCATTAAAGAGTAAGCTGTCATCGCTATCGAGGTGGCATAAACAAGAAGTAAAATTTTAAAATGTGAAGAAATTTGCATTTTTTCTATGATTTTAATCCCCATAAAAACGCCTATCATCGAGGCTATACCTACGATAAAACCTTTTTGTGCGAGTTCAAAATTGATGATGTTTGCATTGATGAAAGAAAGAAGTCCAGCAAAGGAAGCAAATACAACAAAAAAGAGAGAAATAGGCACGACTTTTTTGCTATCATACCCTAGAAAATAAGCCAAAATAGGGGCGATTAAAAGTCCTCCACCTATACCTAAAGATATGGCAAAAATTCCCGTAAAAGTTCCAGCGGCAAACAAAATGAAATTTTTAGAAAATTGACTTCTTTTTGCGTGATGTGTTGTGTTTTTAACCCCAAGGGCATATTTTAGAAAGAAAGCAAAACTTACACATAAAAATATCGCCGTTAGGGCAATATCACTAAGATGACTGACTAAAATTCCGCTAAAACTTGCCCCAAAAAGTCCGCCAAGTCCTATATAAATGCCATCTTTAAAATCAAGATTTTTCTTTTTATGATTAAGATAAGAGCCAAAAAGTGCCGCGAAAATCATCTGCACAACAGAAATTGCCACTGCGTGATGTGAGCTAACGCCTAAAGAAAGCATAGTTGGGACAATTATCATTCCTCCACCTATGCCAAAAAGCCCAGAAGCTATGCCAGAAATTATCCCCACTAAAAAATAGGGCAAATCTGTTAAATCCATCACCATCCTTTTATAAAATGAGGATTTTACAAAAAAGCAATTAAAATAGTCTTTAAATTTGTAGGATTACCTCAAAGCTTAGTGTGAAAATTTATACAGCGTAAAAGGGAAACTTAAACTAAGCAAAATTAAAGTTCTATTTAAGTATAATTCGCATTTTTGTGAGTCACTTTGCAAAAAAAGTATTTTCAAAATTTGGCATTTGTTTTGAAAATAGTTGGCTTAAGCCTCGCTCACAGGAAATAAAATGCGAATTTATTTAAGGAGCTTGACGATGAAAGTTAGACCTTCCGTTAAGAAGATGTGCGACAAGTGCAAGGTGGTGCGCCGTAAGGGCGTTGTTCGCATTATTTGCGAAAATCCAAAACATAAACAAAGACAAGGATAAATATGGCTCGTATTGCAGGTGTTGATTTACCAAAGAAAAAGAGGGTTGAGTATGGTTTGACATACATTTATGGTATAGGGCTTTTCACTTCAAGAAAGATTCTGGATAAAACAGGAATTTCTTATGATAAAAGGGTACATGAGTTAAGTGAAGATGAGGCAGCAGCTATCCGTAAAGAAATCCAAGAAAACTATATGGTTGAAGGGGATTTGAGAAAACAAGTAGCTATGGATATCAAGGCTTTGATGGATTTGGGAAGTTTTAGAGGCTTAAGACATAGAAAAGGTCTTCCTGTGCGTGGGCAAAAAACAAAAACTAATGCTAGAACACGCAAAGGCAAGAGAAAAACCGTAGGCGCGAAATCATAAGGATAGAGAATGGCAAAAAGAAAAATCGTAAAGAAAAAAATCGTAAAGAAAAATATAGCCAAAGGCATCGTTTATATCAGTGCGACTTTTAATAATACTATGGTTACTGTTACTGATGAGATGGGAAATGCTATCGCTTGGGCGAGTGCGGGAGGATTAGGCTTTAAAGGTTCTAAAAAATCAACTCCTTACGCAGCACAACAAGCCGTAGAAAGTGCTTTAACTAAGGCAAAAGAACACGGCATTAAAGAAGTGGGCATTAAAGTGCAAGGACCGGGAAGTGGTAGAGAAACTGCTGTTAAAAGCGTAGGTGCTATGGAGGGTATAAAAGTTATTTTCTTAAAAGACATTACTCCACTAGCTCACAATGGCTGCAGACCACCTAAACGCCGCCGCGTCTAAGAATAAATTTAGGAGAATAATATGGCAAGATATAGAGGACCAGTAGAGAAATTAGAAAGACGCTTTGGAGTAAGCCTTGCATTAAAGGGCGAGAGAAGATTAGCGGGTAAGAGTGCGCTTGATAAGCGTCCTTATGCACCGGGTCAGCACGGAGCAAGAAGAGGCAAAATAAGCGAGTATGGACTTCAATTAAGAGAAAAGCAAAAAGCAAAATTTATGTATGGTGTGAGTGAAAAGCAGTTTAGAAGGCTTTTTGCCGAAGCGGCTAGAAAAGATGGCAATACAGGGGTTTTACTTATCCAACTTTTAGAGCAAAGACTTGATAATGTCGTTTATAGAATGGGCTTTGCAACAACACGCCGTTTTGCAAGACAACTTGTAACACACGGACATATTTTAGTTAATGGCAGAAGGGTGGATATCCCAAGTTTTAGAGTTGAGGCGGGAGCTAAGATTGAAATTGCGGAAAAAAGTAAAAATAACCCTCAAATTTCAAGAGCGATTGATTTAACGGCTCAAACAGGTATAGTGGCTTGGGTTGATGTGGAAAAAGATAAGAGATATGGAATTTTCACAAGAAAACCAGAAAGAGAAGAGGTAATCATTCCTGTTGAGGAAAGATTTATTGTTGAGCTTTATTCTAAGTAAGAAGGGGCAGATATGAGACATATAACAACATCTGCTTATACACCGACTGAATTTACCATAGAAAGTTTGAGTGATACAAGTGCTAAGATTAGCGCTTGGCCTTTTGAAATAGGCTATGGCATTACTTTGGCACACCCTCTACGCCGTTTGCTTTATACTAGCACGGTAGGTTATGCGCCTACAGCTATTCACATTGATGGTGTTGCGCACGAATTTGATAGTATGCGTGGTATGCTTGAGGATGTCGCACTTTTTATCATTAATCTTAAAAAACTTCGCTTTAAGCTTAAAAGCGATAGTGATAAAGAAGTTGTTGAATTTTATTTTAAGGGACCAAAGGAAATTCACGGCAGAGATTTGGACAATGAGCAAGTGAGTGTTGTCAATGAGGACGCTTATTTAGCTACTATCAATGAGGACGCTGAGCTTAAATTTACGCTTATTATAGAAAAAGGGATAGGCTATGTGCCAAGCGAGGAGATTAAAGAGCTTTTAAATGATGACAAATTTATAGCTCTTGATGCTTTTTTCACCCCTATAAGAGAGGCGACTTATGATATAGAAAAGGTATTATTTGAAGATAATCCTGATTATGAAAAGGTGGTTTTAACCATCACAACAGACGGGCAAATCACTCCAAATGAAGCTTTTCAAAATGCTTTGGAGGCGATGTATAAGCAATTAAGCGTGTTTGATAAAATTACTAATGTTAGAAGTATGATTAAAACACAAGCGAGTAACAACGAGCTTGAAAATACTAAGCTTCTTCAAAACATTACGGATTTAAATTTGAGTGCTAGAAGCTATAATTGTCTTGAAAAAGCTGGAGTTGTTTATATAGGTGAGTTGGCTCTTATGAGTGTAAATGAACTAGCTGGACTTAAAAATTTAGGTAAGAAATCTTTAGATGAAATTAAGAGTGTTATGGAGAGCATAGGCTTTGCAGTTGGCACTTCTAAATTGAGTGATAATAAAGATTTGCTTAAGAAAAAAATTGAAGAACTCAAAGGATAAATAATGAGACATAAACACGGATATAGAAAACTTGGTAGAACTTCATCGCATCGCGCAGCTTTGTTAAAGAATTTAACCATAGCTCTTGTTAATAGTGGCAAAATCGAAACAACCTTGCCTAAAGCTAAAGAGTTAAGAGGTTATGTTGAAAGACTGATAACTAGAGCTAGAGAGGGTGATTTTAACGCACATAGAGCCGTTTTTGCTTCTTTGCAAGATAAATATGCGACAAACAAACTTGTTAATGAAATTGCTCCGCAATTTAAAGATAGAAAAGGTGGTTACACTAGAATCATCAAAACAAGAATTCGTCGTGGTGATGCGGCTGAAATGGCTTTCATCGAGTTTGTAGCTTAAATTTAGTGGATTTTTCCACTAAATTGATTTTAAATTTTTTCTCTCATTTTTAAACTTTTCCTATGTTTTTTTAAACCTTGCCAAAAATTCAATTATTTTCGTTAAAATTAAATTAATTTCATTGACTAAGGAAAATTATGCAAGAGCGTCTTCGTATCGCTATACAAAAATCAGGCAGACTTTCAAAAGATTCTTTAACTCTTTTACGAGAATGTGGGGTTAAAATGCACATACACGAGCAAAGTTTGATTGTTTGTTCTACAAATTTGGCTTTAGATATTTTAAGGGTGCGTGATGATGATATTCCCGGACTTGTTTTTGACGGAGTGGTGGATTTAGGCATTATAGGGGAAAATGTTTTAGAGGAACACGCTCTTGAGCGGGAAGCGCAAAATGAGGGTGTGGGATTTAAGTTGTTAAAAAAATTAGATTTTGGATATTGTCGTTTGTCTTTGGCTTTGCCACAAGATAAGGACTATAAAGATATTAAAGATTTTGAGGGGCTTAGAATTGCCACTTCTTATCCGCAACTTTTAAAGAGATTTATGAAAGAACAGGGTGTAAATTATAAAAATTGTATGCTTACAGGTTCGGTTGAAGTAGCACCTCGTGCGAATTTAGCTGACGCGATTTGTGATTTGGTTTCAAGTGGTGCGACTTTACAGGCTAATGGATTAAAAGAGGTTAAGGTGGTGTATGAATCAAGAGCTTGTTTAATACAAAAAAATGCCTCGCTAAATCATACTTGTCAAAATTTAGTCGATAAAATTTTACTTCGTATGGAGGGCGTGATACAAGCAAGAGAGAGTAAATACATTATGCTTCACGCTCCAAAAGAAAAGCTTGAGGCTATACAAAATTTATTGCCAGGTATGGAAAAGCCAACGATAATCCCACTTTCTCACGATGATAAAAATGTTGCCTTGCATATGGTGAGTAAGGAAAATTTATTTTGGGAGACGATGGAGGCTTTGAAAGATGAGGGGGCAAGTTCGATTTTGGTTTTGCCGATTGAAAAGATGTTGAGGTAGGAAAATGCAAGTATTAATTTATGAAAATTTAAGCCAAGAGCAAAAACGCGAGGCTCTTAAGCGTCCTGTGATGAGTGTGAAAGAAGAGATTAAGGACATCGTTGAAAATATCATCAGCGAAGTAAAACAAAGAGGCGATGAAGCCTTAGTAGAACAAGCGTTGAAATTTGATAAGGCTCAAATTTCTAGCGTGAAAATTTCTAATGAAGAATTAAATGAGGCTTCAAAAAGAGTTGATGAAAGCTTAAAAGAAGCGATAAAAACAGCTTGCGAAAATATCAAAAAATTCCACCAAGCCCAGCTTAAAGAAAGCGTGAGAGTAGAGACCTCTAAGGGCGTTTGGTGTGAGCTTTTAACGCGACCCATTGAAAAAGTGGGCTTATACATACCAGCAGGTTCAGCCCCTCTTTTTTCTACGGCTTTAATGCTTGCCATCCCAGCTAAGATTGCAAAATGTGAAAAAATCGTTCTTGCAAGTCCCGCTAAAATCAACGACACCGTGCTTTTTTGTGCTAGACTTTGCGGGGTTGATGAGGTCTATCAAATGGGCGGAGCGGGGGCTATCGCTGCCCTTGCTTATGGGAGTCAAAGCGTTTTAAAGGTGGATAAGATTTTTGGACCCGGAAATGCCTTTGTAACAGAAGCAAAAAGGCAAGTAAGTAGCGATATAATGGGTGCTAGCATTGATATGCAAGCGGGACCTAGCGAGGTTTTAGTCATTGCAGATGAGGCGGCAAATGCTACTTTTGTAGCAAGTGATTTGCTTTCACAAGCTGAACACGGAGCCGATTCGCAAGTGATTTTAGTGTGTTTAAGCAAAGAATTTGCTAAAAAGACGCAAGAAGAGCTTACGATTCAGCTTGAAAAGCTCCCTAGAAAAGAGATTGCCCTAAAAAGTTTGGAGCATTCTAAGATTTTTATCGCTAAAGATTTAAATGAGGCTCTTGAAATTTCAAATGCTTATGCACCTGAGCATTTGATTTTGCAAACTCAAAATCCAAGAGAGCTTTTAAGTGGTGTTAAGCACGCCGGTTCTGTATTTTTGGGGGCGTATTCTCCGGAATCTATGGGTGATTATGCAAGTGGGACAAATCACGTTTTGCCAACTTACGGACTTACAAAAACACATTCAAGTTTAAATTTAATGGACTTTATGAAAACGATGAGTGTGCAAGAATTAAGTGTTGATGGTTTTAAAAATTTGGCTAAAAGTGTTGAGCTTATGGCGGAAGCTGAGTGCCTACACGCCCATAAAAATGCGGTAAGTTTGCGTTTAGAGGCTTTAAGAAATGAGTGAGAAAATCTTATTTATCGATAGAGATGGCACACTCATATGTGAGCCAAAAGAGGATTTTCAAGTCGATAGTCTTGAAAAATTGATGTTTGAAAAAGGTGCAATTAATGCACTCTTAACGCTTAAAAAATTTGGCTTTAGCTTTGTGATGATTACAAATCAAGATGGGCTTGGCACGGCGAGTTTTCCTAAGGAAAATTTTGAAATTCCTCATCAAAAAATGCTTGATATTTTGCAAAGCTGTGGGATAGAATTTAAAGAAATTTTCATTTGTCCGCATTTTGAAAAAGAAAATTGTGCTTGTAGGAAGCCTAAAACCGCTCTTTTAGGGGATTACATCAAGTATCATTTATATGATGAAGAGCAAAGTTTTGTCATCGGCGATAGGCAAAGCGATATGGACTTGGCAAAGAATTTGGGTGTAAGAGGGCTTAGATATGGTGAGCTTTCTTGGGAGCAGATAACGGAGCAAATTTTAAGCTCGTTTCGCTGTGCAAGTGTGAAAAGAAAGACTAAGGAAACGGATATTAGCGTTAAAGTGGCGTTAAATGGTGGCGGAGTTAAAATTGATAGTGGGGTGGCGTTTTTAGACCATATGCTTGAGCAAATCGCCGTGCATAGTGGCATAGGACTTGAGCTTTCTTGCAGGGGAGATTTAGAAGTCGATGAGCATCATAGCGTAGAAGACATAGCCTTAGCACTTGGCGAGGCTTTAAAAAAGGCTTTGGGGGACAAAATAGGCATAGCAAGATATGGCTTTGTTTTGCCTATGGATGAGAGTTTGGCATTTTGTGCGCTAGATTTTTGCAATCGCCCTCATCTCAAATTTAAGGCTAAATTTAAAAAGCAAAAATTAGGCGAGTTAAGCACAGAGCTGATAGAGCATTTTTTCTACTCTTTAAGCTATGCTTTGGGGGTGAGTTTGCATTTAAGGGTTAAGGGCAAAAACGACCATCACAAATGCGAGGCGCTTTTTAAAGCCTTTGCTAAAGCTCTTAAAATGGCGATTAAGATAGAAAGTGAGAATTTGGCAAGCTCTAAAGGGGTGATGTGAAAAGTTTAAATTTAGATTTTGTAGAAAACAAACCTATGCAAATCAAACCCTTTCTTAAGTGGGCTGGAGGTAAAAGGGCTTTGAGTGCTTTTATAATGCCTTTTGTGCCAAAATATTTTAAAGCTTATTTTGAGCCTTTTTTGGGAGGTGGGGCTTTATTTTTCACTCTTTATCAAAAAGGATTTTTAAAAGATAATGTAATTCTTAATGATAAAAATAAAGAGCTTATCAATACCTACAAAATCTTACAAAATCATCTTAGTGAGCTTTTAAAAATCTTAGAAAATTTTCAAAGAAATCACAACAAAGAGCATTTTTATACTATAAGAAATTTAGATAGAAATAAAGAATTTGTAAATGAGGATAGCACTTTTAGAGCGGCTAGATTTATCTATCTTAATAAAACTTGTTTTAATGGCTTGTGTCGTTATAATGCTAAGGGCGAGTTTAACACTCCTTTAGGGAGCTATAAAAATCCTAAAATTTATGAAAAAGAAGTGCTTTTAAACGCCTCTTTAGCTTTGCAAAATACACAAATTTGTGATAATGATTTTGAAAGAATTTGCGGCTGGGCAAAGAAAAATGATTTTATCTATTTTGACCCACCTTATTATCCTTTAAATAAGACTTCAAGCTTTGTAAGCTATACGGATGTATTTTTAGAACAAGAGCAAATACGACTAGCAAAGCTTTTTAAAGAATTAGATTCTAAAGGCGTTAAGGTATTACAAAGTAATTCTAATACCCCTTTTATTAGGGAGCTTTATAAAGGTTTTGAAATCATAGAGCTTAAAGCAAAAAGAGCGATTAATTGTAAGGGTGAAAGACGAGGTGAAATCACTGAACTTTTGATTAAGGGAAATTATGAGTAAAAATAATGAAAGTTGGCAAAAAATTTATGAAGATTTAAAAATTTTTAAACACGATTTTAAAAAAGAACCGTTTTATTTGAGTGCTGAGCAAATTAAACTATGCGTTAAGGATTTTCAAAAAACTTCACAAAAAGAAGTGCGTGTTTTATGTAAGCAAGATAGTAGAGAGGATAGACCGCAGGTTTTTATAGACAATGATTTATTTATTTTGCCGATTAAAAATGGCGAATATATCCTTTGTAAAGGTGATGGTTATGTAGATATACCAAACATAGAAACGAAAGCCATTTCTTATAAAAGTAAGCTAGATTTTGAACTTAAAAGTGTGAGTGTGGGTGATTCTGAAATGCAACATTTAGATTTTGCTTATGCTTCAAGTCTTATCCGCACCTTTATGCAAGATGAAAGTCTTGTCATAAGGGGACGCAAATACACACCAGAATTTGATTTTAATACTAAGCTTTATCAAAATATCAAGATTAAGTCCGTGCAAACTGAAGTGGATAGTGGTTTCGAGGGTAGAGAAAAAATCGTTTTAGTGGAAGCTAAAAATAATTTGACGCAAAATGTCATTATTAGACAGCTTTATTATCCTCTAAGGCAGTGGAGCATTCACACGCAAAAAGAAATTACAACTCTCTTTTTTGAAAAAAGAAGTGATGAATTTTTAATATGGGAATTTATTTTCAATGATATAAAAAATTATAATAGCATTGAGCTTAAACGCAGCGCAAAATTTATCATAAACAAAGGTATATTATGAAACTTTACATCATTGATACGGCTTGTGCGAATTTGGCGAGTTTGAAATTTAGTCTTGAAAGGCTGGGCTACAAAGCAGAGGTTTCAAGGGAGATTAAAGAGCTTGAGAAGGCGGATAAGCTTTTTTTACCGGGCGTTGGCACGGCGGCTACGGCGATGCGAAATTTAGAAAATTTTAAACTGATAGAATTTATCAAAACGACCCAAAAGCCCCTTCTTGGTATTTGTTTGGGTATGCAAATTTTAGGCGAATTTAGCAAGGAGCTGGAGCAAAAAACGCTTGGCATTATGCCTTTTAAGACTTTGAAATTTGAAGAAAAAAAGGGCTTTTCTTTGCCTCATATGGGTTGGAATGATGTGAAAAGTGAGGATGTGCTTTTTAAGGGTTTAAATGGGGCGTATTTTTACTTCGTACATAGTTTTTGCGTGGATTTAAACGCACACACCATAGCCACTTGCGAGTATTCTAAGCCTTTTAGTGCGGCTTTGAAAAAGGGTAATTTTTACGGTGTGCAGTTTCACCCTGAAAGAAGTGGCGAGGCGGGGGAGCTTTTGCTTAAAAATTTTATACAGGAGAATAGATGAAAAGTGAGCTGATACCAGCGATTGATTTGATTGATGGGGAGGTTGTAAGGCTTGTTAAGGGAGCGTATGAGAGTAAGCAAAGCTACGATTTTAAGCCTTTAAAAAAGTTAAAAGAGTATGAGAGAGCGGGGGCAAAATGGCTTCATTTAGTCGATTTGAGTGGGGCGAAAGAGCCTAGCAAAAGGCAGTTTGAGCTAATTAAAACTCTTGCATCTAATGTGAGTGTAAATTTGCAAGTAGGCGGAGGCATCCGCACGAAAGATGAGATTAAAGCTTTGCTTGAAAGTGGAGCAAGCCGCGTGGTAGTCGGCTCTTTAGCCCTTACAAATCCTAAGCTTTGCGTGGAGCTTTTGCGTGAATTTGGAGCGGAAAAAATTTGTCTTGCACTTGATGTAAAGCCTACAAAAAAGGACTTTTTCATCGCTTTAAACGCTTGGCAGGATACGAGTGAGAAAAGGCTTTTTGAAGTGCTTGAGTTCTATGCAAAAGAGGGTTTAAAGCACATTTTATGCACGGATATTTCAAAGGACGGCACGCTAAGCGGGGTGAATGTGGGGCTTTACGAGCAAATTGCTTTAAACTACCCTCAAATTCATATTCAAGCAAGTGGAGGCGTGGCAGGACTTGAGGATTTAAAAAAATTAAAGGGGCTTTGCGGTGGTGTCATCGTGGGTAAGGCTTTGCTGGAGGGGATTTTTAGCGTGGAGGAGGGGATAAGATGTTTGACCAATTAATGATTTATAAAGAACTTGCCAAAGAGGTTTTAAAGCAAAATCAAAAACCCTTAAGTGTCAATGAAATTTGGCAAAAAGCTTATGAAAAAAATTTACATAAAAAACTTTTTAGTATAGGACAAAATCCTATTGCTACTTTAAGAAATATCATAAATACAGACATAAGAGAAAAGCGTGAAAATTCTTTGTTTATTAGGGTTTCTCAGCAACCTACGACATTTTGGCTAAGAGCAAGACAAAATGAGCTTATAAATTTAAACTTAAGCGAAGAAAAAGAAGTGAAACTTGAAAAAACTAAATTTAATGAAAGGGATTTGCACCCCTTGCTTGTGAAATTTCTTTATGAAAATCTTGATTTTCGCTTAAATTCCAAGACCATTTATCACGAGAAAAGCAAGAAAAGCGAGAGTGGCAAGGATAAGTGGAATTACCCTGATATTGTGGGGGTGTATTTTCCTTATGATGATTATCAAAATGAAACTTTAGGGCTTTTAGAAAGTTTGAAACTCAATAGCTATAAAATCTTTTCTTTTGAGCTTAAAATCGCGATTAATTTTTCAAATTTGAAAGAGTATTATTTTCAAGCCGTAAGTAATTCTAGCTGGGCAAATGAGGGTTATTTGGTTGTTTTAAAAGAGATTGATGATGAGGTTTTAAGTGAGCTTAGACGGCTTAATCAAAGCTTTGGTATAGGTGTAATACAGCTTGATGGCAGCGAATTTTCAAATTCTAAAATTGTCTTAAGTGCAAAAGAAAAAGCTTTAGATATGCAAACTATCGATATGCTTGTGGATAAAAATGAGGACTTTAAAGAATTTATCGGGGATATTAATAAGCAAATTAAGGTTGGTAATAATATCAAAATTCAATCAAGTTTTGATAAGATTAAAAGCGATGAGGAAATGGCAAAATACCTTAAAGAAAAGCATATTTTGGAGGGATAGATGCTAACAAAACGCATTATTGCTTGTTTAGATGTTAAAGACGGCAGGGTTGTAAAGGGAGTGCAGTTTAAAAACCATAAAGATATGGGAGATATTGTCGAGTTTGCGAAATTTTACTCGCAAAATGGCATTGATGAGCTTGTGTTTTACGACATAGCTGCAAGTGCGAAAAAGCAAAGGGTGAGCCGTGAGTGGGTGAGTAAGGTGGCAAAAAGCATTAATATTCCCTTTTGTGTGGCTGGGGGTGTTAAGAGCGAAGAAGACGCAAGAGAGCTTTTAGCCAGTGGGGCGGATAAGATTTCAATTAATTCTCCCGCCTTAAATGACCCTAGTCTTATCACGCGTTTGGCTAAAAGCTTTGGCACGCAGTGCGTTGTGGTGGGTGTGGATAGTTTTAAAGATGAAAATGGAAATTTAAAGGTTTTTAAATACACAGGCGATGAGAGTAAAAGTCAGCATAGCGGTAAAAATACGCTAGAGTGGATTAAGGAGGCGGTGGAGCTTGGGGCTGGGGAAATCGTGCTTAATATGATGAATCAAGACGGCGTTAAAAAGGGCTATGATTTAGAGCAGTTAAAAGCGGTGCGTGAAATTTGCTCCGTGCCTTTAATCGCAAGTGGCGGTGCGGGAGAGATGGGGCATTTTTTAGAAGCTTTTGAGCTTGGCGTTGATGGGGCTTTAGCGGCTTCTGTGTTTCATCAAAGGCTGATTGATATTAAGGATTTAAAAAGCTTTTTGAAAGAAAAGGGCGTAAGTGTGAGGCTTTGATGGCGACAAGTGAAGATTTTAAAAATTTCGTGCTAGAGTGCCTTGAAAATACAAATTTGGGTTTTGAGTTTAGCGCAAGAAAAATGTTTGGTGATTACTGCATTTATGTGCATTTGGGTGCAGAAAGAAAGCCTTTGTTTTTACTCTGTGATGAAAGGCTTTTTATAAAATGCTATGATAAGCTTAAGGGGCTTTTAGATGAGAAAGATAAGCCCTTTGAAAAAGCAAAAGAATGGTATGTGGTGGATTTTGAAAATTTAGTTTTACTAGAAGAAATTTTAAAAAAAGTGCTGAAAGGATAAAAGATGAAAAAATTTGAAGACTTGGTTGGTGAGCTTGATTGGGAAAAAGTGGGCGGTTTAGTGCCTGTTATTGTGCAGGATTTTCGCACAAGCGAGGTTTTAATGCTAGGCTTTATGAATGAAGAAGCGTTAAGGAAGAGCTTAGAAGAAGGTAAGGTCGTGTTTTACTCACGCACAAAAAAGCGTTTGTGGCTTAAGGGCGAGGAAAGTGGAAATTTTTTAAACATTGTGGATTTGGGGCTTGACTGCGATAAAGACAGCATTTTGATTTTAGCTAATCCTGCTGGAGCCACTTGTCATAGTGGCGATATTTCTTGTTTTGAAGAAGTTTCTAAAAGAGCGGATTTTGTTTTCCTTTCAAGGCTTTTGCGTTTGATAAATGCTAGAAAATTTGCTGATGAGGTTAGTTCTTACACGGCAAGTTTATTTAAAAGTGGCACAAAAAGAATCGCACAAAAAGTTGGTGAAGAGGGCGTTGAAACAGCTCTTGCGGCAGTGGCTGGAGACAAAGAAGAGCTTATCTGCGAGGCGGCTGATTTATTATTTCATCTTAGCGTTTTGTTGAGTGATAGAAACTTAAGCTTAAATGAAGTTATCACTAAGCTTAAAGAGAGAAATGAGGGCTAAGCCTCATTTTGTAGGGTGGAGTTCGTTTGCGTAGAAGCTAACGGAATTCATACCTTCTTTCAAAGCCCACTCATAAGCCTTAGCGACAAAAGCCCAGTTAATATGAGCGTAAAATTTCTCCAAATATGCAGGTCTAGCATTTCTATGATCGACATAATAAGCATGCTCCCATACATCGACAACTAAAAGAGGAATTTTATCATCACAAATCGGCGTAGCAGCGTTTGAAGTGCCTACAAATTCAAGTTTTTGCGTTTTAGAATCTAAAACAAGCCAAAACCAACCCGAGCCAAAAACCCCTGTCGCACCTTTAATAAATTCGTCTTTAAAGCTTTCTAATGAGCCAAAATTTTTTTCTAAAGCTGCTTTTAAATTTGGACATTCACAGGTGCTTTGACTAGGACTAATGCAATCAAAATAAAAATCGTGATTATAAACTTGAGCTGCATTATTAAAAATTCCACCGCTTGAGTTTTTGATAATGCTTACTAAATCTTTCCCAGCAAATTCGGTATTTTGGATAAGATTGTTAAGATTATTGACATAAGTTTGGTGGTGTTTGCCGTGATGATAGCTAAAGGTTTCAGCACTTAAAAAATCACCAAAAGCATTAGTATTGTAAGGTAATTTTCTTAATTCAAACATCGTTTCTCCTTTAAAGTTTGATGAGAGATTTTAACAAAAATTCGTTAAAAAAGAGTAAAACACTCTTTTGATTTAAAAAAATTCCTCTATTTTTGTTCGCATTAAAGCCTCATCATCAATGCGGTTTATCATATCTCTAAAAGCCGAAGCGTCTTTATGCCCTTTAGAATATTCGTGCAAATGCTTACGAAAAATGCTTACCCCCATAGCCTTATAGTGCTTCATCATTTCCTCAAAATGCGTTAAGATAATGCGTTTTTTGAGTGCCTCATCTACGCTTTTACCCTCTTTAATCTCGTAAAAAATCCAAGGATTTCCCACGCTAGCTCTACCTATCATCAAGCCCTCACAAGCAGTGATTTTAAAAACTTCTTCTGCATTTTGTGCGTTAATGTCGCCATTAGCAATGACTGGAATTTTAACACTTTGCTTAGCTTTGGCTATGGAGTGATAATCTGCTTTTCCGCTATAAAGCTGCTTTCTTGTGCGTCCGTGTATGCTAATGAAATCCACCCCAAGCTCTTCACAAATTTGTGCCATTTTTTCTGGATATTTTTCGTTAAAACCAAGTCGAAATTTTACACTCGTTAGGCTTTTTTTATTATATGTTTTGATGATTCCAACAAGTTTTTTAAAAAGCTCTAAATTTTCAAGTAAGGCACTACCAGCACATTGTTTTACGACTTTATTGACAGGGCAACCGCAATTAAAATCAATGCCATCGATGAAGTCAAGCTCATTTAGCATTAAAACTGCTTTTTTAAGAATTTCTTCATCCCCTCCGGCAATTTGCACGATGTAGGGTTTTTCAAATGGTGTTTTTTCAAGCATTTTGAGACTTTTCGTGCTTTCATAAACTAAGGCATTTGAGCTTATCATTTCGCTGATAGTAACATCAGCACCAAATTGCTTCACTACACTACGAAAAGGAGGGTCTGTAAAACCCGCCATAGGTGCTAAAAAAAGAGGTTTTGCGTTAAAATTTATCATAAGATAATGCGATTTAAATCAAGCTTGATATTTTTTTCTCTTAAAACAAGCAAGGCTTTAAAGTCTGTAAATTCTTCTTTATTTCTAATTTGATTTTCTAATTCTTCAAACATAGAAAATTCGGCTAATAAATATAAATAGGCTCTTGTGGCTTCACTTTTAGTGTTTTTAATTTTTAAGAAAATATTAATAATTGCGTCTGGATTAAAGTGCTTGATGCACATTTTTGCAACGGCTAAATACTCGCTTTCACTGAAATTTGCTTTTTCTATCAAGACTTCAAATTCGGCTAAATTAAGCTCTAAATTTCCCTCTTTAAAACGCTTGATAAGACTTAAAATTTGCTCGTTTGTTTTTGTGATTTTTAAATTTTTAATTTGTTCGTAAGTGCCTTTTTTAAGCACCATTTCAAAGGCTAAATCTTGGGTTTCTGTGTCTAATTCACTTAAATTTTTAAGCTTAGAATAAGCATAATCTAGCTCGTTTTTAATGCGATTTTTTTCATTTTGCAAAACAAGAATATTATTTTTATCAAGCTTAAATTTGTTGAGGTTTTGAAACTCCCCTTTTTTAAGGGCTTCAAGCATATCTAAAATATCATTAATTTGATTAAAATCTGCACTTTTTAACCCTTGTTTTAAACTTTTGCAAAGCTCACCAACTTGTTTAAATTCTTTAGTATGAAAAGAAATTTTACTTTCTCTTTCTAAAAGCAAATCCTTAGTAAAATCTTGAAATTTTGCCGCATCTTTAAAGAAATGCTTGAATTTTAAATATCTTAGAAAACCATAAAAACTGATGTGAAATAATGCCAAGATAAAATAAAATGCCAAAGGTGCAACCAGCCAAAGCATAATAGGCAAATTTAAGGTAAAAGTACCTAAAACAAGCTCATAATAGCCCAAATCTAAATAAAACATAAAAGCTATGATTAGTGCGATATAAATCAAACTTGCCAAAATAAAAAGTCGAATTTTCATAACATTCCTTTTTCTGCGATTTCTCTACAGGCAATGCAATACCTTGCGTGAGGCTTGACTTTGAGGCGTTCTATATCGATAAATTCATCACAAGACTCACAAATGCCATAATTTTTATGTTGAATTTTTCTAAGAGATTCTTCTATTTCTTTTAATTCTTGTTTTAAATTTGCACTGATGGTAAAGTCGATTTGCGAGTCGATTTCTATGGTTGAAAAATCGACGCTATCGCTTGGTGCTGAGTTGTGTAAGGCTTCAATTTCCTTTGAGTTGATTTGTAGGTTTTCTAGTATAACTTTTTTGCGTTCTTGCAAGAAATTTTCAAAAAATTTTAAATCGCTTGTTTTCATTAAAACTCCTATTTGTGATATGGGTGGTTATGATTGATGCAAAAGGCTCTATAAATTTGCTCTAATAATAAAATTTTAACAAAATGATGTGCTAAGGTTAGGCGACTAAGAGCGAGATTAAAGTCGAATTTATCAAGCATTTCGCGTCTAAAACCATAAGCGCCACCTATGAAAAAATTAAGTTCATTTTTATTTTCTATCAGTTTTGCAAATTCAATGCTATTAAGCTCCGTCCCTCTTTCATCTAACAGCACACAAAAACCTTTTTTGTGAGGTAAAAAGGCTTCTTCATAGCTTTTTTGTGCGTTTTGAACTCCTTGAATTTGAGCTTTTGCTACTTTTTTATCAAAAAGATTGTGTTCTTTTAAAGTGGCATATTTAGAGATGAGCTTGGCATATTTTTCACTCAAATGTGCCAAATCTTCACTTTTTTGCAAATAAAAAATGCCAAGTTGCAAATTATTTTCCGCTAAAAAATTTCAAAGCATCGCTGACAAATTGCTTTTGAGCGGCTCTTTCTACTATGTTGTCAATGAGTCCGTGTTCAAGTAAAAACTCAGCCCTTTGAAAGCCCTCAGGTAAATCTGCTCCTATGGTTTGCTTTATAACTCTTGCTCCCGCAAAGCCAACTAATGCACCCGGCTCGGCTATAATTAAATCCCCAAGCCAAGCAAAGGAAGCTGATACCCCACCCATAGTAGGGTCAGTTAAAATGCTTATGTATGGTAGTTTTTCCTTGCTAAGAAGTTTTATGGCAGCACTAGTTTTACTCATTTGCATTAAAGAATAGGTGCTTTCTTGCATTCTTGCGCCCCCACTTGTGCTAACGATGATTAAGCCACTTTTTGCACTAATGGCTCTTTGCACTGCGCGCACGATTTTTTCACCCTCCACAGAACCAAGACTTCCCCCTATGAAAGAAAAATCAAAAACTACAAGTTGAGCTTTTAAGCTGTTGATAGTGCATTCGCCACTTATCACAGCACTTTTTCTACCTGTTTTATTTTCCCCCTCACTCAAACGCTTTTTGTAGGATTTGCTATCGACAAATTTTAAAGGGTCGATTGCTTCTAAATCTTTATCAAATTCTACAAAACTTCCAGTATCACTTAAAAGCTCTATGCGTTTTAAAGCTGAAATTCTCATATGAAAAGAGCATTTAGGACAAACATCAAAGCAGCTTTCCACTTCTTTGTAATACATCAAAGCGTGGCAACTTGGGCATTTTACCCAGTGATTTGGTGCTTCGTTGGGGCTTGATTGTTTTTTTCTAATCTTTGAAAATATGTCAATAAAATTCATCTTCAGCCTTTAAAATCTTGTTCCGAGACTAAACTCAAAAGTGCTAGTATCATCACCCGGTTTATCATTAAGTGGTTTGGCAAAAACGACTTGCAAAGGACCTATAGGTGTAATCCACTCTATGCCAAAGCCCGTGCTCATTCTTTGCATATCGTCAATTTGCGTTTTACCTATGGCACCATAATCGAAAAATACGCTTCCGCGTAATTTAATTCTATCAATAAGCGGGAAGCTAAGCTCAAAGGAATTTGCAAAGGCTATGGTTCCCCCTACTTCATCACCCCATTCGTTTCTAGGGCTTACGGTGCGATTTTCAAAACCGCGTATGGAACGCATACCCCCTAGATAAACGCGCTGGTTGATTGGTAAATAGCCTTGGTCCCAAACTTTATAAAAATTGGCTTTATAGCGATAAATTAAATCGTAGCCGATATAATCTTCTAAACCTTGATAAAAATTAAAACTTGTTTTTGAGTATAGAAATTGTTGGTCGCCTCCAACCCCTGCGAATTCAAGGGCTGAAGAGGCAATGATACCTGAGCGTGGCAAATAAAAATCATCTGTATTATTAAAGCTTATTGCCGGAGAAATGGAGCTTTTAATACTTTCTCCTAATTGATAACCTGTTCTTAGTAGTGTTGGGCTTAGATAATAAATATCACTTTGTTCTAAATTGTAGGTTACACTTGCGTTGAAATAACGCCAAAATTGCCTACCAAGCGTGATATCAAAGCCGTAGTTTTGCTCGGAATATTCGTCCCACTCATAATCATTTGAATAAAGTGAACCGCCGAGACTATATTCGCTATCGGCTATTCTTGGATTGGTTATATTAATTCTGCCTGAAAGCGTTTCATCACTTTTATCTATGCTAACTGAACTTTTAATGCCTGAACCAAAAATATTACTATCCGAAAGCGAAGCATTAAGAAGCAAACCATCGCTTGAGCTATAACCGATACCACCAGAAATTGCACCCGTAGCAGCCTCTTTAACTTCGACTATCAAGTCAATATGCGTTTCATCAACCCTTTCTTCTTTGATTTCAACGCTTTCAAAATAAGAAGTTCTCCTTAGTGCGTTGATAGATTCTTTTAAGTCGGTTCTATGGTAAAGATTTCCTTCCGTGAGGAAAAGTTCTCTACGCACAACCCTATCAACGGTGCGTGAATTTCCGGAAATAATAACATTTCTTATATAGACCTTTTCATTTGGCACGACCTGAAAGCTTATGCTTGCTTCGTGTGTTTCGCTATTTTTTTGTATATCTGGAAAGACTTGAACGAAAGCATAGCCTAAATCTGCACTTTTGGTTTCTATGGTTTTAAGGTCTTTTCTTACATCTTCTATGTTGATAATATCTTTAACTTGCGATTCTAATTCTTCTAAAATTTCTTGATTTTCTTCATCGCTAAAAAGAGGATTTTTAATTTGTATATCAACGATTTTATAAGGTTCACCCTCTTTAATAAAATAAGTCAAATCCGCCCTATAAGAATCTGTATATGTTTTAAGAAAGGGTGAGGAAACTTGCACATCTAAAAACCCTTCTTTCATATACTCATCGCTAATTCTTGCACTATCATTTCCAAGCTCAAAGACTTTAAGTTTGCCATCATTCCTGCCCCACATCCAGCCCATAAATTCTCGCTCTTTATTTGTAACAGCGGGTTCAATATCAGAATAAGAAAGCTCTTTTCCTCCACTAAGATGAACTTTGTCGATGATGATATTTTCACCGCGATTTACGATAAATTCAAGCTCCAAGCTATCCGAATTTTCTAGCTTTTTTTGCTTAACTTCAACCACGGTATCAAAATAACTTTTTGCCTCATAATAGCCTTTAATTCTTTCTTTTGCCTCTTTTAACGAGGTCTCGTCGAGTAAAGTGCCTCTTTTAATTCCCAAAAGAGCATCAAGGTGCTTTCTATCATTTGAGGCGATACCTGTGATAGTAACTTTAGCAACGCTTGGTTTTTCTTTAAGCTTAAAGGTCAAAATTCCGTTATTTTCTTCAACGATGATATTTTGAAAGTAGTTTTGTTTGTAAAGATTTAAAATAGCTGTATTAATTCTTGCTTCATTTAATTCTTCGCCTATTTTAAGTCCTGTGAGATTTAATGCTGTTTCATTAGAAAGGTGATAAAGCCCACTAAATTGTATATCTTTTATATTTGCCGCATTTAAAAAGGGAGCTAATGCACAAATACCGATGAGTTTTTTCATATTATTTTACCTAGTTTGTGATTAAAAATTGTGTATAATAGCAGAAAAAATTTAACAACTTTTAAAGCGGTTAGGGAAAGTAAATGAAAGTAGC
Organism: Campylobacter helveticus; assembly: GCF_002080395.1. NCBI lineage: Bacteria > Pseudomonadati > Campylobacterota > Epsilonproteobacteria > Campylobacterales > Campylobacteraceae > Campylobacter > Campylobacter helveticus. The sequence continues at coordinate 244,678 of NZ_CP020478.1, forward strand.
GATTATAGGGCTTGGGCTAATGGGAGGTTCTTTAGGACTTTGCCTAAAAGAAAATAAGCTTATTAGTAGTGTTTATGGGTTAGATTTAGACGCACAAAATGCTAAAGATGCTTTAAATTTGGGATTAATCCACGAGTTAATTAGCTTTGATGCGCTTAGAAAATGTGATATTATTTTCATCGCTACGCCTGTTAATGCCATTATAGAAATTTTACAAAATTTAAAAGAATTGCCAAAAACAACGACCATTATAGAACTTGGTAGCACAAAAAGAAAGATAGTGGAGAGTTTACCCACTACTTTAATCAAGCAAACTATTTTCGCACATCCTATGGCAGGGACGGAAAATAGCGGACCAAAAGCCGCTTTTAAGGAGCTTTATAAGGACGCTGTTTGTGTGCTTTGCGATAGTGAAGTGGCTGATGATTTACACCAAAAAAGAGCGGTGGAAATTTTCTCTCATCTTGGTATGCGTATTGTATTTATGGATAGCATTTCACACGATCATCACACGGCGATAATTTCACATTTACCTCACGCCATTAGTTTTTCTTTGGCAAATTATGTTATGCGTGAAGAAGATAGAAGAAATATCGCTTATCTTGGCGGTCCCTCTTTTAAGGGAATGTGTCGTATCGCTAAATCTTCGCCCTTAATGTGGGGGGGAATTTTTACGCAAAATAAAGAAAATATCCTAGCATCCATAGAACATTTTCAAGAAGAATTAGAAAATTGCAAAAAAATGCTGGAAAATTGTGATGAAAATAAGCTTAAAAAATGGATGGAAAAAGCAAATCATTTAAGAGAAATTTTATAATTTACTTTATATTAATTTAAAAATACTATAAATTCCCTATATTACTTTAGATATTTAGGAAAAATGATGGCGAGAAAAAAAACGAGGAATTTATTGTGGCTTTTGATTATTATTTTATTATTTTTGGGTAGTTTTTTTATTTTAAATTTAAGCATTTTTGAGAAAAATGCTCCGCAAATTTTTGTTGAAGATACACTTTATACCAATCTTAAATCCCCACTTTTAGTCAAAGTCAAAGATGAAGAAAATGCGGTAAAATCCATCAAAATCGTTCTTAAAAAAGATGATAATGACCCAGGAGTGATCTTAGCAGATGGTAAAATCAAGCAGGATAAAGAAGTCTCTTTACAAATCAATCTTCCTAAACAAGCCTATAAAGACAAAACAAATTCTTATTTTTTAGAAATTTGGGCGAAGGATACAAGTTTTTGGAATTTTAATGGAAATGAAGCCTATAAAAAAGTTGTAGTTATGATTGACAATGAGGCTCCTAAATTAAATATCATTAGCAATTCTTATAATATAGAGCAAGGAGGAGCAGCAAGTGTCGTTTTTAAGGCTGAGGATGCGAATTTAAAAGAACTTTTTATAGAGACAAATAAGGGTCGAATTTTTAAGGTTACACCTTATCTTAAGAAAGATTATTACGCCGCTTTAATCGCTTGGGACGCAAAAGATGAGGAATTTAGAGCCTATGTTATCGCAAAAGATGCGGCAGGAAATATTGCAAAAGAGCGTATAAGATATTATCTTTTAAATCGTAAATACCGCGTTTCTAACATTAAACTAAGCGATAAATTTTTAGATGGGAAAATAGAAGATTTAGCTTCAATGTATGCACCAAAAAACAATACTTTCACGCGTTTTGAAAAATTTAAATTTGTCAATGAAACCTTAAGACTTTCAAACGAAGAGCTTATCCATAAAATCACATCTATCGTGCCTGAAGAAAGTTTTGGCGAATTTGGTGTTAATTTATTTTTACCTTTGAAAAATGCGGCGAAAGTGGCTGATTTTGCTGACCATAGATATTATTCTTATAATGGGCAGTTTGTGAGCGATTCTTATCATATGGGGCTTGATTTAGCTAGCACGAGCGAAGCACCTATTATTAGCAATAACGCAGGTAAAGTTGTTTTCGCTGGTGAAAATGGAATTTATGGGCTTAATCTTATACTTTATCACGGCTTTGGAATTTACACACTTTATGGGCATTGCTCGTCTTCTAGTGTGAGTTTAGATGAAAATGTTGCAAAGGGTAGCATTATCGCTAAAACGGGTGTGAGTGGTTTAGCTTTGGGGGACCATTTGCATTTTGGTGTGTTAGTGCAAGGGGTTGAAACAAGACCAGAGCAATGGCAGGATAGAAAATGGCTGGAAAATAATATTTATAAGGTATTTAATGACGCCAAAAAAGTTATATTAGGGACAAGATGATGAGGCAATTAACTTTAGCAAAAGCTGTAAGCGGCACAGGTGTGGGACTGCATAAGGGTGAGCCTATTGAGGTTACCTTAGAGCCTTTAGAGGCAAATTCTGGTATAGTATTTTTTAGAAGCGATTTAAATGTAAGCTATGAGGCAAAGCCGCAAAATGTGATAAATACGCAACTTGCGACTGTTATAGGTGATGATAGGGGCTATATTTCGACCATTGAGCATTTGATGAGTGCGATTAATGCTTATGGGATTGATAATGTGCGTATCGTGCTAAATTCAAACGAAGCACCCGTAATGGATGGCTCTAGCATTAGTTTTTGTATGATGCTTGATGAAGCTGGAGTGAAAGAGCTTGACGCGCCAAAAAAGATTATGGTGATTAAAAAGGTGGTTGAGGTGCGAGACGGCGATAAATTTGTGCGTCTTAGTCCAACAAAAGAGCCTAAAATTAACTATACCATTAAATTTAATAATGCCTTAATCGGTGAGCAAAGTTATTGTTTTGAATTTAGCAAGAAAAATTATATAGAAAATATCGCTAGAGCTAGGACTTTTGGTTTTTTAAAAGATGTTCAAGCTTTAAGAGCTATGAATTTAGGGCTTGGCGGTAGTCTTGAAAATACCATAGTTGTAGATGAAAACCGCATTTTAAATCCTGAGGGACTGCGTTTTAAAGATGAATTTGTCCGTCATAAAATTTTAGACGCCATTGGAGATTTAACCTTGCTTGGATATAGAATTTATGGTGATTATACCTCTTATGCTGGAAGTCATCATTTAAATCATTTGCTTACAAAAGAGGTTTTAAAAGATAAAGAGAGTTATGAAATTGTTGTGCTTGAAAACTCTTGCGAAAAAGTTTATGAAAAGGTTTTTGCATAAAAACGCTTTTGCTTAATGCTATTTCTAAGCCCATAATGCTTGGAATTTATGAAAACGATGTGCTTATTAAGGAATATCAAAGTGAGGCTAAGGCGAGTGAATTTATCCCTGAAATTTTACAAAATTTATTAAGAGAATTCGAATTTGAAAGACTTATTTATGCAAATGGACCGGGTTCTTATATGGGGATAAAAATTTCTTATATCAGCCTTAAGACTTTGAGTGTGGTGAAAGAAATTCCCCTTTTTGCCTTGAGTGCTTTTGAGCTTAATCATTTTAAACCCATAAGGGCAAATAAACATCTTTGTTTTGTTTATAAAGGGGGCGAAATTTGCTTGGAGCAAGCGATAGAGGGGAATTTTTTTCTGCCTTTAAATCTAAAGCAAGTTTGCCTAAAAGAGGATAATCTTCCCTTTTATTTTTTAGATGTGATTTAGGATAAATTTTGAAAATTTTAGTTCCAGCTACGAGTGCGAATTTAGGTCCTGGTTTTGATTGTTTGGGTTTAAGCCTTAAGCTTTTTAACGAAGTGGTGATTGAAAAGGCAAATTTTACTAGTATTAGCATTAGTGGCGAGGGCAGTGAAAATGTTTTTTTGAAAAAAAATAATGCTTTCGTGCGAATTTTTAATGAAATTTATGAAAAATTAAGTGGTAAAAAAGAAAATTTTCGCTTCATTTTTGAAAATAATATCCCCCTTTCAAGAGGGCTTGGCAGCTCTTCTGCTGTGATTGTTGGGGCGATTGGGGCTGCTTATTTTATGAGTGGTTTTAAGGTGGAAAAAGAACGGGTGCTAAATGAGGCTTTAAAATATGAAAATCACCCTGATAATATCGCCCCTGCTACGCTTGGAGGTTTTGTCTGCTCTGTGGTAGAAAATGATAAGGTTTTTAGCATTAAAAAAGAGCTTGATAGTGCTTTAAAGGCTGTGCTACTTATCCCTAATGTCGCGATGAATACCGAGCAAAGCAGAAAAGCTTTGAGTGCAAATTTTAGCTTGAAAGATTGCGTTTTTAATCTTTCTCATTCTACTTTCTTAACGGCTTGTTTTTTGGAAAAAAAATATGATTTATTAAAACTAGCAAGTCAGGATAAATTGCACGAATTTAAGAGGATGCAAACCCTACCCGAACTTTTTGAAGTGCAGAAATTTGCTCTTGAAAATAAGGCGTTGATGAGCACACTTTCAGGTTCTGGTTCGAGCTTTTTTTCTCTTGCCTTTAGAGATGATGCGGAAAATTTGGCTAAAAAAATGGCACAAAAATTTTCAGCCTCTCGTGTGGTGTGCGTAGAATTTGACAATGAGGGCTTTAAAATTTGCTAAAAAATACAAAAAAAAGTATAATTTCAAGAATGCATACGCCTATTAGAATGTGTGTGCTATGCAAAAATCGTTTCAAGCAAAATACCCTATATCGCTTTAGAGTTGAAGATAATGAGCTTTGTATTTATGCAAAGTGTGGTCGTAGTGTTTATTTGTGTGAAGCGTGTATCTTAAAGGAAAATCATAAATGGCAAAAAGTACTTTCTAGGGCTTGTAAAAATATGATAAAAACATCACAGCAGGATTTAAAGGAGAGAATTTTTAATGACAAAAGTTAGAATTTATGAAATCGCAAACGAAGTGGGCTATTCAAGTAAGGAAGTGATAGAAAAAGCTAATGAGCTAGGACTTGATATAAAATCCGCTTCAAATGCTGTGGAGGCCGAGGTTGCGGCTGGAATTTATGAGTATATCCAAACTAAAACTATCCCTGCAATTTTCAAGAAAGAGGAAAAGAAATCAAGCAAAAGTCCCAAGAAAGAAGTTAAAAAAGAAGCAAAGCCAAAAGAAGTTAAAGCGAAAAAAGAGGTAAAAAAGGAAGAGAGCAAAGAGCAAGCTAAAGAAGAAATTTTGCTCTCAAATGAGATTAAGCAAGAATTAAAAGAAGAAAAAAATGAGCCGCAAAGTTTAGCGAGTGCGACTTTAGCTAAAAGGCGTGGGCTTGTGATAGTCAAGAAGAAAAAAGATGAAGAGCAAGAGGCTAAGAAAGAAGAAGTAAAGCCTAGTGCTTCTGTAGCTGAGCGTCCTAGTTTGTCTATGATTTTTTCTAATGCTGATGAAAATTTAAAGAAAAAGAAAAAAGAGAAAAAAGCTTTTGCTGCCACAAAGAAGGAAAATGTTGAAAAGATGGACTTTTTAGAAAGTCAAGATTTTGGTGATATTTCTTTAGATGATGAAGATGAGGTTGTTTTACCTGATTTTAGCGTGAAAGAAAAAGAGGTAGTGCAAAATACTATTAAAAAACCGCCTAATTTTTTACGCCAAAATAATTCTATTAATTTTGGCGAAGTTGGCATACAAAGAAGAAGTCGCAAAAAGCCGCCAAAAAGAGTGGAGAAAAAGGAAAGTGAGGCAATTACGAGTTTGGAAATTCCTAAAGAAATTCGCGTGTATGAATTTGCAGATAAATTAGGCAAAAATACGAGCGAAATTATTTCTAAGCTTTTTATGCTTGGTATGATGACGACTAAAAATGACTTTTTAGACGAGACAGCGATCGAAATTCTAGCAGAAGAATTTGGGATTGAAATTAAGATTATCGATGAGGTGAGCGAGTTTGATTATGTGAAAGACTATGATATGGGAGATGAAGAGAGTTTGGAGCCTAGAGCACCTGTAATTACCATTATGGGACATGTCGATCACGGTAAAACTTCACTTTTAGATTATATAAGAAATTCGCGTGTGGTAAGTGGCGAGGCTGGAGGAATCACGCAGCATGTCGGTGCTTATATGGTGGAAAAAAATGGGCGTAAAATCACCTTTATCGACACTCCCGGACACGAAGCTTTCACGGCAATGCGTGCAAGAGGAGCGAGCATCACGGACATTGTCATCATAGTCGTAGCGGCTGATGATGGGGTTAAGCCTCAAACCAAAGAAGCGATTAATCACGCTAAAGCGGCTAATGTGCCTATAATCATAGCGATTAATAAAATGGATAAAGAAAATGCAAATCCTGATATGGTTAAAACCCAACTTGCTGAAATGGAAATTATGCCTGTAGAGTGGGGTGGAAGCTATGAATTTGTGCCTGTATCAGCTAAGGCTGGCACGGGGATAGAAGATTTACTTGAGATTGTGCTTTTACAAGCAGATCTTTTGGAGCTTAAGGCAAATTCTAAAACCTTAGCTAAGGCTAGCGTGATAGAAAGCTCCGTGCAAAAGGGTCGTGGGGCTGTGGCAACTATTATCGTGCAAAATGGAACGCTAAAGGTTGGAAGCACTATAGTTGCTGGTGTGGCTTATGGTAAAGTAAGGGCTATGAGCGATGATAAAGGTAGGGCTTTAAAGGAAATTAAACCGGGTGAATGCGGTGTGATAGTAGGACTTAGTGAAGTGGCTGAAGCGGGTGAAATTCTCATCGCGGTTAAAAGCGACAAAGAAGCAAAGGAATATGCAAACAAACGCCACGAATACAACCGCCAAAAAGAACTTAGCAAATCCACTAAAGTTAGCATTGATGAGCTTGGAGCTAAGATTAAAGAGGGGAATTTAAAAGCTTTACCTGTTATTTTAAAAGCTGATGTACAAGGCTCATTAGAGGCGATAAAAGCAAGTTTGGAAAAGCTTAGAAATGATGAAATTAAGGTTAATATTATCCATAGTGGTGTCGGTGGTATCACGCAAAGCGATATAGAATTAGCCAGCGCGAGTGAGGATTCTATCGTGCTTGGTTTTAACATACGCCCAACAGGTGAGATTAAAGAAAAAGCGAAAGATAAGGGCGTGGAGATTAAAACTTATAATGTCATTTATAATTTGCTTGATGATGTAAAAGCCCTGCTTGGTGGTATGATGAGTCCTATAATTTCTGAAGAGCAGCTTGGACAAGCTGAGATTAGACAAGTGATTTCTGTGCCAAAAATAGGGCAAATTGCAGGTTGTATGGTAAGCGAAGGTGTGATAAATAGGGGTGCGAAAATTCGACTAATTCGTGATGGTGTGGTTGTTTTTGAGGGTAATGTCAGCTCACTTAAGCGTTTTAAAGACGATGTGAAAGAGGTCGCTAAGGGTTATGAATGTGGCGTTGGGATAGAAGGCTGTGATGATATGCGTGTGGGCGATTACATCGAAAGCTATAAAGAAGTTGAGCAAAGAGTGAGTTTATGAGCGAGATAAAAAAGCTTCGCACTGAAAGCATTTTAAAAGAGCTTATTCCAGAAGCTTTAGCACATTTAGATGATGAAAATTTGAAAAATCTTTGTGTTGTTGATGTGGAGTGTAGAAAAGGGCGTTACGATGCTTTTGTATATTTGGATAAGATGTTTTTCAACACTCACGAGCAAGAAAGAATTTTAAATACACTTAAAAAAGCCTCTAGAGCTTTGCAAAATTATTGTATGGGGGAGCAAGGCTGGTATAGATGTCCAAATTTTCACTTTAAATTTGATGATAGATTAGAATATCAAAATCATATGGACGCACTTTTTGAAAAGATAAAAAGGAAAAATGATGAATCTTGAAGCCTTATGTGGGGAAGCTGGGGTTAGTCTTTATGATAAAGAATTAGTGAGTGAAAATGGTAAAAAAATTTACCGTGTGTATATTATGAAAGAGGGCGGGGTAAGTTTGGAAGATTGTGCTAGACTAAGTGAAATTCTTTCCCCAATTTTTGATGTGGAGCCGCCTGTTAGTGGGGAGTATTTTTTAGAAGTGTCTTCCGCAGGACTTGAGAGAAAATTAAACACTTTGGAGCATTTTCAAAAAAGCGTAGGCGAAAAGGTTAAAATTAGCACAAATAAAAAAGAAAATTTTCAAGGAAAGCTTGTGAAGGTTGAGGGGGAGGATATATTTTTACAAGATGAAGAGGGTGAAATTTGCATTAAATTTAATCAAATTAAAAAGGCAAAAACCTTTATAGAGTGGTGATTATCTCTTCATCGCAAAATAAAGCCCATTTGCACACGCGACACAAATAAGCATCACTAAAGCTAAAATTGTAGGCGTGTTTGCACCAACTGCACTTACGATAAAAGAAATCGCCCCAGCTAAAGCAAATTGACTTGTTCCAAGCACAGCAGAAGCCGTTCCACTATGGTCCTTAAAACGCGCCATTGCTAGTGTTGTGGTGTTGGGAGCGATGAAGCCGAGTAGGGCTATACTTGTAAAAATACTGATTTCAAAAAGCCAAAAATTTGGTTTAATTAAGGCATTGAAAAATAAAATAAGAGTTGAGATAAGCATTAAAATAAGAGCATAGAATAGAATTTTTTCACTATCTATTTTTTTGACAATTTTTGCATTGATATTTGCAAAGATGATAAAGCCTAAGGCATTAATGCCAAAAAGTAAGCCAAAATCTTTTTCGCTTAAGCCAAAAAAGCTAATGAAAACGAAGCTTGAACCCGTGATGTAAGCAAACATTGCCGCTAAAACTAAAGCCGCACAAGACACATAAAGGACAAAGGGCTTATCCTTAAGGACGAAATGATAGCTTTTTAAGGTTTCTTTGTGGGAGAATTTTTGCCTTTTAAGATGAGGGGCGGATTCTTTAAGTGCAAAAAGAATAAGCAAAAAAAGCAAAATTCCAAGTCCAAAAAGCGTAGCAAAAATGCTATGCCAAGAAAAATACTCAATCAAAAAGCCTCCAAGAGAAGGCGATAGCATAGGTGCAAGAGCGCTAAAAACCATCATCAGTGCAAAAATACTCGCCGCTTCTTTTAGTTCAAATAAATCATTAACAATAGCTCTAGCAATGACAACTCCAGCACACCCTCCCAAAGCCTCAAAGAAACGCAAGGCTATGAAAATATAGATATTATCAATTATCACGCAAAAAAGGCTAGAAAGCATAAAAAGAAAAATTCCAACAAGAGCAGGAATTTTACGCCCAAAAACATCACTTAAAGGTCCATAAATGAGCTGTCCCAAAGCAAAGGCGATAAAAAAACTTGCAATAGAAAGTTGGGTTAAAAACTCACTCGTTTCAAAGCTTTGTTTAACTTGCGAAAGTGCTGGTAAATACATATCCGTAGAAAGTGGTGCGATGCTTGACATTAGAGCTAATATGACAATGAGTCTAAATTTAGCGAAACCCTTTATTTTTGTATGTTTTTGCATTAAAAGATCTCGCTAAAAAATTCACCAAAGTTATTATAAATTTGCTTGTTTCTCTCATCGATTTCTTTTTTATACCACTCTTTTTTAGCACTTTTTGAAAGCTCTTTGACCTCCGTGCAAAATGAAGTTTTGTAATGCTCTTTTTTCTTGGCAAAAAAGTCATTTGAAGCACTGATGTTAAGCTTTTTTTCTATAAGAATTTTATTACCGATTTGCTCAATCAGCTCTTTTATCTCATCTTCATCAAGCTGATAATAATTATCCTGCCATTTTCTTGGCAAAATGTGTTCGATTTCTAGCTTTGTGAGACTAAAATTTTTTTTATTACTATTCCACTCAAAAATTTGTTTCTCATCGTAGATTAAAGCATAAAGTGCAAGGATATAACGCATATTTTTAGGGATAGTATTTTTAGAAAAATTGATAAAATTTTCCAAACTTGGCATTTTTAAAACGGGTAAATTTAAGGATTTTTCAAAAATTTTTCTTCTTTTTTTATCTCTTAAATTCACATTAGCCTTCATAAAGCCCCAAAATAGCCCCGCTCCACCGCCTTTACCATAAAATAAACCAAGCGCACAGTAAGCAGATATTTGAGGTAAGACTTCATCAAAAAGCTCTTTTAAGCTCTCTTTGTTTTTATGCGCTTCGTAAAAACACATAGAGACGACTATTTTCCATAATCTATTAGGAAAAATGCTTAAAATGGCAAAATATTTTTTACCTTTATCGCTTAGATAATCATAAGGATTTGCCCAAAAATCGCCTAGTTTTTTAACAAATTCAAAACTTTCTTTTTGGGTGAGCAAGTCCTCATTTGCTGCAAAATTGACATTTTTCTTCTTAGAATTTAGCTTACCTTTTTTAGTCCAAAAATCAAGAGTGGTAGGGATAACGGTGTCTAATTCCCCGTGTAAAGCTCTAATGATATGCTCATATTGCTCAAACAAAAAGCCTATATCTTCTTTTTTAAGATAAGCAGAATCTTGAAGCAAACTTTCTAAATTTTGCCATTCTTTTGCAAATTCGGTTTTTTCATCTTCTTTTTTACTTGCGTAAATCATACCTTTTAAAATGTCCGCCGTGCTTAAGGAAATGCCGCGGTTATTTAGAGTGTTAAAAATTCTTAAAGCCTTATCTCTTTCGCCGCATTCTATGGGTAAAATTACGCAGTCATAAAGCAAACATTCACAAAATCCAAGCCACTCTGTTGGCTCATTTAAAGCCAGATTATCAATCTTTCTTTGAAAATAAAGATAATTTTTTTCATACAAAGAAAGCTTTTTGTCTTTTTCGTCTATCTCAATTTTTTCTTCGAAAAGCTTACTTAATTTTTCATTGTCCTTAGCTGTGGCAACTTCGCTTTTTAAATGTGTTTTGTCGTAAAAAATTTCCCCTGTGCGTCTGTGCGTATCCCATAAGCAATCTGCCAAATTATCCTTTAACTTTGCCACTTCTCCTTTTTCTTGATTTTTAGCTTTTTCATAAATCGCACGGATAAGCAGTAAAAGTGTAGTGGTGCGTTGCTGTCCGTCTATGATGTTTTGCAATTTATCTTCTTCATAAATGACCATAGAGCCTAAAAAATACCTATCATCTTCTTCTTTGTTTTTATAAAAATGATAAATATCGTCCCAAAGTTGCTCACATTCATCTTCGCCCCAAACATAATTTCTTTGATACATAGGGATTAAAAAGCGGTTTTTAGATAGATAGTTTAAAACCGAATTTGTTTCTGCTCTTAATTCTGCCATTTTTGCTCCTTTGAATTGTCTTATAATCTTTATTATAAATTCTAACAAAAGAAGATTTAAAATTGTTTTATGAGAAGTTTGTTTGAAAAGTGTGGATTTACTTTATCTTAATACAAATTCGTTAAAGTTTAAAAAACGAAATTAGGGTTTAAAATGATGCCTTTTAGTGACGAGGAATTAGTAGTTCCTGTTAAAAAAAGTTTGGAAAAATCTTTACCGATTTTAGAAAGAGATGGGGGTGGGCTTGAGTTTTTGGGCGTGAAAGGGGGCGTGGTTTATGTGCATTTAATCGGTGCTTGCAAAGGGTGTGCATCAAGTGGAATCACGCTTAAATATTCTCTTGAAAGACAGCTTAAAATTGACATTCATCCTGAAATAAGCATAGTCAATTTAGAAGGTGGGGCAGAGGAATTTGCAAGATTATAAAAAAATCGCATTAAAATATTTAAAAACAGGGGATTTTGAAAATGCAAGAATTTATCTTGCCCTAGCTTACGAAAAGAAAAAAGAGGAACATTTGCTTAATTTAATAAGCCTTTGTGAATTTGGACTTAAAAAAGCGCAAGAAGCTAAAGCTTTACTTGAATTTTATCTCAAATACGCTAAAAGCAAAAAAGTGCAAAAAGAATTTGAGAGTATTTTGGCTTTAGTGATGTTTAAGGCAGATTTAAAAGAAGAGCTTGAAGACGGCTATGCGTTAAATTATAAAGATTTTTTAGAAAGTGTTAAAAGGGTGGGTTTTAAGAAAAGTTTTGAAAATATTATTTTTAACACCAAACTCGTTATCGATGATAAAAAAGATTTTTTAGATTTTTTAGAAAATTTATGCAAAAATGGCTATAAAGAAGCTGCTTTAGATTATATGGAGGACATTTTTCCGCACTTTTGGGATAATGAAAATTTTGTAAAATTGCAAAAACAATTGAGAGGGTTTAAAAGTGAAGATAAAACTAAATGAAAGCTTTATAACGGATAATTCAAATGAATGCGAGAAAGATTGTTATTTTGTAAGTAGTGCGCAAAATGTCAAATTTGAAGATGAGGCTAGAAAAAGTGGTGCGAAAATCATCAAGGTAGCAGAGTGTAAGAAGCTTTTGGGTATTGATGAAAATATTAAGATTGTAGGCATTACAGGCACAAATGGCAAAACAACAACCGCAGCGGCGATTTATTCTATTTTACTTGATTTGGGTTTTAAGTGTGGGCTTTGTGGGACGCGAGGGGCGTTTATCAATGATGAGCAAATCGATGGGAAATCTTTAACCACTTCGCCGATTTTAAAAACTTTAGAATATTTACAAAAAGCAACCTTGGCTGGGTGTGAATTTTTCGTGATGGAGGTAAGCTCTCACGCTTTGGTGCAAGACCGCATTGAAGGCTTGAAATTTGCGGCAAAGATTTTTACAAATTTAACGCAAGACCATTTAGATTTTCACGGCTCTTTTGAAAATTATAAAGAAGCAAAAGAAAGTTTTTTTACAGATGAAAGTTTAAAATTTATCAACAAAGACGCTTTTAATATCAAATTTAATGTCAAAAATGCCTACACTTATGGAATAGAAAATTCCGCTTTTTATCAAGTTAAAGCTTATGCTTTGGAAAATGAAATTAATGCTCTTGTCGCCTTTAAAAATCAAAGCTTTCATATAGAATCAAATCTTTTAGGACTTTTTAATCTTTATAATCTTCTTGCTGCAAGTGCTTGTGTCAATGAGCTTGTTAAGCCAAATTTAGAGGCTTTAGAAAATGCCATTAGTGGTTTTGGTGGAGTTTGTGGTAGGGTTGAAAAGATAGTTGAGGGCGTGATAGTTGATTTTGCTCACACACCAGATGGCATTGAAAAGGTGCTTGATAGTTTAAAAAATAAAAATTTGATTGTTGTTTTTGGTGCGGGTGGTGATAGAGATAGAAGCAAAAGAGCTTTGATGGGGAAAATGGTTTCGCATTATGCAAAAAATGCTATCATTACAAGTGATAATCCTAGAAGTGAAAACCCACAAAGCATTATGCAAGAAATTTTGCAAGGTTTTGAGGATAAAAATGCACCTTTAATGATAGAAAATCGTGAGCTTGCCATTTATAAGGCTTTAGAATTAAAAAAAGAAGACGATTTAGTCGTTATACTTGGCAAGGGCGATGAGACTTATCAAGAGATTAAGGGTGTAAAATATCCTTTTAGTGATAAGGAAATTGTGTTGAATTTTTATAAAAATCAAGGAAAATAGATGTTTGAAAATATAGATTTTTCCAAAATGGGTGAGCTTTTAACTCAGGTGCAAGAAAAAGCAAAGGCTATGGAGCTTGAGCTTGATAAAAAAGAATTTAGTGCCAAAAGTGGTGCGGGACTTGTGAAAGTAAGTGCAAATGGTAAAGGTGAGATTATTGATGTGAATATCGATGATTCTTTACTTGAGGATAAGGAATCGTTGCAAATTCTACTCATTGCTGCGATTAATGATGTTTTGGCTATGGTTGCGCAAAATAAAAATAGTATCGCAAGTGATATGCTTGGCGGTTTAGGAGGGTTTAAGATATGAGATTTTTATTAGCTTTTTGTGTTTTGTTTTCTTTTATGTGGGCTATTGAAAGACCTAAATTTGAAGACTTTGCTGCTGGGTATGAGAGAAATAAGGCGAGTATGTTAAATTATGAGGGGATGCAAGCTTTTGCTTTAAGTGAGAATTTACTTGCCGTTTTAAAAACGCCTAACGCAAAATTAAATCAATATGTAAAATATGACCCATTTTTAAATTTATATCTTGTGAGAACACCTTTTTCACTTATCCCTACGCCTATGGCAGATGAGGAGAAGCTAACGCGTAATGATTGGGTAGGCATTTGGGACCCAAATAAGCCTTATATAGGACATATAAAATACCTTGCTCAAAACATTGATGAAAGAGACCAGCTTGATTTCCAAACCAAAGTAGGAATTTTAGGAGAGCCTTGCTGTAATATGCTTGGCATCGCCCTAAACAACGGCTCTTTTATAGGGAACCGTTACCTTAAACATTTTATGAAATATAACGATGTGTATTGGGGTGATATAGGGGTGGATTTTGTCGTTAGAGAAAATAAAATTTATGTTGGCAATGTCCGCAAAAATGCACAATTTTTAATTAATGATGAGCTTGTAAGTATCGATGGTGTGCCTGTGCGTGATGTGAGAAAAGTTAATGAAAGAATCCTTTTTGCAGATAGGGGAAGCACGATTTATTTTGGTGTGATTAGAGATAATCATGATTTGAATATTTCTAGCATTGTTTTTGAAAAGGACATTAGCCATTTTAATCTGCCAAGTAATAAACCAAAACCAGCTCCAACAAGTTTTAGAAGCAATCTTGGCTTGAGTGTCAATTCTTCCTTGATTGTTACGAGGGTTGATTCTTCTTCAAAGGCAAGTAGGGCTGGTTTTATGGTGGGGGATAAAATTTTGCGTGTTAATAACGAGGTGATAAAAAATTTCAAACAGCTACAGGATATTTTAGCGAAAGGCAACGATTTTAACATACTCATAGAAAGACTAGATAAAAAATTACCTTTATATAATTTTGAAAACAATCTTGATTTATCAAAAAAAAGTGATGGGAAATTTCACTTTTTCATAAGGCTTGTGAAGTGAATTTGAGGGAGGAATTTCATAAGCATTTAATGCGTAATCTACCTCAAGTTTCAAGTTTTCATCCCTTTTTTAACGAAGCCTTAGCGGTGATGTTAAAGGCTGGGGGGAAACATTTTCGCGCACAACTTCTTTTAAGCGTAGTGAGTGTTTATAAAAAAGAGCTTTTAACTCAAGCTTTTGATGCTGCTTTGGCTTTAGAGCTTATCCATACTTATTCTTTAATTCACGATGATTTGCCCGCTATGGATAATGCTGATTTTAGAAGAGCTACGCCGACTTTGCATAAAAGTTATGATGAGACAACGGCGATTTTAGTTGGGGATGCTTTAAACACGGAAGCATTTTTGCTTTTAAGTAGGCTTAATTTACCCACTTCGATTTGCCTTAAGCTTATCGAAACTCTTGCCTTTAATGCGGGGTTAAATGGTATGATTATAGGACAGGCGATTGATTGTTATTTTGAAGATAAAAAGCTTAGTTTAAAAGAGTTGGAATTTTTACATACGCATAAAACAGCTAAGCTTATAGCTGCGAGTTTAAAAATGGGCTGTCAAATTTGTGAGTTAGACGAGGATAAAACAGCTGGGATTTATGAGCTTGGTTTAAAGCTTGGTTTAATTTTTCAAATCAACGATGACATTATCGATGCGACTTTAAGTGCAGAGCAGAGTGGAAAACCAACATGCAATGATACGCACAAAAATTCTTTTGTAAATTTATTAGGGCTTGAAAAAGCAAAGGAATGCAAAAATACCCTTTTAAAAGAGTGTCAATTTGAGAATTTGGAAAAGGATTTTTGCGAGAAATTGCAAATTTTAGTGAAAGAATATTTATAAAGGAAAGAGATGTTAGAAAAACAGGCAAATACTTTAAGATTTTTAAGTGCAGATATGATACAAAAAGCAAATTCGGGACACCCTGGAGCGCCTTTGGGTTTAGCGGATATTATGGTTGTTTTAAGCAGACATTTAAGTCATAATCCTAAAAATCCTACTTGGCTTAACCGCGATAGACTTGTTTTTTCAGGCGGACACGCTTCGGCTTTGCTTTATAGTTTTTTGCATTTAAGTGGTTATGATTTAAGTTTAGAGGATTTAAAGAATTTTCGTAGGCTTCACTCTAAAACCCCAGGACACCCTGAAATTTCAACGCCGGGTGTTGAAATTGCCACAGGTCCTTTAGGACAGGGCGTGGCTAATGCTGTAGGTTTTGCTATGGCGGCAAAAAAGGCGGAAAATTTGCTAGGTAGTGAGCTGATTAATCATAAAATTTATTGTTTGTGTGGCGATGGGGATTTGCAAGAAGGCATTTCTTATGAGGCTTGTTCTTTGGCTGGACTTCATAAACTAAATAATCTTATTTTAATTTACGATAGTAATAACATTTCTATTGAGGGTGATGTTAATATCGCTTTTAATGAAGATATTATCAAGCGTTTTGAGGCACAAGGCTTTGAAGTGGAGCAAATTGATGGGCATCATTTTGAGATGATTGACGCCGTGCTCAATCGAGCTAAAAAAAGCTCTAAGCCTTATCTCATTATCGCTAAAACGACCATAGCAAAAGGTGCTTTAGAGCTTGAGGGAAGTCATCATAGCCACGGCGCACCTTTGGGAGAGGACTTGATAAAAAGAGCAAAAGCAAAATGTGGCTTCGATGAAAATGCGTATTTTGCGATAGATGAAGATGTGAAAATTCGTTTTTTAAGTGCGGTGGAGCTTGGGGATTTAGCGGAAGCAAAATGGAATAAAATTTTAGAAAATTCGGGCAAAAAAGAGCTTCTTAAAAAACTTTTAAATCCTGATTTTTCTAAAATCGAATTTCCTAATTTCAAGGGCAAGGATTTAGCCACGAGAGATAGTAATGGCGAAATTTTAAATGTTTTAGCCGCGAATTTAGAGGGATTTTTAGGTGGAAGTGCGGATTTAGCTCCGTCAAATAAAACAGAACTTAAAGAAATGGGTGATTTTGTAGAGGGTAAAAATATCCATTTTGGTATTAGAGAACACGCTATGGCAGCGATAAATAACGCCTTTGCAAGGTATGGAATTTTCTTGCCTTTTTCGGCGACTTTTTTCATTTTTAGCGAATATTTAAAGCCAGCGGCTAGGATTGCTGCTTTGATGAAAATTAAGCATTTTTTCATCTTCACTCACGATAGCATAGGCGTGGGCGAAGATGGTCCTACGCACCAGCCTATAGAGCAGCTTAGCACTTTTAGGGCTATGCCAAATTTCTTAACTTTTAGACCGGCGGATGGGGTAGAAAATGTTAAGGCGTGGCAAATCGCCTTAAAAAGCGAATTTCCAAGTGCATTTATACTCTCACGCCAAAAACTTAAAGCTTTGAGTGAGCCTATTTTTGGCGATGTGGAAAATGGGGCGTATTTACTTAGAGAAAATAAGGACGCCAAATTTACCCTTTTAGCAAGTGGGAGTGAAGTGAGCCTTTGCTTGGATACAGCTTTAGAGCTTGAAAAAAGTGGAATTTCGTGTAATGTCATTTCTATGCCTTGTTATGAGCTTTTTGAAAAACAAGATAAAGCTTATAAAGAAAGACTTTTAAAAGGTAAAGTTGTGGGCGTTGAGGCGGCAAATTCTAAAGAGCTTTATCAATTCTGCGATGCGCTTTATACACTTGATAGCTTTGGCGAGAGTGGTAAGGATAAAGATGTATTTGATTATTTCGGCTTTAGCGTAGCAAAACTTTGTGCTTTTTTGCGTCAAATTTAAAAGATGAAAACACTCTTTCAAATTCAAAATCATACGCTTTTTATTGCGGGAATTTGGGATAAAAAAAGTGTGGCTGGTTTTAAAATTAATGATTTTGTAAATAAATTTGAAAAGCAGTGTATTTTAGATTTTGTGAGTTTAGAATTTATCGATATGGCTGGAGTTAGATTTTTTTTAGCTTTAGAATATGAGCTGAGAAAAAAGGGTGTGATGAGCCAACGGGTGCGTTTAGATGCGAAATTTGATGCTTTATTTGCATTATGCGAAAAAAATTATCAAAGGATTTTAAAAGAGAAAGAAAAACGCTTTGATATGACGGAAACTTTTGTTAGTTTGGGAAAATTAAGCTTTGAATTGCTTGTGATTTTAAGAAAATTTATTTGTTTTGTTGGGGCATTTTTTAGTGCGTTCTTTGTGTGTTTGAAAAGACCAAAAGATTTTCGTTTTATCGCTTTTTTGTATCATATCGAAAATTCAGCTTTTAAGGCTTTACCCATTGTGATTTTAACGGCTTTATTGGTGGGTGTTGTTTTAGCTTATCAAGCCGCTTTTCAACTCGCGCAATTTGGAGCAAATATTTTCATTGTAGATTTGGTAGGAATTTCGGCAACTAGGGAATTAGCGCCCTTGATAGCGGCTATTGTGATAGCGGGAAGAAGTGCAAGTTCTTATACTGCACAAATTGGCGTGATGAAAATAACAGATGAAATCGCAGCAATGAATACTATGGGTTTTTCAACTTTTAATTTCATTATTATCCCACGCGTTACGGCTTTGATTGTGGCTATGCCTTTGATTGTGGCTGTGAGTGATTTTATTAGCATTTTGGGGGGTATGGTTGTAGCACAGCTAAGTTTGGATATTAATTTTGCTGAGTTTTTACGCCGCTTTAAAGAGGCTGTTGATGTGAAGCACATCATCATAGGCTTGGTAAAAGCGCCCATTTTTGGTTTTTTAATCGGCTTAATCGCTTGTTTTAGAGGACTTGAGGTCAAGCACACGACTCAAAGCATAGGAATTTATACGACTAAAAGCGTGGTAAATGCGATATTTTGGGTCATAGCTTTTGATGCTTTATTTTCCATTATTTTAACGCAAATGGGCGTATGATGATTATTAGAGCGCAAAATATCATCACTAAGTTTGGCTCTAAGTGTATCCACAATGGCGTAAGTTTTGAAGTGGGGGAAAATGAGATTTTTGGCATTTTGGGGGGGAGCGGTAGTGGTAAATCTGTGCTTTTAAAGCAAATGCTTTTGCTTGAGCATTTTGATGGTGGAGAGTATGAAATTTTAGGTTTTAAGCTTAGAAATATTAGCGAAGAAAACGCGCAAATTTTGCGTTCAAAATGGGGTGTTGTCTTTCAGTTTGCGGCTTTATTTAGTTTTTTTTCCGTGTTTGAAAATATCGCTATCCCACTTAAAGAATATACAAAGTTAGACGATGAAGCAGTGAGAGAACTTGTAATGATGAAGCTTAAAATGGTGGGTTTAAATGATAGTGTTTTAAAGCAGTATCCAAGTGAGTTAAGCGGGGGTATGCAAAAAAGAGTGGCGATTGCTAGAGCGTTGGCACTTGATAGCCGTTTGCTTTTTTTAGATGAGCCTACTTCTGGGCTTGACCCTTATAGCTCACGCGAATTTGACGATTTGATATTAAAACTTAAGCAAAGTTTTGATTTAAATATTATTTTAGTAACGCACGATAAAGAAAGTATGAAAAATATTTTAGATAAATTTATCATTTTAGAAGATAAAAAGGTTGGGTTTTATGGCACTTTTGAGGATTTAAAGGTGCAAAATGAAAGACTTTTTAAAAGATTTATGGAGTAAAAGTGGAAAATAGGGCGAGTTATTTTTGGGTTGGAATTTTTGTTTTTGGCGTGTTTTTCGCAAGTCTTATTTTTATGTTGTGGTTGGGGGATTATTCTGAAGAAGAGAGCTTTGAGTATTATGAAATTCACACGCAAGAATCAGTTGCTGGGCTTGGACTTAAAGCACCTGTGAGGCTTTTGGGAGTGGAGGTTGGAAGTGTGGAAAACATCAGCATTTATGCGAAGCAAAATTTAGGGGTTAATATACTCATTAAGGTTAAAAAGGGAACACCTATTAAAGAAGACACTTTTGCCACTTTGCAGCTTCAAGGCATTACTGGACTTAAATTTATCCAGCTTCAAGGGGGAAGTACGGATTCTAAAAAGCTCACCAGCGAGAAAGGTTATCCTGTTATCGCTTTTAGAGAAAGCTTTTTAGCGACCATCGATAGGCAGGGGGAGAGAATTTTTTCTCTTATAAAAACAGCCGATGACAAAAGTAAAAAGCTTTTAAGTGATGAAAATTTGGAAAATATCGAGCTTTTGCTTAAAAATTTAGCGCAGTTAAGTGAAAATTTAAATGCAAATTCTAAGGCTTTAAGTGCGAATTTAAACCAAGCAAGTCAAAATGTCGCCGCAATGGCAAAAGAGGTGCAAATCAGTGCAAAAGAGCTAAGAAAAACTTTGCAAAATGTCGATGAGAGTAGCAGGGCTTTTACAAATTTAATGGAAAAAAGTGCGAGGAAAATCGACACTTATGACGAGCTTCGCGATTCTTTTGTAGAAAATTTAGAGCTTCTTAAACTTTGGCTTTTAGAGAGTAATAGGGCACTTAAAAATTTGCAAAAAAGTCCGTCTGATTTAATCTTTAAGGAAAGTAAGCCAAAATTAGGACCGGGAGAGAGATAATGCGAATTTTATATGTTTTATTTGCTTTTTTGCTAAGCGGATGTGCGGGTGTTTCTGTGGATAAGGAGCAAAGCTTGATTTTAAAAAGCTATGGCTATGAAAAAAATCATCAGCAATCGCAAAAAACGCTTCAAATCGTAAAGCCCAAAACGCCATTATATTTGAATTCTAAAGAAATTCTTTATGTAGAAGATGGATTAAGTCGTGCGTATGCTTATCATTTTTGGGCGGATTTACCGAGCAATTTTTATCGTTTTGTGCTTTTAGATAAGTTAGAAAAAAGCACACTTTTTAGTGCCGTTGTGGAAAAAAGCACTTTTACTAGGGTTGATTTGGCTTTGCAAAGTCGCATTGAGTCTTTTGAGCAAGTGATGACAAAAGAGGGGAGCTTTGCTAAACTTGGTTTTAGCGTAACACTTTTTGATGTAAAAGAGCAAAAAATTCTTGCAAACAGGCATTTTGAAAAGTTTATTGAGCTTGAAAATTCACAAATTAGCACTTTGGTTCTTGGTTTTGAAAAGGGTTTAAATGAGCTTTGTGATGATATTATCTTGTGGCTTAGTGAGCAATTAAAATAGGAACACTTTTTGCTTTTGATAGTGCAAGCAATATTTGAAAGGAAGCAAATGAAAAATGAATTAGATGTTTTAAAGCAACATTTGGGCGAGGTTGAGGGCGTAGGCGAATTTAAGGCAAAGCAGCTTTGTTCTCAAATTAACGATGCAAATGATTTTATCGGTGCTTTGCAGGTTTTAGATTTAAGTCTTAAAAAAATTCAAAATAATATCACGCAGAGAATGCAAGAAAGCACTGATGAGGTGCAAAAACGCACTTTAGACGCTGCATCTTCTCAGCTTGTGAATCATTGCTCTTTTATGGGAACGGGGCTTTTTGATAATATTTTTAATGTTTATGTTGGGCAAAAGCTTTTTGAATTTGAAATTTCAAATCCTCTTTTAGTGCTTGATAAGGGTGGATATGAGGGCGTTTTAGCTTATATCGAGGATAAAAGAGAAGAGATAAAGGCAAATTTGAGTGAGCTTAGCAGTGCTATTTTAATGGGGGCAAATTTAAATACTCCTTCTATGTTTGATTCTAAGGCGGACTTTAAAAAACTTTTTCAATAATCCCTAATACTGATTAGGGATTTATTTTATTTTTTTTTTTTTTGTTAAAATTATCCTAAATTTTTACAAAGGACGCTTTATGGCTATATTTTCAACCCTCTTTGCTGTGGTGGTTGTGGCGTATTATATCCTTAAAAAATATAATCCCATTTTCACCTTTTTATTTTCAGGTATGATTATTTTAATCTTTGCATTTTATTATTTTGGTGTGCCTATTCCAAAGGCTCCAGCGAGGGAGGCTTTAAGCTTTTTAGATGTGGTTCTTGATAGTTTTGCTTTTATCACAGCGACTTTTAAAACGCAGCTTGCGGGAGTGGGACTTATCATTATGAGCGTGGCCGGATTTGCTGCGTATATGAAGCACATTAACGCTTCGGCAAAACTTGCCTTTTTGGCTAATAAACCTCTTGGAAAGATTAAAAATAAATATCTTATTCTAAGTGGCACTTTTGTCGTGGGTATGGCTCTTAAGATAGTGATTTCAAGCTATGCAGGACTTTTACTTTTGCTTTTGGCTTGTATCTATCCTGTGTTAATCGCTCTTAAAATTCGTCCCATTACAGCCGTTTGTGTGCTTTCTTTAATCGCTCTTGATTATGGACCAAAAGATGGAAATTCCATTAATATGGCTGATATGGTAGGGCAAAAAGATAATGTCGTGGGGCTTTTTTTAGATTACCAACTTTGGGTCGTTTTAGCTTATGTGGCACTTATAGCTCTTTTAATTCCTTTTTATTTTGCTTGGGTTGATAAAAAGGACAAAGTTAAGGGCGTGTTGTGTGATGAGGTAGAAACCCCAGAAATTATTAATCCAAAATGTCCAACATTTTACATACTTTTTCCTTGGCTTCCTGTGGTATTTTTATTTTCGGCGTATTTTCTAAATATAAAGCTTGATGTTGTAACGGCGAATTTTGTTAGCATTGCTTTAGTTTTTATTGTGGAATTTGCAAGACACAAAGACGCTAAAAAACTCGGTGAAGATATGGTTGTTATCCTAAAAGCTATGGCAGAAATTTTTGTCAGTGTAGTCAGCATTATCATCGCAGCAGGTGTTTTTGCGGAGGGCATTAAGGCTTTAGGTGGGGTTGGGATTTTAGCAGATGCGGTAAGTGCTTTGGGTAAAGAGGGAGAATTTGCTAGTATCGCTGTGCTAGTTAGCATTGTGGCTCTTAGCTTCTTGGTTTATGGTTTTACTATTATTATGGGAAGTGGGATAGCTGCTTTTAATGCTTTTGGCAGGTTAGCTCCTGATATTGCTACAAGGCTAGGCATTGCTCCCATTACGCTCGTTTTACCGATAGAAATTGCCTCTTGTTTAGGACGGGCTGCTTCACCTATTGCGGGTGGGATTATCGCTTTGGCGGGGTTTGCTAAGGTTTCTCCTATGGACATTATCAAACGCACCGCACCGCTTTTACTCATCGCTATGCTTGTGAATATCAGCGTTTCTTTTTATCTAGCAAAGGCTAATCCACCGCAAAATGAAGCAAAAATTGAAAAGCGGATTTAATCCGCTTCTTTTAGCACAGCTTTTAATAAATTTGCCGTTGCATTAAGATTAGTCTTAAATTCCGCTGGAGTTTCCGGTCTTGTGCCACCTTGTCCTTGCACTATGCAACCTGGAGTTTCTAGCAGCCTAATGCCACTTAAAAGATAGTCTTTAAAATGCTCCTCATTGAAAGAAACTTCCTGCCTAGCTTGTTTAAAAAGCTCTATATCCATATCTTGAGGGCAAGTAATGCCCTGCTTTTTCATCGCTTCGCCCATTGCTACCCCGAATTTTACGGTCCAAATATGAAGCATCATATATTCATATTTTCTAGCCTCTTCTTCTGTGGTGGCATTTAAGCGTTTATTCCACATAAATTCGCTTAATTCTTCCATATTATCTATATCTTCAAATTCAATTTGCTTTTTTTGTTCTTGCTCTAAAATTTCAGCAAATCCCTCTTGCTCTTTTATAGAGCTTTCATAAGAAAGCTTGTATGCTTCTTTAGAGTTTGTATTAGTAACTTGCATCTTTGCCTCCTTTACTGAATTTGGATACTTGTGCTTAAAGTAGGACCGGGATTGATTGATTTTGAGGTATAGATAAACATACCGCTTTCATTTGGAGCGCTTGTTAAGTCCCAAATTTCCAACCAACCATCGATGATTTTGTCTCCGTCAAAATCAAGACCTTTATAATCAATATAATTAACCTTACTTCCGCCAAAAGTAGCTGTATCCACGCTACTATTTCCACCATAGCCTATAACTCCTGTTGCAACTAAAAATGGACTACCGCCGTGGTCGTATTTAGTTATTGTTTGCCCATCTGCTATTGTTTCATAGCCTCCCTTTTGCGATTGTATTTCTCCAATAGTAACATAAGAAACAGGAGGAGCTGGAGCTTTTGAAGCTTTGGAATTTACTTTGAAAGCCTTTTTCATCTTTTCTAAAGTTTTGTCAAATTCTCCGTTAAGAATCCTTTGCTTGTCTTTAGAATTTGGCTCTAAATAAACACTCACGCCATTACGCGTAATTTTTTCTTTACCCTCAGTTAAAGAATTTGCATAAGCTAAAGAGCAACTTAAAAAACCTGCAACCATTAAAGAAAGAGCTTTGTTTGCCATCTTTAATCCTTTCAATAGTTTTTCTTGCCTTCTAAACTATTATCGCTTAAATAAAATAAGCAAATTTTGTTCCAAATGAAAATAATTAGAAAATAGATTTAAAATAATTATTTGCGTTAATTTGTTAAGATGTGGGTATGAAAATTTATCTTTGTCAAACGGACACAACAGCTGGTTTTCTAAGCAAAAATAAGGCCTCATTAAACAAGCTTAAAAATCGTCCATTGCACACATCTTGTCTTATCACAATGGCGGAATTTTCCACACTTCTAAACTTCGCAAGAGTGCCAAGAAAATTTAAAAATTTAGTAAGAAGAGCGAAAAAAACGACTTTTATCTATCCTAATCAAAAAGCACTTAGGGTTGTTAAAGATGGCAAACACGCGAAATTTTTAGAAAAACACGGTTGGTTTTATTCAAGCTCTGCGAACGCACATAAAAAGCCTTTTAAGCTTGATTATGCTCTTTTTTTGGCAAAAAAACACAAAATTAAAATTGTAGATAAAAATTTGCACGAAGCGAGAGCTTCTAAAATTTTTAAGCTTTCTCGCACTAAAAAACACAAAATGCGTTAAAATAAACAAAAAGGCATCAAATGACCAAAAGCGTGAGAGATAAACAAATACAAGATTTTAGGAAAATTAACCAAAAAGAGCAATTTGTTCTTAAAGTGTCTATGTATAGTGCTTTGATTTTGGCTATTTTTGGTATCGCTTTTGGAATTTGGGTAAAGTCTATGGCTGTGGTGTTTGACGGCTTCGTTGCTCTTGTGAGTGTGGGGCTTGGGGCTTTGAGTGTGCTAACCTCGCGTTATATTTATAAAGAAGATGATGAAATTTTTCAATACGGCTATGGGCGTTTTGAGCCTATGGTGAATCTTTTTAAATCCTTAATCCTTGTGTTTGTGTGCATTTATGCTTTTATTAATGCTTTGCATAGTTTATTAAATGGAGGCTATGAGGTGGCTTTGGGTGGTGCCGTGGTTTATAGCGTGTGTGTTTTTATCTTTTGTGCTGTGCTTTTTGCTTATACCCATTTTTATACCAAACGCTTAGGTTCCGATTTAATCCGTGTCGATAATGCCGAGTGGAGGATAGACTGCGTTTTATACCTTGGTGCTTTGGTGGCTTTTGGGGCGATTTGGCTGTTTTCTTTTTGGGAATTTGAGTGGCAAAAACACTTTGCTTTTTATATAGACCCAGCCCTTTTGGCTTTACTTTCTTTAATGCTTATTTTTACGCCTTTGCGTATCGCTGTGGGAAATTTTAAAGATTTGATTATGGTTGCACCTTTGGAGCTTGATGAGAAAGTTACGAGGATTATGGAGGATTTAAGCGTGGAATTTGGCTTTAGTGATTATGACACGCATGTGGCAAAATCTGGCAGATTTTATATGGTCGAAGTCAATATCTTAATGCAAAAAAATTTCCAAGTGAAAACCTTAAGTGAATTTGATAGCATAAGAGAACGCATAGAAAAAGCACTTGAAATTCCAAGTTATAAAATTTGGCTTTCTGTGAGTTTTACTGCGGATAAGAAATGGCTTTAGCTGTTTGGATTAGGTAAAGTGGCGGTGCTTATGGGTGCAATGGGAGCGTTAATTTGACTCAAAAGTTCTAAAGTTGCACTAAATTCCACGCTTTCTTCTGGAGTTTGGCTAAGGAATTTTTGCATTAATTCTTTTTTAAAGATAGCTTCATCAAGCTCTTTATCGCTTCCTTTTTGATATGCCCCTATGCGAAGCAAGACCTCGTTTTCTTTCAAAAGTGAGTTGAGGCGTTTAAATTTTCTTGCATCATTTTTATGTGTTTCGCTTATGATGTCGTTCATTACCCTAGAGGCGGAATTTTGGATATTAATGGGAGGATAAATTCCAAAGTCAGTTAATTCTCTACTTAGCACGATGTGCCCATCTAGTATGGAGCGACTTTGGTCTGCGATGGGGTCGCTCATATCATCGCCATCCACTAGCACGGTAAAAAATGCCGTTATCGTCCCCTTTCCCTCTTCTTTTCCTGTGCGTTCCATTAGTTGGGGTAAAAGGCTTAGCACGCTTGGCGGATAACCCTTTGTCGTGGGAGGCTCACCAAGAGCTAAGCCTATTTCTCTTTGTGCCATAGCAAAACGCGTAACGCTGTCCATTATAAAAAGCACATCTTTACCCTGCTCTTTAAAATATTCCGCAACACTCATCGCACAAAAAGCACCATATTTACGCATTAATGCACTATCATCGCTTGTTGCGACTATGATGACAGTGTCGTCTAATTTACCACCGAGATTTTTTTGTATAAATTCTGGGATTTCGCGACCTCTTTCGCCGATGAGAGCGATGACTTTAATTTGTGCTTTTGAATTTTTGACTATCATACCCATCAATGTAGATTTTCCCACGCCACTACCTGCAAAAATCCCAAGCTTTTGTCCTACACCACAAGTTAAAAGTCCGTCAATCGTCTTAACACCCGTAGGAAAAATTTCCTCAATCAATCCCCTTTTCATCGCATCAATGGGCGCTCTCATAATTGGCATAAATTTACTAATTTCAATAGCCCCTTTGCCGTCTTTTGGTTTCATAAAAGGATCAACCACACGCCCCAAAAGCTCATCACTTACGCCTATTTGCATTCCTGCATCGCTTAAAAAAGCTCTATCGCCTATTTTAAAACCCTCGATGAAAGAAAAGGGGCTAAGATAGCTAAATTGTGCTTTTACCTCCACAACCATAGCTAGGGTTTGCAAATTTTCATTTTCGTTTGAAATAAGCTTAACGATGTCGCCAACACCTGTTTTAAGCCCTTCTATCTCTATATTTGTGGCAGAAATTTTTGTAATTTCTCCAAAAACGGAATTTAAATTTTCATTTTTTAGCTTTTTTCTCAGTTTTTCTAAGCTCATTAAAACCTAACTTGTTTTGGAGAATTGATAAGAGAAAAGAATTCTTCCCTTGTCTTTTCGTTTTTGAGAAAAAGTCCTCTAAGCGCTGAAGTGGAGGTTGTGGAATTTGCCTTTTGCACTCCACGCATTTCAACGCACAAATGTCTTGCTTCAAGCACGACTCCAACGCCCTTTGCACCGACATTTTGCATTAAAGCTTCGGCGATTTGCTCGGTGAGTTGTTCTTGGATTTGAAGGCGTCTTGCAAAAACCTCTACAAGTCGTGGAATTTTAGAAAGTCCAACGACTTTTTTATCTGGAATGTAAGCAATGTGCGCGCGTCCAAAAAATGGCAAAAGATGATGCTCGCAAAGGCTATAAAATTCTATATCCCTAACCAAAACCATTTCATTATTCGAGCTATCAAAAAGTGCGTCATTTAAAATTTCTTTTACATCTTGTTTGTAACCACTTGTTAAAAATTCGTAAGATTTAAAAACCCTTGTGGGAGTTTTTAAAAGTCCTTCTCGTTTAGGATTTTCTCCTATGATTTCAAGCATATTTTCAACGCATTTTTCAAATTTTTCTTGCAAAATTCTCTCCATAATTCATAATTTCTTAATTTTATCATAATACTCTTTAATTTTTATGCAAGTAATAAGGAAAAATTTGCTATAATTTCAGCCTAAATTTTATTTGAAGGAAAAAAATGGAAGTAAAAGCCAAGCAATTAGATTCTGTAAATGCTACTGCGAGTGTAAAAATCCCAAGCGCAGCGATTAAAAATGAAGTAGAAAATTTAGCCAAAAAAGCTTCTAAAACGATAAAAATGGACGGATTTCGTCCGGGTAAAGTGCCTGTGAGTGCTGTTTTAAAAAGATACGAGAAAGAATTGATAAGCGATGCGGAGCAAAATCTTTTTAAAAATGCAGTAGATAATGCTTTAAAAGAACTTAAAAAAGAGATAAAAGAGCTTGTTGGTGAGCCTTATTTTGAAAAATTTGACAGAGAAAATGGCGAGATAATTGCCGAACTTATTCTTTCTTTTAAGCCTGAATTAAAGCTTGAGGGTTACGAAAAATGTATCCCAGAATTTAGCACTCCAAAAGTAAGCAAGAAAGAAATTGATGAGAAAAAAAATGAGCTTTTAAAAAGATATGCCACAACTGAAGCGATAAAGACAAAAAGGGCTTTAAAAGAGGGCGATTATGCGAAATTTGACTTTGAGGGTTTTGTAGATGGCAAGGCGTTTGATGGAGGCAAGGCAGAAAATTATGTGCTTGAAATCGGTTCCAAGCAATTTATCCCGGGCTTTGAGGAAGCGATGGTGGGGATGAAAAGTGGCGAGGAAAAAGATATTTCCGTAACTTTCCCTAAAGAATATGGTGCTCCAAATTTAGCAGGAAAAGATGCAATTTTTAAAATCAAGCTTCACGAAATACAAGAACTTAAAATCCCAGAATTAAACGAAGAGCTTCTTAAAAAATTACTTCCAAACGAAGAGAAAGCAAGTGAGGAACTTTTAGAGGAGAAATTAAAAGAGCAAATCAAAAATGAGAAATTGTTTAAATTGATTAATGAAGAATTAAAGGCTAAATTTGCGGATGCATTGATTGAAACTTTTGATTTTGACTTGCCTAAGGGTGTGCTAGAGCAAGAGATTGATATGCAGTTTAGACGAGCTTTTGCGGGTTTTGGTGAGGAAGAGAAAAAAGAAATTCAAAGCGACAAGGATAAATACCAAGCTAAAAGAGATAGCTTTAAAGACGAGGCGAAAAAAAGCGTAAAACTTACTTTCATCGTCGATGAATTAGCCAAGCTTAGAAAGATAGAGGTTAGCGACCAAGAACTTGTTCAAGCTGTGTATTTTGAGGCGTATCGTTACGGATTTAATCCTAAAGAGCATTTGGATAATTATAAAAAGCAAGGGGCTTTACCTGCGGTAAAAATGGCTCTGATTGAAGATAAGCTTTTTAATGATATTTTTATGCCTAAGGAAAAGGCTAAAAAAGAAAAGAAAGAAGATAAATAATGTATATCCCTTATGTGATTGAAAAAACAAGTCGTGGGGAGCGAAGCTATGATATTTACTCACGCCTTTTAAAAGACCGCATTGTAATGCTAAGTGGCGAGATAAATGACGAAGTGGCTTCTTCTATCGTGGCGCAGCTTTTATTTTTAGAAGCGGAGGACCCACAAAAGGACATTTATCTTTATATCAATTCTCCCGGTGGGGTGATAACAAGCGGTTTTAGCATTTATGATACGATGAATTACATTAAGCCCGATATTTGCACTATTTGCATAGGACAGGCTGCTTCTATGGGGGCGTTTTTGTTAAGTTGTGGAACGAAAGAAAAGCGTTTTGCCTTGCCAAATTCGCGCATTATGATTCATCAGCCTTTAGGTGGAGCAAGAGGACAAGCCACAGATATAGAAATTCAAGCGAAAGAAATTTTAAGACTTAAAACCATACTTAATGAAATTTTAGCTAAAAACACAGGGCAAAAAGTCGCAAAAATTTCTAAGGACACTGAAAGAGACTTTTTTATGAGTGCGTTGGAAGCTAAAGAATATGGGCTTATCGATAAGGTTTTGGAAAAGAGCTTTAAGTAGGGTATTGTGGTAAGAAAAATCATCACTTATCCAAATAAAAGGCTTTTTTTAAAGTCCTCTCTTGTGGAGAAATTTGATAAAGAGCTTCACACTTTGCTTGATGATATGTATGACACGATGGTTGCAAGTAGTGGAGTGGGGCTTGCGGCAATTCAGGTGGATGTGCCTTTGAGGGTTTTTATCGTTAATATTATTGACGAAAATGAAGAGCAAAAAAAAGAAGATTTATTAGAAGTTATTAATCCCATCATCACGCCTTTAGATGAGGAGTTTGTCGTTTGCACGGAGGGGTGTTTGAGTGTGCCTGATTTTTTCGAAGAGGTGCAAAGGTATCGTAGAATTTTACTGAAATATCAAGATAGATTCGGTGTAGCTAAAGAGCTTGAGACTGAGGACTTTTTAGCTGTGGCAATTCAGCACGAAAATGACCATTTAGACGGACATTTGTTTATAGAAAAGCTCCCTTTTTCTAAACGCGAAAAATTTAATAAAGAATTTAAAAAGCAGCGTAAAATCAAAAAAACGCAATGAAAAAATTTAAGTGCCTAAGTTTTAGCGAAGAATTAGACCTTATCGATGTAGAAAGCGTTTTTACAAGGGGACTTCCAAGCCTTAGTATAGTGGGTTTGCCAAATTCTGCCATTAAAGAGAGCATTGAGCGCATTAAAGCGACTCTTTTGACTTGCGATTTTTCTTTCCCTGCTAAGAAAATTACCATTAATTTAAGCCCCTCTGGCATCCCTAAAAAAGGCTCACATTTTGACCTTGCCATTGCACTTTTGATTTTGTTGCAAAATGAAGAAAAACTTGAAGATTTTTTCGTCGTAGGGGAGCTTGGGCTTGATGGAAGCATTAAAAGCACCAATGAGCTTTTTTCTTTGCTTTTATTTTTAAGCACTAAGGTTGAAAAAGCAAGGGTCATCGTGCCTAAAAGCCTTGCTTTAAAAGCTTGTATGATACCGAATTTAGAAATTTATGGTTTGGAAAATTTGTTTGAGGCTTTAGAATTTTTTAAGACAAAAAATTATGAAAAATTTAAATTGAGTGCAACGCACCCTCTTTTTACTCAACCCATCTTTATAGAAAATGAACTTTATATTAAAAATGATGAATTTGAGCTTGATTTTATCGATGTTAAAGGGCAAGAACTTGCTAAAAAAGCTTGCATTATCGCTGCTCTTGGTATGCACAATATGCTTTTTGAAGGAAGTGCTGGAAGTGGCAAAAGTATGTGTGCGAAAAGGCTTGTTTATATTATGCCGCCTCAAAGTTTAAGTGAAATTTTAATGCAAAATGCCTATATGTCTTTAAATTCTAAGGATTGTGAATTTGCTAAAAAGCGTGTTTTTAGGCATCCACATCACACCAGCACGAGGGCGAGTATTTTTGGTGGAGGAACGACAAATGCGAAGATAGGCGAAGTGGCTTTGGCAAATGGCGGTGTGCTGTTTTTTGATGAATTTCCGCATTTTTCTAAGCAAGTGATAGAAAGCTTAAGAGAGCCTTTAGAGGATAATGAAATTCACATTTCAAGAGTTAATTCTAAAATCACCTATCAAACTAAATTTGCTTTCATCGCCGCGCAAAATCCTTGCCCTTGCGGAAATTTATTTTCTAAGCATTTTACTTGTGTTTGCACGGAAAATGAAGTGAAAAAATATAAGGCACGCATTTCAACGCCCATTTTAGACAGGATAGACCTCTATGTAGCGATGGACGAGATAGACAAAAATGATAAGTCAAGTTTAAGCTCCGCACAAATGAGCGATTTAGTTTTAGAGGCTTTTAGCTTTTCTAAAAAAAGAGGACAGAAAGAATTTAATGGTAAATTAAAAGATGAGGATTTGAAGCATTTTTGCATTTTGAGCAAAGAGGCTCAAGATGTGCTAGATATGGCTATATCGCGTTTTAAGCTTTCACAACGCTCGATTAATAAAACCTTAAAAGTCGCTAGAAGCTGTGCGGATTTAAAACAAAGCGAAGTGATTGAAAAAAGCCACATTTTAGAGGCTTTGAGTTTTAGGATTAAAGATGTATGAGGGCGCGATTTTAGCACTTTTGCTACTTTTAGTGCTAAGTTTTGGAATTTTTTATAGGATTAAAAAACAAAATGAAATTTTGGCTTTAAAAAAAGAATGCGAAATAAAGCAAGAAAATTTATATAAAATGCTTTCTAAATGCGAAATTTTAGAGGCTTTACTAAAAGAAAAAGAGGTGCAATATAAAGAATTTTCCACCTTGCAATTGAAAGAAAAAGAGAGCTTAAAACAAGAATATGTAAAAAATTTAAACGCCTTAGAGCAAAAGCTAGAAAATAATTTGCAAAAGCAAAATTTAAATTATTTAAATCAAAATAAAATAATGCTTAATGAGGATATCAAAAAGCTTTTGGAAGAAATTTTTGTGCCTGTGAAAAAGAGTGTGAGAGAGTATAGTGAAAGATTAGCCCATAATGAAACCAGCCTTAAAAATAATATCACGCATTTGTTTGAGTATTCTCAAAATATTAAAGCAAATGCCGATAAACTCGCCACTATCCTTAAGGGCGATAAAAAAATTCGCGGGAATTTTGCCGAGCTTCAACTTCAAAATGTTTTAGAAAATAGCGGACTTATCAAAGATGAGCAATACAGACTTCAAGTTGCTTTCAAAAAAGAGGAAAAAAGCTATATCGCCGATGCTATCGTTTTTTTAGAACCGCAAAAAAACATCATCATCGATGCGAAATTTCCCCTGCCAAATGACTTTGATTTTAGCGATTTAAATGAACGCGTTTGTAAAGAACTTGCTTTTAATCTTAAAGAGAGGATTGATGAGCTTGCTAAAAAGCCTTATGCAAAATATGATACTTATACTTATGATTTTGTCTTGCTTTTTATCCCTTATCAAAATCTTTTAGACCTTGCCCTTAGCGTTGATGCCTCGCTCTATCAATACGCTTATAAGAAAAAAATTTATCTCACCACACCTAACACGCTTTTTATGGCACTTAATACCATAAACATCTCGTGGAAGCACATCAAAAGTAATGAAAATATCCTTAAAGCCTTTGATGAGCTTGGCAAATTTCACGATAAATTTGTGGGAGTTTTGGAGGATTTTACCAAGCTTCAAAATGCAAGTAAAAGTCTTAATGCTCAAATAGAAAATATGCAAAATAAGCTTTTCTCAGGCACAGGAAATTTAAGCACGAGAGTTGTTAAGCTTAAAGAATTAGGCGCTAAAACGCAAAAAAGTTTAGAAAAATGGAGCGAGGAATGAAAGCTGTTGTGAAAGAGAGCGCTAGTCTTGACTTAAGGGCGATGAATTTGGGGCTTGATGAGCTTGTCTTAATGGAAAATGCTGGAATTGCTTTGGCGAATTTGATTAAAAAAAATACAAAAAAGCTTAGAAATAAAAAGGTGCTTTTTTTACTTGGTGGGGGGAATAATGCAGCCGATGGGCTTGTAGCTTTGCGTCATCTAAAAAAAGCTAAGGCTTATAAAATGGGCTTTAAAGAAAATAAGATGTTTGCAAAACAAGAGCAAATTTTAAAAAATTATGAGCTTTCTTTTCTTGTTAAAGAGCCTAAAATCAAACATTATGGGGTGATAGTGGATTGTATTTTTGGAAGTGGTTTTAGGGGTGCGTTAGATGAGAAAACGACAAATTTTTTAAGAAAAATCAACAAAAGTAAAGCCCTTAAAATCGCCTGTGATGTGCCGAGTGGTTTGGGAAGTGCGTTTTGCTTTAAGGCGGATATTACCCTTAGTATGGGGGCGTTTAAAGAACTCTTACTTGAGGACTTTACAAAGGAATTTGTGGGGCGACTTAAACTTGCAAAACTTGGAATTTCGCATAAACTTTTTAGTGGCGAAGTTAAGACTTATTTGCTTAAAAAAAAAGATTTAAGGTTAATTAAAAGAAAAATAAGTGCTAATAAGGGCGATTATGGGCATATCGCCATAGTGGGAAATGGTGGAGCGGCGAATTTAGCAGGACTTGCGGCTTTAAATTTTGGTGCCGGGTTGGTCTCTCTTATAGGACAAAAGGCAAATTCTGCACTTTTGATGGAAAAAGAAGAGCTAAATGCGAATTTTAGCGTGGCAGCTCTTGGGATGGGGCTTTTAAATTTAGAGCTTTTAAAAGATAAAAATTTAAGCAAAATGCCTTTAATTTTAGACGCTAATGCTTTTTTAGATGAGGCTATTTTACCTTTTTTACAAAGAGAAGATGTGGTTTTGACCCC
The DNA here is from genome assembly GCF_002080395.1 of Campylobacter helveticus. Lineage (NCBI taxonomy): Bacteria > Pseudomonadati > Campylobacterota > Epsilonproteobacteria > Campylobacterales > Campylobacteraceae > Campylobacter > Campylobacter helveticus. The sequence goes on from NZ_CP020478.1 coordinate 278,218, forward strand.
ACATCCTAAGGAATTTACAAGACTTTTTAAAATATGCTTTAATGAGGATTTAAGTGTGGAAAAATTGCAAAAAAATCGCTTTTTTTATGTGGAAAAATTCACACAAATTTATCCTTGCGTTTTGGTTTTAAAGGGGGCAAATACCATCATCGCGCAAAAAGATAGGCGATTTGTTGTAAATCTTGGTAATGCAAATTTGGCAAAGGGTGGAAGTGGCGATGTATTAGCAGGGATGATAGCCACGCTTTTAGGAGCTAAATTTAGCCCTTTAAAAGCAGCGAAAAATGCCGTCTTAGCACACGCTTTAGTCGCGAGAAAATACAAATTTAACGCAAATAGCTTTGATGCTTTAAAACTGATAAAGGGGTTAAAATGCTTATAAAACTTGCTGTGCTTTTTAGTGGAAATGGAAGTAATTTAGAAAACATACTTAGCAAACTTCATCAAAAAACTTTTGGTAAGAATACTTTTGAGGTGGTGCTTTGCTTGTGTAATAAAAAAGAAGCTTATGGCATTAAAAGAGCTAGGAAATTTGGGCTTGAAAGTGTGATTGTCGAGCATCAAAATTATAAGAGTCGTGAGGAATTTGATAAGGCTGTGGTTGAAAAGATAAAAGAGAGTGGGGCGGACTTGACGATTTTGGCGGGTTTTATGCGAATTTTAAGTCCTGTTTTTACGCAAAATATTAAGGCGGTTAATCTTCATCCCTCTCTTTTACCTCTTTTTAAAGGTGCAAATGCCATAAAGCAAAGTTATGAAAGCGATATGAAAGTCGCTGGTGTGAGTGTGCATTGGGTCAGTGAGGAGCTTGACGGCGGGAAAATCATCGCACAAAAGGCTTTTGAAAAGAAAAATCTAACTTATGAGGAATTTGAGGAAAAAATTCACGCTTTGGAGTATGAATTACTACCCCAAAGCGTCATTGAGCTTTTTTGCAAAAATTTATAGCCCCCACAAAAGAGCGTGGGGGTTAATAAAGAAAACTAGAACTTCTTCTTCTTCACATCTTCAAGGATATTATTTGCTATATCACTAACATTATTAGAGATGATAGCACTTTCATTAGCTATTTCTACATTATCTTTAGTGGTTTGGTCGATTTGAGCTACACTTTCATTGATTTGAGTGATACCTGCAGTTTGCTCTTTAATACTTTCTGCCATATCATTGATAGATTGAACGAGAAGGTTAGTGTTTGCTTCTATCTCACTTAAAGACTTTTGGGTTCTTTCAGCTAGTTTTCTAACTTCATCAGCCACAACGGCAAAGCCTCTTCCGTGTTCTCCTGCTCTTGCAGCTTCTATGGCAGCATTTAAAGCTAGAAGATTGATTTGGTCAGCTATATCACCTATAATGCTTGTTACATTTTTAATCTCTTCACTTTGAGTGATAACATCACTTGTCTTTTGAGAGACATTTTGCATAGAGGAAGTAATCTCTTCTAAAGCAGCAGCTGTTTCTTCTAAAGAAGCTGCTTGAGAATTTGAACTTGTTGTTAAGTTTTGCACAGCGTTTTGAAGTTTGGAGCTTTCATTGGCTAAAGAATTTGCAAAATCTGAGCTTTGTTTTAGCATTTTGATGATTTCTTCGCCTAAGGTATTAGTTGTTACTTCTACACTACCTGTTGCATCTTCAATTCTATTTCTAAAGTCAAGTCTTTTAAATTCTTCAAAGATAGAATGAATTTTATTCATATCTTTACCCACTCTAGCTTGTAAAACATCAAGAATATTATTTAAAACATTTTTGAGTTCTATAAGTTGTGGGTTTCTAGGATTAGCTGTGATTCTTGCAGTGAGGTTACCATTTTCTACTATGCCTACTGTTTCTACGCTTTCTTTGACGGCTTGTTTATCTTGGTCAAGTCCTTGTTTAGTTGCAAGGATATTTTCATTAAGCATTTTGCCTATCGCACCTAGTTCATCGTCGGCATTTATTTTTATGATGTGTGGCTCTACCTTTTCGTGATTTAAGAAACGGAACAGAGTTTCTAAAGATTTCACAAGGATAGGAAGTCTAGCCCCTATAATCACTCTAACGCAATAATAAACTACGGCGATTACGGCGATTAAGAAGATAATCCCTATCGCAACGAAAATAAATTGCATTTTATATAAAGGTGCTAAAACTGAGGCTTTTGGTGCTGTGGTTAATATACTCCATTTACTAGAATTATCTAGCGTTGTAAAAGAAGCTATGGCGACAAAACTTTCTTCCCCAGATGAAGAAGTGTAGTTTTCAAAAAGAAAATCTTTATTTTCCTTAACGGCATTTACAATTTCTTTTGTTTGCGGACTAGAGCTAATTTCAGCTAAATTTTTAAGTAGTAAAGATAAATTTGTGCTATGAACTGCCACGGTGCTATCTTCACTAAGCAAGACTCTAATATTACCATCATACAAATCCAAAATAGGGTCCATTAGTGTCGTTGAAAAACTTTGTAAGTCAAAAACAAATCCCACGCAACCTATATATTTGCCATTTGTGTCAAATACTGGCATAGCGATATTAACACCTATAAATTCACCACGCCCCATGTCAAGTTTAGCAGGAACTCCTACATAAACTTTGTCATAATCCGCAGTTTTAGCTTCATTACGAATTCTTTGAACGACTGGGAAAGATTTGATTTTTTCAGAAAATTGCAGGGTTTCTATGCCACCGGATTTTTCCACAGCTGTATCCACAAATTCCATACCAAAAGTGCCTTTTTCGCTTCTATATTGTTTTTTCACATTAGTATCGCCAAGTATCGCACTATCTTCTAAAAGGAAAAAGGCAAAAGTGGCTTCACTAGAGGAATCAAAGGTATTTTTTATAACATTTTCCACATCGTTAAAGTCAAATCCGTTTTTACGAATATCTTCATTTATCGTTCTTGAGGCGGACTTAACCAAAGCGATAGTTTCGTTAAGCTTTGCTTCTATGTAGTTTGCGTAGCGTTTGGAAGCTTGCATTAAAACCTTATCCATTTGCTCTTTCATATTTGAAGAGACCTGAACGGAAGTAAGGGAGATAAAGGCTATCACGCCTATGATGACTGTAATTGCCACGGATAAAATAAGCTTTAAGCCTATATTGAGGGATTTAAACATTGTAAAGCCTTTCTTTAAAATCAAATGATTAATTTTAACAAAAAAAAAAAAATAAAACTTAAGAATAAAAATTTGGCATTGTTTTAAGATACAAAGCGTTTTATAAAATTCATTATAATCTAAGGAATTTTAAATTAAGGCGTTTTGATGATAGTGGATAAAAGCTATTTTATAGATGGGGTTGATGATGTGGAGCTTGGCATCAAAAGAGAATCTAAACTTGAATACCGCGTAAGTTATGATGATAGTAAGGACATTAAGGCTTTTGTGTTTTTAATCGGTGGATTTGGTGCAAATGCTAATATGAATTTTTTTGATTTTGAGCGTAAAAGCGTGGCAAAAGAACACCCCGTGTGCGTGGTGCAGCCGCTATATCATTGTTTTTGTGCGAGGATAGGCGTGGTAGAGCCTTATAACCCTGCCATAATACCAAATGCTAAAGATATAGAAAATTTGCAAAATATCTTACAAATTTGCAAGATTGACGCTAGGGTTGATGTGGAAAATTACACTAAGTTTTTTTCCTTGATAGATGAGCGTTTGCAAGAATTTAAAGAGGCTGGGGAGCTTGATGCGAATTTTATGGTGCATTTGGGTTGCGATTTTGTGCCTAAAAATGGAGATTATCAAAATTATGGCATTATGCCAGCTCTTGATATCATCAATGTCGCTAAAGATGCCTCATTAAAGCTTCCTCATTTTGCAAATTTGCCTAAAATTTATGTGGGAGGGAGTTACGGGGGCTATTTGGCTATGCTTTGTGCGAAAATCGCTCCTTTTTATGTCGATGGTGTTTTGGATAATAGTGGGGTCGTTTTGCCTTGGTTACCGCATATTCTAGGGCGTGAGACGGGGGTTCCTGAATTTATAATTAATGGAAAGCATTATGTGCTTGCTTGTTTTGTGAAGAAATTTTGGACAAAAGATGAAAATTCGCCCTATTATTTTTCCAACGCAAATTATTATGCAAGGACGATTTTAAATACTAAGCATCTTCAAACTCTCGCCGAAAAATCTAAAAAGACAATTTTCGTGCATTATCACTCAAATTTAGATGATGGCGCTCCAGTGGAGCAAAAGATGGAATTAAGCCAGACGCTTAAAAATTTAGGTTTTGATGATACGCTGCATTTGATAAAAGATGAAAACGATTTAGACGGACGCACGATAAAAAGCCTAGAACACGGACTTAGAATGAGCGATAAGGCTTTGTGTCGCAGAGAGCTTCCTAAAATTTTGGAAAAATTACAAGGAAGACAAACGCCTATGGCAGAAGATAGTGAAATAAGCTATGAGTGTGAGGACAAGCTCTTTACTTTTAAAGATACACGGGGGGGGGGGGGTATGCGCTTGACATTACAAATTTAAGCTAAAATGCGAAAAATTTTGAAAGGCAGATTTAATGAAAGCATTTTTACACATCGGCACGACAAATTCGGGTAATCAAGAAAAACAAGGCTTTTTAATGCAAAATGAAGCCTTGCTTTTAAAAAAAGGCTTTATCTACCCTAAAAGCTTACGCGTGGCAAATAGGCACTGGGCTTTGGTGGATATGGTTTTAGAGCTTGTGAAAAAGGAAAATTTGAGCCAAAATGTTTTAGAGGATTTGGAAAATGAAAGGCTTCTTAGGGCTTTAGAGAATTTTAAAGAAGAGATAAAAGAGCATAGGGACAAAACTTTCATCTTTTCAGCAGAGGGCATAGTGTGGGACTTCCCAACACGCCGCCATATCGAAATTTTAGAAAATATAATGCGAAATTTGGGCTTTGATGAGGTGAAAATCATTGTGTATTTTAGAAATACTTTGGATTATTTAAATTCACACTGCTCTCAAGATTATAAAAACAATATGGGCTTTTACTCGGGCGACTTTGCCCCCGATAAGCACCCAAGAAAGCATATATTTGACTACGCACAAATCGTAAAAGACCACGAAGCGGTGTGGGGGGAGGAAAATATCATCGTGAGGCTTTTAAGGCAAGACTATGTAGGGGGGACTATGCTTAAGGACTTTACATATCACTTAGGCATAGAGTGGGACGATGATTTCTCGCTGAAGCAACATAAAAATGAAAGCTTTAATTTGCTTGGCATAGAACTTCAATCAAGACTCAATAAAAAAGACATAGGCGGGAATTTCAACTCACTGCTTTACATCTCAAGGAAGCATTTTGAGGGTGTGAAAGAGGATAGGCTTAAATTTAGAGTGCAAAAGGACATCGCTAAGGCTTATGTGGATTATTACGCGCCCTCACTAGAGTGGGTAAGGGCGAAGTATTTTCCGCACAAAACATATCTTTTTGAGCCTGTTAATTGGGACGCGTATAAGGAAAATCCTCATTTAGAGCATATCACGCAAGAAGATTGGGATAAGGTGGTCGATTTTTTCACCGAGCTTTTGCAGTCTAAAAACGCGGTAATAGAATCTTTAAAAAAGCAAAGATAGGGGGGCAAAACGCCCCTTTGCTTGGGAGTGGCGACTTATCTTAAAAAGCAAGTTCTAGCATTTTTTTAATGCTAGTGAAATTTTCAAAATTTTCCGCATTGATAAATTCAGCCTTTAAAGGCTTACCATAATGCTTTTCAATCTCCGCCACCAAAGCCATAATGTCAATGCTATCAATCACATCATCGCTTACGAGGTTGTCCATATTTTCATCGATGTCTGTTCTTTCTATATTGATGAAAAACTGCTTAATTTGTTCCATTTTTACTCCTTTAATGCGGTATTATAAAATAAAATGATTAATTGATACAATTCACCCTATCTTGGTCGCTATCGCCTTTAAAAAAAGCAGCATTTTTCTTCTTGCTTGTAAGGGCGAAAAAAACGCAGACATTTTGCTTTAAAAAAGGCTCGTAATAAACAGGCAAAATTTCATCTTCATTTGCCAAAACAAAGCCCATTTTTAAAAAATACTCTTTTCTTGGCACGAAGCAAAGCAAACTTACAAATTCGCATTTTCTTTTTTGTAAAAGCTCCACAAAAGCAGCGCGTAAATCGCCCTTTAAATTCCCACAAAAATCCACTATCAGCATTACCCTAGCTTTTTCAATTTGTATCACTCTAGTAAAAAACACGGCTTTTAAGCTCTCATCTTTAAAAACGCCCAAGGCTTCGTATTTGTAAAAGGGGTGCTTTAAATAGCGGTTGGTAAAATAAGCCTTGCTTTTTTGCGGGGCAAAATGGCATTTAAGAGCGGAGCTTTTAAACTCTTTAAGACCAAGTTTTTTTAAGCTAAATTTGGATTTTTTAAGGGGTGGATTTTGCTTAAAAACGGCAAGTTTGAAGCTTTTTTTATACTCATTTTTGATATAAAAATGATAAAGTGCATCCACTTTGTCATAAAAAAGTTTGCAAAATTTAATGGAATCGCCAGAAAGTCCAGCCGTTGAGGTATTTTTTATTTTAAAAAATTCAAAAAGATAGCGGTAAAGTTTAAGTCCTAGCGAAGGGCAGGTTTTTTTAACACTCCAAATCGAAGTGAAAATCCACTTATCTTTTAAATTTACATCATACTGACTAAGAAGAGTAAAGCCTAAAATCCCATCAAATTCCCTCGTTTGCTCGTTGTAGGCTACTAGGATATTATAACGACAATTTTTGCGGTCAAGATATTGAAAATCAAGCACCTCGCGAGATAGCACAAAGATGTGATTTGCTCTCCATTCTTTAGCAATATAGTCTTGCAAAAGCCCCACCTCATCAATGCGGCAAAATCTTAACTGATGTTTCATCCCATACTCGCTTTTCCAAATTTAAAGGCATTGCAGTCAAAGCGGCTTAGAGTGAGAGGGTTTAGCCGTAAGTCCGCCGCGTCAATGTCCTTTTTATACTCTTCTAAGCTCACAAAGGCAAAATCTACCCCAAAGCTCTGCAAAATAGCCTTTGAATGATAGCTAAATTCTCCATAAGGATAGCAAAAAGTGCGAAGAGGGGGATTTAAAAAGCTTAAAATTTCAAAGGATTTTTTGACCTCGTTCGCTTCTTCCTTGGCGTTTAAATTTAAAAAATTAATGTGCGCGTGGGCGTGGCTGCCTATGAGCATTTTATTTTCAATCATTATTTTAAGCTCTTCGTGGTTAAGATAATAATCCTTATAAATTTGTGCCTCACTCAAGCCGCATTTTTTCACTAGTGCCGCGATAACTTCATCTTTGAGCTCTTCTTTGATGTGATAATTAAGCAAAAGTTTAAATTGCTTTACCGCCTCATCATCGTCAAGCAAATCGTAATAATCTGCAAATAAATACGCCTTTTCACCCTCAAAGGCTTCAGGGCCAGCAAGATTTAAGGCTAAGTCTAAGAGCTTCCCCCCCCCCCCGTATTTGCCGATGAGATAGTGGATTTTATGCACATTTAAAGCCCTTTTTTGCTCCAAAACTAAAGTCGGCATAAAGAAAATTCCCAAAGCCTTTCTTTTTAAAAGCTCAGGAAAAACGAGGCTAAAATGCTCTTTTAAGCCATCATCAAAGGTGAGTAAAATTTTATTTTTAAGCTCACTTATAAAATCAGGCTCTTTTTTAAGCCGACAAAAGTCCTCAAAACTTACAAGCCCGAAATTTTTCTCAAAAAAGTCTAATTGCTTTTTAAAATTCTCAAAAGAAAGATAGCGAAAAAAGGGCAAATCCTTTACATTCTTTCTTATATAATGATACATTATGATTTTCATTGTTTATTCTCCTAAAATAATATGCTCTACTTCTTTTTTAGCAGATTCTAGAATCTCTTTTGCTTCTTGCTGCAAGGCTTTTTTGCTCTTTCTTTAAACCCAGAAGTAATCCAAACATAAGAAGCAAGCTCTGTGGTCGCATAGCTAAAGGCTTGTTCTACTGCTCCACCAAATTCACGATCGGAAAGGTCTTGTTTCTTACACTCAACGACAATATAAGGAGCTTCGCATTTTTCATCACTAAATACGATAATATCAGCCTCTTTTGTAGAGCCTCCCATTTTCACAGAATCAAAAAGCTTGATACGCTCCACAGGATAGCCATATTGCAAAACTAGCTTTAAAAATGCTATGGTTTGGACCTGTTCTTCAGGATTAGTGTATTTGCGTCTTTTATCTTGGCAGTAATAAGTGATAAATTCTTTATTTTCATCAAAAGCGATGAGTTTTTTTGTAATCCCTTCGTTTAATAAATCTTGCTCAAAATTACTCATTTATATTTTTCACCTTTCACTGCTTTCTTCCACTTCTAGCTTTTTCAAACTGCATAAATTTCAGCTTACAAACGATAGGGATTTTTAAATTTTATCATTTAAAATTTTTCTATCTATCTTACCATTAGCATTAAGGGCGAATTTTTCCACCCTTACAAAGCTTGAGGCTATCATATAGCTTGGGAGTTTTTGCTTACAAAAAGCTTTTAAATTTAATTCCCCATCGCTTTCATAAAAGGCGATGATTTGCTCGTTTTTAAAAATGCAAGCGCTATTTTTAATCTTTTCGTGCGAATTTAGCACCGCTTCTATCTCGCCAAGCTCTATTCTATGCCCTTTGAATTTGATTTGATTATCCACGCGTCCATAGCATAAAAGCTCACCAAACTCATTATAAGCGACAATGTCCCCTGTTTTATAAAGTAAGTCTAAAAAATTATGATGCAAAGGGTTTTGGATAAAAGCCCCATTTGTCTTTTCTTTATCGTTGTAATATCCTAAAGAAAGGCTTGTCCCCCTTACAAAAAGTTCGCCTTTTTTTCCTACTTCATCAGGCTTTATTAAATTCTTATTTTCATCAAAAACTAAAAGCTCTGTATTTTCACACGCCTTTCCTATGGGTAAAAGCTCTTCGTCTTTAAAGGCTCTATCAACCTTATAAAAGCAGCAAACATCGGTAATTTCAGTTGGTCCGTAGAGGTTAGCAAAACTAGCATTTAAATTTTTTCTCCAGTAATTTAACTGCTTATTTGGCATAATTTCTCCGCAAAAAAGCACTTTTTTAAGCTTTTCAAGTTTGAAATTTTCTAAAGCCTGTGTATTGGCAAAATAAATCAAAACCGATGGCACCCAAAAGATAGTGTTGATGTGTTCTTTTTCGAGGTATTCTAGCACCTTAAGAGGAAAGGCAAAAAGCGAATTTGGCACTAAATGCACACTGCCACCTTCTTTAATGGTAGGGAAAATGTCTAAGATAGAATTGTCAAAATAAAGCGGGGCTTGGTTGGCTAAATTTGAGTTTTCATCAAAGTCAAATTCCTCACTCACCCAAAACGCATAATCAATCACACTTTTATGGCTTATACTTACTCCCTTAGGCATTCCTGTGCTGCCACTTGTGAAAAAGACATAAAGCAAATTTGTATCAATATGCTTTTCTCTTGCTAGTTTTAAAGCCTCTTCATCACTTTCATAATCTTCAAAATTCTCCGTGTAAAGCGTAGGTAAATCAAGAGTAAAATTAAGGCTTTTAGAAGTAATAAAAGCTTTAGGTTTTAAGACTTTACAGATTTTTTGCACCCTTTCTAAGGGCATTTTTTCATCTAAGAGTGTGTAAAAATTCCCACTTTTTGCCACTCCAAAAAAGCTAATGAGCGTGTTAATGCTTTTTGGTAAGATGATTAAAACAGGGCTTTGAGTGGGCGATTTTGGCAAGGTTTTTAAAAGTTTGCTTGCAAGTTTTTTGCTTAAAACATCAAATTCCTCATAAGTCAAACTTTTCCCATCCACTTCTTTAAAAAGCATTTTTTGCGGAAATTTCTTTACACTTTTTTGTAAAAAATCATCAATGTGGCGTATCATTTGCACTCCTTTACTTCTTTAAGCACTTCAAAAAGGCTTTCTTTTACAAATTCCGCATCTTTTAGGCTCATTTCTTGATGACAAGGGATACTTAGCTCGGCTTTGTAAAAATTATCCACATTTTCGAGGCGTAAATTTCCAAGCATATTTTTGTAAAAACTAAATTCATAAGTAGGCTTATAATGCACCTGCACACCTATGCCTTTTTTCAGCAAAGCAGAAAAAATTTCCTCTTTAGAGCAGTAAAACTCAGGATATAAAAGTATGGGGTAAAGATGCCTTGAGCTTTTTTTATGTGGTGCGATTTTAAGCGTGGAGAAATAAGGATTTTTCTCAAATTCCTTATCATAAAAAGCGGCAATTTGCTCTCTTTTTTCTAAATTCTTATCTAGCTTTGCGAGTTGATTTATCCCCAAAGCACAAGCGACATCACTTAAGCGGTAGTTAAAGCCAAGCTCGAAACTATCGCTATCCCATAGCCTTTTTTTGACTATGGCGTGACTTCTTAGCCTTTTGATGTGTTCTATCATCTCTTCATCATCACTTAGCACAGCCCCGCCCTCAAAAGTGGTTATGGGCTTTACAGGGTGAAAGGAAAATACGCTCAAAGTGGCAAAAGAGCCGACTTTTTTGCCACGAAACTCAGCTCCCAAAGCGTGAGAGGCGTCATCAAGCAAAGGTAGGTTAAATTCCTTACAAAGCGTAGCAATCTCATCTATCTCAACGCTTTGCCCAGCAAAATCCACAACCGCCACCGCACCGATATTTTCACAGCTTTTTTCAAGCCTAGTCCTAAGTTTTTTCGCGTCTATGTTTCCATCAAGCCCTATATCTACAAACTCTACTTTTGCTCCTGCCATTAAAGCAGCATTTGCCGTAGCGATGAAGGTAAGGGGCGTGGTGAGGACGATTTTATCTTTCACATTTAAAGCAAGATAGGCTAAATGCAAAGCCGAAGTAGCCGAATTTAGCACACAAGCAGCCTTTACGCCTACATAAGCGCACAGAGCTTTTTCAAATTCATCGACCTTTGCCCCGCAGGTTAAAAAGTCTTCTTTTAAAGCTTTGACGACGACTTCAATGTCATCTTGAGTGATGTTTTGATGAGAATAACTAAGCATTTAAAAAACCTCAGTGTGATTGATGATATCTAAAAGCTCTTTTTCACTCGCCCAAGAGGGATTATTATCCGAGCTGTAAGAAAAGCCATTTGGCACTTTTTCACCCTTTTCGCCAAGGGCATTTATGCTAAAATCCGTATGCGTGTCAATAAATTTAATGCTAGGGCTTATGGCGTAGTAGTTTTCAAACTCATAAGTTAAATGACTATCATCACTTGAAATCATAATCTCGTGTAGCTTTTCCCCTGCTCTTATGCCTATGATTTTATGCGCTAAATTTGGTGCTAAAGCGTGGGCTAAATCAACGATTTTCATTGAGGGAATTTTAGGGATAAAAATTTCGCCTCCGTGCATTCTTTCAAAATTGCTTAACACGAATTTCACGCCATTTTCTAGGCTTATCCAAAAGCGAGTCATTCTAGAATCTGTGATAGGAAGCTCATTTGCCCCCTCGCTAATGAGTTTTTTAAAAAATGGCACCACAGAACCTCTTGAGCCTACGACATTACCATACCTTGTAACGCTAAAGCGGGTGTGATTTGCCCCTGCCATATTATTTGCTGCGACAAAAAGCTTATCACTAGCTAGCTTAGTCGCGCCGTATAAATTTACGGGATTACAAGCCTTATCCGTGCTTAGGGCTATGCACTTTTTCACGCCGTTTTCAAAACAAGCATCAATGACATTTTGTGCGCCGTGAATGTTGGTTTTAATGCACTCCATAGGGTTATATTCAGCTATTGGCACATGTTTCATTGCCGCAGCGTGTATGATAAAATCGACATCTTTAGTCGCTTTTTTAAGCCTCTCTTTATCCCTCACATCGCCGATGAAATACCGCATACAAGGGGCGTTAAATACACTTGCCATTTCAAATTGCTTTAACTCATCACGGGAATAAATGATGATTTTCTTAGGCTTATAATTTTGTAATAAAACTTTAGTATAAGTCTTGCCAAACGAACCTGTTCCGCCTGTGATTAAAATAACTTTATTATTAAACATTTCACTGCCTTCATTTCAATATCTCTTAAAACCCAGCAAAAAGCGTTCCAGCTTTGAATTTTTAAATTTGTTTATAAATTTGCGTTAAAATTCATTTATTTGTTAAGGAAAAATGATGAAGGTATTATTAATCAAAGATGTTAAAAGTCTAGGAAAGGCTGGAGAGGTCAAGGAAGTCAAGGACGGCTATGGGCAGAATTTTCTCATCGCTAAGGGTTTTGCTAAAGCCGCTACAACTGAAGTTTTAAGAAAATATGAAAGTGATAAGAAAAAAGAAGCGGAAAATTTGCGTTTTGAACTTGCAAATTTGGAAAAGCTTAAAAGCGAACTTGCCAAAGTTACGCTTACAATTTCTAAGCCTGTGGGGGCAAATGGTAGTTTGTTTGGTGGGGTTACAAAAGAAGATATCGCTCAAGCCCTTAAAAATCAAACAAGTATCGAGCTAGACAAGAAAAGTTTAGAGTGTGAGACAATTAAAAATCTAGGTTTGCATACTATCAGCGTAAAGCTAGGACACGCAATTCACGCGGAATTTAAGCTAGAAGTCAAGGCACAGAAGTGATAACCAAAGACAACCTAAAAGAAGTCTTAGAAATTTTAAATTTTAAGCCAAAAGGGCAGATTTATACAAAAAGCTACACAAACAACGCAAAAATAGAAGTGGATTTCGTCGCGCAAAAGATTAGCTATGAACCCATAAACGACAAATTCAAAGGGGAGGGCAAAAAGCTAGAATCTAAAAATGCAAATATCTATACAAAAACCATAAATTCCTACTTAATGCAAGTAGATTTTGCTAGCCAACAGCTTATCTATCCACAAGGCATAAAGATACACGACACCACGACTTCAAACTTCTCTCACCCTGAAAATTTTGTCGTCTTTGAATGCGTGCATAGATTATTAGAAAAGGGCTATAAAGCAGAGTCTTTAGAGCTAGAACCAAAGTGGCAGCTAGGCAGAGAAGCAAAAAGTGGGAAAGCTGATATTTTAGTGCGTGATAATAAAAATGCCCCCTATCTCATCATAGAGTGCAAAACCGCAGGGGTGGAATTTAGCAAAGAGTGGAGCAGGATGCAGGAAAATGGCGGGCAGCTTTTTAGCTATTTTCAGCAAGAAAAAGCTACAAAATTCCTATGCCTTTACACCAGCGATTTAGAAGCAGAATCTAAAAGCATAAAATATCAAAACTACATTATCCAAGCCTTTGATAATGACGAATACTTGCAAGAAAACGAGCTAGAAAAATCCTATAAAAAAGCAAGTAATAACACCGAGCTTTTTGCAGTATGGAAAGAGAGCTATGAATTGCAATTTTTCACGCAAGGCATTTTTGAAAATGATGTGAATGCCTATAAGATTCTAGAGCTAACCCCCACTTTTTCTAATCTACAAGAGCTAAAAGAAGAGGGTAAATACCACGAGTTTGCTAAGATTTTACGCAAACATAATATTTCAGGCAAAGAAAATGCCTTTGATAAACTTGTAAATATCTTTCTTTGTAAAATCTATGATGAAAGCTTTAATAAAAACAATCTCAAATTTGGCTATTTTGGCGTTATGGCAGATACTTATGCGAGTATGCAAGATAGGCTAATGCTCCTTTACAAAGAAGCGATGAGTGAATTTTTAGGCGAAGAAATTACCTTTGTCTCTAATGATGATATAGAAAAAGCCTTTAAAAAACTCCACGCAACAGATTTAAAAGCACAAATACAAAAGCATATCAAAGAGCTTAAATTCTACTCCAACAACGACTTTGCCTTTTTAGAAGTGCATAATAAAGAGCTTTTCTTACAAAACGCCCTAGTGCTAAAAGAAATCATCGAGCTTTTTTCTCCCTACAAACTCACGCAAAATTCCACCAATCAATTCTTAGGCAATCTTTTTGAGCTTTTTTTACAAAAGGGTATGAAGCAAGATGAAGGGCAGTTTTTCACCCCGATTCAAATTTGTGAGTTTATTATGTATGCCTTACCGCTAGATTCTATGCTAAGTTCTAAGCCTTTAAAAGTGCTTGACTTTGCTTGTGGGGCTGGGCATTTTCTAAACACTTATGCAAATGAGCTTAAACGCTACGCCACGCAGGATTTACAAGAGCATTACAAACAAATTTATGGCATTGAGAAAGAATACCGCCTAAGTAAAGTCGCAAAAGTTTCTTCTGCAATGTATGGACAAAATGAAATCAATATCCTTTATGCAGACGCCCTTGCCACACACGAGCTAGAAAATCCCAAAACAGACAGCGGAAATAAGCAAAAGCCCCAAATCAATAACCACAGCTTTGATTTACTTATCGCTAATCCCCCTTACTCTGTCAAGGGCTTTTTAGAGACCTTAAGTGCTAAATCCAAAAAAACCTACACACTTTTTACTAATGAGATAAATATAGAGACAAATAACGCCATTGAATGCTTTTTCATAGAGAGGGCAAATCAGCTTTTAAGAGACAATGCCAAAGCCGCCATTATCCTACCAAGCTCTATTTTAAACAAAGATGGCATTTATAAAAGCACAAGAGAGATATTGCTTATCAATTTTGACTTCATCGCTATCGTGGAGCTAGGCAGCGGGACTTTTGGAGCGACAGGCACAAATACCATTATTTTATTCTTACGCAAAAAGGACAGCTTCACACCAGAAAACGCAACCATTTCGCAAGATTATAGCAATATCAAAAACTACATAGAAAGCGGACATTTATCACAAAATGAGCCTTATAAAGACTACATAAACGCATTTAATGCGTATTGTGATTTTAGGGGCTTTGATAAAGGGGAGTATGAGAGCTTTTTAAATGGGAGTTTAGAATCTTATCCATTTGGGTGGGTGCAGGGCGTAGGGGTGCAAAATAGTAAAAACGCTAAAAGCACAACACAGCTTTTAGAGCTAGATACCTTTAAAGAATACCACGCCGCCTTTAAAGAAACAAGCGAGTATAAAAAGCTGCTAGATTCTAAAGCCTACAAAGATTCTAAAGACAAAGACACCTTGATACACAACGCCTTTTTAGCTTACGCAAGAGCGATAGAAAAAGATAAATTACTCTATTTCTCTCTAGCTCTCAATCAAGCCCCTATCATCATCAAAGCCCCAAGTGATAACAAAGAGCAGAAAAAATTCTTAGGCTATGAGTGGAGTAATCGCAAAGGCGATGAAGGCTTAAAAGAGCTACATAGTCCCTACCTTAGCCCCCTTTTTGAAAGGGATAATCCGCAAAATGAAAACAAACTAGCCTACCTTATCCGCCAAGCATTTTTAGAAATCTCTAATCCTATCCCACAAGATTTAAGCTCCTATGCTTTTAAGGCAAAACTCATAGATATGCTAGACTTTAGCAAAGTGGATTTTAATAAGGCTATAAGTCTAAATCCTATCAATTCACAAGGCGAGGGCAAGGCACAGAATCCTTTTGAAAATTGTAAATTTGAGTTGGTAAAGTTAGGGGAAGTTGCAAAAATTGATTGGGGTAATACAAATCTAACAAAATCAATATATAAGAATGATGGGAAATATCTTGCATACTCGGCAAGCGGACAAGATGGCAAAATTGATTTTTTTGAAAATGATGAAGAGGCAATTATATTATCCGCCATTGGTGCTAGATGTGGGAAATGTTTTTTTGCTATTGGAAAATGGACGGCTATTAAAAACACTATTACAATAAAAACTGATAAAGAAAAAGTTATTTCTAAGTTTGCATTTTATCTAGTTAATAATGAAAATTTTTGGGAAAAATCTGGCTCTGCCCAGCCTTTTATAAAACTTTCTTCAGTTAAAAATACAAAAATCCCCCTACCACCCCTAGAAATCCAAAAGCAAATCGTAGCAGAATGTGAAAAGGTAGAAGAGCAATATAACACCATAAGAATGAGCATAGAAAAATACCAAGAGTTAATTCGTGCGATTTTAGTCAAATGCGGCATTGTAGCTAGTGATGAATCTATCGGGGGGCAACTAGCCGCTTAATTGCTTCCTTGCTAGATTCTATCCAAGAGCTAGAATCTAAGCTAGATTTTGATAACAATAACACCTTAGATTTTAAAGCCCTTTTAGATTCTATCCCCACCCCACCAAAACAAGGCTGGGATACAAAAAAATTACAAGAAATCGCAAACATCTCAAGGGGAGCATCGCCTAGGCCTATCAATGAATTTTTAACGCAAGATTCTAATGGGATTAATTGGATTAAAATCGGCGATGTGGCAGACAATGCAAAATATATCACACAAACAAAAGAAAAAATTACTCCACAAGGAGCAGAAAAATCAAAATTTGTTAAGGTTGGGGATTTTATTTTGTCAAACTCAATGAGTATAGGCAGACCTTATATCTTAAAAATAGATGGTTGCATACACGATGGTTGGTTGCTTTTATCAAATATAGATAGGACAATTAGCAAGGAATTTTTATATTATGCTTTAATCTCAAGCGACACGCAAAAACAATTTAAAGAAAAAGCTAGTGGAATGGTAGTGGAAAACCTAAAGATTGATTTAGTCAAAAGTGTAAAAATCCCCCTCCCGCCCCTCGCCGCACAGGAAAACATCATTCAAACTATTGAAAAGCTGGAAATGAGAATTGAAAATTTTGAGCTTTTGATGGAAAATTTAGAGTCTAAAAAAGCAGAAATTTTAACATCCTTTTTAGAGAGTGGAATTTAAGAAGCGTTAAATAATTTGGTTTATAATCTTCATTTTGATTAAGGATAAATGATGTTTCACGCTACAACGATACTAGCTTATAAAGGTAAAAATAAATCTGTCATTGGTGGTGATGGACAAGTAAGCTTTGGCAATACCATACTCAAGGGCAATGCCATTAAAATTCGAAAACTTAATAATGGCAAGGTTTTGGCAGGCTTTGCGGGTAGCACGGCTGATGCTTTTAATCTTTTTGATATGTTTGAGAATTTGCTCCAAAGTGCGAAGGGCGATTTGCTTAAAGCGGCGATTGATTTTTCTAAGGAATGGCGTAAGGATAAGTATCTAAGAAAGCTCGAGGCTATGATGCTTGTGCTTGATAGAGAGCATATTTTTTTACTTTCTGGCACGGGTGATGTGGTAGAGCCAGAAGACGGGCAAATCGCAGCCATAGGAAGCGGAGGAAATTACGCTCTTTCAGCGGCTAGAGCCTTACAAAAACACGCCCAAAATTTAGACGAAGAAGAGCTGGTTAAATCAAGCTTAACGATAGCTGGAGAAATTTGTGTTTATACAAATACCAACATTAAAACTTATGTAATTGAGGATGAAAAATGAATTTAACCCCTAAAGAAATTGTTAAATTTTTAGATGATTATGTGATAGGGCAAAAAAATGCGAAAAAAATCATCGCCATAGCACTAAGAAACCGCTACCGCAGAATGAAATTAAGCCCTGAGCTTCAAGATGACATAATGCCTAAAAATATTTTGATGATAGGCTCAACTGGTGTGGGCAAAACGGAAATCGCAAGGCGTTTGGCGAAAATGATGGGCTTTCCTTTTATAAAAATCGAAGCGAGTAAATATACAGAAGTGGGCTTTGTGGGGCGTGATGTAGAAAGTATGGTAAGAGACCTTGCAAATGCGGCTTTAAATTTAGTCAAAAATGAGCAAAGGGAGAAAAATCAAGATAAAATTGACGCTTATATTGAGGATAAAATTTTAGAAAAACTTTTACCACCCCTACCAAAAGGCGTGAGTGAAGAAAAGCAAGAAGAGTATAAAAATAGCCTAGAAAAAATGCGAGTTAAGCTTAAAAATGGCGATTTAGATGAGAGTGTGATAGAGCTTGAAATTTCGCAAAGTATGTTTGATACGAATCCAAATTTACCACCTGAAATGAGTGCTATGCAAGATATGGTAAAGGTCATCGGTGTGGGTAGTAAAAAAGTCAAAAAAGAAATGAAGATAAAGGACGCTAGAAATACCCTAAAAAGCGAAGCAAGTGATAAAATTTTAGATACGGAAAATATTAAGAGTGAGGCTTTAAGACGCGTGGAAAATGAGGGGATTATCTTTATCGATGAGATAGATAAAATCGCCGTTTCAAGTGCAAATTCTAATCGTCAAGACCCTAGTAAAGAGGGCGTTCAAAGGGACTTGCTTCCCATCGTGGAAGGCTCAAGTGTGCAAACAAAACTTGGAGTTTTAAAAACCGACCATATCCTTTTCATCGCGGCGGGAGCTTTTCATCTTAGTAAGCCAAGCGATTTAATCCCAGAGCTTCAAGGACGCTTTCCCTTAAGAGTGGAGCTTGATAGTCTTGATGATGAGGCTTTATATGCGATTTTAACCCGTCCTAAAAATTCGCTTTTAAAGCAATATATAGAGCTTTTAAAAACTGAAAATTTAACATTAGAATTTGAAGATGAGGCGATAAGAGAAATTGCTAAAATCGCTTCAAGGGCAAATGAAGAAATGCAAGACATCGGTGCGAGAAGATTGCACACGGTGATTGAAAAATTGCTTGAGAATTTAAGTTACGAAGCCGATGAGTATGCGGGTAAAAAATTCATTGTAGATAAAAAAATGGTCGAAGAGAAATTAAGCTCAATCGTAGAAAATAAAGACTTAGCAAGGTATATTTTGTGAGAAGTGGCTTTATAAGCCTCATAGGACGCACAAACGCAGGTAAAAGCACTCTTATTAATTCTTTACTTGAAGAAAAAATAGCCCTCGTTTCTCACAAACAAAATGCCACGAGGCGCAAAATCAAAGCCATAGTAATGCAAGGGCAAAATCAACTCATCTTCATAGACACGCCCGGACTTCACGAAAGCAAAGCCGTGCTTAATCAGCTTTTAATTCAAAGTGCGATAAAGGCTATGGGGGATTGTGATGTAATCGTTTTTGTGGCGAGTGTTTTTGATGATGTGAGTGATTATGAAAAATTCCTTGCGTTAAAGCCTAAAATTCCGCATATTGTGGTGCTTAATAAGGTCGATTTGGCTAAAAACGAAGAAGTGCTTCAAAAATTACAAGAATATGCGAAATTTAGCAGTCATTTTGAGGCTATTTTGCCTTATTCTGCGAAACAAAAAACTTATAAAAAAGCACTTTTGGAAGAAATTGTAAAATTACTTCCTAAGCATTCGCATTTTTATGATAGTGAATTTTTAACTCCAAGTAGCGAAAAAGAGCTTTTTAGAGATTTTATTTTGGAAAGTTTGTATGAGAATTTGAGCGAAGAATTGCCTTATTGTAGCGAGGTTTTAATGCAAAGCGTAAAGGAAAAGCCTCAAATTCTCATTATCCACGCGCAAATCATCACAGATACAAATTCACACAAAATGATGATAGTAGGAAAAGAGGGCGCAACCCTTAAGAGAATAGGCAAAAATGCAAGGATTAAAAT
Source organism: Campylobacter helveticus (assembly GCF_002080395.1). Lineage (NCBI taxonomy): Bacteria > Pseudomonadati > Campylobacterota > Epsilonproteobacteria > Campylobacterales > Campylobacteraceae > Campylobacter > Campylobacter helveticus. The sequence goes on from NZ_CP020478.1 coordinate 297,530, forward strand.
AGAAAAATTAGTGCAAAAAAAGGTGCTTTTAAAGCTTTTTGTTGTTGTTAAGAAAAATTGGCAAAAAGATGAGCTTTTTTTAAAAAAAATGCTAGAGTATGAAGAGTAAAAAGCGTGAATTTATAAGCTTTGACGAGCTTTTTTATGTGAAAAAAAGTGCAAATTTAGAAAACGATGTGCTTTTTGAAAATGCTGTGGAAGAGCTGCATTTAAACAACGCTTTTGAGTATCAAATGAGCGTTTTTAGAGAAAATGAAAATGCTCACATTTTCTTAACGCACATTAAAAATTTGGACAAAAAAGAAAGTGTTTATCCTCAGCCACTTATTTTTAGCGCACTCTATCCTAAATTTGTTAAAGAGAAAAAATTTTGTGTTGTGTTTTTTGGAGAAAATTTTAGCTTTGTGAGCTATTTTGAAAAAACACATTTTATAGGGCTTAAAAATTTGCCGCAGTTTGGTTTGAAAGATTTAAGTTTAAAGGAAAATAGGGAGGAATATTTTCAAAATTATGGAATTTTAGAGCATTTAATGCAAAATGATTTGGTATTAAGTGTAAATGATAATTTTGGTTTTGGAGCGTGGCTTACTCAATACCACAAGCACTTAAAAATGGAAAGTTTATTAAAGGATGAGCCACAAAATGAACTTTGCCTTCTTTGCCATTTTCCTAGCGAGGTGGATTTTATTAAGAAAAATGAGCTGAATTTAAAGCCTATTTTTGTGGGATTTGGGGCATTTTTTGGTGCTTTTTTGATAAGTTTAGCTTTTTTACTTGTGCGAGATTATCCAAAATATAAAGAAAACCGCCTCATCTTGCAAAATAATGCTTCCTTAAAAGAACAATTAAATGCCTTAAATTTAGAGCTTTCCTTTCTTAAAAAAAGTGTTAAAGATTTAAATTTCACACATCAAAATAATACACTTTTAATCAAGCAAAATGAAGAATTTACCGAGGCTTTAAAGACTGAAATAAATCCAAAAAAAGATAAATTTAACACCATTTTTACGCTTTTTAAACTTCTTAATCAAAATGAAATTAAAATCATCTTTTTATCTTTAAATGATAATGTCATTAAGCTTGTTTTTAGTGAGGAAGTGCAGTTTGAAAAAGCGCTTAATTTCTTTAGTAATGCGCTTAAATTTAAGGTTTTAAGTAGGGAAAATTTAGAGCTTGTTTTGGAGTTTAATCTTGCTTGAGCGTTTAGAAAATTTAGCTTTAAGGGAAAAAATTTTAGCCCTTATTTTATTATCTATTTTGGGAGTATTTGTTGCGTTTAAGACCTATGAGGCGGTTTTTCAAGATTTTTTTGAGCAAAATACGCATTTTGATTCTTCGCTTTTAAACGAAAATAAAAGGCAAATTTTACATTTGAAAAGCTTAGAAAATGAGTTAAACCAAAGTGTTTTAAGGCAAAATTTGATTTTGGAAAATCATAAAAATGAAAATTCTTATCTTGTAAAAAATTATGAAGATTATCTAAAAAGCATAGAAAATTTAAGCAAAAAGCATAATTTATTAATTAAAAATCTTAAAAGTTCTCACAATACACACGAGCATTTTCAAATTTTTCGGTTGAATTTAGAATTGAGTGGGGAATTTCCCAAACTTTTATTATTTATTAAAGAGCTTGAAAATTTGGACTTTATTTTTGCATTTGAGAGCATAGAATTCCAAAATACAAAGGGTTTAAATTTAAGCCTTCATTTGGATTTGAAATTTGTATCTTTAAAATGATAAAAATGTAAAATCGTAACAACTTAAAATAAATTTACTTAGAAATGTTACTAAAATCTACAATTTTATACTACAATTAAAGAAATTTCTTTAACAAAAGGGAGCTTATGCAACAAGAAATAAACCATCAAAAAATTGATAAGGCATTTCTAGGACACCCTAAACCACTTTTTGCTTTATCGGCGACTGAACTTTGGGAGCGATTTTCTTTTTATGGTATCCGTCCTTTACTTGTGCTTTTTATGACAGCGACTTTGCTTAGCGGAGGACTTGGTATGAGTAAGGAAGAGGCTTCTGCGATTGCTGGTATTTTTGGAGGATGCATTTATCTTGCTGCTTTGCCCGGTGGCTGGTTAGCGGATAATTACTTGGGGCAAAAAAAGGCTGTGTTTATCGGCTGCGTTATCATTGCTTTGGGGCATTTAAGTATCGCTTTATCCTATTTTATTTCCCCTTTGTTTTTTGTTGGACTTGCTTTGATTGTGATTGGGACGGGACTTTTTAAAACTTGCTCTTCAGTTATGGTAGGTATGATGTATGATAAAAAGGATGCAAGAAGGGATTCTGGTTTTACTATTTTTTATATGGGGATTAATATCGGCGGTTTTATAGCCCCTTTGGTAACAGGCTTTTTGCAAACTCAGTATGGTTGGCATTTGGGATTTGGCGCAGGGGGCATTGGTATGCTGATAGCTCTTTGTATTTTCGCATTTAAGGCTGTACCTGACTTTAAGGAATTTGATGAAAAGGTGGGAATGAGCGAAGCTTGGGACAAACCTACGGTGCGTAATAAAAATGCCATTTATGTGATTGTTATATTTTTGGTTGCCCTTGTGGGCTTTGCTATTTTGGGTATGGGAGGGATTATAAATCTTAATCCCGTTGCCATCGCAGAAAGTATGACTATGATAATTTTGTGGTGTGCGGGACTTTATTTTCTTTACCTTTTCTTTTTGGCTTCTTTAACTAAAGATGAAAAGAAAAATTTAATTGTTTTTGTGGTGCTATTTTTTGCTGCTGCTGTGTTTTGGTCGGTATTTGAGCAACAATATACTACATATAATTTCTTTGCCGACAAGCTTACAAATAAGGTCGCTTTTGGTTATGAAATTCCAACCGTTTGGTTTCAGTCTATAAACTCCCTTTTTATCATACTTTTAGCACCTGTTGTGGGAGCGATTTGGGTATTTTTAGCAAAAAGAAAATTTGAACTTTCTTCTTTGACCAAATTTTCTTTAGGGTTAATTGGTGCTGGTGTGGGCTTTTTGATTATGGCTTTTGCTGCTAGTGGCATTATTTCAAATAACGGCGGAGCGGAAAATGCTGTGAGTGCTGTGGCAAGTGGAAGTGCCATTTTGGCGTCTCCTTGGTGGTTGGTGGGAAGCTTTTTATTTTTAACCTTAGGAGAACTTTGCCTTTCGCCTGTGGGTTTGTCCATAATGACAAGAATTGCGCCTAAGCTTATCAAGTCGCAAGTTATGGGATTATGGTTTGTTAGCATTTCTGTGGGAAATGTTTTAGCAGGGCTTATAGGCGGACACGCAAATGAGGAAAATTTGGCTTCTTTGCCTGATTTATTTTATCAATGTGTTTGGATTTTATTTGCCGTGGCTGTGGTGCTTTTAATCCTTAAAAAATTTATTAAAAAATTAGAAAATTAATTTTGGAAAAAATGATGAATGAATTTGCAAAAAGAGTAAAAAATTTACGCGAGGCTATGCAAAATAGTTATCTAGACGCGTATCTTGTGGTAAATGCCGACCCACATTTGAGTGAATATTTAAGCGATTATTATAAGGTAAAGGATTATTTAAGTGGCTTTAAGGGTTCTGTGGGGACCTTACTTTTTACGCAAAAAGAGGCTTATTTATGGGTTGATGGTAGGTATTGGCTACAGGCAGAAAAAGAACTCGAGGGAAGTGGCATAGTTTTACAAAAGCAAGATAAGGAAAATACTTTTCAAAATTGGCTTAAGAAAAATTTGGATAAAAATCAAATTTTGGGTTGCGATTTTGCTGTATTAAATTTGGCTCTTAAGAAAGAATTGGAAAATTTTTGCACACTTAAACATTGTGATTTAATCGCTACTCTTTGGGAAAATCGTCCAAGCTTACCAAAGGTGCAAATTTATGCTCACGAAAAAGAGTATTATTCTTTAAGCACTAAGGAAAAAATCGCTCTTGTAAGAGAAAAAATGCGTGAGCTAGGTGCGGAAAATCACCTTATCTCAAGTCTTGATGACATTGCTTATCTTACAAATTTAAGGGGCGGTGATGTGGAGTATAATCCTGTCTTTTTAAGCCATTTATTGATAAAGCAAAGCGAGGTTTTGCTTTTTGTTGATGAGGGAAAAATAGCACATTTTTTAAGGTTGGAACTTGAAAATGAGGGGATTATTTTAAAGCCTTATGAAAGTGTGATTGACGAGCTTAAAAATTTAGAAAATACGACTTTATTAATTGAGCCTAGTAAAATGACTGCTTTACTTATAGAATCTTTAAATTCCAGTGTAAAACTTGTGGAGGAAATCAACCCTAGCACATATTTAAAAGCCATAAAAAGTGCAAAAGAAATTTCTCACATTGAAAGGGCTATGATTGAAGATGGTGTGGCTTTATGCCGCTTTTTTGCTTGGCTGCAAGAGGCTTTGGTAAGGGGTGAGAGTATCGATGAGGTGGATATTGACATTAAGATTACTGAGTTTAGGGCTAGAAGCGAGTATTATGTGAGCAATAGCTTTGCGACCATAGCAGCTTTTAAAGCTAATGGTGCTTTTCCACATTATAAAGCAAGTAAGGAAAATTGTTTAAAGATTGAGGGCGATGGTTTTTTACTCATTGACTCAGGCGCTCAATACAAAAATGGCACGACTGACATCACTAGGGTTGTGCCTGTGGGTAAGTTGGAAAAAGAGCAAATTCACGATTATACTTTAGTCTTAAAGGCTCATATCGCAATTTCTAGGGCGATTTTTCCTAAAGACATCGCGATGCCTTTGCTTGATTCCATTACTAGAATGCCATTGTGGGAAGAACAGCTTGATTACATCCACGGCACAGGACACGGAGTAGGGTATTTTTTAAATGTTCATGAGGGTCCTCAGGTGCTGTCTTATTTTGCTCCGGTTCTTGAAAAAATGAAAGCCAAGGAGGGTATGCTCACCTCCATAGAGCCAGGAATTTATAAAGTGGGTAAATGGGGCGTGAGGCTTGAAAATTTGGTTATTAATACGAAAGTAAAAAATCCTAAAAATTCATCTTTTGGAGAATTTTTATATTTTAGACCCGTTACACTTTGCCCTTTTGAGCTAAGTTGTATTGATATAACTTTACTTGATGAAAAAGAAAAAAAGTGGCTTAATGCCTATCATAAAGAAGTTAGAGAAAAACTTGCCCCATATCTTAAAGATGATTTTAAAGCGTTAAAATGGCTTGAGGATAGAACCCAGACCATTTAAGGGGCTATTTTTTCAGCCTTATAGGCGAGGTATCCAAAGATATTAACGCCTATACCAACAAAAACCAAAAGTAAAATTCCCCAAGAAAAAGTGTGAAAAATATCGTGTAGTAAGCCGATAATCCAAGGAGCTTGCGCAGCGATTAAATAGCCACAACCTTGTGCGAAAGCGGAGAGTTTTGTGGCGATTTTGGCATTTTGACTTTTTTGAGCGATGAAGAGTAAGGCTATACCAAAAACACCGCCCCAAGGAATTCCTATAAGAAAAGCACTCAAAAGCACCATAAAAGCACTATCAAAAGCATATAGTATGAAAAAGGCGATGACATATAACGCACACAAACTAGCGACATAAGGTGTATGAAGCCTTAGGGGAAGTTTTCCCAAAAGCAAAGGTCCAAAAAGAGAAATGGGCAAGGCTACAAGCTGGGCTAATAAAACGGCATTTGTGGCAAAGTCTTTATCAAAGCCTTTTTCTACGATAAATTGCACATACCAAAAAAATAAAGCATAAGCTAAAAAACTCTGTGTCCCCATAAAAAGCGTGATTTTCCAAGCGGTTTTGTGGGCGTAAAGTTTGATTTTGAGAGTATTTTTACTTTTTTTGCGTTTAATTCTGCCATTTTTCATTTGAGGATAGTAAGCAACGAGTGCAATCAAAGCAAAAATAGCCCAAAAAGCCATAGCTTCAGGCACGGCAAAAAATTTCAAAAGAGGCGTTGCAAAGGCGATACCAAATATAGAGGAAATGCTTAAAACAAGGCTATAAATTCCCATAAGTGAGGAAATTTTATTAGGAAATTTTTCTTTTATAAAACTTGGAAGCAAAACATTAGCAAAAGCTATGCCGCAACCTAGCAAAAACATTCCGCCAAAAAGCCCCGAAATTCCAGCGTAAGAGCGGATTAATTCCCCTAATACAATCAAAAATAAAGCACCTATAATAGCTCTAAGTGGGGAAAAATAGCCCACGATGAAAGAAATGGTCCCAAAAGCTACAAGGGGCAACGCGGTCAAAGCCCCCGCTAAGGTAGAATTGAGCGTATAAAAATCTGCGATAACATCTATCATAGGACCCATTGAAGTAATGGGTGCGCGAAGATTAAAGGCTATGATGACAACGATGAAGAAATTGAGCCAAAAAATCTTTTTTTGAATTTGAAACATTATGCACCTTTATCGTTGCTGTTTAATGACTTGATTGTGTTCGTTTAAATTTGTAGTAAAAATATGCTTACCCGTTTTTTTATCTCGCATAAAATATAAATAATTTGTTTTTTGTGGGAAAATCGCCGCACGAATCGCAGCAAGTGAGACATTACACACAGCTTCTTTAGGCAAACCTTCAAATTTGTAGGTATTATAAGGGCTATTATCCTCTCTTATCCTTTGAGGCGTGATTTTGGTATGTGAGTAAGTTCCATAGTTTAAAGTTCCATCCATTTGCAGTTTCATACCTATCTTAAGTCTGTTGTAAATCACACTTGCGACTACGGGCATTTCTTCTTCACTTGCGGCTTCTTTTTGAATGACTGAGGCTGTGATGACATATTGATGCCATTTTTTAGGATTATACTCACCAAAAATTTTCTCCGCCGTTTTTTTATAATGAGCTTGTGCGTAAGAAAGAAGAATTTGTATGAGTAAATCTTCCGTTATGCCCTTTGGTATTTTATAAGTTTCTGGGTAAAACACGCCCTCTTCGTAAGAGGCTTGTTTTTTAAATTCCGCTAAAAGCTTGTTTTTGTCTAAATTAAGTTTTTGTGCTGCAAATTCTAAAAAAACAATGCTAGTTTCGCCCGGGATTAGGGTTAGCGTTTGTAGGGCAGCCTTTGAAATGGTAAGTTTATGTAAAAATTCGGCTCTATTTAGAGGTTTTGTGCCTATATTTATCCAGCCTGATTGTGGGTGTCCTAGCAAAAAGAGAATATATTTATCAATCGATGTTAATTTGTAATGATTTTGCTTTAAATGTGCTATAATTTGCCCCACAGAGCCTTTAGGGATATAAACCACGGAGTTGCTAGGCAGTGGTTGGATGAGATAAAAGCCAAGTCCTAAGGTAAAAATTAAAAAGAAGTTGCGTATGAAAAAGAAAATTTTATACTTTACATTAGGAATTTTAGGATTAATATTTATCGCATTTTTGGTGCTTAAAAACGGAATTTCCATACCAAGTGTCCAATTTGATTTTTTAAAATTGGAGCAATTATATATAAAAATGGATAAAAAACTAATACTTAGAGCAAAAAATATCGTAGTCAATGAAAATAATGCCTCCACAAATTCTAATGAAACCAGCCAAACTATCGTTTCTAAAGAACTTATAAAAATTGCAGAAAATTTAAAATACCTTTACGCTCTTGTTGAGGAGATAAATATAGAAAATCTCACTTTTGGCGAACATAAAGCACAAATTTATTTTAATGGAAATGAATTTTTTATCGATGGGGATTTATTTTTTTTAAAGCTTAGTTTAAAGCACGAAAACGATGAGCTTAAAGCACAAATTCAAAAACTCTTTTTAAAAGAATACGGCGTTGATATGGTTGGAGACCTAAGTATCAACACGAAAAGCGAATTTTATCATTTAAAGGCGGGGGCAAATTCTTCTTTTTTGGATTTTAATACCACACTTTCTTACAAAGAAGGGCAGCTTTCTTATAAAATCGAGAATATTAATATTAAAAATATCGACACGATTGCCAAGCACACAAGAGCAAAGGTTAAATTACCAGAAGAGCTTGATTTGTGGATTTTTAAAAGGGCTAAGGCGGAGTTTTATCATTTAGATTTTTTAGAGGGTTTTGCGGACTTTGCTAGGGGGGAGTATTATTTAGACGAGATTAAGGCACAGGGTTTTGCTAAAAATGTTTCGGTGCGTTTGGATGAGAAAATCACACCGATTAAAATTCCTAGCCTTAAAATCAATTTTTCTAAACAAAAGCTTGATTTAAATTTTGCTAGGGCGAATTATAATGGGGCAAATCTAAACGGAAGCAAGGTATATTTGTATGATTTGTTAAATTCCAAAAAAGCAGGAATTTACCTTTTGATTAAAACGGGTGGGATGATTTTTGACGAAAAATTGGCTAATGCTTTAAAAAATTATGAATTTTCTCTACCTTTTTATCAAAAAAGTGGCAAAACGAGCGGATTTGTGGAGCTTAAGATAGGCTTTCATAAAGATGCAAAAGTTTTTTATAAGGGGAATTTAACTTTAGCAAATGCCACACTTTCTTTGGCGGACTTTAATTTAAATTCCGCTTTAGTGCAGTTTGATAATGGCAAACTTAACATTGACGCAAACGGAGTTAGCAACAGCTTTTTAAATGCAAATTTAAAAGCAAATATTGATTTAGAGCAAAAAAATGGCGTGTTTGATACCCAGCTTACTAGGCTTTATTATGAAGATTATTTTGATATGAGAAATCAAAGCGTAAAGCTTCTTCTAGACTTTAAAGAGGCTGTAAAACTTGATATCCCAGCGTGGAACGCACATTTAAATTTTAGCGAGGGTTTGGAAGCAAATTTGGAGAATTTAAAAACTTTTATGCCTTATTTTAGTGCGGCAAAAAGTGTGGGGCTAAGTGATATTAAGCATTTGCGTTATAAGAGTGCGAATTTTGTGGATTTTAATTTGAGTATTAATAATGCAAGTTTTGAAAAACGCTTTTTGATTAATGGCAAAAGCCCTTATACTCAGGATAGTTTTGAAATTCGAAGTTTGGGAGGAAATTTAACGCTTGATTCAAAGAGTAATTTAATTAGTGCAAGTTTTACGCCAAATATAAAAGAAATTCATCTTAAAAATCTCACCTTTCTTTATGAAAAGGGAGAAAGTGAAAAGAGTTTTGCATTGGAGACAAATCCGCACAATATTAAAATCGGCGGAGCAAATGTAGGTGTTATCCTTTTAGATATGAATAAAACTTTACATTTTGAGCGTTTGGAAGCTTCTTTAAATAAAGCCGTCCTCAATGCTAATGCGAGTAGCGGTAAAGCACAAATAACTTTTCATAAATCTCCCCAAAGATTAAATTTAGTGGTAAATAATATGGATGATGAATTTTTAAATCTCTTTTTACAAAAAGAGGCTTTTAGGGAGGGAGTTTTTAATGCAAAAGTCGAGGGAAGTGGCGATGAATTTTTTGAGGGAGAATTTGAAGTTAAAAATACTTATGTTAAAGATTTAAAAGGAATTAATCAGCTTGTTTCTTTTGTCGATACTGTGCCGTCTTTAGTGATGTTTAGAGCGCCAACTTTCAATCAAAAGGGCTTGCATATACAAAATGGCAAAGTTTTATTTAACCGCAAAAAAGATTTGCTGAGTTTTGATGCGATAAATCTTGAAGGCGATAGTGTGGATTTGTTTGGTTTGGGGAGTGCGAATTTAAGACTTAATACTCTTGATTTAAACCTAGAGCTTAAAACTTTAAAATCAGCGTCCGATGCTATTTCTAAGGTGCCGATTTTAAATTATGTTGTTTTGGGAGATAAGCAAGTCATTAGCACAAACATCAAGGTCAATGGCTCGATAGATAATCCTAAATTCAATACACAAATTCTTACGGATACGCTTAAAACTCCATTTAATCTTATAAAAAATGTCATAAAGCTACCTATGAATTTATTTAATTAATCTAAGACTTCAAAAGGAAAATAATGAAAATAGCCAAGAATTTAGATAAAACCTAAATAAAATCTTTAACACGAGGAAAAAATGAACCAGTCAACTATCGCATTGATTGCAACGAGAAAAAGATTTATCAATTATTGTTCTTACCAAGTTGAAACACTTGTGGGGGGGGGGGGGGGGTAGTAAGCCCTGCACTTTAAAATTTCAATTTTCTTTCTTACTCATAAAAACCTTACTTAAATCTTCAAATTTAAAAGCCTATAAAGAAGTCAAACCTCTTTTAAAAACATCTTATATTCCTTTAAAAATTTTACTTTTACAAAATTTATCTTTTGTCTCACAACATTTTGATGAAGTCAATTTATGGCTCAATTCTAAAGAATTTAAAGACAAATATGAAAGGGAAAACCACCCTTATCCTCCATTACTTAACCCTGAGAAAGTCAATGATAAAAACTATGCTCTAAGTTATGAAAAAATACCTGCTAAATTAGCTTGGGAATTAAATTTACCTTTGCCGAAAAATTATAAATTTGCATTTTTTATTTACGGAAGCTCTGCACACGTAGCGATGATGGATTTTTTTCAAGCGAGTTTTAATTTAATTTTTCATCCCGTAACAGATGGTTTAAATGAAATTAATCCTCAAGATTTCTACTCCACAGAATTTAAAGATGTTGCAGCCTTTACTAGATGGTATTTGAAATATAAAAAATTTGATGAAAAAGGGGTTTATTTAAGTGCTGATTTACCTTTTATCATTTTAGTAAGAGACCCTATTGGCAGGATAAAACATAGGGCAAATCACGGAGGGATAAAGAGAGGTAAAAGCCACAATACTTCCTTTCATCTTAATGATAACATTGACGAAGTTTTGGATAGAAAAAGATTTTATCAACAAAGCCCCTATCCAACCTTAGGCGCTATACCCTCTTTAATCAAACAATCCCAACTTGTCAATTTTTCTTACACAAGCACAGCTAAAATTTGCAATAAAGAAGTGTATTATATCGATGCGAGTGAAGTCAATCCTGATAAGGTAATGGATAGTATGAGAAAATATGCTAAGTTTTTTGGAAAAGATTTGGATGAAGAGAGATTAAAAGGCTTGGAGGAATTTTTAAAACAAAAGAAAATGACGGAACTAAGATACATTATCCCACTCACTCTAAAAATCCGTTCTTTAAATTTAGAAATTTGCCTTAAAGGAAGAAAGGGGAATCTTAAGGATTATGCTAAAGAACTCGTTGATAAAGATTTAGAGAATTTAAAGGTATTTGACATCATCGCTTTAGCAATGAGTGAGGAAGACTTTAAAGCTTTAAAAGAAGATGAAAAATTATTTAATGAAACAAAAATTTATCTTAATGAATTTGTTAAAAAATTAGATAATTTAAGGCAAAAATATGTTGAAACTTATGTGAAAGAAAAAGATGTATTAGAATATCTTAAAACATACAAATACGAAGCCCTAACTCTTAAAAAAGTTTTGGATAAAGAATTTACCCACATTAAAGAAAATCGCCCTGACATTGTTGCTTCGTGGAAGTATTATGGGGAATTTGAGAAAAATTGTAAAGAATTAAATTAAGTGGCGCAGCGGACGGGACTCGAACCCGCGACCTCCGCCGTGACAGGGCGGCATTCTAACCAGCTGAACTACCGCTGCACCGAAAGAAGTAAATGGTGGTCGCTATAAGACTCGAACTTATGACATCCACCTTGTAAGGGTGGCGCTCTACCAACTGAGCTAAGCGACCAAATGGCGACCCCTAGAGGATTTGAACCTCTGTTTCCACACAGAGAGAGTGTTGTCCTGGGCCACTAGACGAAAGGGTCAAACCCTAAAAGTGGTGTCCCCTGTTGGATTCGAACCAACGGCCCCCTCCTTAAAAGGGAGATGCTCTACCGGCTGAGCTAAGGAGACATAAAGTGGCGCAGCGGACGGGACTCGAACCCGCGACCTCCGCCGTGACAGGGCGGCATTCTAACCAGCTGAACTACCGCTGCACCGAAAGAAGTAAATGGTGGTCGCTATAAGACTCGAACTTATGACATCCACCTTGTAAGGGTGGCGCTCTACCAACTGAGCTAAGCGACCCAAAATGGTGTCCCCTGTTGGATTCGAACCAACGGCCCCCTCCTTAAAAGGGAGATGCTCTACCGGCTGAGCTAAGGAGACAAATAAAAAATGTGATTATGCCAAAAACCGCCTTAATTTGTCAAGCATTTTTCATCTTTTCGTCAAGTTTTTTAAATGTTTTGGCATAAAAAGGAAGACAATTTAAGCTTTATTTTGCCTCTTTTAATTTTTTAGCTTAAAGAATCTTCGCTATCATCATCTTTTATGAATTTTTCTTCATTTTCTAAAGTATCAACGAAGCGTCCTATCCTCTCCCAGCGTATGTTATAATCTTTATCAAAAGACATATAGACAAACCAAGGTTGCCCTACGACAAGCTTATAAGGCACAGAACCCCAGAAGCGACTATCTGAGGAAAAGTCCCTATTATCTCCCATCATAAAATATTCATTTTCTGGCACATCAAAAACATAAGCTGCCCCCAGCTCTTTAAAGCTTGTTTTTGACATTGCAAATTGTCCTAAAAGTGCAAATTTTTCGATGATTTCATCCATATTTTTATCTTCTTCATAGTGAATTCCCTTTTGTTTATAAGGCTCTTTGACAAAAAGTCGTCCGCCAAGTTTTATAAGGTCATCTTTGGGATAATTTTCTCGCATAAAATCCTCTCCCTCACTCATACTGACATAAAGGGTTTTATTTGCATAAATAACTCTATCATTTCCCTTAGCCACACAGCGTTTAACGAAGTGAATTTTTTCGTCTTTTGGGTATCTAAAAACGACTATATCGCCTCGTTTTGGTCCCTCCCCACTAATAAGATGCCCATCATCGTCAAAATCTGGTAAAATAGGAATTTCAAGCCAAGGAATATGCGGAGTAGGAATTCCGTAGCTAAATTTCTTAACAAAAAGCATTTCGCCGACTAAGAGAGTGTTTTTCATCGAGCCACTAGGGATAATGAAAGCTTGGATAAAAAAGAATATCACAAGTAAAACAAAGATAATTGTTCCCGTCCAAGAATTAAAAAAAGTGTAAAATTTTTTCAAAAAATTCATATTTATCCTTAAATTTGAGGGTTTAAAAGTCTATTTTTAGCTGATTTTATGGTGTTTTCAAGAAGCATTGCGATTGTCATCGGTCCTACGCCACCCGGAACAGGGCTTATATGACTGACTTTTTTAGAAACTGCATTAAAATCCACATCACCCACCAAAGCATTATTAATGCGGTTAATCCCCACATCGACTATGATGGCTCCCTCTTTTACCATATCTTCTTTGAGTAAATTCACGCAGCCCGCGGCGATTATGATCAAATCTGCTTTTTTGGTGTAAAAACTTAAATCCTTTGTTTTAATATGGCAAATGCTTACGCTAGCACCCGCATTTAAAAGCATCGTTGCCATAGGACGACCGACAATATTTGAAGCACCGATTACTACAGAATCTAAACCCTCCAGATTGATATTGTAAGCTTTTAAAAGCTTCATCACTCCCAAAGGGGTGCAAGGTAAAAAACCGCTTTCAATACCTAAATTTAAATAGCCTACATTGATGGGGTGAAAACCATCGACATCTTTAGAGCTTAAAATGCTTTCAAGGATTAAGTTTTTGTTAATGTGTGCGGGTAGTGGAAGTTGGACTAAAATTCCATGCACACTATCATCGTAATTGAGTGTGTTGATGAGGGCTAAAAGTTCATTTTGTGTCGTGTTAATATCTAGTTTATAGACTAAAGATTTGATTTCACAAGCCTCACAAGCTTTGGCTTTAGCATTGACATAGGTTTTGCTCGCCTCATCATCGCCGACTAAAATGACTGCCAAGCAAGGTTCAACGCCTTTAGTTTTTAGCATTACACTTGTATTTTTCAGCTCTTCTTTTATCTTAAGACTTAAAGCCTTGCCGTCAAGTAAAATCATCTTTATCCTTATTGTTTTGGTATTTTGGGAAAAAATTATAGTGCAAAATAGCAAATTTAAAGCAAATTAAACTTTTTTCATAAGAAATTTGCAACAATTTTTTGTTACAATTTAAGATTAAAATTATCGTTAAATTTTGTGGGAAAGATATGGATTTTCATTTTATACTAACGCACACTCCCGCTTTTTTACAGGCGGCTTGGCTTACTTTAAAGCTTAGTTTTTGGGGTATAGTATTTTCTTTAATCATAGGCTTTTTTTGCGTTTTGATGAGTTTTTTTAAGTTGAAATTTCTAGAAAACTTATGTAAAATTTACATAGAATTTTCGCGCAATACTCCCCTTTTAATCCAACTTTTCTTCTTATATTATGCCTTGCCAAAACTAGGACTTCATCTTGAAAATATTTTTCCTTTAAATTTGCTTTGTCTTAGTGTCGATGAGAGTTTAAGACCGGCTTTTGCTTGTGCCATTGTGGGACTTAGTTTTTTAGGTGGTTCTTATATGGCGGAGGCTTTAAGGGCGGGTTTAGAGTCTGTAAGGAAGCAGCAGTTTGAGGCGGGGCTTAGCCTTGGTTTTAGCACTTTTGGAAATTTGCGTTATGTGATTTTGCCTCAGGCTTTAGCAGTGGCGATGAGTGGCATTAGTGCAAATATCATTTTTCTCATCAAGGAAACATCGGTCGTTAGTATTATAGCTTTGCCTGATTTAGTAACTTTGATGAAGGGTTTAAATTCGCTCACTTATAAAACAGATGAGCTTTTGTTAATGTTATTTTTGGGCTATTTGTTGATTATCTTACCGCTTTCTTTAACACTTTCTTGGCTAGAAAAAAGGCTAAGATATGCTTGAAATTTTAAATTTAAATAGCCTTACTAGACTTGGCGAGGGGCTTTTCATCACTCTTGAAATTTCTTTTGTAAGCATTATTATCACTTCTTTTGGTGGGCTTTTGCTTGGGATTTTGATGAGTCTTAAGAATTCTTATATTTATGTAATTTGTCGTTTTGGCTTGGAATTTGTGCGTGTGATGCCGCTTTTAGTGTGGCTTTTCATTGTGTATTTTGGCTTTTCAAGGTGGCTTGGACTTGATTTAAGTAGCGTAGCAGCGGCGATTATCGTTTTTAGCATTTGGGGGAGTTTTGAAATGATGGATTTAGTGAGAAGTTCCCTACAAAGCATACCAAAACATCAATACGAATCCGCCGCTGCACTAGGTTTAAATCCTCTACAAACTTATATTTTTATCATCATTCCGCAAGCCTTAAGAAGACTTACGCCTCTTAGTATGAATTTACTTACGCGTATGATAAAAAGCACAACTTTTGCTTATTTAATCGGTGCGGTTGAGCTTGTCAAAGTAGGACAGCAAATCATAGAATTTCATAATCAAAATGATTTTGCGCCCTTTGTGATTTATGGATTAATTTTTATGCTTTATTTTGTGATTTGTTATCCTGTGTCGTTGTATGCTAGTAGGCTGGAAAAAAGGTGGAATTAAGATGAGTATATTAAAGATAGAAAATTTAGTGAAATTTTATGGCTCACATAGGGCTTTAAATCATATCAATTTAGAAGTTAAACAAAAAGAAGTTGTTGTTATTTTAGGACCAAGTGGCTGTGGGAAATCGACCCTACTTCGTTGCATTAATGGACTTGAGGAGATTGCCTCTGGGGCGATTTACATTGATGGGGAGAAAATTACTAAAGATTATAAGCACTGGACAAAAATACGACAAAAAGTGGGTATGGTGTTTCAATCTTACGAGCTTTTTGAGCATTTAAGTGTGAAAGAAAACATACTTTTAGGACCTTTAAAAGTGCAAAAGAGAGATAAGGAAGAGGTTTTAAATGAGGCTAAAATTTGGCTTGAAAAAGTGGGACTTTTACACAAACTTGAGGCGTATCCAAGGGAGCTTAGTGGGGGACAAAAGCAACGCATCGCCATAGTGAGAAGCCTTTGTATGAATCCTATGCTAATGCTTTTTGATGAAGTTACGGCGGCTTTGGACCCGGAGATTGTGAGGGAGGTTTTAGAGGTAATGCTTAATCTTGCTAAAGAGGGTATGACTATGCTTATTGTTACGCACGAAATGGGCTTTGCTAAGGCTGTGGCAGATAAAATCGTCTTTATGGATAATGGCGAGATAGTCGAAATTTCTAAGCCCGAAGAATTTTTTCAAAGCCCAAAAACCCAGAGAGCGAAGAAATTTTTAAATCTTTTTGATTTTCATCAATGATTTTGTAAGGGAAAGTATGAAAATTTTTATTATCAATTTAAAAAGAAGTTTGGAGCGTAAAAAGCTTATGCAAAAACAAATAGAAAGATTTTTTGAAAATTATCCAAATTTAAAAGATGAGATAAGCTTTGAATTTTTTGAAGCCATAGATGCGAAAATAAAAGAAAATATGGAAAAATTTACCTCTTATTTTCCTAAATTTCGTTCTCTTGCTTTTTGTGGTAGAGGGGGTTGTGGCATTTTAGATACTGAACTTGCTTGCTTTGCAAGTCATCTTAGCCTATGGCAAAAATGTGTAGAGCTTAATGAGGCGGTCTTGATTTTAGAAGATGATTTTTATTTTGAGGGGGGGGGGGACTTCGCCGAATTTCTTAACTTTTTAAAAGAGACCCCTTATGAATTTGTAAAGGTTAAATTCCGCAATTACGGCTATAAGCACATTAAGGATAAACTTTATCTTTGTGAAAAAAGATTTTCTTTTGGTGCTTTTGCCTATTATATCAAACCTAGTGCCGCATTAAAATGGCTTGATAATTTAAAAAAGATGTATTATCCCATAGATTTTTATACAGATATGTTTTATATCCACAAGGTTATGAGTTATATTTGGGTCGATGAGAACTTTAAGCTTAAAATACCAGAAAATGAGCAAAGCGTCATCGGCTCTCAAGTTAAAAGTCCATTTTTCTTTATAGCTAAATTAGCAAGACCTTTTTGGAAGCTTTATTGGCATTTGCGTTTTTATGTTTTTTTCTTAATGAAGTCTTTAAAATCATAAAATTTAAGATTGCCTTTTCTAGTTCTTGACAAAAATTTTTTTTTAAGGTAGAATTGCAACTTTTATTCGCTGGTTTAGCTCAGTTGGTAGAGCAGCTGCCTTGTAAGCAGCAGGTCGGGGGTTCAAGTCCCTTAACCAGCTCCATTGAATTTTAGCAGTGTTTGACCAGATATCGTTTTTAGCGTTATTTTTTAGGTGAGTTACTCAAGTGGCCAACGAGGGCAGACTGTAAATCTGCTGGCTTTGCCTTCCGTGGTTCGAATCCACGACTCACCACCATAGCTTTGCGGGAGTAGCTCAGTTGGCTAGAGCATCAGCCTTCCAAGCTGAGGGTCGCGGGTTCGAGTCCCGTTTCCCGCTCCAAAGTTTGACTGGGAGCTGTATTTATGATACTTACAGAATTTCCCTATTGAAGAGTTTTTAGTTGTCTATTTATGTGTAAATTTTTCTGAGCGCTCGTATGGCTCAGAGGTAGAGCACTCCCTTGGTAAGGGAGAGGTCGCGGGTTCAATTCCCGCTATGAGCTCCATAATTTGAAAAAATTTAGATAAATTTAGACTTGCTTTTGCTTATTTAATTTTTATACGGAGGAATAAAATGGCTAAAGAAAAATTTTCTCGTAACAAGCCACATGTGAATATAGGAACCATCGGTCACGTAGACCACGGTAAAACTACTCTAACAGCTGCTATTTCTGCTGTTTTATCAAGAAGAGGTTTGGCAGAGCTTAAGGACTATGATAATATCGACAATGCTCCTGAAGAAAAAGAGCGTGGTATTACCATTGCAACTTCTCACATCGAGTATGAGACAGAAAATCGCCACTATGCACATGTGGATTGTCCTGGACACGCCGACTATGTTAAAAATATGATTACAGGTGCTGCGCAAATGGACGGAGCGATTTTGGTTGTTTCTGCTGCAGATGGTCCTATGCCACAAACTAGAGAGCACATTTTGCTTTCTCGTCAGGTAGGTGTTCCTTATATCGTTGTTTTTATGAACAAGGCTGATATGGTTGATGATGCTGAGCTTTTAGAGTTGGTTGAAATGGAAATTAGAGAGTTATTAAGCTCGTATGATTTCCCAGGCGATGATACTCCTATCGTTTCAGGTTCTGCTCTTCAAGCTTTAGAAGAAGCTAAGGCTGGACAAGATGGCGAGTGGTCAGCTAAGATTCTTGAGCTTATGAAAGCAGTAGATGAGTATATCCCAACTCCTGTGCGTGATACTGAAAAAGATTTCCTAATGCCAATTGAAGATGTTTTTTCAATTTCTGGTCGTGGAACCGTTGTAACAGGTAGGATTGAAAAAGGTGTAGTAAAAGTAGGCGATACTATCGAAATCGTAGGTATTAAAGATACTCAAACTACAACTGTAACTGGTGTTGAAATGTTTAGAAAAGAAATGGACCAAGGTGAAGCTGGTGATAATGTCGGTGTGCTTTTAAGAGGAACTAAAAAAGAAGATGTTCTTCGTGGTATGGTTCTTGCTAAACCTAAGTCTATCACTCCACATACAGATTTTGAGGCAGAGGTTTATATCTTAAATAAAGATGAGGGTGGTCGCCATACTCCATTCTTTAATAACTATCGCCCACAATTTTATGTAAGAACAACTGATGTTACAGGTTCTATTAAATTGGCTGATGGTGTTGAAATGGTTATGCCGGGTGAGAATGTAAGAATTACTGTTAGTCTTATCGCTCCAGTAGCTCTTGAAGAAGGAACTCGTTTTGCTATCCGTGAAGGTGGTAAGACTGTAGGTTCTGGTGTTGTTTCTAAAATTATTAAATAAATTTAAAGAAGCCAAGCATTTTTAGCTTGGCTTTGATTTTAAGGAAAGTTAGATGAGAGTTAAAGTTGGTTTAAAGTGTGAAGAATGTGGAGATATTAATTACAGCACTTATAAAAATAGCAAAAATACTACGGAAAAATTAGAGCTTAAGAAATATTGTCCAAGATTAAAAAAACACACACTTCATAAAGAAGTTAAGCTAAAAAGTTAAGCTTGTCCTTAGGGCAATAGCTCCAACGGTAGAGCGCCGGATTCCAAATCCGATGGTTGGGGGTTCGAATCCCTCTTGCCCTGCCATAATGAGGTTTTGTAATGGAAAAATTAGTAACTTATTTTAAATTATCAAAAGCTGAATTAAGGAAAGTGATTTTTCCTTTAAAAGAACAAGTAAGGAATGCCTATATTACCGTGTTTATCGTGGTAGCTGTGGTTTCTTTATTTTTAGCATTAGTGGATTGGATTATGTCTTCTATTGTTTCTTCCATAGTGTGAGGTGGATAATGAGCGAACATAAATGGTATGCAATCCAAACTTATGCAGGTAGTGAAATGGCTGTCAAAAAAGCCATTGAAAATTTAGTTAAAGATAATAAAATCGAGGAGCGATTAAAAGAAATTGTCGTTCCAACTGAAGATGTGATTGAATTTAAAAATGGTAAGGAAAAAATTAGCGAAAGAAGTTTGTATTCTGGTTATGTTTTTGCAAATTTGGACCTAGATACAGAGCTTTGGCATCGCATTCAGTCTTTACCAAAAGTGGGGCGTTTTATAGGCGAGTCCAAAAAACCCACGCCTTTAAGTGAGAAGGATATTAGTTTAATTTTAGAAAAAGCTTATAATAAAGCTGCTCCTAAACCTAAAATTTCTTTTGAAGAGGGAGAAAATGTAAGGATTACGGAGGGACCTTTTGCGAATTTCACAGGTATAGTGGAGGAGTATGATATGGTTCGTGGTTTATTGAAGCTTAATGTTTCTATTTTTGGGCGTTCGACACCAGTAGAAATTTTGTATTCTCAAGTTGAGAAAGTCATTTAAATTTTTTTAAAGGAGATTGGTTATGGCTAAAAAGGTCGTAGGCGAAATTAAATTGCAAATCGCTGCTACAAAAGCGAATCCATCACCTCCTGTTGGTCCAGCTTTAGGTCAGCAAGGTGTTAATATTATGGAATTTTGTAAAGCTTTTAACGAAAGAACAAAGGATATGGCAGGTTTTAATATCCCTGTTGTAATTACAGTTTATGCAGATAAAAGCTTTACTTTTATTACTAAACAGCCTCCTGCTACGGATTTGATTAAAAAAGCAGCGGGTATTAGTAAAGGTGCGGACAACCCACTTAAAAATAAGGTTGGTAAGCTAACTCGTGCGCAAGTTTTGGATATAGTAGATAAAAAACTTGCGGATTTGAACACTAAAGATAGAGACCAAGCTGCTAAGATTATTGCGGGTTCGGCTCGTTCTATGGGTGTTGAAATCGTAGATTGATAAATCCTTACCGCTGGGATTAAGGCGGTAGCACTTTAAATGCGGAGAAAATAATGGCGAAAATTACAAAAAGATTAAAAGAATTAACGAAAAAGATTGATTCTGAAAAAAATTATGTTTTAAATGAAGCGGTAGATGCTGTAAAAACTCTTGCTTCAGCTAAATTTGATGAGACAGTTGAGATTGCTTTAAAGCTTAATGTTGACCCAAGACACGCTGACCAAATGGTGCGTGGTTCGGTAGTTTTACCTGCTGGAACGGGTAAGAAAGTCCGTGTGGCTGTGATTGCTAAAGATGCAAAAGCTGATGAAGCGCAAGCTGCTGGAGCGGATATAGTAGGAAGCGATGATTTGGTGGAAGAAATTCAAAAGGGTAATATGAATTTCGATGTGTTAATTGCAACACCAAATTTAATGGGACTTGTGGGTAAAGTTGGTAGAATTTTAGGACCTAAGGGTTTAATGCCAAATCCTAAAACAGGCACGGTAACTATGGATGTGGCACAAGCTGTGCATAATGCAAAAAGCGGACAGGTAAATTTCCGCGTTGATAAGCAAGGAAATATCCACGCAGGACTTGGAAAAGTAAGCTTTACAAAAGAAAAACTTTTGGAAAATATTAGCACCTTTGTTAAGGCGATTAATAAGCATAAACCAGATGCTGCAAAGGGAAGATATATTAAAAACGCTGCACTTTCTTTAACGATGAGTCCTTCGGTTAAACTTGATGTGCAAGAGCTTTTAGATATGAAATAAGAGTTGCAAATGCAACTCTTATAAATAAACATTTGAGAGAATTTTTTTCTTTGAGATGTTTATTTTAGATTGAAGATAGCCGAGGTCTTTGGACTTAAATGAGAAATCGCTCTGCTTGAAATCTCAATCGGAAAGGAGAAGATGTGACTAGAAGCGAGAAAGTAGAAGTTATCGCTAAGCTTGAAGAGGGTTTTAAAGCAAGTGAAGCCATTGTGGTATGTAACTACAAGGGACTTAGCACAAAAAAACTTGAAGAGCTTAGAAATAATGCAAGAGAAAATGGTGTTGAAGTTAAAATCATTAAAAACACTTTGGCTAACATTGCTCTCAATAATTCCGGTAAAACAGGTTTAGTTCTTAAAGATACAAACATTTATCTTTGGGGCGAAGACCAGTTGAGCGTAACTAAAGTCGCGGCAAAATTTGAAGAAAATAATGATTTGTTTCAAATTAAAACCGCCTTTATTGATGGCGAAGTTGCAGATGTCGCTAAGGTTAAAGCTTTGGCTAAAATGCCTTCACGCAATGAGTTGCTTGCTATGCTTTTGCAAGTTTGGAATGCGCCGATTACCAATTTTACCATTGGTTTAAATGCGTTAAAAAATAAAAAAGAAACAGAAAATTAATAAAAGGATTAAAAATGGCAATTTCTAAAGAAGATGTATTAGAATATATTTCAAATTTAAGCGTTCTTGAGTTATCAGAACTTGTAAAAGAATTTGAAGAAAAATTTGGTGTTTCAGCAGCTCCTGTGATGGTAGCTGGTGGTGCTGTTGCTGGTGGTGCTGTTGCTGCGGCTGAAGAAAAAACTGAATTTGATATCGTTTTAACTGATAGTGGTGCGAAGAAAATTGAGGTTATTAAAATTGTTCGTGCTCTTACAGGTCTTGGACTTAAAGAGGCAAAAGATGCAGTTGAGCAAACTCCTTCGACTTTAAAAGAGGGTGTTGCTAAAGCAGATGCTGAAGAGGCTAAAAAACAACTCGAAGAAGCTGGTGCTAAGGTAGAGTTAAAATAAGCTTTAATGTTTAAGGGAATTGATTGCAAATTCCCTTTTTTACCTAAATTTTTTAGGTCTTCTTTTTAAATTTACAAATTTACCAATGAGGTATAGATATATGTTAAATAATAAATTAGGAAATCGTTTTAGGGTAGATTTCTCCAATATTTCCAAACAAATTGAAATTCCAAATCTTCTTCAATTACAAAAAGCAAGTTTTGATTATTTTTTAAATCTTAGTGATACAAAAAGCGAAAGCGGTATAGAGAAAGTGTTTAAATCCATTTTTCCTATCCACGACCCACAAAATAGACTTTCATTAGAATATGTAAGTAGTGAAATAGGTAAGCCAAAATATACCATAAGAGAATGTATGGAAAGAGGGCTAACTTATTCGGTAAATTTGAAAATGAAAATTCGTCTTACTCTTCACGAAAAAGATGAAAAAACAGGTGAAAAAGTTGGCATTAAGGATATTAAAGAACAAGAGATTTTTATACGCGAAATTCCTTTAATGACAGATAGAGTTTCTTTTATCATTAATGGTGTTGAAAGAGTTGTGGTTAATCAGCTTCATAGAAGTCCGGGTGTTATTTTCAAAGAGGAAGAAAGCTCCACGGTGGCAAATAAGCTTGTTTATACTGCTCAAATCATTCCAGATAGAGGCTCGTGGTTATATTTTGAGTATGATGCCAAAGATGTGCTATATGTTAGGATAAATAAAAGAAGAAAAGTGCCTATAACTATGCTTTTTAGGGCTTTAGGATATAAAAAACAAGATATTATAAAATTATTTTATCCTATCCAAACCATTCATGTGAAAAAAGATAAATTTTTAACGGAATTTAACCCAAATGATTTTGTTGATAGAGTAGAATATGACATAAAAGATGAAAAAGGCAAGGTTGTTCATCCAGCTGGTAAAAGATTAACAAAAAAGAAAATTGAACAGCTTGTTAAAGATGGATTAAAATGGGTGGAATACCCTTTAGAAGTTCTTATAAATAGATATTTGGCAAGTCCTATTATCGATAAGCAAAGTGGAGAGGTGATTTTTGACTCTTTGACTTTGATTGATGAGGGTAAGCTGACTAAAATCAAAGAGCAAAAAAGTTTTGATATAGCAAATGATTTAGCTAATGGCGTGGATGCGGCGATTATTAATTCTTTTATGCAAGATAGTGAAACTCTAAAATTACTTAAGCAAAGCGAAAATTTAGAAGATGAAAACGATTTGGCGGCGATTAGAATTTATAAGGTTATGCGTCCGGGTGAGCCTGTGGTTAAAGATGCGGCTAAGGCTTTTGTAAATGATTTATTTTTTAATCCAGAAAGATATGATTTGACTAAAGTTGGTCGTATGAAGATGAATCATAAATTGGCCCTTGATGTGCCTGAGTATATTACTGTTTTAACAAATGAGGATATCATAAAAACTGCAAAATATCTTATAAAAGTTAAAAATGGTAAAGGATATATTGATGATAGAGACCATTTGGGTAATCGTCGTATCCGCTCTATCGGTGAACTTTTGGCTAATGAGCTTCATTTAGGACTGACCAAAATGCAAAAAGCGATTAGAGATAAATTTAGCTCTTTAAATGCGGATTTAGAGAAGGTTATGCCTTATGATTTGATTAATCCTAAGATGATAACAACAACAATTTTAGAATTTTTTACGGGCGGGCAATTATCGCAATTTATGGACCAGACTAATCCTCTTAGCGAAGTTACACACAAACGCCGTTTGTCCGCACTTGGTGAGGGTGGCTTAGTAAAAGAAAGAGCTGGTTTTGAGGTGCGTGATGTGCATGCAACTCATTATGGTAGAATTTGCCCTGTTGAAACTCCAGAAGGGCAGAATATAGGACTTATCAACACTCTTTCAACTTATGCAAAAGTGAATGAGCTAGGCTTTGTTGAAGCACCTTATAAAAAAGTCGTTAATGGCAAGGTTAGCGATGAAGTGGTTTATCTTACTGCCACTCAAGAAGAGGGTCTATTTATTGCTCCAGCTTCGACAAAAATCGATGCAAAAGGAAATATTGTCGAGGAATTTGTGGAGGCAAGACAAGATGGTGAAACCATCCTTGCAAGAAGAGAAGAGGTTCAATTAATCGACCTTTGCTCTGGTATGGTTGTGGGCGTAGCAGCTTCTTTGATACCTTTCTTAGAGCACGATGACGCAAATAGGGCATTAATGGGTTCAAATATGCAACGCCAAGCTGTGCCACTGCTTACTTCTTCTGCACCTATAGTGGGAACTGGTATGGAAAGAATTATTGCAAGGGACGCGTGGGAGGCTGTTAAGGCTAAGCGTGGGGGAGTGATAGAAAAGGTTGATAATAAAAGCATATTTATTTTAGGTGAAGATGAAAAAGGTCCTTTTATCGACCACTATAGTCTAGAAAAGAATTTAAGAACAAATCAAAATACTAATTATGTTCAACATCCTATCGTTAAAAAGGGTGATGTGGTCGAAGCGGGGCAGGTTATAGCCGATGGTCCTAGTATGGACCAAGGTGAACTTGCTATAGGCAAAAATGCCCTTATCGCTTTTATGCCTTGGAACGGTTACAATTATGAGGATGCCATTGTTGTGAGTGAAAGAATTATCCGTGAGGATACTTTTACAAGTGTGCATATTTATGAAAAAGAAATTGAAGCAAGAGAATTAAAGGACGGCGTTGAGGAAATTACTAAAGATATTCCAAATGTTAAAGAAGATGATGTTGCCCATCTTGATGAAAGCGGTATTGCAAAAATTGGAACTCATATAAAGCCGGGTATGATTTTAGTGGGTAAGGTTTCTCCTAAAGGGGAAGTAAAGCCTACGCCAGAGGAAAGGCTTTTAAGAGCTATTTTTGGAGAAAAAGCTGGGCATGTTGTTAATAAATCTTTATATGCTACTGCTTCCTTAGAGGGTGTGGTTGTTGATGTGAAAATTTTCACTAAAAAAGGTTATGAAAAAGATGATAGAGCCTTAAAGTCTTATGATAAAGAAAAAATGGCTTTAGAAAAAGAGTATCACGACAGACTTTTAATGATGGATAGAGAGGAAATGCTAAGAGTTTATGCTCTTTTAGCTAAGGCACCTTTAAATAGTGAGCAAAAAGTAGGTAGTAAGAGCTATAAAAAGGGGCAAAAAGTTGCTAGGGAGGATTTAGAAAAAGTTAATCGTTTTATCTTAACAAGCCTCATAAAAGCTTATTCTAAAGAGATACAAAAGCAGTATGATGATTTAAAAAATCACTTCCAAGATGAAAAGAAAAAGCTTAAAGCCGAACACGATGAAAAGCTTGAAATTTTAGACAAAGATGATATCTTGTCAAGTGGGGTTGTTAAACTTGTTAAAATTTACATTGCGACAAAAAGAAAACTCAAGGTTGGCGATAAAATGGCGGGACGACACGGAAATAAAGGTATCGTTTCTACCATAGTGCCTGAGGTGGATATGCCTTATCTTCCAAATGGTAAAAGCGTTGATATTGCTTTAAATCCGCTTGGTGTGCCTAGCCGTATGAATATCGGGCAAATTTTAGAGAGCCATTTGGGACTTGTGGGCTTAAAACTAGGTGAGCAAATCCAAGAAATTTTTGATAAAAAGCAAAAAGATTTTGTTAAGACTTTACGCAAGAAAATGCTAGAAATTTGTTCTATCCCGCGTCTTGCAAATGAAAAAGCCTTTGTTGAGGGCTTAAACGATGATGAGCTTTTAAACTATGCAAGAGATTGGAGTAGGGGTGTGAAATTTGCTACTCCTGTTTTTGAGGGGGTTAATATAAAGGAATTTGCCAAACTTTTTGAAATGGCTAAAGTGGATATGGACGGCAAAACAGAACTTTATGACGGACGCACTGGGGAGAAGATTGCTGAGCGTGTGCATGTAGGATGTATGTATATGCTTAAACTTCATCACCTTGTCGATGAAAAAGTGCATGCAAGAAGCACAGGACCTTATAGTCTTGTAACACAACAGCCTGTGGGTGGTAAGGCACTTTTTGGAGGACAGAGATTTGGAGAAATGGAAGTTTGGGCTTTAGAAGCTTATGGAGCTGCACATACTTTGCGTGAAATGCTAACAATAAAATCCGATGATGTTGAAGGGCGTTTTAGTGCCTACAAGGCTTTAACTAAGGGAGAAAATGTCCCAGCCACAGGCATACCTGAAACCTTTTTTGTTTTAACCAACGAGCTTAAATCTTTGGCTTTAGATGTTGAGATTTTTGATAAGGATGAAGAGAATGAGTAAATTTAAAGTAATAGAGATAAAAGAAGAAAATCGCCCTAGAGATTTTGAAGCGTTTCAGTTAAGATTAGCCAGTCCTGAGCGTATTAAATCTTGGTCTTACGGTGAGGTTAAAAAACCTGAAACGATTAATTATCGCACTTTAAAACCTGAAAGAGATGGACTTTTTTGTGCAAAAATTTTTGGGCCGATTAGAGATTATGAGTGTCTTTGTGGTAAATACAAAAAAATGCGCTTTAAGGGTGTAAAATGTGAAAAATGCGGTGTTGAAGTTGCAAATTCTAAAGTGCGTCGCTCTAGAATGGGGCATATCGAGCTTGTAACACCTGTGGCTCATATTTGGTATGTTAATTCTTTGCCAAGTCGTATAGGAACGCTACTTGGTGTTAAGATGAAAGATTTAGAGCGCGTATTGTATTATGAAGCCTATATAGTGGAAAATCCGGGTGAAGCTTATTATGATAATGAAAATTCTAAAAAAGTTGAATTTTGTGATGTTTTAAACGAAGAGCAGTATCAAAGCTTAATGCAACGCTATGAAAATACTGATTTTAAAGCTAGAATGGGTGGTGAGGTCGTTCGCGATTTGCTTGCAAATTTAGATTTAGTTGCTTTGCTCAATCAGCTTAAAGAGCAAATGCAATCAACCAATTCCGAAGCGAAGAAGAAGACGATTGTTAAGCGTTTGAAGGTGGTGGAGAATTTCTTAAATTCTAATCTAAATACTAATATTAATGGCGAAGATGCTGTGCCAAATCGTCCTGAGTGGATGATGATTACAAATTTGCCTGTTTTACCACCTGATTTGCGTCCTTTGGTAGCTTTAGATGGAGGAAAATTTGCGGTAAGTGATGTCAATGATTTATACCGCCGCGTGATAAATAGAAACACCCGTCTTAAAAAGCTTTTAGAGCTTGACGCTCCAGAAATTATTATAAGAAACGAAAAAAGAATGCTTCAAGAAGCAGTTGATGCGTTATTTGACAACGGACGCCGTGCAAATGCCGTTAAGGGTGCAAATAAACGCCCTTTAAAATCTTTAAGTGAAATTATCAAAGGAAAGCAAGGGCGTTTTAGACAAAATTTGCTAGGAAAAAGGGTGGATTTCTCAGGTCGTAGCGTTATCGTTGTGGGACCTAAGCTTAGGATGGACCAGTGTGGTTTGCCTAAAAAGATGGCTTTAGAGCTTTTTAAACCACATCTTTTAGCTAAACTTGAAGAAAAAGGCTATGCGACCACTGTTAAACAAGCAAAAAAGATGATAGAAAATAAAACAAACGAGGTTTGGGAGTGCCTTGAAGAGGTGGTTGAGGGGCATCCTGTGATGCTTAACCGTGCGCCGACACTACATAAGCTTTCCATTCAGGCATTTCACCCTGTTTTGGTTGAGGGTAAGGCGATTCAACTCCACCCTCTAGTTTGTGCAGCGTTCAATGCGGACTTTGATGGGGACCAAATGGCTGTGCATGTGCCACTTTCCCAAGAAGCCATAGCAGAATGTAAAGTTTTAATGCTTTCTTCTATGAATATCCTTTTGCCAGCAAGTGGAAAGTCTGTAACTGTGCCTTCTCAAGATATGGTTTTAGGAATTTATTATCTTTCTTTAGAAAAAGTTGGGGCAAAAGGGGCGCATAAAATTTGCACAGGTATTGATGAAGTGATGATGGCAATGGAGTCAAATTGTCTTGATATTCACGCTAATATCCAAACGATTATTGATGGGCGTAAGTGTGCTACTACGGCGGGGCGTTTGATAATTAAGTCAATCTTACCTGATTTTGTGCCTGAAAATATGTGGAATAAAGTTTTAAAGAAAAAAGACATTGCGGCTTTAGTCGATTATGTTTATAAGCAGGGAGGTCTGCATTTAACTGCGAGTTTCTTGGATAAGCTTAAGAATTTAGGTTTTGAGTATGCGACTAAGGCGGGAGTTTCTATTTCCATAGCGGATATTATCGTGCCAAATGAAAAGCAAAAAGCTATTGATGAAGCGAAAAAGCAAGTTAGAGAAATTCAAAATTCTTATAATCTAGGCTTGATAACTTCCGGCGAAAGATATAATAAGATTATAGACATTTGGAAAAGCACAAATAACATTTTATCCAAAGAGATGATGGAGCTTGTGCAAAAAGATAAAGATGGTTTTAACTCTATCTATATGATGGCAGATAGTGGTGCTAGAGGTAGTGCGGCACAAATTTCGCAGCTTGCGGCGATGAGAGGCTTGATGACTAAGCCTGATGGTAGCATTATTGAAACACCTATTATTTCAAATTTCCGCGAAGGGCTTAATGTGCTTGAGTATTTCATCTCAACACACGGAGCTAGAAAAGGACTCGCTGATACCGCACTTAAAACGGCAAATGCTGGTTATCTTACAAGAAAGCTCATAGATGTGGCACAAAATGTTAAGATTACAACTTATGATTGTGGCACGCACGAGGGTATTGAGATAAACGAGATTACAGCGGATAGCTCCATAGTGGAAACTTTAGAAGAAAGAATTTTGGGTAGGGTTTTGGCTGAAGATGTGATTGACCCTATTACAAATTCTGTTCTTTTTGCTGAGGGAGCTTTAATCGATGAAGAAAAGGCTAGAGTGCTTAGTGAGAGTGGGATTAAGAGTGTAAATATACGCACCCCTATTACTTGCAAAGCAAAAAAAGGAATTTGTGCAAAATGCTATGGGGTCAATCTTGGCGAAGGTAAGCTTGTAAAGCCGGGTGAAGCAGTTGGTATCATCTCAGCGCAATCCATCGGTGAGCCTGGGACACAGCTAACTCTTAGAACTTTTCATAGTGGTGGAACGGCTAGCACAGACTTACAGGATAGACAAGTAAGTGCGCAAAAAGAGGGCTTTATAAGATTTTATAATCTTAAAACCTATAAAAATAAAGAGGGTAAAAATATCGTTGCAAATCGTAGAAATGCGGCGATTTTACTTGTGGAGCCAAAAATCAAAGCACCATTTAAAGGAACTATTAGCATAGAAAGCATTCACGAAGATGTGATTGTTTCGATAAAAGATAAGAAAAAAGAGGCTAAATTTATATTAAGAAAATATGATTTGGCTAAGCCAAATGAGTTAGCTGGTGTGAGCGGAAATATAGACGGAAAGCTTTATTTGCCTTACCAAAATGGCAGTGAAGTCAATGAAAATGAGAGTATAGTGGAGGTGATTAAAGAGGGCTGGAATGTGCCAAATCGTATTCCTTATGCAAGTGAAATTTTAGTCAAAGATGGCGATCCTATCGTGCAAGATATCAAAGCGGGTGAAACAGGAACTTTGAAATTTTACATTCTTAAAGGCGATGGTTTGGATAGGGTGCGTAAGGTTAAAAAAGGCGATATAGTTAAGGAAAAAGGCTTTTTTGTTGTCATTGCAGATGAGAATGATAGAGAGGCAAAAAGGCATTATATCCCTAGAGAATCTAGAATAGAATTTGATGATAGTGCGGTTATAGACGATGTGAATGCCATTATAGCTAGTGCGGCAAAAAAAGATAAAAGCGTGATAGCCGAGTGGGATGCGTATAATAATACTATCATAGCGGAGATTGATGGGGTGGTGAGCTTTGAGGATATTGAAGCTGGATATAGTGCAGATGAGCAGTTAGACGAGGCGACTGGTAAGCGTTCTTTGGTAATCAATGAGTATTTACCAAGTGGAGTTCGCCCGACCTTACTTATAGCTGGAAAGGGAGATAAAGTTGCGCGTTATCAGCTTGAGCCAAAAACGGTGATTTTTATCCACGATGGAGACAAAGTTTCACAAGCTGATGTTTTAGCTAAAACGCCAAAAGCGGTGGCTAAATCTAAAGACATCACAGGTGGTTTGCCGCGTGTAAGTGAGCTTTTTGAGGCGAGAAAGCCTAAAAATGCCGCTGTGATAGCAGAGATTGACGGAGTTGTGCGTTTTGACAAGCCTTTGCGTTCTAAAGAAAGAATTATTATTGAGGCAGAAGATGGTTCAAGTGCAGAATACCTTATCGATAAGTCAAAGCATATCCAAGTGAGAGATGGCGAATTTATCCACGCTGGAGAAAAGCTTACAGACGGCTTGATTTCAAGCCACGATGTGCTTAAAATTTTAGGCGAAAAGGCTTTGCATTATTATCTTATTAGCGAAATTCAGCAAGTGTATCGCGGACAGGGCGTTGTGATTTCTGATAAGCATATCGAGGTAATTGTTTCTCAAATGTTAAGGCAGGTAAAGGTGGTAGATAGTGGGCATACTAAATTTATCGAGGGCGATTTGGTTTCACGCCGTAAATTCCGCGAAGAAAATGAAAAAATCGTCAAAATGGGCGGTGAGCCAGCCATAGCAGAGCCTGTGCTTTTGGGTGTTACCAGAGCGGCGATAGGAAGTGATAGTGTGATTTCAGCGGCATCTTTCCAAGAAACAACTAAGGTTTTAACCGAAGCAAGTATAGCTGGTAAATTTGATTATTTAGAAGATTTGAAAGAAAATGTTATACTAGGTCGCATTATACCTGTTGGAACAGGACTTTATGCAGAGGAAAATTTCAAACTTCAAGAAAAATGATTTTTAGCCCTTTATTTTAAGGGCTAACTTAAACTATTCTTATTTTCAACTAATTCTAAGAAAAATTTAGATAAAATCCCAAGTTTATTACATTTTAAGAAAGGAATGATTGTGCCTACCATAAATCAATTGGTTAGAAAAGAGCGCAAAAAAGTTTTGGAAAAGTCCAAATCTCCAGCGCTTAAGAATTGTCCACAAAGAAGGGGAGTTTGCACTAGGGTTTATACTACAACCCCTAGGAAGCCAAACTCAGCATTAAGAAAAGTTGCCAAAGTAAGGCTTACTAGTGGCTTTGAAGTGATTAGCTACATCGGTGGTGAGGGTCATAACTTGCAAGAACACAGCATTGTTTTAGTGCGTGGTGGTAGAGTTAGAGACTTACCGGGCGTTAAATATCACATCGTGCGTGGTGCTTTAGATACGGCTGGTGTTGCCAAGAGAACTGTTTCTCGTTCTAAGTATGGTGCGAAGCGTCCAAAAGCTGCCGCGAAGTAATTTTTAAAACAGGCAAATCCGTTAGATTTGATTTTGTTTGAGTAAAATTTTAAATTTGAAGGAAAAATAATGAGAAGAAGAAAAGCTCCAGTAAGAGAAATCTTACCTGATCCGATTTATGGGAATAAAATCATTACAAAATTTATCAATTCTTTAATGTATGATGGTAAAAAAAGCACTGCGACAACTATACTTTATGGTGCTTTAGAGGCTATCGATAAAAAAGGCGGAGAAAAAAAAGGCATTGACATTTTTAATGAGGCAATCGAAAATATCAAGCCTTTGCTTGAAGTAAAATCTCGCCGTGTGGGTGGTGCGACTTACCAAGTGCCTGTTGAAGTGCGTCCTGCTAGACAGCAAGCCTTAGCTATCCGCTGGATTATTTCTTTTGCAAGAAAAAGAAGCGAAAGAACGATGATAGAAAAATTAGCAGGCGAATTAATGGATGCTGCGAATTCTAAAGGCGCTTCTTTTAAAAAGAAAGAAGATACTTATAAAATGGCTGAAGCAAATAAAGCTTTTGCACATTATCGTTGGTAGGAGGCTAAGATGTCAAGAACGACTCCCTTAAAAAAAGTTAGAAACATAGGTATTGCCGCTCACATTGATGCGGGTAAAACAACGACAAGTGAAAGAATTCTTTTTTTCACAGGTATGAGTCATAAGATAGGCGAGGTGCATGATGGTGCTGCGACTATGGACTGGATGGAGCAGGAAAAAGAAAGAGGGATTACTATTACTTCTGCTGCGACAACTTGTTTTTGGAAAGACTTTCAAATAAATCTTATAGACACTCCGGGACACGTGGATTTTACTATCGAGGTGGAGCGTTCTATGCGTGTGTTAGATGGTGCTGTTTCGGTGTTTTGCTCAGTAGGTGGGGTGCAGCCTCAAAGTGAAACAGTGTGGAGACAAGCAAATAAATATGGCGTTCCAAGAATTGTTTTTGTTAATAAAATGGATAGAATAGGTGCAAATTTTTTCAATGTAGAAGACCAAATTCGCAACCGTCTTAAAGCTAATCCTATCCCTCTTCAAATTCCTATCGGTGCAGAAGATAATTTCAAAGGTGTGATTGATCTTGTAACAATGAAAGCACTTGTTTGGGAAGATGAGAGTAAGCCGACAGATTATGTAGAGAAAGAAATTCCAGCTGAACTGAAAGAAAAAGCTGAAGAATATCGTGTCAAAATGATAGAAGCTGTCAGTGAGACAAGTGATGAGCTTATGGAGAAATATTTAGGTGGCGAGGAATTAAGCCTTGAGGAAATTAAAGCAGGGATTAAAGCAGGGTGTTTGAGTTTAAGTATTATACCTATGCTTTGCGGAACAGCTTTTAAAAATAAGGGAATTCAGCCTTTGCTTGATGCAGTTGTGGCATATTTACCAGCTCCTGATGAAGTGGCGAACATTAAGGGTGAATATGAAGATGGCACAGAAGTGTCGGTAACTTCAACTGATGATGGCGAATTTGCAGGACTTGCGTTTAAGATTATGACGGACCCTTTTGTGGGGCAACTTACCTTCGTGCGTGTCTATCGTGGAAGCCTTGAAAGTGGTTCTTATGCTTACAATTCTACTAAGGATAAAAAAGAGCGTATAGGAAGACTTTTAAAGATGCACTCTAACAAAAGAGAAGAGATTAAGGTTCTTTACGCAGGGGAAATTGGGGCTGTTGTAGGGCTTAAAGATACTCTTACTGGTGATACTTTGGCAAGTGAAAAAGATAAGGTTATTTTAGAAAGAATGGACTTTCCAGACCCTGTTATTTCTGTGGCTGTTGAGCCTAAAACTAAAGCAGACCAAGAGAAAATGTCTATCGCACTTAATAAACTAGCGCAAGAAGATCCAAGCTTTAGGGTTTCGACTGATGAAGAAAGCGGACAAACCATCATTTCTGGTATGGGTGAGTTGCACTTGGAAATTATCGTTGATAGAATGCTTAGAGAATTTAAGGTCGAAGCTGAAGTTGGACAACCACAAGTTGCTTATAGAGAAACTATAAGAAAGGCTGTTGAGCAAGAATATAAATATGCTAAACAATCAGGTGGTCGCGGTCAATACGGACATGTATTTTTACGCCTTGAGCCTTTGGAGCCTGGTAGTGGTTATGAATTTGTCAATGATATTAAAGGTGGTGTGATTCCTAAAGAATATATCCCAGCCGTAGATAAAGGTGTGCAAGAAGCTTTGCAAAATGGTGTTTTGGCAGGTTATCCTGTGGAAGATGTGAAAGTTACAGTGTATGATGGAAGCTATCACGAGGTGGATTCTTCTGAAATGGCATTTAAACTTGCTGCCTCTATGGGCTTTAAAGAGGGTGCTAGAAAAGCTGGTGCTGTGATTTTAGAGCCTATGATGAAAGTGGAGGTTGAAACTCCTGAGGATTATATGGGCGATGTGATTGGTGATTTGAATAAGCGTCGCGGACAGGTTAATTCTATGGACGAAAGGGGCGGTAATAAAGTCATCACAGCGTTTTGTCCTTTGGCTGAGATGTTTGGCTACTCGACAGATTTGCGTTCTCAAACTCAAGGAAGGGCAACTTATTCTATGGAATTTGACCATTATGATGAAGTGCCTAAAAATGTTTCTGAAGAGATTATTAAAAAGAGAAACGGATAGGGGTGTTGCGATGATGAAATTTGTTGTTCTTTTGGTTTGTGTATTAAGTTTTGGCTTTGCAAATGAGTGTGAGGAAAAGATTTTAAAGCTTGAAGATGAGTTAAAATATGCTAAAAAGTATGATAATGCATTTAAAGCTAGAGATTTGGAAAATGCTATTGCTACACTTAAAACAAAATGCAAGGAAAATCCAAACTACTATAAAGAAGTATTGCAAACTAAACAAGATAAACAAAAGCAAATCGAAGCCTTAGAAGAAGATATTGAAAAATTAAGCGATAATCAAGATTCTATGCCTAAGGCAGAATACAAATTTAAAAAAGAAAAGCTAAAAGCTCAAAAAGATATTTTAAAAGATGAGCTTAAGGCTTTAGAGCTTTACTAAGGGTTGTTTTACAACCCTGTGTCCTCGTAGCTCAGCAGGATAGAGCGCAAAATTCCTAATTTTGAGGCCGTGAGTTCGAATCTCGCCGTGGACACCATAAATTTCTTGTTTTTTTATTTTAATTCTCAAATCTCTATTTATATAAAATCAACTTTAATGTGTTAGAATTTAAAAATTTTAAAAAGGAGCCAAAATGGATTATAGAATCGAACACGATACTATGGGCGAGATTAAGGTGCCAAATGATAAGCATTGGGGTGCTCAAACGCAAAGAAGTTTTGAGAATTTTAAAATAGGTTGCGAGAAAATGCCTAAGGTTTTAATTTATGCCTTTGCAAATCTAAAAAAATCTCTTGCCATTGTAAATAATAAGCTCGGTAAGCTTAATGATGCGAAAAAAAATGCCATAACACAAGCTTGCGATGAGATAATAGCGGGTAAATTTGATGATAATTTTCCTTTAGCTATTTGGCAGACGGGTTCTGGAACACAAAGCAATATGAATATGAACGAGGTAATTGCAAATAGAGCCACTGAGCTTATGGGTGGGGATTTCCGTAAAGAAAAACTCGTACATCCAAATGATGATGTGAATATGAGTCAAAGCTCAAACGATACTTTTCCAACAGCTATGAGTGTGGTGGCTGTCGAGCAAGTAGAGAAAAAACTTATCCCAGCTCTTGATGCGTTAATAGCAACTTTTGAAAAAAAAGTGAAGGAATTTGAGGGGATTATTAAAATAGGCAGAACTCATCTTCAAGATGCCACGCCACTTACTTTAGCGCAGGAATTTAGCGGATATTTATCAATGCTTTTACATTCCAAAGAACAAATTATTGCTTCTCTTCCTACGCTAAGAGAGTTAGCTATCGGTGGAACAGCTGTAGGAACAGGGTTAAACGCACATCCGCAGCTTAGCGAAAAAGTGAGTGAAGAGCTTACTAAACTTGTGGGAACAAAATTTGTTTCAAGCCCTAATAAATTCCACGCTCTTACTAGCCACGATGCGATTAATTTTACACATGGAGCGATGAAGGGCTTGGCGGCAAATTTGATGAAAATTGCTAATGATGTTAGATGGCTTTCAAGTGGTCCAAGATGTGGATTAGGTGAAATTTTAATCCCAGAAAACGAGCCGGGAAGCTCCATAATGCCTGGCAAGGTTAATCCTACCCAGTGCGAAGCCATTACTATGGTTGCAGTGCAAGTGATGGGAAATGACGCAGCTATAGGTTTTGCAGCGTCTCAAGGAAATTTTGAGCTTAATGTTTTTAAGCCTGTGATTATTTATAATTTCTTGCAAAGTCTTGATTTGTTGGCTGATTCTATGCATTCTTTTAATATCCATTGTGCTGTGGGCATCGAGCCAAATCGCGAGAAAATTGATTATAATCTTCACAATTCTTTGATGTTAGTAACTGCGTTAAATCCCCACATAGGTTATGAAAATGCCGCAAAAGTTGCTAAAAATGCACATAAAAAAGGAATTTCCTTAAAAGAGAGTGCTATGGAGTTGGGGCTTGTGAGTGAGCAAGATTTTAATCAGTTTGTTGACCCTAGTAAAATGATAGGACCTAAGGCATAATTTTTCAGCCCTCGCTATTTTGCGAGGGTTTATTTATTCTACCGTTACGCTTTTAGCCAAGTTTCTAGGCATATCTACATCATTACCTAATCTTATGGAAATTTCCATCGCTAAAAGTTGAGTGATAAGCATCATTTCAAAAAATTCACACATATAATGCTTTTGTTTGTTTGTTTTGATAAAATCATCGCTTAAGTCAAAATCAAGTGGAGAGATACAAAGTAGAGTAGAATCTCTAGCTATCAGTTCTTCTACATTAGATTTTGTTTTTTCATAAAGTAAATTTTCTGGCATTAAGGCTATGGTGTAGAGTTTAGAATCTGCCAAAGCTATCGGTCCGTGTTTCATCTCTCCAGCAGGATAACCCTCCGCGTGAAGATAAGAAAGCTCTTTGAGTTTTAAAGCACCCTCCAAAGCTAAAGGATAGAAAACATCACGCCCTATAAAGAAAAAGCCGTGTCCATCCAAATAACGCTTAGAAAGGCGATGAATTTTTTCGTGCAAATTTTGTTTTACAAGCACACAATTTGGCGTATGCAAAAGAGCTTTAATATCTTCTTGCACTTGGAAATTTCTTTTTTGTGCGATAAAAATGGCTAACATCCAAAGGGTCAAAACCTGCGTTGCGAAAGCCTTAGTGGAAGCTACGCCTTTTTCTATGCCCGCACGCGTCAAAAGACTTAAATTTGCTAAACGCACGATATTAGAATTATCCACATTGCATATCGCAAGACTTTTAATCCCAGCATTTTTAGCGATTTTAAGAGCTTCTAGCGTGTCGGCTGTTTCGCCACTTTGTGAGATGACTATGAAAAGGGAATTTGGATTAATTAAAGCCTCGCGGTAGCGAAATTCGCTTGCGATTTCGACTTTTGTGCGAATTTTAGCCACTCTTTCTAAAAGATAACTTCCCACTAAAGCAGCGTGATAACTTGTGCCACAAGCACAAAGAGTGATTTCGTTAAAACGCGTTAAATCCTCCCCCTCAAGCTCATCGAAAATAACCCTATCTCCATCAATGCGTCCCATCAAAACCTCGCTTAAAACACGGCTTTGTTCATAAATTTCTTTTTCCATAAAAAAGCGAAAGCCGTCTTTTTTCGCATAGGCTTTATCTCCAGAAAGTTTAACAAAAGAGGGTTTTAAATTTTTATCATTTTCGAAAATGATAAGCTCATTTTCTCCTGCATAGCCATAGCTTAAATCTTCTAAATAAATCACTTCGCTTACATTGCCGATTAATGGTGCATCTCCGCTTGCAAAATACAACTCATTTTGGGCGTTTTTACCTATGATAAGGGGAGCGGCATTTTTAGCGAAAAAGATTTTATTAGGCTCTTTTTTGGTGATGAGCAAGGTGGCAAAAGCACCTTTTAATCGTGAAATAGTTTTTTTAAATGCTTCTTTTGCGTCTAAATTGTGTGCGTAAAATTCAAAAAGCTGCACGATGACTTCGGTATCTGTTTGGCTTAAAAATTGAACCCCCTCTTTTTCAAGCTCGTCTTTAAGTTCTTTATAATTTTCAATAATGCCATTGTGTATCACGCAAGAATACTGCCCTAGATGTGGGTGAGCGTTGATTTCAGTAGGCTTTCCGTGAGTTGCCCACCTAGTATGCCCTATGGCAAAACCAAAGCCCTCACTTGTGAAATTTTGACACTTGATGCTTAAATTTTCAAGCTTACCGACAGCCTTAAAAAAGCTAAGTTCCCCCTCGCTCATCACTGCCATTCCAGCACTATCATAGCCTCTATATTCTAGTTCTTTAAGTCCATTTAGGATAATTTGTTTTTTTTCATTTTTGCCAATGTAGCCTACAATTCCACACATTTTTACTCACTTATTAAAGAATTTATTATTTTGTTTTGGTTTTGCAAAAGAGCTTCGTTTTTTTCAAAAATGAAGCTATTGCGCGTTCTTTGGCGTATGGTTTGAATTTTGGCTGTGCTTAAATGCAAGTCATACGCACGAAAAATATTCATAATAAATGCCATTAAACCTTGCTGGTCCTTTGTATTAAGATTTAATTTTGCATAGATTTTAGAATAATTTAAGTCAAATTTTACTTCATCTTTTTTAATGGTTGGTTTTTTAGGCTTTCTTTTGTTTTCTAAAGTTAAGTTTGAGTTTAAAAGGGTTAAAAGCTTGTCTTTTTGCGTTTGATTGATGATATTATCATATTCAAATTTGAGATAAATTTTATCGTTAAAAAGTTCGTAAAAGCTCATAAAAATGAGGTTAAATTCACTTAAAGCGTAAAGAAAACATTCGATTTTAAAGTCTTTTTTTGAAACGATTTCAAGACTTAGATTGCTTTCTGCGTTGAGCCAGAATTTAAAATCTTGAGTATGGGCGATTTGAGAGATTTTGATGATGTCTTCAAAGCTGTTTTTGATGATGAAAAGGTTTGATTTGATATGTGTGATTTTGTCTTGCAAGAGAGGGTTTAGCTCTAAGAAAATTTTGGTTCTTTTCAAAGTTTGTTCTTTTTTAACCCTTCTTGTGCTTTCTTCTAGCAAATTTGCATCTTCAAAGCCATATTTAGCATTGATTAAAAGTTTATCTAAAGCTTTATAAAAAAATGGTGAGGCGTTTGAAATTTGTGCTTTTATTTTGGTTAAAAGCTCTAAAAGCTCTAAGGTTTTGAGATTTTCTAATTTTGAAAGCAAAGCGGATAAGATGAGAGGATTATAAATATCCTCTTTTTCGACTAATTCCTTTAAAGCATTGAAATTTTTATAAAGTTTAAGTCCTAGTTCTAAAGATTTGTTTTCAAGTTTAAATTTCGCACAAAATGCCCTAAAAACTCCCCCCATAGAAAGCTCACTTTCCTCTTTGACTCCGCTAAAAAGTATCACAAGTTTTAAAAGAGCATTTTCTTTAAGTGTAAAATTTGCCTTTTCAAAAGCCTCTAAAATCAAAAAAGCTTCCACATCGAAGCAATAATCACTTTCTTCATTGCTTAAAAATCTCACCATAGGTTTAAAAAGCTCTTTTAATTTTCCACTATCGAGCAAAAGTTTTAAAATGTCAAAGCTGTGTTTTCTCTCAAAAAAGCCTTTGAAAAGCTCTAAAGCTTCTTCATTTTCTTCTTTTAAAAAAGCCGTTTCCTTGACACTAAAAACTAAATTAATGCTAAAATGATGAGATTCGTCTTTGAGTGAGCTTAAAAATTCCAAAGCCTTTAAAAAGCTTGAAAAGTGGTATTTTTCCTCTTTTTCTTTTAAAAATTCGTTTTGAATTTGTTTTGTTAAAAAGGCATTGTAAAGGCTTATTGTGTGCATAGAATTTAAAATTTTTTGCACTAAATTTTCTTTTGCTTTGAGATTTTTCTTTTCTCTTTTATACATTAAGTGTGCTAAATTTTCAGCTTCATTAAGCCAAAAGTCGTTTGTGTCTTTTTGATTTTGAAGATTAAGAGCGGATTTAAAAGAAAGTAAAAATTCACCCGCAAGGCGGAGTTCGCTAAGATTTTTTTCATCGATAAACAAAAGTGCATAATTAGCACTATCTTGCTTAAAAAGAGTGAGTAAATTTTCTAAATTTCTTAAATCCTCTAGTCCTCCGTCTGCTTTTTGGATATTAAAGTCTTGTTTTAAAAATGCGAGTTTGCAGGGTTTAAAAAGGGTGGGAGCGAGAGTTTTTAAATTTTCCTTTAGGATTTGTCCTGCCTTTTCTTTACTTTTTTTAAATAAGGCTTTAGAACCGCTAATAAAACGCATTTGTATGAGTGAGTGCAAAAGTTCTTTTTCGTTAATGTATCCTAAACCATCATTTTCTAAAATGACATAATCAAGTCTTAATCCTATATCATTTAAAAGTTCTATCAAGGCTTTAATTAGGGGCTTTATTTGATAAATTTTTAAATTTTTATAAACGAAAAGTAGGGGGACATTTTCATTAAAGCATAGATTGTTTTTTGCATAATAATCTTTCGCAATGATACAAAAAGGCACAAGTTCTTTTGTGGGTAAAAAATCTTCAAAAAATTCGTCCAGCACAATTTCATAAGCTTTATTGATAAAATAATCCATTTTTTTAGAGTGATGCACACTGAAAGAACCCTGCTTTAAAAAAAGCTTATGGCAGGAATCTTTGTAATGATTAATTTCTTCTTTTAGCTTTTGCTTTGGCAACTTTTCCCTTACTTATAAATTTGGATAATTTTAGCAAAATTCTTTTGAGTTTTTATATGCTTTTATTAATAAGAAAAATTTATAATAACGCTTTTAAAAAACAAAAGTGAAAAATATGCGTGATTTAATACAAAAATTAGAAACAGAAGAAAGAATCAGTGAGGAAGAAGCTTATAAGCTTTATGACTTAGACCTTTTTACTTTGGCAAAATATGCTCATAAAAAACGCACAAAATTGCACGGGAAAAAGGTGTATTTTAACATCAACCGCCACATCAACCCAACGAACATTTGTGCGGATACCTGTAAATTTTGTGCTTTTTCAGCCCACAGGAAAAATCCTAATCCCTATCTAATGAGCCACGAGGAAATTATGCAGATTGTGGATGAAACTGTGGGGCGAGGCACAAAAGAAGTGCATATCGTTTCAGCACATAATAAAGACACAAGTTGGCAGTGGTATTTAGAAATTTTTAAAATGATAAAGGCGAAATATCCAAATTTGCATATTAAGGCTATGACGGCGGCAGAAATTGACTTCTTGCACCGCCGTTTTGGAATGAGCTATGAAGAAGTGATAGAAAAAATGCTCGAATATGGCGTGGATTCTATGCCGGGCGGTGGGGCTGAAATTTTTGACGAGGAAATTCGTGCGAAAATTTGCAAAGGTAAGGTAAGCAGTGAAAATTGGCTTAAAATTCATAAATTATGGCACTCAAAGGGTAAGCAAAGCAACGCAACAATGCTTTTTGGACACATTGAAGAAAGAAAGCATAGAATCGACCATCTCTTAAGACTTAGAAAGCTTCAGGATGAAACGGGAGGTTTTAATGCCCTCATCCCTTTGGTGTGGCAAAAAGATAATAGTTTTTTAGATATAAAAGAGCAGCTTGATAGTGAGGAAATTCTTAAAACCATTGCTATTGCACGCCTTGTGCTTGATAATGTCAAAAACATTAAGGCTTATTGGGCGACGATGGGCTTAAATTTAGCGATGGTGGCACAAGAATTTGGTGCAAATGACTTAGATGGAACGATAGAAAAAGAAAGCATACAAAGTGCAGGCGGTGCTAAGAGTGCGAGGGGGACGAAACTTGAAACCTTTATAGAGCTAATTAAAACCTCAAATTTAATTCCCGTTGAAAGAGATAGTTTATATAACGAAATTAGGATTTATGAATGAGTATTTTTAAGCTTAAAGAAAATGGCACAAATGTAAAAACCGAAGTAGTGGCTGGTATCACAACCTTTTTAACGATGATTTACATTATCCCTGTGAATTCGCACATTGTAAGTAATGCTGGTATGCCACTAGAAGCCTTAATCACCGCTACGGCTTTAATCACCATTATCGCAAGTACTTTAAATGGGCTTTTTGCAAATACACCTGTGGCGATGAGTGTCGGTATGGGGATGAATGCGTATTTTACTTTTTCGGTTTGTATCGCTCAACAAATTCCTTGGCAAAGTGCTTTGGGGGCGGTGTTTTTATCAGGCTTTATTTTTTTAATTCTTTCTTTTACAAATTTTCGTCTTTGGATCATACGCAATATCCCTAAAGATTTACGCCTTGCTATTTGTGCTGGGATAGGCTGTTTTATCGCATTTTTGGGACTTCAAAAGATAGGTATTATTGTTAAAAATGACGCGACTTTGGTGGGCATTGGTAATTTTAAAGACCCTAGTGTGTTATTTGGCATTTTTTCTTTGGTTTTGGTGGTATTTTTTTGGGCGATAAGACTTAGGGCGGCTTTTATTTTGGGTGTTTTGCTGAGTTCTTTAGTGCTTTGGATTGTGGCATTTTTCTTGCTTGAAAATTATGGTGT
Organism: Campylobacter helveticus; assembly: GCF_002080395.1. Lineage (NCBI taxonomy): Bacteria > Pseudomonadati > Campylobacterota > Epsilonproteobacteria > Campylobacterales > Campylobacteraceae > Campylobacter > Campylobacter helveticus. The sequence continues at coordinate 339,267 of NZ_CP020478.1, forward strand.
AAATTTAAATATCGAGGGAGCGATTTTTCCTAGTGAAATTTTTTCCTTGCCAAATTTTAGTAAGGAAAATGGACTTGGAGCGATAGCTTTTGAGCTTGATATTAAAAGTGCTTTAAGTGTAACGATGATACCTGTGGTTTTAACTTTTTTTATCACGCAGCTTTTTGATAGCATAGGCACGATTACGGGCGTTGGAGCTAGGGGGAAGATTTTTGATAAGCCTGTGGAGGGTGAGCGAAAATTAGGTAAGACTTTAATGGCTGATGCGGCAAGTTCTGTTGTGGGTGCTGGGGTCGGCACTTCGACCGTAACGGCTTTTGTGGAAAGCACGACAGGGGTTGAAAGCGGAGGTAGGACAGGACTTACGGCTTTGGTTGTTGCTTTTTGTTTTAGCTTGACGCTTTTTTTATTACCACTTTTTAAGGCTATACCGCCAAATGCCATTTATCCAGTGCTTGTGATGGTAGGAATTTTGATGTTTATGGAAGTGAAAAATATTGATTTTAGTGATAGTGCTATTGCTGTTGGCACTTTTTTTACTATCATTATGATGCCACTAACTTACTCGATAACTTCGGGGTTTGCTTTTGGCTTTATTAGCTTTTTGTTGGTAAGGATTTTTAAAAGAGAGTGGGATAAGATAAATGTGGGGATTGTTGTTTTGAGTTTGATTTCTTTGGGAAATTTCTTATTGATTGCTTTAAATTAAGGAAAAATGATGTTTTACGCTTATGAAGATTTCGAAAAAGATGTGAAATTTTTAGCTAAGAAGGTTAAAGATGAATTTAATCCTGACGCCTTAGTAGCCATAGCTAGAGGGGGGCTTAGTTTGGGACATTCTTTAGCGGTGGCACTGAAGACTAGAAAATTATTTACTCTAAATAGTATCCATTATGATGATACGAAAAAACTTGATAGCGTTGAGGTTTTTAATATCCCAAATTTGAGTGCTTACAAGAGGGTTTTGCTGATTGATGATATTGTTGATAGTGGAGAGAGTTTAAGCGAGATAAAGAGAGTTTTGGAAGAAAAATTTCCCCATATAGAGCTTAAAATTGCGACGATTTTTTACAAAAAAACCGCACTTTTAGAGCCTGAATTTAGCGTTAAAGAGGCAAAAGAGTGGGTGGAGTTTTACTGGGATATTGAAATTTAAAGGAAAAATGTGAGAAAAATATTAGCCCTGTTATTATTTTTTAGCTTTACTTTTGCAGAAGTCGATGAGTTTGAGGCAGAATTTCAACAATATGAAGTCAGCGACCCACTTTCTGGTTACAATAAAATGATGACCGAATTTAATGTAGGACTTTATACTTATGTAATGCGTCCTGTGCTAAAGGGTTATAATACCATAACGCCTCGTTTTGTGCGTTCTGGTGTGAGGAATTTTTTGGATAATTTGCTTGCCCCTTTTCGTGTGGTTGGAAATGCTTTGCAGCTTAAATTTGATAATGCGGGTGATGAGCTGAAGCGATTTATTGCTAATTCCATTATGGGTTTTGGTGGGCTTAGGGATATTGCAAGTGAAATGGGGATAGAAAAGCACCCTGCGGACTTAGGGCTTGTTTTGGCACATTGGGGTGTGGGAGAGGGTTTTCATTTGGTTTTACCAGCACTAGGACCTAGTAATTTAAGAGATACGCTAAGTCTTCCAGCATTTTGGTATGCCACACCTGTGGCTTATATCGAGCCAACTTATGCAAGTTTTTTGGTGGGGGCTTATGGCTTTGGTAATGAGCTTTCCTTCCGTCTTGATGAAATTGATGAAATTTATTATAATACGCCGAATTTATACCCTTTCTTGCGTGACGCATACGAGCAAAGACGCAAAGAACTTAGCAAATAGGAAAGAAAAATGCGAAAAATATTATTATCACTTATCTTTGCACTAAGTGCTTTTGCGCTTAATTTAAATGAAATTGAAAGTTTTATGCAGAAAAATATCGATGAAAGTTTAAAAATTTTGCAAAATACTAAAGGCGATAAAAAAGCCGCAGCACAGGATATTTTTAAACTTTTTGATGAGGTTTTTGACTATAAATTAATGGCAAAATTATCTTTATCGAAATTTTATCAAAAATTAAGTCAAGAAGAGGTGGAGGAATTTAATAAGGCTTTTGAAGCAAGTCTTAAAAAAAGCTTTACGGATAAACTAGAGCTTTATAAAGACCAAATTTTGAAGGTTGAGGGTGGAGAGCAAAAAAATGAAAAGCGTTATTTTCTCACAAGTTCTATGATGGTAGATGGAGAAAAAAAGCTTATTATATTTAAATTTTATAAAGAAAATAATAATTGGCTGATTTACGATGTCGATGTTTTGGGTGTTAGCATTATCCAAACTTACCGCTCACAATTTGGCGACATTTTAGAAAATGGCACTTTTAAAGACTTATTATCCAAGCTTAATGACATCGTCATCAAATAATGGCTTTTTTCTTAAAATTTCTCATTAATCACCCTAAAAGCACTCTTTTAAGCACTTTGCTTTTTTGTGTGTTTTTGAGTTTTTTTGCTTTTAAGCTTCATATTGACGCGAGTGCGGAGAGTTTGCTTTTAGAAGATGATAAAGATTTAAAGATTTTTAGAGAGCTTTCTAAGCATTATAAGAGTGATAATTTTTTAATGTTAGCCTTTAAGCCAAATGATAAAAATCCTTTTAGCGAGGAAAGCTTAAAGAATTTAGAAAGCTTACATCAAAAACTTGAGGGTGTGAGGGGCGTGGAGAGGGTTTTTAGCATTATTAATGCACCCTTGCTTTTAAGTAGTGAAAATAAAGATTTAAAAGAATTAATGCAAAATATTCCAAGCATTTTAAGCGAGGATATTAATCAAACTAAGGCTCAAAATGAAATTCTTACTAGTCCATTTTATCTTAATAATATCATCGCAAAAGACGGCAAAACCACAGCTTTAATTATCTATCTTAAGCCCGATTTAACTTATATTAATCTCATTGAAGCAAGGGATAATGCCAAAGATGAAAATGAAAAAGAGCATTTAAGAATTCAAATCAAAAATCATCAAGAAATGCAAAATGCTCTTAATAAAGCACTTTTAGAACAAATCCGCTCCATAATGAGTGCTTATGAAAAAGATGGTAAGCTTTATCTTGGTGGCGTGAGTATGATAAGTGATGATATGATAAGCTACATCAAGGACGATTTGGCACTTTATGGAATTTTTTTAGTCTTTTTGCTAGGCTTTGCACTTTGGTATTTTTTCCGTTCTTTTACTTTGATGATTTTATCGCTTTTGATTTGTTTTATTTCTTTAAGTTCTGCTAGTGGGCTTTTTGCCTTGCTTAATTTTCCTATTACCGTGATTTCGTCTAATTATGCTCCGTTAATGCTTATCATCACGCTTTCTGTTGTTGTGCATTTGATTACACATTTTATAGAAATTTCGCGTCTTTATCCAAATACAACGCAAAAACGCTTGGTTTTACAAACTCTACTTTCTAAGGCAAAACCTAGTTTTTTTGCCATTTTTACAACGATGATAGGTTTTTTTTCTTTGATTTTTTCGCAGATAGAGCCTATTATTAAACTTGGGATTATGATGAGTCTTGGCATAGCGCTCGGTTTGATTTTGGCTTATCTTTTTTTAGCAAGTGCCTTAGTGCTTTTAAAGAGAAAAAATTTTACACAAAGAGAATTTAACCTTTCTTTTTTGCTTTTTTGTGCAAATGCTAGCATTAGGCACAGAAAGCTTATTTACACTTTAGCTTTTATTACGATAATTTTGGCTCTTATAGGAATTCCTAAGCTTAAAGTGGAAAATTCTTTTGTCAATTATTTTAAAGACGGCAGTGCGATTAAAGAGGGTTTGCTCATTATTGATAAGGATTTAGGTGGAACACTGCCGCTTGATATTATTGTTCGCTTTAAAGATAATAAAAAAAATGAGCTTAAAGAAAGCGAGGTGCTAGATAGTTTTGAAAATGAATTTGAAAGCCTTGCTGCTAAGGATACTTATTGGTTTGATTCTAAAAAAACGCGTATTGCTAAAAAGGTACATCAGTTTTTGGAAAATAAGGAATTTGTGGGGTCGGTTTTAAGCCTTAATAGTCTTTTAATGCTAGGAAAAAATATTAATGAGGGAAAAGATTTAGATGATTTTGCTTTAGCGTTTTTAAATGAAAATTTACCTGAAAATTTCAAGCAAGATTTACTTTCGCCTTTTGTTAATATCACGCAAAACGAGCTTAAATTTAGTATCCGTGTGATTGATTCTAATCCAAATTTAAAACGCGATACCTTTTTAAAGAGCTTAAAAACGGAGCTTAATGAGCTTTTAAAAGATGAGGGTGTGGAGGTGCAAATCACTGGTATAATGCTACTTTATAATAATATGCTTCAAAGCCTTTTTTCTTCGCAATTTGACACCTTAGCCTTTGTGGTGTTGGCGATTTTTGTGCTTTTTGTTTTGATATTTAGAAGTTTTAAAATAGCTACGATAGCTATAGTTTGCAATCTTATCCCATTAAGTTTGGTATTTGCATTTATGGGGTTTTTAAATATCCCTCTTGATTTGATGAGCATTACCATAGCGGCTATTGCCATAGGGATAGGCGTTGATGATATTTTGCATTATATTTACCGCTTTAAAGAGGAGCTTAAATGTGCTAGTGTGAAAAAAGCTGTGCTTAACTCACATCTTTTCATAGGCACAGCACTTTATTACACTACCATTAGCATAGTTTTGGGTTTTAGCGTGATGATGAGTAGTAATTTTATCCCAACGATTTATTTTGGAATTTTAACAACTTTAGTAATGATTTTACTTTTATTTGGCAGTTTGTTTTTGCTTCCTAGTCTTTTAATAAGCTTTTATGCTAAGAAAAATAATAAGCCAAAACTGCTAAGATAACATAAGCGGTGATAGCTATGCCAAGATATTTTAAAAAATTTTTCATTGATAAGCCTTTTGCAGTGTTTTTAAGAGAATTTTAGCAAGTTTTAGAGCTTTGAAGCGGTGCGAAATGGCATTTTTTTCTTCATCGCTAAGCTCAGCTAAGGTTTTATCATAATTTGCAGGGATAAAAAGGCTATCGTAGCCAAAGCCGTTTTCACCCTTTTCTTTAGTAATGATTTTTCCATACATTTTTGCATTGACACTAAAAGTGCCAAATTTAGTGCCAAGGCTAAGCGCACAAACATAATGCGCAAAACTTTCATTAAGTTTTAATTTTTCCAACTCGCTGATGAGTTTTAAGCGATTATTTTTATCATTAGCCTCTAAGGAATAACGCGCCGAGTAAATTCCCGGAGCACCCCCTAACGCATCAACGCAAATTCCACTATCATCACTCAACACAATGTAATTTTCCTGCACTTCATTTTTTAAAGCTTTAAAAACCGCAAGAGATTTAATTTTGGCATTTTCCTTAAAGCTCTTGCCATTTTCTTCTATCTCAAAAGGTGCAATGAAGTCGTTTGAGCTATAAATTTCATAGTCATTTAAAAGCACTTTGAATTCTTTAAGTTTATGCGAATTTGAACTTGCTAAAATAATTTTCATCTTTAATCCTTGCACCAAAAGCTTAATCTTACTTTTTTTATCTTAATAAAGCGTTAAAGTCTTTTTTAGTAAAATAAGCCCTTTTTTAATCAAGGAAAAACAATGCGTAGTATTATGGTTCTTTCTTTCATCGTTGCAACTAGGTTTTTTGGGCTTTTTATCGTTTTGCCTGTTCTTAGTTTATATGCTTTAAAACTTGAAAATGCAAATGATTTTTTAGTGGGTTTGCTAGTCGGTGCGTATGCCTTAATGCAAATGCTATTTCAAGTGCCTTTTGGAGTGTTAAGTGATAAAATAGGGCGTAAAAAAACGATGCTTTTAGGCTTGGTCATTTTCATCATAGGTTCTTTAATCTGCTCTAGTGCAACAGATATTTATACTATGCTTTTAGGACGCATTTTGCAAGGCTCTGGGGCTATTGGAGCTGTGGCGAGTGCTTTGATAAGCGATTTTGTCAGCGAAGAAAAAAGAGGTAAGGCTATGGCTATGATGGGAGGATTTATAGGCATAGCCTTTGCACTTTCTATGGTTTTAGCACCTATAATGAGTGCTAAATATGGGCTTTCAAGTTTGTTTGATTTAAGTGCGGCTCTATCATTTTTTTGTATTATTTTGCTTTACACTGCCGTGCCAAAAGAGCCTAAGATTACGCACGAGAATGACAAAACTCCGCTTTTAAGCCTACTAAAACAAAAAAATTTAGCCCTAATGAACGCGACAAATTTTATGCAAAAAATGCTTATGTCTATTGCTTTTTTAGCTATTCCTATCGTTTTGGTTGGGCATTTTGGCTATGAAAAATTATGGGTTGTTTATAGTGCTTCTATGCTTGTGGGTTTTGTTGCTATGGGATTTGCTGGGGCTTTTGCAGAGAAAAGAGGTAAGGCAAAACAAATTTTGCTTTTAGGTGTTGCCTTTTTTATCCTTTCTTATATCTTTTTTGCTTTTTTTGAAAATCTTATCATTTTTATGGTCGCGGTGGTCATTTTCTTTTTAGGCTTTAATTTGCACGAGCCTATAATGCAATCTTGTGCGTCAAAATTTTGCAAGGTCAATGAAAAAGGCAAGGCTTTAGGTGCTTTTAATGCTTTTGGTTATGCGGGAAGCTTTAGTGGGGGTTTGATTGGCGGGGCGTTTTTACATTTTGATAATCTTAAAATTCTAGCTTTAATTTTAATCCTACTTGCTTTGATTTGGTTTTTTTCTTTACTTTTCTTAAAAAACCCTGCCGAGCTTAAAAATCTTTATCTCCCCCTTGATACTAAGCTTGATTTAAACGCTGTTTCAAAGTTAAAAGGTGTGCTTGAAGTGTATAGAAATTCTCAGCATCTAGTTGTGAAATTTGATAAAGCACAAGTGAGTCAAGAGGATTTAGAAAAAAGTTTATAAAAAGCATAACGCTTCTTCATCAAAACCTAAATTTAAGTTTTGATGAAGGCTTAGGTTTTTTTGTTTAAAAATCTCATTTTTAAGGGCGAATTCTAAAATTTTATCCCCAGCACTCAGTCTTATAAAAACAAAATCTTTTTTTGCTCTAAGGGCTATGATTTTGGCATTTTTAATGCAATATTTTTGATGAGAATAAAGGTTTATTTTGTAGGGATTAATGGCTATTTTATTTGCTTTTTTATCGAGTTTGATGGTATTTTCAAAGTGTAAAATTTGCTGATTTAATTCAAAAATATTTGTATTTTCAAATTCTAAAATCACCCCATCGCTTAGATAAAATTTAATCTCAGCTAAAGAATCTAAAAATTCTTTATCGTGGCTTGCGATTAAAAATCCGCAATTTAGGCTTTTTTTCATATGCAAAATAGCATTTTTAAGCAAAAGAGAGGTTTTTTTGTCCAAAAATGCACTTGGCTCATCAAGTAAATAATAATGCGCCCTAGCAGCTATCGCCATCGCAAAGGCTATCTTTTGTCTCTGTCCTGAGGAGAGTTCCCCCGGATATTTTTTAAGCAAATTTTTATCAAGTTCTAAAAGGGTATAAATTTCATTTAAAAAAGCTTGTAAATCGCCTTTAATTTGATAGGTTTTTTGGACGAATTTGAGATTATTTTCCACGCTTCTATTAAGCAAACAAGCCTCTGCAAAAAGTAGGTAAATCTTGCGTTTTTCTTTGTGGCTTAAAATATTTTTTCCAAAATATGTAATATTTTGATGAAAATCGCCCTCTAAAAAATTTAACACTCTTAAAAAGGTGGATTTTCCGCTTCCATTTGCCCCCATTAAAATGCTAATTTTACTCGTGTCAAGGGTTAAATTCGCTTGTTTTAAAATGCGTTTTTCTTCATAAAAAAAACTAAGATTTTTAATTTCTATCATCAGCTTCTCTTTAGGCTATGTATGAGGAAATTTAGCGCAAAAGCTATGCTAATTAGCACTAAAGCCAGAGCGATACCACTGGCAAATTCGCCCTTATTTGTCTCCAAAGAAATCGCTGTGGTTATGGTTCTAGTGTGGTATTTAATATTCCCCCCAACTATCATCGCTACGCCTACTTCAGCGACTATCCTACCATAAGCTAGAGCGATAATGCTAATGAGAGCGAAGCGGAGTTCGTAGATTATGGTTAAAACGAGTTTAAAAGGGCTTAGATGGAAGGATTTTATGAGTAAAAAATGCTTTTTGTCCATATTTTCTATTAAATTTGAAAAAAGAGCGATGATGATGGGCAAGGCTAAAACGAATTGTCCTAAAATAAGCGCTTTCGTGGTAAAAAGTAAGCCAAATTCTCCCAAAGGTCCCCTACTTGAGATAAAAGCGTAAATGATAAGCCCAACCGCCACCGTGGGAAAGGAGAGGCTGGTATTAACAAGTAGTTTTAAACTTGATTTTAATTTAAATTGAAAAAAGCCAAGACAAAAGCCAAGTGGAAAGCCTACCATTAAGGCTAGGATAATAGAAATGCTTGAGCTTAAAAGTGTTGTTTTAATCGCAGAAATCACACTTTCATCGGCATTAAAAAGTAAATTTAAAGCTTCTTTAAACGCGTCAAATATATATTCCAAAACTATATCCTTAAGTGATGCGTGATTTTATCATAATTGTGCTAAAATTGCATTTTATTTCAATTTTAGAAAGGAAAGCGATGAAAAAAATTCTTTTATCCGCTTTGGTAGCACTTAGTCTTAGTGCGGCAGAACTAAGGATGGCGACAACTACAAGCACTGATAATACAGGGCTTTTAGACGCCTTAAAACCTCTTTATGAAAAAGAAAGTGGCAATACGCTCAAATGGGTTGCTGTGGGAACGGGAGCGGCTTTGAAGCTTGGTGAGGATTGTAATGCTGATGTGCTTTTTGTGCATTCTCCTAAGGTAGAAAAAGAATTTGTTAGTAAGGGCTTTGGTGTGGATAGAACGCCTGTGATGTATAATGATTTTATCATTGTGGCAGATAAAAGCTTGGCTGATAAATTTAAAGGCAAGAGCCTTAAAGAAAGCTTGGAGCTTATTAAGGCTGAAAAAATGCCTTTTATTTCAAGAGGGGATAAATCAGGCACGGATAATAAAGAAAAAGGCTTATGGAAAAATTTAGGCGGTGTGCCTGAAAAAGAGAGCTGGTATATCCAAAGTGGACAGGGAATGCTAGCAAGCATTAAAATAGCTGAAGAGAAAAAAGGGGTGATACTAACAGACCGCGGCACTTATATCAAATACGAAGCAGATGCAAAAGCTAATCCAAATTTAGTGATTGTTAGCGAGGGTGATGATAGTTTAAAGAATTTTTATTCTGTCATAGCGGTAAGCCCTAAGCACTGTAAAAATGTTAATTATAAAGAGGCGGATAAATTTATCAAATGGCTTGTGAGCGATAGCACTTTAAAAGCGATTAGTGATTTTAAACTGCTTAATAAGCCTTTATTTATCGTTGATGCGAAAAGCAGAAAAGAATAATTTGTGGCAAAGCTAGGCTTTGCCCTTTTTCCCCATAAAATAAATCGCCATAATTGCCAAAACGCAGCCTATTAAGGTAAGAAGTGTTGGCACTTCATCTAAGATTAAAAAACTTGTAAATAAAGCACTCACAGGCGTTACGAGGATAAAAGAATTTGCCCTCACACTTCCTAAAATATGAATTCCATAATAATAGATGCTAGTCCCAACTACAGTGGATAAAAATGCTACGACAAACATATTAAGCCAAAATTTCATATCCACTTCTAAGATAAAAAGGCTATCACTATCTAAAAAAAGTGGGGTAAAAAGCAAAAAGGAAATGCAATTGACATAAAAATTCACAGCTAAAGGGTGTGAGCCTTTAGTTTTATGGGTGCAAAGACTCATCAGCGCCCACACAAAAGCACAAAATAAAAACAACACATTAAAGCGTCCAAAAAGCTCTTCTAAGGAATTTAGATTAAGCAAACAAAGCCCCGAAATAACGCCTATAAAAAGTCCTAAAATTTCGCTTTTGCTTAGTTTATGGCTTTTTTTAAAACCTAAAAATAAAAAAAGATAGGAAAAAATCGGCACCATAGTCGTAACCAAAACTCCACCTTTACCTGCCGTGCCATAACGCAAAGCAAGAAAAAAGCTAAAAGCATAAAGGGCATTTAAGCTCCCTGCGATAAAAAGCCATTTAAGTGCATCTTTAGAAAGTTTTAGAGAAATTTTTAAAAACAAAAGCACAGGCAAAGAGCCTATAATCACAAAGAAAAATCGCCACAAAACGACAAATTCCGCATTTGCGTAAGAGCTTAAAATTTTAGAGGTGGGCCAGGACATACCCCATAAAAACATAGCGATAATGAGAGAAAGGTAAAGATAGCCGTGCTTCATAGTATTTATTAAGAGGCGATGTTAAGTCCTAAAGAATCTTCACTAAAATCATAAGCCTTTTTCACTTGCTCTTTAAATTCGTTTGAGCTTTGCGAATTTTCTTTATCTTCTTCGCGTTTCTCTTCTTTATTTTTTTCTTTTGCTTCTTCGGCTTTTAATTTTGTCGCTTCAGCTCTTGCTTCAATTTCCATTCTAGTTGCATTTGCAGCGACTTTATAATCTTGCGGACTAGGGTCGGCTGGTGCCATCGCAGCAGCCATTACTTGTCTAGCGTTAGATATAGTTTGTTCGGGTGTATTGCCCTTTTGCATTCTTATAGGCACTTCACCTGCGGTGGCATACATTTGATTATCTGGTCCCCTCGTATAGCTATAACTTGCCACTCCAGCCAAGCCTCCTCCCGCTGCTTGATGTGCTGCTTCGTGAGCTTTGACATTTCTATCTACGCTTTGAAGTTCTCTTACGAGTTGAATTTCTTTTGCCGTAAGTTCAACTCCATTTACCATTTGAGTTTGTTCTTTATTTTCTTCTTTTTGGGTAGAAGTTTGATTTTCCTCGTTTGGATTTTGAGGGTTTAAATCTTTAGAATTTGTATTTTGATTGGAGGCTTGAGGCTTGTAATAATCATAATTTGAATAACTTAAATTAATCATCATCTCTCCTCCTTTTTTTTAATCTTCATATTTTACTTTAAGTTTTTTAAAACTATTATAAATTTTTGCAAAACGAAAAGGAGAAATAATGCTTTACGAAAACGCGTTGATTTACATAGAAAAAGAAGAAGCCCAAGTGCCTTGGCTTAAGATTTTTACAAAAGAAATTTATAAGGAATTTAGCGATTGTCCCACGCATTTGCAAAGGGAGCTTTTTGATAAAATTTTACTTTGTGAAAAGGCATTACTAGAATTTTATCAGCCTGAAAAAATTAATATCGCCTCATTTGCTAATTATGTCCCAAGAGTGCATTTTCATATTATGGCGCGTTTTAAAGATGATGCTTTTTTCCCTGAGTGTATGTGGGGAAAGCAACAAAGAGAAGTGAAAGAACTTGATTTGCCTAAATTTGAAGATTTTGTGGAATTTTTAAATGAAAAGTTAAAAAGTTAGCATTTGTTATTTAAATTTTATTAGAATTTCCAAATCTAAATTTACTTTAAGGAGAATAAGATGAAAAAACTGCTTTTCAGTTCGCTTTTGGCGGCTTCGTTATTAAGTCCAGCTCTTATGGCTAAGGATTATGTGCTTGATAAGACTCACACAGATATTGGTTTTAAGATTAAGCATTTACAAATTAGTAATGTGAAAGGGAATTTTAAGGACTATGATGCGGTGATTGATTTTGACCCTGCGACTAATGAATTTAAAAAGCTTGAAGCAAAGGTTAAAATCGCTTCTGTGGATACAGATAATAAAACAAGAGATAATCACCTTTTACAAGATGATTTTTTCAAAGCTAAAAAACACCCTGAAATGACTTTTGTGATGAAAAAATACGAAAAAAAAGGCGGTGATGAAGGTAAAATGAGCGGAATACTAACGATAGCTGGTGTGTCAAAAGACATTGTTTTTGATACTGAAATCGGTGGCGTGGCTAAGGGTAGAGATGGTAAAGAGAAAATCGGCTTTACTTTGGAAAGTGAGATTAAAAGAAGCGAATTTAAATTTGCTCCAAGCACTTCAAATCTTACTTTAAGCGATGAAGTAAAAATCATCGTTGAGGTAGAAGCTAACGAGAAATAAGCCTTTAAGCCTCAAGAATTTTTTCCTTGAGGCTTTGTAAATCTTGCTTGAAATTCCCCTCATTTTTTTGCCAGACAAGTTTAAATTCGAGCTTAAAAATTTCATTTTCTAAATTTAAATTTGTATTTTTTAACAAAGACTCTAAGTAGCCTAAATGTTTTAACGCGTTTTCTTCATTTTCAAAAATAAAAACAAAATCCTGACCGATAAAGAAAATTTGAGCCTTAAAACGCCTTAGAATTTTAGATACTTGCTTTAAAATAAGCTTTTGATAACTTTCCTTTGCTTGATTGAGTTCGTTAAAATGTAATAAGGCGATATAGTAATTTTCTTTATTTTTAAGATAAAGCTTGAGTTTTTTTTCATTACCAAGTTTGGTAAGACTATCAAAAAATAAGCTTTTGTAGGCACTAAAAAGCAAAATAAAACAAAAAAGAAAACTTGCAAATTCAAAATATCTTACCCCCCAAGCGCTTTTAAATAAAAAACACACATAAGCACCAAAAAGCACAAGGGGTGGGATAAAGTCTAAATTTCTAAGCCCTTTTAGCGTTAAAAAGAGCAATGCAAAACAAAAAAACACAAAGCCAAGTTCATTAAGCGGAGTGTAAAAACTAAAAAGCTCATAGTTTAAATTTGTGGCATTAAAATGTGTATTTTGCGGTAAGATGAGGGCTAAAATTCCCATTAAAATAAGCAATAAAAATGCCCCAAGATTAGCAAGGCAAAAGATGATTTTAGAAAAGTTTTTAAGATAAAAAAGCAAGAAAATTAAAGGCAAAAATAAGCTTAAAAACAAATGTCCTTGAAAAATGGGGCTAAAAAGATAGGCTAGTCTTAAGGTGATTAAGCTAAGGCTTAAAAAGAAAATTCGAACATTGTGGAAATAAAATGCCAAAAATAGAGCTAAAAATTCAAAAATTACGCTAAAAACAAAAAGAAAATCCAAATTATACGCCTTTTATTTTTGCCTAATTTTAACAGCATTTTTTAAATGATAGGATGAAAGAAAAGAAAGCTTAACGCGGTGTTAAGCTTTAAATTTGTGTTTAAAGAGGGTCGGCGCCAAAGCGGTTTTCCCCATCTGTGCCTTTTTCACAAAACCAGCAAAGTAGCACAATGAAGCCTATGAACGGGATAAGATTTAAAAGTTGCCATCAGCCTGATTTGTTAATATCGTGGAGGCGTCTTGTCTGAATGGCGATTCCCACAATCCCAACAACGAGTGATGTGATTGCATCATACGAAAGATAAAAAATAGAATCAGGGCTAAGAAAAAACAAGGGAAGTCTCAAGATAAAACTTACAATCGTTAGAAATAAAACAAACCACCAAAATTCAGAACGCGAAGTCCTACCTTGAAAACAAAATAGCTTCGTAAGTCCAACACTCACCGCTTGTGTAAAATTCATTTGAACTCCTTTAATGTAAAATGGAGCTGCGATTATATACAAAAAAAAACGCAAGGGCGGGGCGGAAAAATTTGCAAAATGTGAAATTTAAAGCAATTTTCGCTTTTCTAAGCTTTCTCTTAAAGGCACGATAGCCCTTTTTATCACGCCATTTTGCATATAAATAAAATTATAAATTTCATCAATCCAAGCTTCATTTGCGTAAATCCACGCTACAAGTTTATTTTGCTTATCTGAGTCATTTTTTACCGATGTGAGATAAAGAGGCGAGAGCAAACTTTCTGCGTGGAAAGTGCTAGGACCTAAAAGCTCACTAAGATAGTAATATTTCTTTTGTCCTATTTTATTTTTAAAGCTTTCGATATTTTTGCAAATCGTTTCAATAGAGTGCTTTTGTGTGCCTCCTTTGGTTATGGTTTTGATTTGATTGGAAAGTCTTTTGCACTCTTTGCCTAAATTTTCACTTGTTCTTATGAAGCCTTTGAGTTTTTTATAGCTTTGAAGCATTAGTTCATTTTGCCTTGCTCTTGGTAAAGCTTTTGGCTTTGGAAATGGCTTTTTAAGCTCTTTTTTAAGCAAGGTTTCGCAAAGCTCTTTAAAAGGCTTTTCTATCGCTCCTTCTATCCTCGCACCGCCCTCTGTGGCATTGTAAGTTGTGCAAGAATTTTTAGAAAGATAAATGAGCTGCTCGTAAAAATCTCTAAAAATTGTCCAAATTTTCGTGCTTTTTACCTTGCCCTTGCCTCCATAAGCTTTAATTTCTCTTTGCTCTTGTGAATTTGCCTCTTTTTTGGCTGTTTCTAAGCCTCTTGAATAGCCTTTTGAGTGCGTGGTGCCATCTTTTGCATAGGCTAAGTCTTGTCCTATTAAAATGATATTTTTATGCCCAAGCGCCCACGCAATGGAATAGGCGATATGTGCGACGCTCCAGCCAGTTAAAAAGCCAAATTCTTTAAGCGCAAGCTCTTGTGAGAGAGGAAGCATTCTTGGCGCTAGCATATAGTCTCTGTGATTTTTCTCGATGAAATTTAAAGTTTTTGGGTGGGTGAGAGCAAGGAGAATGAAAAGCACATCTTTATCAAATTCTTTAAAATCATTATCAAAAAATTTGCTACTAGCCTCCACTCTTTCAAGACTTAACACATAATCAGGTTTAATCTTTTCTTTCGCCAAAATGGCATAACTTGCATCAAGGCAGAAAATACTTGCCTTTTTGGCGTATTTTTTAAGCAAGGGTAGTTGTTTGCTAAGGCTTGGTCCTGTGGCGACTATGATGGCGGTTTCTACCTTATCCTTTCTTTTTTGAATCAGACTATCCATACAAGGGTGCGTTAGCATTTTAGGTAAGTGCTGGATAAATTGGTCTATGCCTTGAAGTGCGTCTGCTGGGTCGTTTCCATTTCTTAGGGAAAGCTCGATTATGGCATTTTTGTTAAGGTGGTTAATGGCTAAAATGTCTTTTTTGTATTTTTCGTAATAATCACAATGAAGCTCTAAAAAATAGGAGCGGTAGAGTAGGGCAAATTCGTGTGAGCTAAAAAGCTGGACGGCTTTTATAGGATTCATTTCTTTACTAAGTATAAAAACGAGCCTCCCACTTGCTAAATCTTCGCTAAAATTTGAAACATTTAAAGCAAGGAAGATAAGCTCTATATCTTTTTCAAAAACGATAATTTTTTTGTAAGTTTCATTTTGCAACAAAGCCTTATATAAAAGTCCATTTCCCACTCCATAAAAAAATAAAACGGGATTTAAGGCTCTATTTTCGTTGATGAATTTTATCTTTTCTTTTAATTCTTTGAGGGGGTTTTGATACATTTTTGCTCTAGTTTTAAGCTCGATAATATTTAAATTGAGCGGGTCTTTATTAAAGATAAGTTCGTATTTTTTAGTTTGCTTTAGTCTATCTAGCTTTTTGCTAAGCTCCGCATTACAAGCTCTCATCGCCTTGATATTTTTGTCAAAAAATTCACTCCTTAACATTTCTCGTCCTCAAATTTGTTTTTCAATTTTTCAATTCTTTTTTTCAAGCCCTTTTCTTTCATTACATTTTCTAAATTTAAAATGGCACTTTCAAGGACATTTTCTTCTTCTTTTATATGTTTAGCGATAAGCTCAAAATAATACAAATGTTCCTTAATCCACCAAAGATTTTTTTGCAAGTTTTGTGCGTCATCTCTTGCGACTATGCTAACCAAACGCCCCAAATTTAAGTCAAATTGAAATTTCAAAGGCTGTAAAAGCTCTGCCATATCAAGCCCCACCTTTTCTATCTTTTCTCTTATTTGCATAATTTGCTCGATACTATCTTGCATACCCCCCCCCCGTGCAAATGCACTTAAGTCAATTTTATCTAAGTAAGGTTTTACTCGTGAGTTTAACTCGTCCAAATTTTCCTCTAAATTTTTTCTAAATTCAAGGCAGTTTTGTCTGGCTTGGTAAAGTTTATATAGGGCTTTAAGCAGAAATTCTTTTTGTTTTTTTTCGTTTAAATTTTCTAATTTCTCTAATACTCCTTTTTCTTCGGTAAAAAATTCCTCACAGCATTCTTTAAAAGGCTTTTCTATCGTTCCCTTTATCCTCGCACCACCCTCTGTGGCATTGTAAAAGTGATATTTTTTATCCAAAATGCTGAGTTGTTTTTCTAAAAAATGTTTAAACATATGCCATACGAAATGCGTTTTTACCCTAGTTCCACCATAACCCTCTATCTCAAAAATATCTTCATAACCCTCACTTTCAAAATGTTCTCCGTTTTGATAATCTTTAGAGTGAGAGCTTCCATCTTCGCCATAAGCTAGGTCTTGCCCTATAAAGACGATATTTTGAAAGTCCAAAAAAGAAGCAATACTTAAACTCATATGTGCCACGCTCACGGCTTCATTTAAATATCCAAAGCGTTTAAGGGCGGTAAAGACATAAAAGGGCAGAAATTTTTCTATGAGACTATAATTTTTATTTCTTCTCTCTAAATACTCTATGGCTTTTGGAGAAACCAAAGAAGCAAGCAAAAAGGTCGTTTTGTCATCTTTAGTGCCAAAGTCGTGCTTAAAAAATTCTGCTGTAAAATCTGTGCGTTCTACCATACACACATAATCAGGAATGATGTCATTTTGTATTAAGATAGGGTAAGCTGAGTCCGCCGCAAAAATGACGACCTTATCTTGGAATTCTTTTAAAAGGGGGAGTTGTTTTGCTAGGCTTGGACCGGTGCTTACTATCACGCAGGATTTAAACTGCCCTTTTCTTTTTGCTTTTAATTCTTGTGTGGTTGGATGGCTTATCATTTTAGCTAAATTAAGACTATGGTGTTTAATGCCAAGCAAAGAATCATAAGCATCATTTCCATAAGAGTTGATTGTATTTTCGATGGTGTGCGAGAAAATTTCATTTGTATGCTTCACATTATCTTTAAATTTTTCATAATAACTTGAGTGAAGTTCTAAAAAATAAACTCTAGACGAGTAAAAGGCGGGTTTAAATTCTGTAAATAAGGCTTGTGCGTCTAGATTGACATCATCTTTTGGATTTAAAAATAAAATTTTGCTTTTTTCAAATTCTTTAGAAAAATCAACAAGATGAAAAATGTGATAAATGATTTCTATCTCGCTTTCAAAAATGACAAATAAAAGATGATGTTCATTTTGTGCTAAAACTTTATACAAAAGTCCATTGCCAAAGCCGTAAAAATAAAGCACGGGATAAAGTGGGTAGCTTTCATTATAAAGTTTTATCATTTGATTTAATTCTTGCATAGGATTTTGATAGAGTAAAGAATTATCCCTTAAATCCTGCAGATTAATATCCAAAGGGTCGCTACCCGTTAGAATTTTAAAATGAAATGGCGCTTTTACCTTGCTTAGAGCTTCTTTTAAGATGGGGTTTTTTAACGCCTTTAAATTTTTTTCATAAATACTCATTCATATCCTTTTAAAAGCTCATTTTGCTCTTTTAACAACCCAAAAAGCTTTACAAAATAGCTTTTTTGTGTATTTAAATCGCTCATAATATCGGCATTTTGAGCTTTTAACTTTAATCTTTCGCTTTCTAAATCAAAAAGCAAATTTAAAAATAAATCCGTGCAAATATCTTGCTTTTTAAAATCCTCGCTTATTTGTTTAAAAATATGCAAAAAGCATTCCAAATTTTCATTTTTCGCAATGGCATTTTCAAAATCTTTTAAAACATTTTCTAATTTAAGGGCAAATTCTTCGCCTCCTTGAGCGAGACTTTTCACTCTTAAAAGGGTGTTTTCTTTAGGGATTTTTCCGCTTTTTAGGGTGAATTTTTTCTTTTTTTCGCAAAGTAAATTTTCGCAGCACCACGCAAAGCTTTTTTCTATCGTCCCCTCTATCCTCGCCCCGCCCTGTGTGGCGTTAAAGGTGCGGATATTTAGTATTTTAGCGGTATTAATGTCTCTTTGAAGTCCTAGCCTAAAAAGCGTCCAAGCAAGAGAGCTTTGCGCCAAAGCCTCGCCCCCATAAGCCTCGCACAAAAATTTGTCCTTATCTCGCTTAAAGTCGTCTTTGTGGTGGCTAAGAAGCGTGTAGCTTTTTTCGTGAGAAAGTCCGCCCTCATCATAGGCTAAATCCTGTCCTATGAAGATGATATTTTCAAACCTTAAAGCCGCCGCACACTCATAAGCCATATTTGCGACACTCGCCCCCACGCCTAGATAGCCAAATTCATCACATTTTAAAGCATTTTCGAAATAAAAAGGTCTTAAAACAAGAAGAAAATTTTTATCTTCAAGGTATTTTAAAGTGTTGGGGTGGGTTAAAGAAGAGATGATGAAAAGGGTATCTTCATCAAATTTTGTAGAGTTTTCGTTAAAAAACTCACTTGTGAGCTCTAGCCTTTCTAAAGAAAAAACAAAATCAGGCTTGATATTTTCTTTTTTTAAGATAGTATAAGCACTATCGGCGGCAAAAATGACGGCTTTATCTTGGATTTTTTTTAAAAGGGGGAGTTGCTTTGTGAGGCTAGGACCTGTGGATACTATAATGGCGGTTTTATTTTGAAAGCGGTAAGTTTGTAAAAAGTCCTTAAATTTAGGTCTTTCAAGCATAGTGCTAAGATTAGTCAGAGTGTGCTTCATACCCACTAGCGTGTCTTTTGTGTCGTTACCCTTTTGCAAAAGCAAAAAGTCAAAATGCTCTTTCATCTTGCTGTGCCAAAACTCTAGATTCTCATTTTCGTAAAAAGCACTATGTGAAAATAGGGTATAAATTTTGTAGCTCGTTTGGATAAGCTCATTTTGAAAAAGTGCGTCAAGCTCTTTTAAATTTGTGATTAAGATGAGTTTTTTGCTAAGGATTTCCTCGCTAAAATCAATCAGGCTAAAAACGAGGCTTAAAAGCTCTAAATCTTCCTCAAAAACAACAATGCTTTGTCTTTGACATAAAATTTTATAAAGCGTGCCATTGCCAAAGCCGTAAAAATAAAGCAGAGGATAATATGCATAATGTTCTCTTAAAAAAATAAGTTTAGCGCTTAATTCTTCCTTGACATTTTGATAAATTTTTTGCTCTTTAAAATAGAGATTAAAGTCATCACTAAGGCTAAATTTATCTTGATTTTGGGGCAGGTTTAAATTTGGATTACTCTGTTTTAATGCTTTGAGATTTTTAGTAAGATGAGGTGGATTTATCATAAATCCTCTTCTTTTAAAGGCGTGGCAAATTCTATATCTCTTTTTGCTTTTTTGCCTAAAATTTGAGGGTAGAATTTGGGGTGTAAGCCAAATGAGGGACGCACGGATTTGATATTTTCTTCGCTAAAAATTTCACCTTTTTTAATATTTTTGCTAGCATACAAGCTTCTTGCAAAACGCCTGTTTTGAAGTGTTTTTTCATCTAGGCTTAAATCCTCACTCCCCAAAGCACTCTCTGCCTCTCTTACCGCATCTACCATAGCCTTAAATTCGCTAAAATCAAGACTAAAAGCACTATCCTCACTTTTGATACTTTTATCTAGTATGAAATGTTTTTCTATCACTCTAGCACCCAAAGCTACGGCTAAGGTAGCACTAAAATGCCCCTCGCTATGGTCGCTTAGTCCTACTTCGTAACCAAATTTTTTAAGGCTTTTAAGGGCATTTAAATTCATATCGCTTAATTTTGCGGGGTAAGCTGAGGTGCATTTTAAAAGGCATAAGTTTTCATTTTTTTCTTCTTTAAAAATTTCACAAACCCTAGCAATTTCGCTCTCATCAATGATTCCTGTGGATACAAAGGTGGGTTTTTTCTCTTTTGCGACTTGACGCACAAAAGTTTCATCATTTGCCTCAAAAGAGGCGATTTTATAAGCCGCTGGGTCAAAACGGCGTAAAAATTCTAAATCTTCCTTGCTAAAAGGGCTAGAAAAACAGATAAGCCCCGCGTCTTGTGATGCTTCAAAAAGCTGAGAGTGCCACTCATAAGGTGTTTTTGCACTTTCGTAAAGCTCAAAAAACTTTCTTTTATCCCAAAGCCCCCCTTTGATGATAAAATCCTCTTTATCGCTATCTAAAGTAAGGCTTTGTGGGGTGTAGGTTTGAATTTTAACTGCATTTGCCCCTGCTTCTTTGGCGGCTTTGATGGTTTTTAGTCCAAGTTCTAAGCTGCCAGAATGATTAGCTGAAAGTTCTGCGATGATGAAAACGCCTTTTGTGGTATCAAAATCATTTATAAGCATTTTGCGTCCTTAGCTTAAATATTTGCGTAAAAGTGCGATAAGCTCATTTTTACTAATGGAGCTTAAAACCTCACTAATGCACTCAAATTCTGTAATTTTTTCTTTTGTGAAAAGTATAATGTGGCTTTGTGGATTGTGATTTTTATAGATATGAAGAAGAATTTTAATCTGCTCTAAGTCAAATTTTATCACTTCATAATCTAGCAAAACGAGGCGGTAGCTTTCCTTACTCAAGCATTCTTTAAGCTTTGATAAAGAATGCACTAAAGTATTTTGCGAGCATTGTTTTTCTATAATGCTAAAAAATAAATTTGCGTCAAATTCATTTTGCTTAAACAAAAGCACATTGTTTAAAACGCCTTTTTCAAATTTCTTTGGGGTTAATTTTTCTAATCTTTTTTTAAGGATAAGTTCGAGCATTTTTTTATCAAGCGGCATTGTTAAAAAGCAAGGGTAGTTTAAGTTTTTATCCCGACCAAAAACAATAAAATCTTCATCTTTTTTGTCTAATTTTTGATAAATTTCATCTTTTACAAAAATGAGGTGATAATCGTTTCTATCAAAGCTAAGTTCTTTAAAAAATATACTTTGAATTCCAAAATATGCTAGGATATTTTGAATAAGAAAATTCTCCAAATCATCATTATTTATCAAAGCAACCTTAGCCTCATAACGCAAAAATTTATCCTTGCGTCCCCCTAAACTTTTGTTATAGCTTATGGGGTGGTTGATGGCAAGGCGGAGAGTTTCTTTTTGCTTATGAAGGGCATTAAGCAAAAGGGAGAGCGTTTTTTCATCGGCTTCAATGTAATAAAGTGCATTTTGGATATTTCCTAGATGATAGTAAAGCTCTTCTAATAAAAAAAGAGTTTCACCTTTTTCCAAATTTGCCTTTTTAATGCGGTAATTTTGCGTTTCTAAATGCTCTTTTAGTGAATCAAGTGCCTTTTCGACATCTTCATTTTTTTCAAGTAAAGAAATTTTATAAAATATTTTTTGTAAAAAACGCTTTTTTTTAAAAATTGTGATAAATAAAACCAAGCTTAAAAGCAAAATGCTAAGAAAAAGGCTTAATTTAATTTGCTCTTTTACCGTATCAAGTGCGTCAAAATCCACGCTGAAAAAGAGTAAAAAGGCATTTAAGATAAAGATAAAAAAGCTTAGCATCATTGTATTTCCTTAATTTTTTGAGCTGTTTTTACATTTGTAAGCATTTTTAGTTCCTCAAAATTTGCTTGATAAATTTTTTCAAAATCTCCATAAAAGGATAAAAGTTTTTGTAAATACCCCTCACTAATGCCTAAATTTAGAAGTTTAGAGCTTTTTAAATCTTGTTTTTTCTTGATGTTTTGATGAAAAGAAAGGGCAAAGCGGTGTGCTTCATCGCGTAATTTTTGCAAAAATTGCAATTTTTTATCATCGGTGTTAAGATGAAATTCGCCTTTTAAAGAATGAATTTTATCTCTAGCACTTCCCTTTGAGCGATAAGCCTTAAAATCAACTTTTTCCTTAGCTATGGCTAAAACATCGACATTTGCCCCCGAACTTACGATGATAGTGTGAGCTAAATCAAGCAAAGCTTTACCCCCATCAATGAGCCATAAATCAGGCGGAGAAAAGCTTTCAAATTCTTTACTTCTACGCATTAAAACTTCCTTCATCTGTTCATAATCACTTTTCCCTTGTAGATGAAATTTGCGGTAATTTTGCTTCTCCCATTTGCCATTTTTAAAGCACACCATAGCCCCAACTTTTGCCACGCCTTGCAAGTGAGAATTGTCATAAATTTCTATGCAATTTGGCAGATTTTCAAGCTCAAAATAATTTTTTAATTCTTCTAAAATGTTTAAATCATTATTTTTGCGGTGGATGGAGATGTTAAGCAGAGCATTTTCAAAGGCTAAATCACAAATTTTTCTTTTTTCTCCCTTTTGTGGGACTTGAATGTGAATTTTTTTAAAAAATCTTCGACTAAGCAATTGTTCTAAAAGCTTTCTATCTTCAAAATCTTCATAAACATAAATTTGATTTGAGACGAGCGGGGTGTCTTGATTAAAACTTTCTAAAAGCATTTGTTTATAAATTTCATTGACACTAATTTCACTTTCTTTTAGGGTGTGAATTTTAGAATGTGTGCTGATGATTTTGCCCTCTTGTATGACAAAACGCAGGGTGGAGAAAATCCCATTTTCATTAGCAAGGGCAAAAATTTCAAAGTCCTCAAGTCTTGCTAAATCGATTTGCACTTTACTTTCTAAGGCTTTTATGGCATTAACCCCATCGCGTATTTTGGCGGCTTCTTCGTAATTTTCATTTTGGGCGTATTTAAGCATTGTTTTTTCTAAATTCTTAATTAAAATGCTAGGGTTTAAAAGGGCTTTTGTGGCGTTGCTTAGAATTTCTTTATATTTTTCTTCATCGATTAAGCCCTCGCACACTCCACTACACCTTGAAATTTGATGAAAAATGCAAAGTTTTTTACAATTTTTCTTTTGCTTTAAAGGATAGTAAAGATAAAGGGCGTTTAAAAGTTCCTTAGCCCCCCTAAAAAAAGGACCATAGTATTTAATTTTAGGCTTTTTAATAATTTTACGCGTGATTTCAAAGCGTGGAAATTTTTCATTTAAATCCACATAAATGTAGGGATAAGTTTTATCATCTCTTAGCAAAATGTTATATTTAGGATGGAGTTGTTTGATGAGAGAATTTTCTAAAATGAGGGCGTTGGCTTCTGTTTTGGTTGTGATGAATTTCAAATGCACCGCTTCGCTAATCATTTTTTGAATTCTTAGGCTATTTTTGACATTAGCTCTTAAAGGATTAAAGCTAAAATAGCTCTTTACACGCTTTTTTAAATTTTTAGCCTTACCGACATAAAGAAGCTTTCCTTCTTGATTAAAATATTGATAAACTCCAGCACTTTCTGGTAAGCTCATAAGCTCTTTTTCAAGCATTTTGAATCACTTTTCTTAAGGCTTCAAACTTTTCGTAAAGGACTTGATTTTCGAAAGAATTTTTAAATTCCCCCAAAGAAAGCTCGATATAAGGGCGAATGTTTTTTACTTCCTCTTTAAATTTTGGCTTAGAATTTTCATAACGCTGGGAAAAAATTCTAAGATTTTTAACCTTAGAAAATTTGCTCAAAGGATTTTCTTTCGCATAGAGCTTTATAAGAATTTTAATGTAATTTTTGCTATCATCGTGGTTTAATTCTTGGTAGCCTATATGATTGAGCGTTATGATGTTTAAAGTGTCATTTTTAATAAAGAGCTTGGCGATATGACGCCTGTGTTTAGGTGGCATTAAAAGTAAGAAATCCTTACAATAAAAAAGATGTTTTAAGGGAGCATAATGAGGCTGATTTGTCATTTCAATAATAATATTAGTCGTGGTTTTCGTTTTTTTCATAAGGGCATTTTAGCATTTTTTTGTTTAATATGCTTAAGTGCTTGTGGATATAAGGGAGAGCCGACTTATACGACTTATGAACAAAATGGTTCGGTTAAAAGTGTTAAAAAATATGAAACTTTAAATAGGTGGTAAAAATGAAACAAGATTGTATTTTAGTGTTAGATTTTGGGTCGCAATATACGCAATTAATTGCTAGAAGATTACGAGAATTTGGGATATATGCAGAGATTGTGCCTTATTTTGAAAGTCTAGATTCTATCAAGAGTAAAAATCCTAAAGGCATAATCCTAAGTGGCGGACCAGCAAGTGTATATGAAGAGGGTGCTTATAAGCCTGATGATGGCGTATTTTCGCTTGGTGTGCCTGTGCTTGGAATCTGCTATGGTATGCAGTATATCGCGCATTTTTTTGGCGGCAAGGTCGTAAGGGCGCAGGCGCAGGAATTTGGCAAGGCGGTGCTAGAGCTTGTGGAATCGTCATTGCGAGCAGACGAAACAAGCACGACAATCCAACCTTCTTTTGACACAAGCGAACTTAAATTTGTAAGCTTTAGCGAAAAAGAACTTGAAGATGTGCAGGGTGCGTTGGTGGATTTATGGGAAGATTCTGTTAGGGCGAGTCATCATTTTTTAAGTGAAGAGGATATTTCTGAAATTCGCGTTGAGGTTGAGGGTGCGTTTTATCAAGTGGCAAATTTGCTTGTGGCAACTTATGAAAATGATTTTGTCGGTTTTATCGGGGTTCAAGATGATGAAATTCCTATGCTTTTTGTGAGTCCAAAATATTTTAATTTTGGTATCGGAAAGGCGTTAATGCTTGAAGCTTTAGAGCGTTATTTAAAGGGTTTTGACGCTATTAGGCTAGATTGTAATGAGCAAAATCCTAATGCGCTAATATTTTATCAAAAGCTAGGTTTTTCTCAAGTAGCACGCAGTGAGAAAGATAGTGCTGGGCGCGATTTTCCTATTTTGCATTTGAGCGTAAGGCGTGAAATTCTTTTGCAAACACTTAAAAATCCTAGTCAAAAAAGCGTGAAATTTCAAGCTTCTAACAAGCTTTTTGCGGGAGTGAAGCAAGATTCTATCGTCTGGATGAGCCACGCTGATAAAGTAGAGCAGATTCCGCAGGGCTTTGTGGAGCTAGCTAAAAGTGGGAATACGCATTACTGTGCGATAGCGGATTTCACGCGCCAAATTTATGCGTTGCAATTTCACCCTGAAGTCGTGCATAGCGAGTGTGGCGGGGAGATTCTAAAAAATTTCGCGCTGCATATTTGCGGGGCGGATAATAGCTGGAATATGAAAAATTTCGCAGAATTTGAGATAGCCAAACTGCGCGAAAAGGTGCTGGGGAAAGCTTGTGAGAATGGGATGGATTTTATATCTGTCTTAGAAACGCCACGCACTTATTTGCGTAAATATTGCCTTGATGATTTAGAGACTTTGCAAAAGATTTTAGATGAGAAAACAATGTATGCGTGGGGACACGCTTTTAGTAAGCAAGAATGCAGAGATTGGATAGAGAAGCAACTTGAAGCTTATGAAAAATATGGCTTTGGATTTTGGGCTGTGGTAGATAAGGCAAGTGGTGAGATTATCGGCAATGCAGGGCTAAACTATGAGCGTGTAAAACTCGCTGGGACAAATGTCGCGGATTCTCAAAATGCAGAGCGTGAAATTTTGGAACTTGGCTATATCATCAATCATCGTTTTTGGAAACAAGGCTTAGGGTTTGAAGTGGCGAGTGCGTGTGCGGAATATGCGTTTAGCAAACTTGGCGCAAAGGAGCTTTATTGCTTGATTAAAGAAGACAATATACCCTCACTCGAACTTACTAAAAAGCTTGGAATGTGTATCGTCGGGAAAATTATAAAGCATTACAAAGGACAAGAATTAGCACATTTCGTGTTAAAGATGAGTGAGTTGCCACTATTCGCAAAAGATTCTAAGGTTTTGTGTGCGGTGAGTGGCGGGGTGGATTCTAGTGTCGTAGCCACTCTACTTTACCGCGCCATAGGGGAGAATCTAATCCCTGTGTTTGTGGATACTGGGCTTTTGCGTAAGGGTGAGAGAGAAGCGGTGGAGCAGATGTTTAGGGAAAATCTAAAAGTGCCTTTGATTGTCGCAGATGCTAGGGAGCTGTTTCTAGGGCGATTAAAGGGCGTAACTGACCCAGAAAGAAAGCGCAAAATCATTGGTGAAACTTTTATAGAGGTTTTTGAGCGTGAAGCCAAAAAGCACAATACAAAAGGCGAGATTAAGTTCTTAGCCCAAGGCACACTCTACCCTGATGTCATAGAATCTGTAAGCGTGAAAGGACCAAGCAAAACGATAAAAAGCCATCATAATGTGGGCGGACTGCCTGAGTGGATGAAATTTGAACTCATAGAGCCTTTGCGTGAGCTATTTAAGGACGAGGTGCGCGCGCTTGGGCGAGAGCTAGGAATGCCGCAATCTATGCTAATGCGCCATCCTTTCCCCGGACCCGGGCTTGCCATACGCATTATGGGAGAGGTCAATAGCGCGGATTTGGGGCTTTTGCAAGAGGCGGATTCTATCTTCATAGAGGAGCTGCATAAGTGGGGGCTCTATGATAGCGTGTGGCAGGCATTTTGCGTGCTGCTAAATGTGCGGAGCGTGGGGGTAATGGGTGATAACCGCACCTATGATAATACGATATGCGTGCGCGCGGTGGAGGCGATGGATGGAATGACGGCGAGCTTCTCGCACCTGCCGCACGAGTTTTTAGAATCTGTGAGCAATAGAATCATCAACGAAGTGGAGGGCATTAACCGCGTGGTGTATGACATCACAAGCAAACCCCCGGGGACCATTGAGTGGGAATGAGCATAAACTGTAAAATTTTGAATATGCAAAAAAGTAAAACGGATTTATTTTTAGAGCTTGCTAAGCCTGATAAAAAAGGATTTTCAAGGTGGGTAAGTGTAAGCGAATTTGTAGGGGAATATAAAACCTTGCAGCTTGGCAATGGCGGAAGCTGGTGCAGAGCAAGTAGCAGCTTGGCGAAAAAATATATTTTAGAATTTGATAAATCCCGTACAAGTGGCAATGCTATTGATGCGATAAAGTTGCAAGGCTTTAATCCACATAAATCTTTCAATCAAAACATACGAAAAGATATTAAAGATTTTTATAAGTCCCAAAAATGCGTAATGTTAGGCGTGTGTGGCAAGAGTGAAAATACACACATTGAAATAGACCATAAAG
This sequence comes from Campylobacter helveticus, assembly GCF_002080395.1. NCBI lineage: Bacteria > Pseudomonadati > Campylobacterota > Epsilonproteobacteria > Campylobacterales > Campylobacteraceae > Campylobacter > Campylobacter helveticus. The sequence goes on from NZ_CP020478.1 coordinate 366,038, forward strand.
ATGGGCGAAAAAATTCTGCATGTGTGAGTGATTTGCAAAATCAAAGCTTGCAAGATTTTCAGCCTTTGTGTAAGGTGGCAAATGATATTAAGCGTCAAATTTGTAAAACCTGCAAACAAACTAATATCCGCTGGAGTGCAAAAAATATTAAGGGTAATCCTTATGATTTTTATGCAGGCGATGAGCATTATACAAAAGAGCTAGGCTGTGTGGGCTGCTATCAATACGACCCTGTGGCATATCGCAAAGAGAGCGCAAAAAGAATCGCTAAAGAAGCAGCAGATTTTATCGCTCAAAAACTTTATAAAGATGAGATGCGATGAACTACATCGGATCAAAATTTAAGCTACGCTCATTTTTGCAACAAAGCATAGAATCTACACTCAAAAATCACAATGCTAAACCACTTAAAGATTCTATCTTTTGTGATATGTTTGCAGGCACGGGTGCAGTAGGCAGAATCTTTAAATCCAAAGTCAAGCAAGTAATCAGCAATGATAAAGAATATTATAGCTTCGTGCTTAATCAAAACTACATCGGCAATCATCTGCCATTGCCGCGCGCGCAGAATCTGCTAGAGATTCTTAACGATACACGCCTTACCCCCTCAAAAAAAGGCAAGATTTTTACTCACTATGCGCTTGGCTCTGGGAGTGGGAGGCAGTATTTTAGCGATGAGAATGCGATGAGAATTGATGGGATTTGCTCTAAGATTCTACAATGGCACAAACAAGACTATATTAACCAAAATGAATACTATTTTCTTTTAGCTTCACTTTTAGAATCTGCCGATAGCGTGGCAAATACGGCTTGTGTGTATGGGGCGTTTTTAAAGAATCTGAAAAAAAGCGCGCAAAAGCCACTTATTCTAACTCCTGCGACATTTGAATGCAATGAAAATCATCATAAGGTTTTTAATGAAGATTCTCAAAAACTCATCACACAAATACAAGGAGACATACTCTATCTTGACCCACCTTATAACGCTAGAGAGTATGGGGCAAATTATCATTTGCTTAATTCCATTGCGCTCTATGATGATTTTATCCCGCGTGGTAAAAGTGGGCTTAGGGCGTATGATAAAAGTGCGTATTGTAAAAAGCGCGAAGTAGAATCCGCGCTTACATTTTTGCTTGAAAATGCAAAATTTGAGTGGATATTTCTAAGCTATAACGATGAGGGACTTTTAAGCCTAGAGCAAATAGAAAAGCTTATGCGTAAATACGGCACATATTCTTGCGTGGAGCAAAATTATCAACGCTTTAAGGCAGATTCTGCAAGAATTCAAAAACAAAATCAAACGATAGAGTATTTGCATATTTTGCATAAAAAGTTAGAAAATGCAAAATGATATAAAGATAAATAAATTTTCGTTATAATAAAACAAAAAGGCACATAATGAAAACCTTGACAATCATAGATACATTTGGATTTTTCTTTCGACTTTATTATGCTTTGAAAAATTTTACAAGCTCAAAAGGTGAACCAAGTGGTATGGTGAGTGGATTTGCGAATTTTATTTATTCTCTTAAAAATGAATATAAAAGCGATTACATTATTTTTGCTTTGGATTCTAAGGGCAAAACTTTCCGTAGTGAAATTGACCCAAATTATAAAACAAATCGCACTCCACCCCCACCTGAACTTTTAGCTCAAATTCCCATTTGTATCGAAATGATAGAAAAAATGGGCTTTGTAAGCATTTCTAGGGAAAATTATGAAGCCGATGACATCATCGCTTCTGTGGTAAAAAGCTGTAAAGATAAAGATATTTTTGTGCGTATTATTACGCAAGATAAAGATTTATATCAACTTATCAAAGATGAAAAAGTGAGTATTTATAGTCCTATTTCCAAAAATGACTATGATGAGGCGGCTTGTTTGGAAAAATATGGGGTAAAGCCCTCGCAAATTAAAGATTTTCTAGCACTTTGCGGAGATAGTGCGGATAATATACCGGGCGTTAAAGGCATAGGTGCTAAGGGAGCGAAAACCCTGCTAGATGAATTTGGTAGCATTGAGGCGATTTATGAAAATTTAAGTCTTGTGCGTAACGAAAGAAGTAAAAAATTGCTTTTGGAGGGCAAAGAAAATGCATTTTTGAGTAAAAAACTTGCCTCTTTGTATGAGGATTTAGAGCTTAAAGACTTGATAGAAAAAAGTGTTTATACGCAAGAAGAGCCACTTTTAAAAGTTATCGAGTATTTGGAGCGTTTTGAGTTAAATTCTTTACTTAAAAAGCTTAAATTAAATCCTCAAAATCAAAATAAAAATCTAGGCTTTAAAGCCACTTTAATTGTCGATGAAAATATACTTTTTGAGAAGCTTGAAAACCTTGAAAGTGAAAGCATCATAGCCTTTGATACGGAGACGACGGGACTTGATGTTAAAGAAGCTAAGATAGTGGGTTTTAGTTTTTGTTTAAATGAAAACGAAGCTTTTTATGTGCCGCTAACGCATAATTATTTGGGAGTGGGGGTTCAAATTTCAATGCAAGCTGCTAAAAAGGCTTTGGAAAAAATTTATTCTCATTTTATCGTTGGACATAATTTAAAATATGATTTTGCCATAGTGGAAAATAATTTTTCACTTCCTCCCCCTAAAAAATACGCTGACACAATGATACTTGCGTGGCTTTATAATCCTTCTTTGCGTGTCAATATGGACGATTTAGCCCTAAGGCTTTTTTCTTATGAGACCTTGCATTTTGAAAGCGTAGTAAAAAAGGGAGAAAATTTTGCTGGTGTTGAGCTTGAAAAAGCTTGTAAATATGCTGCTGAAGATGCTTATATTACTTTAAGATTTTATTTATATTTCTTAAAAAATTTAGAGCCAGATTTATTAAAACTTGCTTTTAAAAGCGAATTTGACTTCATCGAAGTTTTGAGAAAAATGGAGCAAAATGGCATTAAGCTTGATACGCAAAAACTTCGCGAACTAATGCAAAATTTCGAAAATGAAATCAAGCTTTTGAGTGAAGAAATTTACACTCTTTGCGATGATAAATTTAATCTTAACTCTCCCAAACAAGTTGGAGATATTCTTTTTATTAAACTTGGCTTACCAAGTAGCAAAAAGGGCAAAACAGGTTTTTCTACCGATGAAAAAGTTCTTGAAAGCCTTATAGATAAACACCCTGCGGTGAGTAAAATTTTATCTTATAGGGAATTAGCTAAACTTTACTCAACTTATTGTGAGCCTTTGCTAAAACTTGCGTTAAAAGATTCAAATTCACGCATTCATTCTAGTTTTTTACAAACAGGCACTGCCACTGGACGCCTTTCATCAAAAGAGCCAAATTTGCAAAATATCCCAGCTCACGGACAATACGCTAAAAAATATAAATCTTGTTTTGTGGCGGAGGAGGGTTTTAGTTTTATTAGTCTTGATTATTCTCAAATCGAACTTAGAATGTTGGCACATTTTAGCGAAGATGCAAAGCTTTTAGAGGCTTTTAAAAATGACGAGGATATACACGCAAGAACGGCGATAATGATTTTTGGTGAAAACAATTATGAAACAAGAAGCATAGCTAAAAGCATTAATTTTGGACTCATTTATGGTATGGGCTATAAGACTTTAAGCCAAAATTTAAAGATTGAGGCGAGTTTGGCTAAAACTTACATTGAAAAGTATTTTAATAATTTCACAAGTATAAAAAGCTTTTTTGAAAAAGTGAAAAATGAGGCAAGACAAAATCATTTTATCAAAACGCTAAGTGGAAGAAAGCGGTATTTTGATTTTGAAAATGCTAAACCTATGCAAATAGCAATGTATGAAAGAGAGAGCATTAACTCCATACTGCAAGGCTCTGCGGCTGACATTATCAAACTTGCTATGTTAAAACTTTGCAAAGATTTGAACGAGGATAAAAGGCTTATTTTACAAATTCACGATGAGTTGATTTTCGAAGTGAAAGATGAATTGTGTGAAAATTTTGAAAAAAGAGCTAGGGATATTATGGAAAATATAGTAGAATTAAAAGTTAATTTAAAAACAAGTTCAAGTATCGCTAAAAATTGGGGAGCTTTGAAGTCATAAGGAGAATTTGAATGGATTTAACAACCATACTTGGAATGGTATTTGCGGTTACTAGTATCTCTGTTGGGGATATTTTAGAGGGTGGAAACCCTTTGCATGTTTTACACTTTTCTTCTTTTCTTATCGTGATGCCAACAGCAGCATTTTGTTCGATGACGGGAACACACAAAAAAATTGTTAAAGCTGCTTATAAAGAGCTAAAAGTTGTTTTTAAAGGCTCTGGCGTAAATTTGCCAGAACGCATCGCTCAACTCATAGAGTATGCCATTATTGCTCGTAGAGATGGGCTTTTGGCACTGGAATCAAGAACAAATGAGATAGAAAACGAATTTTTAAAAAACGCAATGATGATGCTAGTGGATGGTAAAAGCTTTGAAGAAATCCACGAAAGTATGGAAATACAAACCGAGCAGCTTGAAGAACATTATAAAGAATGTGCGGAGTATTGGATAGTTTTTGGGGAAACCTGCCCTACGATGGGACTTGTTGGAGCGGTGTTTGGACTCATCCTTGCTTTGAAACTTTTAGATAATCCTCAAGCAATGGCTGCGGGAATTTCTGGTGCTTTTACAGCAACGGTTACGGGGATTTTTGGGGCTTATGCGCTTTTTGCCCCTTGGGGAAGAAAGATGAAAGCAAATGGAATGGATTTTGTTAAAGAGCAAGTTGTGATTACTGAAGCGATTAAGGGTATAGCTGAAGGGGCTAATCCTAGAGACTTGGAGGCGAAGCTTTTTAACTTTTTGGGACACGACGATGTGCGTATTTCTCAATTTGACAAAGGTTAAGAATGGCTAAAAAACATAAGTGTCCTGAATGTCCAGCGGGTGAAAAGTGGGCTGTGCCTTACGCGGACTTTTTAAGTCTGCTCTTGGCACTTTTTATCGCACTTTGGGCTATTTCTGAAACCAACCCAGCTAAGGTAGAAGCTCTTAAAACGGAATTTGTTAAAATTTTTGACTACACGACAACTCAAGCAGTCAAAACGGAAAGTGAAAATACCGAAAAACACGCAGGTGCGTCAAGAACACCAAGTGATGAAGTTGAAGCACTTAAAAGACTAACTTTAAGCCAACAAGAAACAATTAGAAAGCTTAAAGCGGCACTTGACCAGTCAGAAAATCAAATCGCTTTAAATCTTCCCTCACGCGTAGAATTTGCTAAAAATAGTGCTCAAATTGTCTCTGCGGATGTGCAAGATTATCTTAAGCGTATGGCACAACTTTCTTTAAGTTTGCCACCACAAGCAAAAATTGAAATTCGTGGTTTTACAGACAATAGCGACACTGCTTTGAGAAGTTTTGAGCTAGGTTATGAAAGAGCTAAGGCGGTAATGAATTTTTTTATCGAGGGTGGAGTTAGTGTAGAAAAACTAAGCATCAAAAGCTATGGATTCAACGAGCCTTTACTAAATCATTCTCCAAGCGACCTTGCAAATAATAGGGTTGAAATTTATTTTAAAGTCGATATAGACGATAATAACGCGCAAAAATCTGTGCTAGAACTCATTCAAAGGGCTAATTAGCCCTTAAACCAAGTAGCGATTTTGTCAAACAAACCTTTTTGTTCGTGGTGCATTCCATCTTTTATACCAAAACTTTCGCTTAGTTGTTCTAAAAGTTTTGTTTGCTCATCATTGAGTGTGCTTGGAAATTTAATGGCAATTTGCACAATTTGCTTACCGATGCGTGAGCTACGCACATTTTTAACGCCCTCATTTTCTAGCACAAATCTTTGTCCATCTTTAGCACCTTTTGGCAAATTTAAAGTTGCCTCACCGCGTATAGTTGGCACTTTTACACTCTGTCCCAAAATGGCTTGAGTGAAGAAAATAGGAAATTCGATATAAATATCTTCATCATCACGGATAAAAGTCTCATCTTCTTCTGCGTGAATTTTAACAAATAAATCCCCCCTAGTGCCGCTTTTTGTAACATTTCCTTTTTCGCTTACCCTTAAATTCATTCCGCTATCAACACCCTCAGGCACCTTAAGCTCGACTTTATCCTTAAGCTCTTCAAAGCCAAGCCCTTTACATTGCGGACATTTATCACTTGCATAGCTTCCACTTCCATTACAATCAGGACAAGTTTGTGCAAAAGATAAAAAGCTTTGCTTCATAACGATTTGCCCCCTGCCGTGGCACTTAGGACAAGTTTGCATTTTTCCATCTTTTGCTCCACTTCCACTACAAGTTTTACAAGAACTTTTGTAAGTGAAATTTAACTCTTTTGAGCAACCGAAAATAGCCTCTTTAAAACTAAGATTTAGCCCTATAACAAGTTCAGCGCTAAATTTATTTTCATTTTGGTTTCTGCGGCGTGATTTTCCACCACCAAAACCTTCCCCAAAAAAACTTGTAAAAATATCTCTAATATCTTCAAAATCGCCAAAACCAGCCCCACCACCAGCTCTACCTTTCAAGGCTTCTTTGCCATATCTATCATAAATGGCTCTTTTTTCATCATCACTTAAAACTTCATAGGCTTCGTTGATGAGTTTAAATTTATCCTCAGCTTCCTTGTCGCCTTGATTTCTGTCTGGGTGGTATTTTAAAGCAAGTTTTCTATAAGCCTTTTTAATACTTTCCTTATCGGCATTTTGTGTAATTTCCAAAATTTCATAGTAGCTTATTTCCACGCATTTTCCTTAAATCAGTTAAAAATTGTGATTTTATCAAATTTAAATTAAAAAGTTATAAATCTACATTATAAAAACTCCATTTGGTCCCTTAAGAAAATTGCCTCAATTATACAAAAGTTAAGCAAAAATAAGATAAAATCGCAAATTCATCAAAAAAAGGAAAAAAATGAACGCCAAAACACAAAATTTAGAGCTTGAAGAATTATTTAAAGAAAATCAAGAAGACTACATTACCTATGAAAAATTAGTCAAATATCTTAATAAACCAAATGCCACGGCGATAAAGAAAATTCGTGCTTTGATGAAAAAATATAAGGTCGAGCTTTACTCCGCCGCACAAATCGCTCAAATGCAAAATATAGCCGATGCCAAAAGATTAAAAGAAGAAAAACAAAAACTTCAAGATACAGGCTTAGAAAATGAATTTAATTTAGCAAATGAAAATGACCTTTTGGAATGGAGTCGCTCAGATTCTCCTGTGCGTATGTATCTTCGTGAAATGGGGCAAATTGCTTTATTAAACAAAGATGAAGAGGTTGAAATTTCAAAAAAAATTGAACTTGGTGAGGATATTATCATCGATGCATTTTGCTCAGTGCCTTATCTCATTGATTTTATCTTAGACTATCAAGAGCCTTTAATTAATAGAGAAAGGCGCGTAAAAGAGCTTTTTAAAAGTTTTGATGAAGAAGAAAAAGAAAATGACAAACTCGATGAGCTTGATGAAGAAGAGAATGATGAAGATGGCGAAAATGAAGAGGAAAAAAAATTTAAAAAACCTAACAAAAAGGAAGATGAGCGCACCTTAAAAGTAATGGAAAAATTTAAAGCTCTAGAAAAAGCAAAAAAAGAATGGCTTAAGGTTTCTAAGGATTCTAAGGCTAAAGAAAGTGATGATGAGCTTTTGGATAAATTAAGTATCGCTTTTAAAAAGAATATTTTAAAAGAAAAATTAATGGATTTGGGACCGACTTCAAAACTGATTAGCGAGATAGTTAAGTCAATGGAAACAGCCCTTAAGAGCGATGATGAATTTGATAAAGAGCTTAAGCGTTTAGAGTATCGTTTGCCTATGTTTTCAGACGAACTTAAGGCAAGACACGCTGATATTTTAAGGGAAATTACTAAATTAAGCAAAGATGAAATTGCAGAAAAAGCTATGGAAACAACTATGGTAAGCACTTATATGGAGATAAAAAAGCTTTTTCAAACTAAAGAAGCGAGTAAGAAAAGTTTTGATTTAGAAAAAGGACGCTTGAAAGAAATTTTAGAGCAAATCAAACGAGGTAAAAAAATCTCCGATGAAGCTAAGGGTAGAATGGCAAAATCAAATTTAAGGTTGGTTGTAAGTATAGCGAAGCGTTATACTAATAGAGGTTTACCTTTTTTAGACCTTATACAAGAGGGAAATATAGGCTTAATGAAAGCTGTGGATAAATTTGAGTATAAAAGGGGCTATAAATTTTCTACTTACGCGACTTGGTGGATAAGACAAGCTATTTCAAGAGCCATAGCTGACCAAGCAAGAACAATAAGAATTCCTATCCATATGATAGAAACCATCAATCAAATCAACAAAATTATAAGAGAGCATCTTCAAAAAAATGGCAAAGAGCCAGATGTCAATGTTATCGCTAAAGAGGTTGGGCTTAGCGTGGATAAGGTGAAGCAAGTGATTAAAATCACCAAAGAGCCTATTTCTCTTGAAGCGCCTATTGGAAGTGAAGATGATGGGAAATTTGGAGATTTCGTAGAGGATAGAAATTCCCTTTCCCCTATGGATAATATCTTAAAAGATGACTTAAAAGAGCAAATTGATGAGGTGCTCGACCAGCTAAATGATAGGGAAAAGGCTGTTATTCGTATGCGTTTTGGTTTGCTTGAAGATGAAAGCGATAGAACTTTGGAAGAAATAGGCAAAGAGCTTAATGTAACACGCGAGAGAGTAAGACAAATCGAAAGTTCTGCTATTAAAAAATTAAAACATCCAAAAGTTGGGCGTAAGCTTAAAAATTACATTGAGGGGTGGAAATAAGCCTCTTCAAAAGGCTTATTTCATAAATTAACGGCAACCGCAAACTCCACAACAACCCCCACCGCTTTTAATAAAGCTTTCAACTGCTTCAAAATTTGGCATTTCTGTAATTTCTTTAACAAGCTCTTTATATGCAATTTTTCCATCTTTAATCACAAAAACGGCTCTAGCTAAAAGTCCTTCTAAAACGCCATTAGCGATTAAAACACCATATTTTTCTCCAAATTCTTTAGCGACAAAATCACTTGCTACTGTGATATTTTCGATGTTTTCCGTGCTACAAAATCTTCCCATAGCAAAAGGCAAATCCATACTCACAACGATAACTTCAGCATCTTTAAAATTTGCAATTTTTTGGTTAAATTCTCTTGCTTCTGTCGCACAAACAGGAGTATCTAGACTTGGCACACTGAGTATAATTTGTGTTTTGCCCTCTTTTGCTATCTCCACAGCACTTAAATCCTTAGCTTTAAGATTTAATTTAGGAGCCACCGTTCCAACTTCTACTGCATTTCCCTTTAAATCAACAGGGTTACCTTTAAAATTTACTGACATTTTTTCTCCTTATTAATAAGTTTCACCATAGCGAGGATGGTTTCTGTGATACATTCCACCGCGGTTCATTCCCATACCGCTCTGTCTATAACTACCACCTAAATTCCACATTGCGTTTTGTAGGATGTTTTGCCCCTCTTCGCTTTGGGTAAATTTGATAAATTCTTGCACTTTCTTATTTTTCAAAGCTTTTTTTGTGGGAGCCAATTCTGTGGCTTTGTAGGTTGCAAATTCCTCTCCCGCTTCGACAAATAACGCTTCATTTCCTAAAGTTTTTGCCCAGTGTGAAGCTGCGATTAAAACATCAATGCTTTTATTTTGTTTCCATAAGTCTAAAGCCTCCTCAGGACCTCTTGCATATACAACGATGTTTTTTCTCAGTTTAGTTAAATTATCTTTATTACCCATTTTAAGAGCCATAGCCTCATAGCTGTTATGCCCTCCGTTCATTACCATAACCTTAACTTTTTTATCTAAAATATCGTTAAAATTTGTAATTTTTAAGGGATTATTAGGACGCACAATTAAACCTGTTTGACGCAAGTTAATCACGCTAATGTCCTTTATGCTTAAATTTGGCATTAACTCAATGTATCTATCCATAGTTCTAACATTTGGCGCATAAACTAAATCCGCATTCTGCACAGCCCTATGAATCCAAGTTCTAGCAGATCCTGAAGTAACGATAACTTTCTCCCCGCTTTTCTTCTCAAATTCCATCGCCAATTCTCTCATAGCTGGTGCTGCTGCACTGGAGCCATAAACTAAAATTTCGGCACTCAATAAACTAGCTGCCAAAGTGCTTAAAACTAATAGTTTTTTCATTATGTCCTCCTTTCAAAATGAAATCAACTTATACTAACACTTAAAAGTTAATAATCTTCCTTACAAAGTCCCGCTTCGACTAAAAAACAAGATGGCTTATAATGCGTTTTTTTGTCTTTATCATATTTGGCATAGCTGAGATAGAGGATATTTTTTGCTCTTGTTACGGCAACATAAAAAAGTCTTCTTTCCTCCTCTAAACTCCCTCCCATAGCCATTAATTTTTGATTTGGGAAGCGATTTTGCGCTAAATCCACCACAAAAACCAAGTCAAATTCAAGTCCCTTACTTGCATGCACACTGAGTAAATTGACACCCTTGCCATTGCTCATCTCGCTTGAGCCTAAAGTTAAAAAATTATAATACTTATAAATATCGCTATAATTTTTTGCAAACTCTTTTAAGACACCGAATTTTGTTTCTATTTTTTGTAAATTTTCACCTTTTCTTAGCAAATCAACCTGCCCAGCTTTATTAGTCGCTCTTTTTGTTGCAAGTTCTTCGCAAATTTCTCTAAAAAATTCGTTACTAAAAATGGAATTTAGCACCTCTAAAGAGTGTTTTTTATCCTTTGTTTCTTTAAGGAAAAAATAAAGCTTTTCCAAATTTTTCGCACAATTTTCGTTAATTTTAGAAAGTTGTAAAATGGGGTGTGCGTGAAATTCACTTTCGAAATTAAAGCGTCTTTCACTTGCCAAATCGTCTAAATCTGCAAAAAGTCCAAGTTCATAATTTCTTTTTTGATAATTTTTTAAACTCACGCTTTTATCAGGCTCTAAAAAACCTTTAACCAAATTTCCATCTCCAAGTTTTAAAAGCGCGTCAAAAATATCTTTTGCCAAAACGCCGCCAACGCCTTTGGTGTATTGTATAAGGTGGATAAAAGCCATTATATCTTTAGGATTAACGATAAGAGCCAACATCGCACAAAATGCTTTCACTTCCAAGCTTTCAAAAAAGCTCCCACTCCCCTTTCTCACACTTGCAATCCCCCGCTCCCTCAAAGCCACCTCTATACCATCAGCACTAGAATTATTACGGAAAATGACGGCAATTTCTTCTAAGCTTACCCCACTAGTATGTATCATTTTAGCGATATTTTGATATTGAGAAAATAACTCATCAAAAGTTAGCAAACTAGGTGCCTTAAGCTCATCTTGGCGTGTTACGATAAGTTCTTTTGGATAAAGTCTTTCGTTATTTAAAATCACCTTATTTGCAAGGGCTAGAATGCTTTTTGAAGAGCGGTAATTCTTATTGAGAGAAAAAATTTGTGCGTCTAAAAAACGCTCTTTAAAGCCGCCTATGATGTTAATGTCCGCTCCATTAAAAGCATAAATGCTTTGGTCATAATCTCCCACACAAAATAAACTTTTGCTTTCAAATGCCTCTATTATAGAACTTTGGAGGGTATTTGTATCTTGATATTCATCGACTAAAATTTCATCAAATTCATATTTTTGACTTTTTAAAAGCTCTTTTAAATTTAAAAGTAAATCATTAAAATCGACATAATTAAAACGCTTTTTTTCCTCTTCGTATTCTTTTAAAATATCTTCATAAATTTCTGCATAAATGCTTTGTTCATTGTAATTTTGACAAAACCAAGTATAAAATTCCTCATTGTGTGCTTTGTTTTGAAATAAAGAATAAATGTCATACAAATAAGCACTTGCGTAAGGCTTAATGTCGCTTAAATGCGAAAATCTCCTTTTTTCATACACGCTTTTAAGTAGAGTTTTAAGCTCACCGGCTTGTTTTAAGGCAATATCTTTGTTAGCGTCTTTAAGAATCTTATATGCGGTGGAGTGAAAGGTGCCAGCTAGAATTTTACCTGTGATTTTACTATCAAAATATCGCGAAAGGCGCGTTATCATTTCCTTACTCGCTTTATTGGTAAAAGTTAAAAGCATAATTTTTTCAGGACTAATACCTTGCTGCAAAAGAAAAGCTATCCTAGCGACTATGGTGGAAGTTTTACCCGTGCCAGCACTTGCGATGATAAGATTGTGTCCAAAATTTGCTTTGGCAGCTTTTAATTGTTCTTCGTTGAGTTTAGAAAGTGGCATTTTTATCCTTATTAAAAAGGCGTAATTGTAAAAAAAAATTGCTTAAAAAACGAAATTTTGACTTTCTTATAGTATAATGCAAACTTTATCTATTTAAATTTAAGGAAAGTTGTAATGAATGCTAAGGTTTTTTCTATTTTAATGGCTGTTTTGGTGGCTTTAGTTTTAGCACTTGGGGGAACTTATTATTATCTTTTTGAGCGTGATAAAAATAATGCAACAAATGCAACAAGTCCAATTCCTAAGCAACAGCAAACTCTACCACAAGAACCACAAAAAGAGCAAAATTTAACTCAAGAAGTGCAAGAAACAAACGCGACTTTAAATTCTATCGTGCCAATTTTACCCGAAACAAATGCAAGTAATCTGCAAAAACAAGAGCCTAAAAAAGAAGAACTTAAAATCAAGAAGCAAGAAGAAAATAAAACTTTAGAGAAAGATTTGCCAAAAATCGCTAAAAAAGAAGAGAAAAAGCCAAAACCTGTTTTAAAAGAAGAGAAAAAACAAGAGCAAAAAACTCCAAAACAAATTCGTTTAAGCACTATAAAAGAGTATCAACAAAAGGGTAAAGATAGTCGTTTTGAGCCAAAACTAAGCTCTTCTACTATGAAAGTTTATGTAATGCATGGAAAAGCTTTAACTCAGTATAGAATTGAGCTTTTAGAAGATATGCTTATCCCTGTTCAGGCGAGGGCGCAAGATTATAATTTAAGTGTTTTTATAGAAATGTTGCCAAAACACAAAATGAATGTAAGCATTTACAATAAAGATATTATTTTTTCCGACAAGAAAAAGGCTTATAAATACATCGACATTAAGCAATTAGCCCCTTATCTTAACAATCCTGCAGAATTAAATTCTAAGGTTAGAAGAGAAGAGATTATCGAAAGGCTTGAATTTAAAAGCGAGGAAGAAACTAAGGGAAGCGATTTTGCAAGACATATTAAAAGCTTAAAAAGGGGACTTGAAACCGCTCAATTTTTCTTCCCTTTCACGGAAATCATTGAGATTAAATCTCAAAAATAGGAATTTAACTTAATGTATGATAAAAGTTTAGAAAAAAAATATTACGAGCTTTGCGAAAAGCGTGGGTATTTTGAAGTCGATTCAAACAAAGCGATACAAAAAGAGGGTAAAAATTTCTGCATTATGATGCCACCGCCTAATGTTACAGGTGTTTTGCACATAGGACACGCTCTTACTTTTACTTTGCAAGATATTATTACCCGCTATAAGAGAATGGAGGGTTATAAAACCCTTTATCAGCCGGGGTTAGACCACGCAGGTATCGCTACGCAAAATGTCGTAGAAAAGCAACTTTTAGCACAAGGCATTACAAAAGAAGAGCTTGGGCGCGAAAAATTTATCGAAAAAGTGTGGGAGTGGAAAGAACAAAGCGGAGGCAAAATTTTAGAACAAATGCGGACTTTAGGCATAACTCCTGCTTGGAGTCGTTTGCGTTTTACTATGGACGAGGGCTTAGCAAATGCCGTAAAAAAAGCTTTTGTGAAACTTTACAACGAAAAGCTCATCGTGCGGGGAAATTATATGGTAAATTGGTGTACCCACGATGGTGCTTTAAGTGATATAGAGGTTGAATATAAAGAAAATAAAGGCAAACTTTATCATATAAAATATTTTTTAAAAGATAGCGAGGATTTTTTAGTCGTCGCTACTACGCGTCCTGAGACTTTTTTTGGTGATACTGCCGTAATGGTGCATCCTGATGATGAACGATATATTAAATTCATAGGCAAAGAAGTGCTTTTGCCACTTTCTAATAAAGCAGTGAAAATTATAGCCGATGCTCATGTGGATAAAGAATTTGGCACAGGCGTAGTTAAGGTAACCCCAGCTCACGATATGAACGACTACGAAGTAGGCTTAAGACATAATTTAGAATTTATAAGTGTTTTTGATGAAAAAGGAATTTTAAATGAGCATTGCTTAGAATTTCAGGGCTTAGAAAGACTTGAGGCTAGAGAAAAAATAGTCCAAAAACTCGAAAATTTAGGTTTTATCGAAAAGATAGAAGAGCATCATAATCAAGTGGGTTATTGCTATCGTTGTAATAATATTGTAGAGCCTTATATCTCTAAACAATGGTTTGTCAAAAAAGAAATTGCTCAAAAAAGCATAGAAAAAGTCGCTTTAAATAAGACGCAATTTTACCCTAGCCACTGGGTCAATAGCTTTAATGCGTGGATGAGAGATTTACGCGATTGGTGTATTTCAAGACAGCTTTGGTGGGGACATCAAATTCCTGTTTATTATTGTGAGTGTGGTAATGAGTGGGCAAGTGAAAACACACCTCAAGTTTGCCCAAAATGTAATGGTGTGAATTTTCATCAAGATAAAGATGTGTTAGATACTTGGTTTAGTTCGGGTCTTTGGGCTATGAGCACACTTGGCTGGGGAAATGAAAACTGGAGCGAAGGAACGCTTTACCAAAAAGAAGATTTGAAAAATTTTTATCCAAATTCTTTGCTGATTACGGGTTTTGATATTTTATTTTTCTGGGTCGCTAGAATGATGTTTTTAAGCACTGATGCCTTAGAAAATTTACCTTTTAAACACATTTATCTTCACGCCTTAGTCAAAGATGAGCAAGGGCGTAAAATGAGCAAAAGTCTTGGAAATGTCATCGACCCAAATGAGAGCATTAAAGAATATAGTGCCGACATTTTGCGTTTCACCCTTGCTTTGCTTGCGGTGCAGGGCAGAGATATCAAACTGAGTAATGATAAGCTTTTGCAAGTGAGAAATTTCACAAATAAAATTTATAACGCGACAAATTATCTTCTTTTAAATGAAAGAAAATTTGAGGATTTGGAAAATATCACGCTTCAAAATGAGCTTGCCAAATTCATTCACGCAAAATTTCAAGAATGCCTAAAACAAGTGAGGGAAAATTTAGAAAATTATCGTTTTAATGATGCGGCAAATTATCTTTATCGGTTTTTTTGGGATGATTTTTGTGATTGGGGGATTGAGCTTAGTAAAGCACAAAAGAATAGTGTAAAAGAGCTAGGAAGTATTTTTAAAGAAGCGTTAAAAGCCTTGCACCCTTTTATGCCTTTCATTAGTGAGTATGCTTATCATCGATTAAGCGGCACTGAAATCGAAACTACGCCTTCTATAATGATAAGTGCTTATCCAAATTTAGGTCCTAAAGATGAAAATATAGAACGCACTTTTTCTTTGCTCATAGAAAGCATTATTAGCATACGCCGTGCCAAAAGTTTGATAGAGCTTGGTAATGCTAAGATAGAAAAGGCTTACATCAAGCTTAATAATACTACAATGCAAGATGAAATAGAAAAGCATAAGAATTTTATCACTCTACTTGCAAAATGTGAGAATATAGAATTTATCACTCAAAAATTAGATAATGCAATTTGTGATGTGAGTGAAAATTTAGAAATTAATATTAAGCTTGATAATATAGACCTAAGTGCGATTATTTCAAGACTTGAAAATCAAAAATTAAAACTAGAGAAAGAATTTAGCAAAATTAATGCGATGTTAAGTAATGAGAAATTTCTATCCAAAGCACCAAAAGACATTATCCTACAAAATCAAAATGCCTTAAATAATCTTAAAGAGCAATTTGAAAAGGTGCAGATGGAACTTAAAAATTTAAGGGGTTAATTTGATAAAAATACAAAATTTGCAAAAATATTATGGTAAAGAGCTGGTTATCAACGATGTTTCTTTGGAGATTAAAAAAGGTGAAATTTGTGCCATAGTGGGACATAGTGGAGCTGGTAAATCTACACTCTTAAGGTGCATTAATGGGCTTGAGACCTACCAAAAAGGTAGTCTTAAGGTTTTTGATTTAGAGATTAAAGACCTCCTTGAAAATGAGCCTGAAAAGCTTAAAAATTTAAGAAAAGATGTGGGAATGATTTTTCAAAATTTCGCCCTAATGAACCGCAAAAATGTTTTTGAAAATATTGCTATGCCATTAAGAACGCACTATACCCAGTGTAAAATGATGGCGAGTTTGTTTAGAAAAGATTACATGAGTGAAAATGATATTAAAAAGAGAGTTAATGAGCTTTTGAACATTGTGGGTTTAAGTCATAAAAAAAATTCTTATCCTAAAGAATTAAGTGGAGGACAAAAGCAAAGAGTTGCTATTGCAAGAGCCTTAGCGCTTAATCCTAAAATTTTATTAAGCGATGAAGCCACATCAGCACTTGACCCTAACACGACTAAAAATATTTTAGAGCTTATCCTTAAAATCAATAAAGAATTTGGCATTAGCGTTGTTTTAGTAACACACGAAATGGAAGTTGTCAAGGATATAGCGCAAAAAGCTATTTTGCTCGAACACGGACAAATTATTGGTAGCGGAAAAATTGATGAGTTATTTTTAAAGCCTAATGCTAAGATGAGAGAATTTTTGGGAGAAAGCGATTTTTTACCAGAAAATGGACTAAATATCAAGCTTTATTTTCCTAAGGAAGTCGCTCAAAATAGCGTTATAACGCATATGGCAAGGACATTAAATATCGATTTTAACATCGTGTGGGGTAAAATTGAAAAACTCAACGGCGTGGCTTTAGGAAATTTGGTTATTAATATTGATGAAAAAGATAGGGAAGAAGTTTTAGCTTATATAGAAAAAAGTGGTGTTTTATGGGAGGTGTTTAATGGGTGAATTTTTGACTAGATTGACTGGGTTTTTTACTGAAAGTTCTTGGCAGGGTATGAAGGAAACGCTTGTGGCTTCTGTTACAAATTTTTCTCAAAATTATGATTTGATTTTGAAACAAGCCTTAAATGAAACCATCTATATGAGTTTAATGAGCGTTTTTGTGGGCTTTTTGTTGGCTATTATTCCAGGGATTTTACTTGCGATTTGGGGTCGTGATGGCATTAGAGAGAATTCCTTTGCTTACGCTATTTTGGATTTTATTACAAATATTTTAAGGGCTTTCCCCTTTCTTATTCTTATCATCGTGCTTTTGCCGCTTTCTAAAATCGTTGTTGGCACAAGCATAGGAACAGATGCTGTTATCACCCCTCTTTCCATAGGTATAGCACCTTACTTGGCTAAAATGATTGAAAGTGCTTTTAAAGAAGTTGATAAAGGTGTCATAGAGGCAGCAAAATCCTATGGTTCTAGTGATATACAAATCATTTTTAAGGTCATTTTCGTAGAAGCCCTGCCAAATATCATTGGTGGCTTAACCCTAACTTTAATTTTTACCATAGGTTTTTCGGCTCTTGCTGGGACAATTGGCGGTGGAGGACTTGGCGATGTAGCGATTCGCTATGGTTATGAGCGTTTTGATAGCGTGATGATGATACAAACTGTTGTTATTTTGCTAATTTTAGTGCAAATGGTGCAAATTTTAGGTAATTTCTTTTATGCTTGGACTAAGGATTGCAAAGAAATTTACATTATCGTGGGGCTTATTTTGATTGATTTGGCTAAGATAATATTTGATTTCTATCATCAAGAGAATGTAGTACTCGAAGTCTCATTGGGAATTATTTTAAGCTTAATTTTAGTTTTTAAAATAAAAAAGCAGAGAAATTTAAATAATTAATATTATATTAATAATTTTTAAGTTAGAATCAAACCTAATTAATTTTTTGAAAGGATAAGCTATGATGTCTCAGATGTTTTAGCCTGACTATCTTAAAAACTCTTTCTGGTAGTCAGGGCGTAAGATAAGCAAGCACAATGACTTAAAGAAAGGAAAAAAATGAAAATCAAAACGCTACTTTTAGCAAGCCTTTTAGGCTTTACTCTTAATTTAAATGCCGCAGAAAAAATTGTTGTCGCAGCGACTCCTGTTCCACACGCTGAAATTCTAAACCAAGCGAAAGGGGAATTAGAAAAAGAGGGCTATACTCTTGTTGTAAAAGAGTTTACCGACTATGTTTTGCCAAATCTTGCTACAGACAATGGTGAAGTTGATGCAAATTTCTTCCAGCATACACCTTATTTGGAAGAATTTAACAAAAATAAAGGAACTAAACTTGTTAAAGTTGCCAACATTCACATTGAACCTATGGCTGTTTATTCTAAAAAATATAAAAGTTTCGACGAATTAAAAGATGGTGCTAAAATAGCCGTTCCAAACGACCCAACGAATGAAAGCAGAGCTTTGGATATTATCGCTAAAACGGGACTTGTAAGTTTTAATGATAAAGCTTTAAAAACACCGGTTGACATTAAAAACAACCCTAAAAATTTCAAATTTGTAGAACTTAAAGCCGCACAACTTCCTCGTGCTTTAAGTGATGTGGATGTCGCTGTTATCAATTCCAATTATGCGCTTGGAGCTAGTTTAAATCCCGTTAAAGATTCCATTTTTATCGAGGATAAAGATAGTCCTTATGTCAATATCTTAGTCGTTAAAGAAGGAAAAGACCAAGAGCCTAAAATTAAAGCTCTTGTAAAAGCACTTCAAAGCGAAAAGATAAAGAAATTTATCACAGAAAAATATAATGGTGCTGTCGTTCCAGCTTTTTAATCCCTATTGAAAAATAGGGACTTCTCATAAGGAGACACCTATGAATTTCTCAAAAATTATTTTCACACTTTTTTTATTTTCCTCTTTTTTGTTTGCTAATGAAAAGATTATCACCATAGGACTTACGCCTAATCCTTCTGGAATTTTAGTGGAGCATATGAGAGAAGATTTTAAAAAAGAGGGATATGAACTTAAAATTGTCGAATTTTCTGATTATATCCTACCAAATAGAGCTTTAAGTGCTAAAGAGCTAGACGCCAATTTATATCAGCACAAGCCTTTTTTAGATGAGTATAATAAAAACACCAAAAGCGATTTAATCGCAACTACACCTGTAATTATCGCCCCTATGGCTGTTTTTAGTCAAAAATTAAAAAGCCTCGATGAGCTTAAAGATGGTGCTAAAATAGCCATTCCAAACGACCCAACGAATGAAAGCAGAGCTTTGGAACTTTTAGCAAAAGCTGGGCTTATCAAGCTTAATGATAAAAAGCTTAAAACTCCGCTTGACATAGTGGATAATCCTAAAAAGCTTCAATTTGTAGAGCTTAAAGCCGCACAATTACCTCGTGCTTTAAGTGATGTGGATGTAGCTGTGATTAATTCAAACTATGCTTTAGGGGCGAATTTAAACCCAGTTAAAGACTCTATTTTTATCGAAGATAAAGATAGCCCTTATGTTAATTTTGTAGTCGTAAGAGCAGAGGACTCACAAAGTGCAAAAACTAAAGTTATCGATAAGGTTTTAAGGAGTGAAAAACTTCGAAATTTTATCGAGGAAAACTATAAAGATATTTTAATTCCGGGTTTTTAAGGAGGAAAAATGAAAAAAATTATTTTAATTATTAGCTTATTGTTTCATTTTGCTTTTGCAAATGATAAAACCATAATTATAGGTGCTACACCTACTCCACACGCTGAAATCTTGGAATTTAGCAAAGCTTTATTTAAAGAAAAAGGTTGGAATTTGGAAGTGAAGGAATTTGCTGATTATGTGTTGCCAAATTTAGCTTTAGCACAGGGGGATTTAGATGCAAATTTATATCAACATAAGCCTTTTTTAGATGAGTTTAATGCTAATCAAAAAAGCAAGTTAGTCGCAGTAGATAATATCATTTTGGTGCCTATGGCTGGGTATTCTAAAAAAATTAAGAACAAAAGCTTAATTCCACAAAATGCTAAAATCGCTATCCCAAATGACCCTACAAATGAAAGCAGAGCTTTAGATTTACTTGAAAGAGCTGGGCTTATCAAGCTCAATGACAAGGCTTTAAAAACTCCGCTTGACATAGTGGATAATCCTAAAAAGCTTAAATTCCTAGAGCTTAAAGCCGCACAATTACCTCGTGCTTTAAGCGATGTGGATGTAGCACTTATCCCTACAAATTATGCACTTGGAGCAAAATTAAATCCAAAAGATGGGCTTTTTATCGAAGATGAAGGAAGCTTATATGCTATCGTTTTAGCCGTGCAAGAAAAGGATAAAGATGGCGAGAAAGCACAAGTTATCAAAGAAGTGCTAAAAAGCGAAGCGATTAAAAAATTCATTGAAGAAAAGTATAATGGTGCTGTAATAAGCCTATTTTAAGGGAAAATATGAGGAAAATTTGCTTTGTATTTTTGTTTTTATGGCAAATTTTAGAAGCTGGAAATTTAGATCTAGTCAAAGCTGCCTTAACTAAGGAATATCAAAATAATTTTCCTCAAATTGCTATCAAGCAAGTCGATTTAAAAATCACTTCTTTGCCTAGGGACTTTGAGCAATTTGAATTTTTGCGGATTGCCAATGGGAAATTTAATAAATCTCAAGGTTTTTTAAGAGCGGAGTTTAAAACCCCTCAAAATATCTCCAAAAATGTTTTTTTTCGTTATTTTATCCGTGCAAATTTAGAAGTTTTGCGTAGCACAAGAGCGATAAAAAGGGGTGATAGGCTTGGTGCGCTTGATTATAAGATAGTTCTAATGGACTTTGATAAAGTTCCAAGTAACGCCTTGGGAGTAGAGGATTTAAATAATCTTCTTGCCAAAAGCAATATTAACAAAAACACAATTTTAAGACAAAATATGTTTAAAACCACAGCGATAATCAAACGAAACGACCAAGTTATAGGCGTTTTAAAAGATAGTGGCGTTGATGTTTTAATTGAGCTTGTTGCTTTACAAAGTGCAAATTTGGGCGAAAGAATTCGCGTTAAAAGCAAAGATGGAAAGGTAATGCAAGGCGTGGTTATGGGTAAAAATAGGGTTTTATTACAATGAAGATTTTGCTAGGAATTTCAGGCTCTAGTAGTGTGCATTTAGGACTTAAAATTCTTGAAATTTTAGAACAAGAAAGTGAGCTTTTTTGCATTATTACTAAGGGGGCTAAAAAGAGTTTTGTGGCGGAAAACAAGCAAAATTTAGAGCAAATTTGTAAGAAATTTCACAAATGCACTTTTTTAGATGATGAGGATTTAAGCGCTGGGGTTTCAAGTGGCTCTTTTGGCATTGAAAAAACTTTAATTGCGCCTAGTTCGATTTCTACACTAGCTAAAATTCACGCTGGTTTTTGCGATACTTTACTCACGAGAGCTTGTGCGGTAGCTCTAAAAGAGCGTAGAAAACTCATCTTAGCTGTGCGTGAAATGCCTTTTTCCACGCTAAATTTGGAGCATATGGCAAAACTTTCTTCAATGGGTGTTGTGATAGCTCCACCCATTTATGCAAGTTATGGTGGGGTAAAAAATTTAGAAGATTTTGAAAATTTTATCGTTGGAAAATGGCTTGATTTGTTAGAAATTCGGCACAATTTATATAAAAGATGGAGTTGAAATGTGCATTTTTATTTTTGTGATGTGCATTTTTAAAAAGAATGTGTAACTATCCCTAAATAATTTTAATAAAAAACCTAAATAATGGAACTTTAAAAGCCGTAAAAGTTGGTTTTTATCTTTCCCAATTTAAAGCATGGATTATCCAAATATTCCAATGTCCGTTTTGTCCAAAAAATTGATTAAAGGTTGTTTAAGGGCAACTAACAAAGGATATTTCGCTTTAAAATTCTTGCCTAGAACACTATTTTATCGCACTAAGCATAGTTATATTTTGCTTAAAATGGTTTTATATCTTGATTTTGATGTAATTATTTAATCGTTTAAGTTTTCTAAGAAAGTTATGTGAAACTTAAAGTTTTTTTTAAACATAAACTTAAAAACATTTTCTTTCAAATTGCAATCTTTTCCTTTTCTTTTTGTAATTTTATGTTCATATTCAAGGAAAGACTTAAAAGAAGTGTTAAAGATATTCTTGCAAGTGGAGTAAAGAAAGATTTAAAAACGAAAGACATTGCTGAAAAATAGGTATTTGCCCTGATATTTTTATTCTATGAAATTAAAACTCTATCTCTTATCCGCAATTAAACAAAATGGAAAGATTGGTATTAATTATTCCTTTTATGGAAGTTCTCCTAAAGGCAATTAGAATGTAAGAATATTTATAAGATTTTAAAACTTTATCAAACGAATTATGACTTTGATTTGTCTTTCGCCACCGAGTTTAATTTGCTTAAAATATGGTTGTTTGAGTAATTTGTCGATCTGAATTTTATCATTGCTTATTTTGGTGTTGTATTGATATTTTGGACTTAATAGTTATCTTTCTTATTACTTTCTTTATTTCTGCGAAAACTCAAAATACTCTTTGTATTTGAAGCACAATTCAATGTATTTATCTTTTATTTTTTCAAGTTTGTTAATGCATATTTAACACACTTCTACCCAAGTAGCTAAAATAATGATAAGTAAAAATTAAAATCTATTTTTATTTTTTCTACAATTCGCCTCAAAAATGAAACGCACTACCATATTACATCTCATGTAAGTTTTATTCGTATTCCAAAAGTTGCACCCATTGCACTTGCTATTTCTTCTTTTGGGGAAAGTTCAAATCCTCCTCATTCTGCGACAACATTTGCTTTCTTCAGCAGACATAGGAGGTTTTTAGATAGATAAAATATTTTGTCAATCTCTCAACATGTGCCTTTTATTAAGTTCTATCTTTTTTAACATGGGTTATAATACTTTCAAAGCCAATTCCAATCTTTATATTTTTGTCCAATATTCCACTATTGATTTAATCCCCCCCCCCCAATAAAAAAATTTATCTCGTAAGCTTTTTCTTTATAATATTAAGCTCATCAAGCTTTAAGAAATTTTTAATTAGAAAAATATTTTTGTTCACAAAAGTGTCTATATCAAACTCATTTTTATCATTATGGATAAAATACCCAAAATAAGTTCATTAGTATTCACATCGTTTTTGATGTATTCAGACTTTCTTTGTGATTTAAGCTTTTTTTAATCGCTTCCTCTAGCTTTTAAAAGTGTTTCGTAAATCTTGCTTGATTTACTTTGAATATCTTTTAAGCACTTTTTCTTCATTTTCATAACCTTTTTAAGCATTTTTAGGATTTATTTGCTTAGTTTTGCAACTTTCATTATGGTAAAGTAAGGGAAAACCGCTTAGATTTTCCTTAGTATTTTACATACATTTTTAACGCTTGGAGTTGAAGTGCTTTGATGCGGTTCCGTCCTCAAAAGAACAACTTTTGTTAATTGTTGGAAGTTTTTTGTATCCTGTATAAAACAAAAACTCTTCATAAGGTATTTTCATCACGAAAACTCCATAATTTAAGTGAGGTTTAATACCTTTTAACAACATATTCCATATTGAGTACTTTTGCTTCTGAAAGCTTACAAGCTCTTCGCTAAAAGCATGAGTTTTTTGATTGAAAGACATATCTATCTTTAGTTTTTTTTGGGGGGGGAGGGGAGTTCTTTACTCATTCATCTTTCTCCGAACGAGGTTTTGCTGATGTATTGCGAAAGATCTGCGTGAGCGTGTACTAAAGTATCTTTCGATTGAACTTTTTTCTCCAGTATAAGTAAATACCTAAACCATCTGGAAAATCTCAAAAATCTTTTGAAAGATAATTCTTGTTATCGTCTTTCTACATTATCATATTGGACTTACTAAAAGCGCTCAATGGGATTGGTTGAACTTATGGTATTCGATTTTTTCGGTACTAAGCTTGAAACATATTTACAATGAGCAATGTTTGGTCTAAAAGTTCTAAAGCCATATTGTCTTTTGCGATAAAATCCATTGGAGAACTAACACATATTTTTCGCCATATAAATCTCTCTTTGGTTATTAAGTGTATAATAATTTGCTTTTTATTTTATCTAATCTTTGAACGGTAATGTAATGTTCTAGTGTGTTTTATCTTTGTAATAATTTTTAATGAAATTGCATAAGACTTTACATAAAGAGAGGCTTAAGTTCTTATAAATCAAAGCCGATAAAATCGTAATTTTTTATACAGCAACTTTATGTATTTACCACCAAAGCTCCATTAATTAAAGTTTCCCGCTACAAAGGATGCTATAAAGAGGTATGTTTCTTGTATTCAAAGTTAAACCTATGTTACTTTGCGATTAGGATGTCTTGAACTTTAAAAGACTGTTGCCATTTCATAAAAAACATTAATATTTCTAAAGTCTTCTTTTGTTTTAACCTTACAATGTCAACATATTTTTTAATCTACTTAAGTAATTTTAACCTCTTCTTTAAATTCATTACTTAATTTTCAAACTTTAATTTTAAAACAGTCAAATCATTAAGCCTTGTTAAATCTAAGTTATTTTCTTTTGTAATGTTTGCATATTGCTTACATTTTTTCATTCAAAATTAAAGTAATTTTACTGATTAAATATCGATTAAAAGGCTTATTCTAGCAACATCACTAGCATTATCTATTTTTATACTCATATTTGTTTGATTTTATACTAACAGCAAAGTTTAAAGCAACAGTGCCTACATTAAAAACTTGCGATATTTCTTTGGTTTGTATGAGTTTAATATATCTTAAGCTCTAAGAATTTTTCATATACAATCTACGCTACCTTTGCTTTATATTTTTCAAAATAAAGCTCTTTAACAACACAAAATACACTTATGCTCAAGGTTATGTTTTTGAGCGAGACCACCAAACTAAACGACGATATTATTTCTATAAAGATAATGTGCATTAGCTGCTTTTTGTTTTATAAATTACGAAAATTTTCCTTGTAATAAACAAGAAACAAAACTTATGTTTAATATGCAAGGATTTTAAAATAGGCATTATCCATGTAATAGGAGATGATATGACCCTTGCAATTAAAAAAAAAGGAGAACGATGATGTTTTGATGATCAAAGGTGAAATTTATATTCGTAGAATATCAAAATGAAGTTTTTGTAAAAAGGTTAGGAAAACTACCTTTATCTTTAATTGGCGATAATAAAGATTGTTTGACAATTCTTATGGAAGCAGATGAATTGATGAGAATTATAGGTAGAGTTGTTGAATAAATTTTAAAAGATTACGAGATAAAATAATTAAAGGTTTAGTTAAAAAGACGATGGGCGATTTGGTAAGCGACTTGTGTTTTGCCTGTGCCAGTGGCAAGGACAAGTAAGGCTCTCATTGCACCTTTTTGCACGGCAGCAAGAGTTTCATTTACGGCTACTCTTTGATAGTAGCGTAAAGGTTTTTCTATGTTGGTGTTATCAAATTTGGTTTTTAAAATACTATCTTCTTTTAAGTTTTTCCATACTTTGTAGTTTTCATAGAGCTTATCGGGGCTTGGAAAGTCTTCTAGTTTTATTTTTTTAAAAGTGCCTCCTTTAAAATCTTGATTAAATTGAAATAAAACAAATTCTTTGCCATTACTTGCAAAAGCAAAAGGCGTTTGAAGAGATTTTGCGTAATTCTTTGCCTGTTCTAGCCCTTCGCTTGATTCTTATCGTTGGCTTTTGCTTCTATCACGGCGAGGTAATGTTCTTTATGAAAAAGCACATAGTCAGCTTTCTTTTTGCTTTTTCTTTTACCATCTTTTTTCATTTCCCCATCGCTAAATTCATAATCTTTGGCTTGGATACCGTATTCTAATTTTATATATTCAAAATTCCATCCTGCTTTCTCTAATGCAGGGTCGATTAAGAGTTTTCTAGTTTCAGTCTCGTTTAACTTTTGCATTAAAACAAAATCTCATTTTGATGATATTTTTTACTTGGTAAAGGCGATTTAGGCGTATAATACTCCCTAGAGCCATTATAAGTACCGCGTCTTACTTCATTTGGCACATCAAATTTGCGTTTTGTTTCTGGGAATGCTGCAACATAGCGTGTTAAAAAATCTCTAAATACGGGAGCAGCAGTTCTAGCACCACCTTCAGTGTAACGCATAGGTTTATTATCATCATTGCCATACCAAATCAAAGCTTCGATTTCTGGCGTGAGTCCACAAAACCACGCATCGACACTTTTATTAGTTGTTCCTGTTTTGCCAGCTATTTCTATATTTGCAACTCTAGCATTGCGTCCTGTGCCTTTTTCAACAACACTTTTCATCATATCAAGCACCAAAAAGCTTTGTTCTGGCTTACTTACTTTTGTCTCTTTTGAGCTAAATTGTGCGACTAAAACGCCATTTTTATTTTTCACTTCTTTAATTAAAATAGGCTCTTTTACCACGCCATAATTCCCAAACATCGTATAAAATTTAGCAAATTCTAAAGGCGAAATTCCAAAACTTCCAAGCACTATGGATAAATTCGCAGGGATATTTGCATTAAAGCCAAATTCTAAAAGCTTAGAATGCACCACATCAAGTCCTATTTCAAGGGCTAGGTTAATGGTAGCAAGATTTCTTGAGCCTGTTAAAGCCTGTTTTAGCGTAATGAGTCCTTGAAAATTGCTTCCGTAATTTTTAGGCTTCCAGTCTTCATTATTTCCAGCCCCACCTTCAAAAATGCGTGAAATGTCAGCTACTTCACTCATAGTCGAGTAGCCAAGATTAATGGCGATTTGGTAAATAAAAGGCTTAAAAGAGCTTCCTGGTTGCCTTGTGCTTTGTGTGGCTCTATTATAATTACTTTTTTCATAATCCACCCCACCCACTAAGGCTAAAACATCGCCATTTTGATGATTTACCACAACCATAGCGCCGTTTAGAGTGCTTAAATTTGCATCTTTGTCGCGTTTAACTATCTCATCATAGCCAAATTTTAAGGCTTCTTGCGCCATTTTTTGCACTTCAAGGTCTAAATTAAGCGTGATTTGATAGCCCCCAGTTTTTAAGTCGTTAAACTGCGGACTTAATTGCTTAACCACTTCATCGACCACATAAGGTGCGACATTTTGCGTTAGGGTGTCATCATAGATTTTTGGCACTTCTTTCATTGCTATTTCGTAATCACTTTGAGAAATCCAACCTAAAGAATACAATCTTGCTATAACATTATTTGCCCTTGAAATACTTAAATCAAGATGCTTTGTAGGGTCATAAGAGCTTGGGGCTTTTGGCATACCCACAAGCATAGCGATTTCTTTAAGACTTAGCTCATTTAATTCTTTATGAAAATAGCCCCTAGCTGCTGTTTTGACGCCATAATATCCGTGTCCAAAAAAGATGAAATTTAAATATCTCTCTAAAATTTGTTCTTTAGTTAGAAAGGTTTCCATTTTGTAGGCGAGTAGGGCTTCTTTGATTTTTCTATTAAGCGTTCTTTCAGGCGTTAGCTCTGTGTTTTTGATAAATTGTTGCGTTAGTGTGGAGGCACCCTCCATAGTCTGTCCGCCCGTTTTAATAATCTTTAATGCAGCACGAAAAATTGCATCAATATTGACACCATTATGCTCGAAAAAAGCCGTATCCTCAATGGCTATCAAGGCTTCGATAAGTTTTGGGGGAAGTTCTTCATATTTAGCATAAAAGCGGTGCTGCTCGAAGATATTTGCGATGAGTTTGCCATTTTTGTCATAAATTTGGCTTGTTAATGGAGGGCTGTATTCTTTAAAGGTGTAACCCTCAGTATCCGCACTTGTAAAAAGATAGCTAATATAAATTACCGCGCAAATGAAAACAAGGGCGATAAAAGAGAAAAAATATTTTAAAAATTTCATAAATATGCCTTTAAAGTTTGAGTGTCTAGCCCTAAGGCTGTATTAAGAGTGCCAATTTGTCTTAAAATATACTTTTGATGAAAGCCCTCGCACATTATTGCACCCGCTTTATTGAGGTAAAGCTTACTTTGGATGTAAGTTTTTAAGTCATCTTCGTCAAATTTATCCAAAAAAAGTGTGGTTTTTGAAAGAGAAAAAATCTTTTTTTTAGGACTTTGAAGTAAAAAAGCACTTAAAATACTTACTTCATTTTGACTTTGCATTTGAAGCATTTTGAGTGCCTCCTCATCATTTTTAGCCTTCGTTAAAATTTGTCCTTTAACGCTTACGACACTATCAGTAAAAAGAAGATTTTCATCTTTGTGGGTATTTTTTTCACAAAATTGCCTTTCTTTTTCAAGGACGATTTTTTGCACATAAAGACTAGCATTAATGTCTTTTGTCAAGCCTTCATCATAGTCAAAAGATACTTGCTTAAATTCTATACCCTCATTTTGTAATAAAGTGGCTCTTATTTTAGAACTTGAGGCTAGAACAAGCATTAAAGTCCCTTTTCTATAAGTTTTTTAGCCTCTTGTAAGGCTTCGTTGATTTTGGAGCTATCCTTGCCTCCAGCTGTGGCAAAGTCATCTCTGCCCCCGCCATTTCCACCTAAAATTTGTGCCGTTTCCTTAACCAAAACTCCCGCTTTTAAAGGTGCTTCTTTAACCCCTGCGGCGAGATTGATTTTGCCTTCTTTTTCTTGGATGAGTAAAATAACAGCTTTTGCAAATTGATTTTTAAAATTATCAATCATTGCCTTTATGTCCCCACTTTCTATTTTGGCGACACAAATTTGCACTCCTTTGATATTTTCACTTTTTAATTCGCTAGAATTTGAGTTTTTAAGCTCGTTTTTCAGTCTTGAAATTTCATTTTTAAGCCTTGAAATACCACTCATTAAATCATTGTTTTTAAGCTCTTCTTTTAAATTTTCAAGCTCTTTTAAAGCATTTTTAGCGTAAGAATGTGCTGCTTTTGACACGACAGCCTCAATGCGTCTAACTCCAGCACTTACCCCGCTTTCTTTAAGGATAAAAAAGCTTCCTATTTCAGCACTATTTTTCACATGCGTTCCGCCACACAACTCTTTACTCTCGCCTAAGGTTAAAACCCTTACTTTATCTTCATATTTTTCGCTAAAAAGAGCGATTGCACCACTTTTTTTAGCTTCATCTAAGGACATTTCTTCAAGTCTGGCTGGGTGAGAAGAAATTATCATTTTATTGACCAAATTTTCTATTTTCTCTAACTCTTCTTTACTTAAAGCTTTTGGATGGCTAAAATCAAAACGCAATTTATTAAATTCCACCAAAGAACCAGCCTGAGCGATGTGAGTGCCTAAAATTTCGCGTAAAGCATAATGCAGCAAATGCGTGGCGGAGTGATGTCTTGCAATTTGTTCTCTTTTATCCTCATCAATGTGTGCTAAAAGTGTATCGTTTGGCTTAAGTTCTTGTCTGGCGGTAATTTTGCTAAGATTAAGTTCAAAAAATTTCTGCGTATCACTAATTTCACTTTCGCCCAAAAATCCTTTATCGCCCACTTGTCCGCCACTATTTGCATAAAAAGGGGTTTTGTCTAAGAAAACCCAGCCTATTTGCCCCACACTTAGTTTATCTTGTGTTTTGAAATTTTCATCTAGAAGAGCTAGAATTTGGCTTTTGCATTCGTTTTGCGTATAGCCTACAAATTCATTTTTGCCAAAGCGTTCTAGCAAGGCTTTAAAATCCCCACTCATAGCCTTATCCCCGCTTCCTTTCCAAGCGGCTTTTGCTCTTTGTTTTTGCTCACGCATTAGCGTTTCAAAACGCTCTTCATCGACGCTTAAATTTTTCTCTCTTAGCATATCAGCAGTTAAATCAAGCGGAAAGCCGTAAGTATCATAAAGCTTGAAAGCCACTTCTCCACTAAAAACGCTTGTTGTTTTGGCTAATTCTTCATTAAAAATTTCTATCCCTTTTTCTATGGTGCTTAAAAAGCGTTCTTCTTCAAGTTTGATTTGCTCTTTGATTTGCTCTTTTTTCTCGTTTAAATAAGCATAATGTCTCCCCATTAGCTCACAAACCACATCAACGAGCTTATACATAAAAGGTTCTTTAAGTCCTAGTAAATAGCCGTGTCTTAAAGCCCTGCGTAAAATCCGGCGTAAAACATAGCCGCGCCCTTCTTTATCGAAATTGACACCTTGTGCTAGTAAAAAAGTGCTTGAGCGGATGTGGTCGGCTATCACTCTAAAACTTGCCCCACTTTCATAAACATAAGCCCTACCACAAAGCGTGGCTATTTCATTGATGATAGGCATAAAAAGTGAGCTGTCAAAGTTGCTAAATTTACCCTCTTTAATTGCCATAACCCTCTCAAGTCCCATTCCTGTGTCAATACTAGGCTTTGGTAGGGGTGTGAGTTTTCCATCAGCACTTCTTTCATACTGCATAAAGACAAGATTCCAAATTTCTAAAAAGCGGTCTCCATCACCGCCCATATAATCCTCGCTTGAATTAAAATGCTCCGCCCCTTGGTCGTAAAAAATTTCACTACAAGGTCCGCAAGGACCTGTATCGCCCATTTGCCAGAAATTATCCTTATCACCAAATTTATAAATGCGTTCTTTTTCAATGTGCTTTTGCCAAAGTTCAAAAGCCTCATCGTCATTTTCGTGAACCGTTACATAAAGCTTATTTTTAGGTAGCTCTAAAATTTGCGTTACAAATTCCCAAGCATAAGCGATGGCTTGTTCTTTAAAATAGTCTCCAAAGCTAAAATTCCCAAGCATTTCAAAAAAGGTATGATGGCGTGCGGTGTAGCCGACATTATCTAAGTCATTGTGTTTTCCACCTGCTCTTATGCAGGTTTGACAGCTAGTTTTTCGTGGTGGAGTAGGGCGTGGAAGCTCACCTGTAAAAATACTTTTAAAAGGCACCATACCCGCATTTGTAAAAAGTAGGCTTGCATCATCAGGCACGAGGGGGCTTGAGGCTGTTATCTCGTGTCCTTTTGAGGCGAAAAAATTTAAATAAGCTTCTCTAATATCCATTGCTTTTCCTATCAAAATTTCTAAAAGCTTAATGATAGCAAAATTAAGTAAAATTAAGCTATAATCAAGCTTTTTTCAAGGGGATATGATGAAGCTTGTTTTGTTTTTAAATATGGGTGGGGCAACAAATTTAAAAGATTGCGAACTTTTTTTAAAAAATATGTTTAATGACCCTTATATTTTGGGGATTAAAAATGGTTTTTTACGCTCTTTTGTTGCCTTTTGCATTACAAAAGCAAGAGTGGGGGCGATGAGGGAAAATTACAAGCAAATAGGAAGCTCTTCTCCACTTAATTTTATAACCGCTTCGCTTTGTGAAAAGCTAAATTCCAGGCAAGAAAGTTTTAAATTTGATTTTATCAATCTTTATGTCCCGCCTTTTGCTAAGGAAATTTTGGAAAAATATACGCTTAAAAGTGAAGATGAGCTAATCCTTTTCCCTCTTTATCCTCATCACTCTCAAACCACAACCACAACTTCCCTTGAGGCTTTACATAATGAGATAAAAAAACAAAAGATTGAGGCAAAAATTAAAGAGGTGAATTTTTTTTACAAAGATGAGAATTATAATGCGATGATAATTAAGCATATTTTAAAGGCAAATGAAATTTTTTTGCCGGAGCGTAAAAAAAGTTTGATTTTTTCGGCACATTCCTTGCCTATTTCTGTGATAAAAAAGGGGGATTTGTATGAAAAGCACATTAGGGAGCATTTTGAGCTTTTAAAAAAGCAATTAAGTGATAAATTTGATACGATTTTGCTTTCTTACCAGTCCAAATTAGGACCCGTAAAATGGCTTGGTCCTAGCACGGAGGAAATTTTAAAGGGACTTAAAAATGAAGCTTTGATTTATCCACTTTCTTTTTGCATTGATTGTTCTGAAACGATTTTTGAACTTGAACTCGAATATAGAAAAATCGCCACAAAAAACTATCATCTCATCGCCTGTCCTAATGATAGCTTAGAATTTCAAAATTTCATTTTAAGTCATTTGGATAATTAAATCCCTATGCTTTTGAGATAACCATTATCATTTAAGAAAAGATAAAGCTCACCCAAAATGTGCTTTTTTTGTTTTTCATCGACAAGTTTTGAGCCAGAAATTCGCTCATTTAAAATATCCATAATCGCGTGGATATCATAGTCTAAATCTTCTAAAGTATCCAGTATGGATTGTGCTTCGATAATGCTTTTAATGCTATAATCTTTCTCATCGATTTCAATGACAGCTTCGGTTGGGTGGGTAAAAAGATTATGCTTCATTCCAAGCACTTCTTGATAAGCACCCATAAGAAAAAAACCTAAAAAATAATTTTCCTTCTCCACATCAACATCGTGTAAAAAGAGAGGATTATCTTTAGAATAAGAAATTTCACCATCACTATCACAAGTAATATCCCAAATACTAGCACTTCTTGTAGGCTTTTCATCGAGCCTATCAAGTGGCATAATAGGAAAATTTTGCTCCAAACCCCAAAAATCAGGCATACTTTGAAAGAGGGAGAAATTTACCAAATAACGCTCTTGCACTTCATTTTGTATCGCAAGTAAATCTGCATTTTGCTTGTCTTTAAGAAGCAAAATTGCTTTTTTGCTAATGAGTTGGGTTAAAATTTCAGCATTTGAGCGGTCTTTTAAATCCACATAGCCCAAATCAAAAAGCGTTAAAATGCTCTCTAAATGGTCAATGCTATCGTGTAGATATTCTAAGGCGTTGGAGGGTTTTATGTTTTTATAAAGGTCATACAATTCATCAATGAGTTTTGGATTTTGTTTTTCTAAGATGAGCTTACTTTCTGCGTATTCTTGTGAGAAAAGCTCTAAAACAGGGGCGATTAAAACCGCGTGTGAAGCGGCGACAAAACGCCCACTTTCTATGAAAATATCAGGCTCAATGTCGCTTTTTTGCTCGGCGATATTTTTAAGGATAAAAACCACATCGTTAGCATATTCTCTTAAGGTGTAATTGCGACTTTTTTCATCTTTAAATTGTGAGTATTCGACCGCTAAACCCCCGCCAAGATTAATAGCTTTTAAATTTTTAGCTCCCATTTTTCTTAGCTCTGTATAAATATTTCCCGCTTCATTCAGGGCTTTTTTAAGTGGGTGAATTTCGTTAATCTGTGAGCCAAGATGAAAATGTATCATACTAAATTGCTCAATAAGTTTATTTTCTTTAAGCAAATGCACAGCTTCTATAAGTTCGGTTGAAGTCAGCCCAAATTTGGAATTTATCCCTCCACTTTTAGCCCAAATTCCTACCCCAGCAGAATGAAGACGCACCCTTAAGCCTATATTTGGTTTAGGAGTGAAGCGTTCTTTAGCGATGTCGATAATCGCCTCAAGCTCATTTAAGCCCTCTATGGTAAGCGTGATGTTGTGTCCCATTTCAGCGGCGATAAAGCCTATATTAATCAACTCTCTATCCTTAAAGCCATTGACCGTAATGGGTGCTTCTTCATTATTATACGCCATTGCAAGTAAAAGCTCGGCTTTTGAGCCTGCTTCAAGCCCGTAATTATAATCTTTTCCAAGCTTGACTAGGTTTTTGACAAAGCCGGGATATTGATTTACTTTAAGCGGATAAACAGCATTAAAACCCCCTTTATAGTCAAATTCCTTACGCGCCTTAGTAAAGCTCCCATAAATATTTTCAATTTGCTTTTGTATAAGATGAGGAAAACGAAGCAGTAGGGGACCTCTGTATCCGTCATTACGCATTTTTTTAACCATATCGATAATGGCGGGTTTTTTACCATAATTCACACAAACTTTGCCATTTTTAATGACGAAATTTTCATCTCCCCAAATGTCTATTCCATAGCTATTCATAAACCACTCTCCAAATTTGAGATTAAAATTTGCTTTTCTTCTTTTGTCTTTAAATTTTTATAAAATAAGCTTTGATTTTGTGCCTCATTTGCGCCCATACATAAGAAAATTTCAGCATTTGCAGAATCAGCATTTGCGAGATGTTTGGCGAGTTTTTTCGCTTCATAAGATAAAAACACCTTTTTATTTTTCCTTAAATTTGTAGCGATTTGAAGCAGTTTTGGCACATAATTCTCATCCATAGCACAAAGATAAATTCCCTCGCGTTCGCACTCTTCTTCTTTTTGCTCTAAAATCGCAATTAATCTTTCAATGCCAAGCGCAAAACCTACGCCATAACCACTTTTACCACCAAGATATTCTATCAATCTATCATATCTCCCACCTCCAGCAATCGCCGCTTTAGCCCCTATCTCATCGCTGATAAATTCAAAAGCCGTTTTAGAATAATAATCAAGCCCCCTTACAAGCTTATCGTCAAGCTTAAATTCCACGCCATTTTCTTTTAAGCAAGTTTGTAAAAGCGTAAAATCTTTTTGACAAGAAGGGCAAAGCTTTTGACTAAGAAGGGGAGCGTTTTGAAGCAAATTTTGACAATGCTCATTTTTGCAATCTAAAATGCGAATGACATTTAAATCCTTGCGTCTTAAGCAATCTTCACACAAACCCTCTTGCTTGTCTAAAAATTCCATTAAGGCTTTTTTGTAACTAGGTAGGCATTGAGGACAACCTAAAGAATTGATAATAAGGCTAAATTTGATATTAAGACGGGTAAAAATTTCGACTAGCATTAAGATAAGTGAAGCGTCTTCATAGACACTTGTCGTGCCAAAACTTTCAACGCCAAATTGATGAAATTCTCTCAAACGCCCCTTTTGCGGTCTTTCATAGCGAAACATTGAGCCGTGATAAAACCAGCGTTTTACACTCTGTGCTTTATCCATTTTATGCTCTATGTAGGAACGCACCACTCCAGCCGTCCCCTCTGGTCTTAAGCAGACTTTATTGCCACCCTTATCGATAAATTCATACATTTCCTTACCGACTATATCAGAGCTTTCCCCAACGCTTCTTTTAAAAAGTTTGCTAAGCTCTAAATGCGGTGTGTTAATAAAACTAAAGCCATAATTTTTAGCAACTTCTTCGCAAATTTTTATGATTTTCGTGTAATAAAAGGCATATTTGCCCTCCACATCTTTCATACCTTTCAAAGCATTAATCATCGATAAATTCCTTTATTTTATTATGCAAATTTTCTATGCTTTCTCTTGCGTCAAGATTTAAAACTTTAAGGTCAATTTTAAGTTTTAAGAAATTTAAAACCTCTTCCATTTTTTCTTGCACTTCCATAAAATACCAAGCCCCTCGTTTTTCTATGCTATCTAAATTTTTTTGTGCCATTCTTTCTTTTAATAAAGCCTCATCAGCTCTTAAAAAAATCGCCTTTTGAGGGAAGAAATCATTAAGAGCGAAAGCGTTGAGATTAAATAATATATCAAGGTCAAAATTCTTCGCATAAGCCATACCTGAAATAATGCTTCTATCACTAATGATGAGTTTTTCTTCATTTTCTCTTAAAAGCTCTTCGTAGTGTTGATTTCTATCGGCTAAAAAAAGCAAAAGCTCTGCCTTAGATGAAATGGGGTAAGGTCGATTAAGCAACAATTCCCTTAAATGCTCTCCAAGTTTCGTGGCTCCAGGCTCACTTGTGAAAATGGCGTCTTTAAAAATGGGCTTTAAAAGTTCGATTTGGGTGCTTTTCCCTACGCAGTCAATCCCCTCTAACACTATATACAAGATTTATCCTTTAAAAATGGTAGAATTTCTTTTGGCACAAGGGAGCTTACATCACCCCCGTGTGCCGCGATGGAACGCACTATGGAGCTTGAAATGAAAGCATTTTTTAAATTTGGCATCAAATAAACCGTCTCAAATTCGCTCCATAAAGCATTATTAGCATAGCCTATTTGAAGCTCGTATTCAAAATCGCTCACCGCCCTAAGCCCACGAATAACAGTTTTTATCTCAAGTTCTTTAGCTAAATCCACAAGTAAATTTTTAAAAGTGATAATTTCAACATTTTTCAAATTTTTTGTAGCAAGCAAGGCTAAATCTTTGCGTTTTTCCAAACTAAAACAAGGATTTTTATGCTCACTTTGAGCGATGGCGACAACCACCTTATCGAAAATTTTTAACGCCCTTTTTATCACATCTAAATGCCCATTTGTGATAGGGTCAAAGCTACCAGGATATAAACAAGTCATTTATGCTCCTAAAAACAAATGTATTATTTTACTTAAATATTCTTAAAACGAGTTAGATTAAGATATTTTTGGGAATTTTGTTTTTTTTTTTTTTTTGATAGAATTGAAAAAATCCTTGCGGGAGGTGGCAATAAAGAAAATGTAAATGATTTAAAAAATAAAAAGATATAAAAAAATAAAGCCTTAGAGGCTAAAAAATAAAATAATTAAATCTTAAAGGAGTAAAAATGAAAAAAGTTGTTAAACTAGGTTTAGGTGCAAGTGGTGGTTATTACTGTCACTTTATTTTTGGCAGGTTGTGGTAGTGATATGGTGGATACCGAGAAAAAAGATGAGGCTTATTATCAAAACCCTGCAAATTACAAAGAAACATTAGCCAAAATCGAATGGTGCTTTGATAAATTAGATTCTCCGCTTAGTAATCTCAAGGAAGTTGTGGAGTGCAAAGAACAAGGATTTCATATGAATTCTAAATGTTGGAGTTATGAAGAGTTTGAAAATGTTAGAAGGGAAAAAATGAAAACTCTTTTAGATGAAATTAATGCTTTTAATTGTAAGAATGTTATGTATCTTTGCGATGAAAGAAATGGTAAAAAAATATTAAATGGAGCAAAACAATAAAAGCTTATCAAACTTTGATGCGTTTAAAAGGCTTTTAACGCCTTTTGTGGCGGATTATCCACTTTTGCAAATGGATCAAGGAGGCGGAAAAGCTAGTTTTTTATGGGTTTGGATTTGTCTTTTGTCTCTCTTGGCTTTATCACAAATATAAAAGCCATAAAAACAATATGCTAAAGCGATGAGAGCCTTTTATGGAGATAAGCTTTGTAAAGTGTAGTGTATGAGCGTGTGCTTAGAAAAGTATATTGCTATAAATACACCTAAAAAACACTAAAAAACCTTAAAGCCTTAGTTAGCTTTATAAAAACAAATATAAAAACTTGAAAGAAAGAAAGTGTAATTCGCGGTAAGTTTTAAACAACAAGTCCGCAATGAGCTACTTTCCCCCTGCCAGTAAGGCGTAGTATCATCACCCACGATGTGCTTAGCTTCTTGGTTCGGGATGGAGCAAGGCGTTTCCACATCTGTATAATCACGGACATTGTTATTTAAATGTTTATAAGCCTCAAGTTTCATTTAGCTTTGACTTCATTTTTTCTGTCTTTGCCTAGCTTAGATTACAATAAAGCTTCTACAATTTTAATCCTTATTCTTTACCCAAGCAAAAACTCAATTTAGAATTTCAAACAAGAATCATTTCAAAGCGATAAACACTTAAAAAACAATGTTAAGAGCAAGTTTTAATAAAACTCTTTACCCTTTAAGGCTTTAAACCTTAACAAGGAAGTGATGCTTTATAAAAGTAAGCCAAACGCTCTATTAGTACTGGTCAGCTAAAAGACTTTCATCTATTACACACCCAGCCTATCAAACTAGTCGTCTTCTAGAGAGCTTAGAGAAGATTCATCTTAGAGTTGGCTTCACGCTTAGATGCTTTCAGCGTTTATCCTTTCCAAACTTAGCTACGCTGCGATGCTCTTGGCAGAACAACAGCTACACCAGTGGTTTGTTCAACCCGGTCCTCTCGTACTAGGGTCAAATCTCTTCAATCTTCTTACGCCCACGGCAGATAGGGACCGAACTGTCTCACGACGTTCTGAACCCAGCTCGCGTACCGCTTTAAATGGCGAACAGCCATACCCTTGGGACCTGCTCCAGCCCCAGGATGCGATGAGCCGACATCGAGGTGCCAAACCTCCCCGTCGATGTGAGCTCTTGGGGGAGATCAGCCTGTTATCCCCGGGGTACCTTTTATCCTTTGAGCGATGGCCCTTCCACACAGAACCACCGGATCACTAAGACCGACTTTCGTCCCTGCTTGACTTGTATGTCTTGCAGTTAAGCTGGCTTATACCTTTATACTCTACAAACGATTTCCAACCGTTTTGAGCCAACCTTTGTAAGCCTCCGTTATTATTTGGGAGGCGACCGCCCCAGTCAAACTACCCACCAGACATTGTCCCACTTGAGGATAACTCAAGCTGGTTAGCTACCCAAATAAGAAAGAGTGGTATCTCAACAATGGCTCATATACAACTGGCGTCATATACTCAAAGCCTCCCACCTATCCTGCACATTCTTATCCAAGTAGCAGTGTCAAGCTGTAGTAAAGGTCCACGGGGTCTTTCCGTCTTGCCGCGGGTAGGAGGAATTTTCACCTCCACTACAATTTCACTGGATCCCTCTTTGAGACAGCTCCCATCTCGTTACGCCATTCATGCAGGTCGGTATTTAACCGACAAGGAATTTCGCTACCTTAGGACCGTTATAGTTACGGCCGCCGTTTACTCGGGCTTCGATCAAGAGCTTCGCTAATGCTAACCCCATCAATTAACCTTCGAGCACCGGGCAGGCGTCACACCCTATACATCCTCTTGCGAGTTAGCAGAGTGCTGTGTTTTTGGTAAACAGTCGGGAGGGACTCTTTGTTGTAACCTTCTTTGCTTTCGAAGTAAATTCTAATACAAAGGGAGGCACACCTTATACCGAAGATACGGTGCTATTTTGCAGAGTTCCTTAAAGAGAGTTCTTCCACGCGCCTTAGAATACTCATCCCACCCACCTGTGTCGGTTTACGGTACGGGCAACATTAGCTAAACTTAGAAACTTTTCTTGGCTCGACGGCATCAGGGGTTCTTCTCGCTATCCGAAGACTTTGAAAAGCCTTTGAGTTCTCGGTGTATTCTCACACGGATTTGCCTGTGTAAGCACCTACAACCTTAGACTAGCACTTCCATCCGCTAGCCCCCTAGCCCTAAGCGTCCTTCCATCGCACACTAATGTTGGTATAGGAATATTAACCTATTTTCCATCGCTTACCCCTTTCGGACTCAGCTTAGGACCCGACTAACCCTACGATGACGAGCATCGCGTAGGAAACCTTGGGTTTACGGCGTTAATGATTCTCACATTAATTATCGCTACTCATGCCTGCATGCTCACTTCTATCCGCTCCAGCACTCCTTGCCGGTATACCTTCGACGCAAATAGAACGCTCTCCTACCGCTTGCGCTTAGTAAAATTCTTTATCCTAAAATATTTTAAAACTTTCTTGCTAAGGCAAGAACCACTATCGTTAGTTTTAAATCTAAATGATAAAATATCAAAGAATTTAACTAAGCACAAGCCTACCGCTTCGGTACTTACTTTAGCCCCGTTATATTTTCCGCGCAAAATCACTAGACCAGTGAGCTATTACGCTTTCTTTAAAGGATGGCTGCTTCTAAGCCAACCTCCTGGTTGTTTAAGTAACTTCACATCGTTTTCCACTTAAGTAAGATTTGGGGACCTTAGCGGGTAGTCTGGGTTGTTTCCCTCTTGACGACGGATTTTATCACTCGCCGCCTGACTGCTGTGATTACACATAAGGTATTCGGAGTTTGATAGGGTTTGGTACATTGGTGTATGCCCTAGCCCATTCAGTGCTCTACCCCCTTATATTACGACACAACGCTATACCTAAATATATTTCGGAGAGAACCAGCTATCACGAAGTTTGATTGGCCTTTCACCCCTATCCACAAGTCATCCCATAGCTTTTCAACGCTAGCGGGTTCGGTCCTCCACTAGTTCTTACACTAGCTTCAACCTGCTCATGGATAGATCACTTCGTTTCGGGTCTGCAGCATCTGACTAAGCGCCCTATTAAGACTTGCTTTCGCTACGGCTTCGCGTGTGCTTAACCTCGCCAGACACCACAACTCGCAGGCTCATTATGCAAAAGGCAGTCCATCACACTGTATTGCTACATAGTGCTCTGAATGATTGTAAGCAAATGGTTTCAGGTTCTATTTCACTCGGCTCACCGCCGTTCTTTTCACCTTTCCCTCACGGTACTTGTTCGCTATCGATCTGGTAGTAGTATTTAGGGTTGGATAGTGGTCTACCCAGCTTCAGACAGAATTTCTCGTGTTCCGCCCTACTCAGGATACTGCTAGCTAAGGTTAGGTTTTCGCATACGGGACTATCACCCTCTATGGCTACACTTTCCAGAGTGTTCTGCTAACCTTTCCTATTGCACATTGCAGTCCTACAACCCCCAGTGCAAGCACTGGGTTTGCCCTCTTGCGCTTTCGCTCGCCGCTACTGACGCAATCTCTTTTGATTTCTTTTCCTGAGGGTACTAAGATGTTTCAATTCCCCTCGTTCGCTCCATTATGGTAATGTATATCTCTATACATTGGGTTGCCCCATTCGGAAATCTAGGCATCAAAGCTTCTTGACAGCTCTACCTAGCTTATCGCAGTCTAGTACGTCCTTCATCGCCTTTACCAGTCAAGGCATCCACCATTCGCTCTTAGTAGCTTACCTTTTAACCTTCTTTAGCGTCAAGGCAAAGCCTTGACTAAGAAGCAAGCTAAAGGCCTACCCCGCCAAACCTAATAAAATATTAAGCTTAACTAGAAGTTACCTTAACTTATTTCCTTAAACTAAAAAAGTTTTATAACATAATAAACTTATTGTGTTATGTTTGATTCTAAAACGCATCACTTCCTTGCTAAAGTTTAATGATAAAACTCTTTATCTTAAGACGGAAAGCATTCAAACACTTAATCAAAGAAACTAAGCTGTGAGTTTGAAACTTGTCTTTAGCTTTTATTTTAAACTAATCCTTAAATCATTTAAGAGATGAGTTTATAAACTTAGGAAAATTAAAAAAGTATAATTTTTAATTTCTTTTATTAGTAACACTAAAGAAAAGATAAATTTGTTTTACCCTTTAACAAGTTCAGTAAAATTGTTTTTATTAAAACTTGCTTGTGACTCTTAACAATGATAAGTTAAAGAACGCCTTTCTAAGAGTGTTGTAATGCTATTTAGAAAGTGAAAGTTGAAATTATACATAAAGAAACTTAAGGGAAGATGAAATTAGGGAGGGAATTGGGAATTATTGAAAGATGTTTGTTTTTTGTGGTGGAGGAGTAAAAATTGTGGAGGGCAAAATGAAATTTAGCAAAAATATTGTTTTAAAGTGGGTAAGCTCTTTTAAGAGCTTACTCTGGTTAATTGTTTTGGAGTAGGGGTTGGAATTTGGTGTTATTTTCCTTTAAATTTACACGCCTTAATATCAAGTCCAAAGCCTTTTAGAGCGATAAAATCTTTATCATAGCTTTGCGACATTAAATTGACCTCTTCCACATTGAAAAACCTTAAAATCTGTGCACCTATGCCGTAATTTTTAAATTGTATCGCATTGGATTTTTCTCCCTGCATAAAAATAATAATTCCGCCATTTTGTGATAAAAATTCAATTTGTCTCAAAAGTTTTGAGAATTTATTTGATGTTAAGAGCTCAAAATCACTCCCACTAATATGAAATTTAACATTTTCACTTTTTCTTGGTTTATTGAAACAAAAGGCTATGTGAGAGATTTCGTTGTGGTCTTTAAAGACAAATTTTTGTGCCTTAAATCCTGCTAGATGACTTACACTTTGATTTTTAAGTTTGATTAAGCTTTCATTTTTTAAACGATATTCTATTATATCGGACACTGCTATCATATTAAGTTGAAATTTTTCACAAAATTTGATTAAATCCTCTCTTCTAGCCATATCGCCATTATCTTTGACAATTTCACAAATTACACAAGCACCCTTTAATCCTGCTAAGTGGCACAAATCCACACTTCCCTCAGTATGTCCTGTGCGTTCTAATACTCCGCCTTTTTTAGCGATAAGGGGATTGATATGACCGGGACGCACGAAATCGTTTGCATTAGTCTTATCATCGGCAAAAATTTTGATAGTCATATTACGCTCGTATGCACTAACGCCGGTTGTAGCTTCTTTTGCATCGACTGTTATTGTAAAAGCTGTTTCGTGATTTGAGGTATTTTTTGGAACCATTAAAGGTAGCTTAAATTTTTTTGCTAAATTTTCATCTAAAGCTACGCACACCACGCCTCTAGCTTCTTTTATCATAAAATTAACTTTTTCTTGAGTGCTAAATTGTGCAGCAAAGATAATGTCTCCCTCATTTTCTCTATCTTCAGCATCAACCATTACAAGCATTTTGCCATTTTTTAAATCTTTTATTGCCTGTTCTACGCTTATAAATTTCATTTAAATCCTTAAAATTAAATATTATAATTAAATTTTACTTGACAAGTATATTAAAAAAAAGTATAATTACACTTTTTTAACCTGACTGGGGTATCGCCAAGCGGTAAGGCAACAGGTTTTGGTCCTGTCATTCAGGGGTTCGAATCCCTTTACCCCATCCACTTTAAACTTGACGCGAAGTAGAGCAGTGGTTAGCTCGTCGGGCTCATAACCCGAAGGTCGGGAGTTCAAATCTCCCCTTCGCAACCAATCATACAAGAGAATGTTTCAATACCTCGTCAAATTCTTTTACAGCGATAATCTGCATATTATCTTTTACCTCTTGCGGTATGTCTTTTAAATCTCTCTCATAGTTTTTTTCTGGAATAAGAGCTGTGGTGATTTCAGCCTTATAGGCGGCTATAAGTTTTTCTTTAAGACCACCTATGGGTAAAACTTTCCCATTTAAGTCAAGCTCTCCAGTCATCGCAACATCACTTCGCACCTTTTTTTCGCTAAAAATGGAAGCCATAGCCGTAGCCATAGTAATACCAGCACTCGGTCCATCCTTTGGCGTTGCTCCGTCTGGCACATGGATATGAAGATTATATTGCTCATAAACATTACTTTTGGTATCTCTTAAGACTTTTTTAGGAATTTTGATTTTGCCCTCGTCAATTAAAACTTTAATGACACTGAAAGCAATTTTGGCAGATTCTTTCATCACATCACCCAAAGAACCCGTTAGCATAAGTTCGCCTTTACCCTTAATTTTAATTGCTTCGACTTTCAGCACATCTCCACCCACAGCCGTCCAAGCTAAGCCACTGACTTGTCCCATCTTATCTTCTCTTTCTCGTTTTTGAATTTCATAAACTTTTTTATCTAGGAAAGTGTGTAAATTTTTGGCGTTGATGTTAATTTTTTTATTTTCTTCAAGCAAAATTTGTTTTGCAGTTTTACGGCAGAGTTCGGCGACTTTACGGCGTAGAGTTCTCACTCCAGATTCTCTAGTATAATCGCTAATTAACAATTCAATGCCATCTTTGCTAATGCTAAGCTCACTGGCTTTTAAGCCGTGTTTTTTAAGTTCATCAGGGATAAGGTAATTTTTTGCAATTTGAAATTTTTCATTTGGAGTGTAAGAACTTAGCTCTATAAATTCCATTCTATCTCTTAGAGGTGAGGGGATGTTACTAATATCATTTGCCGTAGCGATAAAAATGGCTTTGCTTAAATCCAAATTAAAATTAAGATAATAATCTCTAAATTTAGAGTTTTGCTCAGGGTCTAAAATTTCAAGTAAAACAGCTGAGGGGTCGCCTCTAAAACTACGGTTGAGCTT
The DNA here is from genome assembly GCF_002080395.1 of Campylobacter helveticus. Classification (NCBI taxonomy): domain Bacteria; kingdom Pseudomonadati; phylum Campylobacterota; class Epsilonproteobacteria; order Campylobacterales; family Campylobacteraceae; genus Campylobacter; species Campylobacter helveticus. The sequence continues at coordinate 409,305 of NZ_CP020478.1, forward strand.
GTCTATCTCGTCTAATACAATGACAGGATTAATTTGCCCTGCTTCAATAAGTCCTTGCGTAATGCGTCCGGGCATCGCTCCTATATAAGTGCGACGGTGTCCGCGAAGCTCATTAACATCTTCCAGCCCACCTAAAGCTATGCGTATAAGCTCTCTTTTTAAGGCTTTTGCAACGGAATTTGCAAGAGAGGTCTTACCCACGCCAGGAGGTCCATAAAAGCATAATATTACCTTTGCTCCGTCTCTATCATTTATCTTTCTTTTTTCTAAGAGTTCTCGCACGGCAAAATATTCTTCAATGCGTCTTTTTGGCTTTTCTAAGGCATAATGGTCGTGTTCAAGTTGCTTAATCACTTCCTTTATGCTAAGTTTTTTCTTCGAAATTTTCTCAAAAGGCACATCAAGAGCTGTTTCTATGTAGGTTTGCATCATCGAAGCTTCTGAATTATCTTGATGAATTCTATCAAATTTTTCAATTTGCTTTTTGATTTCTTTATAGGCATCTTCGTGCATAAAAGGCTTTTTAAGCTCTAGTTTTTTGTAGTATTCTTTAACCTCATCTTCTTTTTGCGTGTCCGAGCCTAGCTCTCTTTGAATTTGTCTTAATTGTTCTTTGAGGAAGTATTCTTTATTTGCTTTATCTATCCTTAAATGCGCTTTATTTTTGATATCTTTTTGTAAGCGATTGGTTTCGATTTCTTCCATTAATAAATCAATAAGCTTCATCAATTTAATCTCTAAATTTGAAAGAATGAAAAATTCGTAAGCGTCTTGTTTTTTCATTCTTATGGTATTTAAAATTAAATCGCAAATTCTTGAAGCATCTACACCCTCTTCGATGGTTCTTAGTAAATCGGGTGAAAAATAATGACTAATACTAGAAAGAATTTTTACTTTTTCTTTTATTACATCTAAAAGTGCTTTCCCCTTTTTTGGTTCTAACGAATCTTCTAGTATGGGCTCAATCCTAGCCACTAAAGGTTTTGTAGAAATTCTTTCCACTATCCTTGCTTTAGAATGTCCTTGAAAAAGAATTTTAACGCGTCCATCAGGTAAAGGCACTTTCCTCATCACGCTACCTATAACACCACAATCATAAATCTCATCAAAACTTCTGCCATTTTCATATTTTGAAGGAGCGACAAAAATCATACTATCGTCCTTAAGAGCTTTATCTAAGGCACCAGAATTTTTAGAATCATTAATAAAAATGGGTGTTATCATAAAAGGATATAAAAATAATTCATCTTCAATTAAAATGGGAAAAATTTGCTTAACAGCCACTATGTCTTCTAATTCCATTATTTCTCCTAAATCTTTTCAAGCTTTAAAATTTTTCAAATACCGCTCTATACCAAGGAAGCTCAGGTTTTATAATGCTTTTTTCAAAAAATTCTGATTTTTGCAATTTTTCTTGGTAAATTTCATAGCTTTGTTGTCTATCTGTTCTGTTATACAAATCTGCTATGGTGCTATCTAAATAAAACACGGCGATATTAAATTTTGTCAGCATAGTTTGCACTAAGGGTTTGTATTGTGTATTTGGATACTCTTTTAAGAAAGTGTCTATTTCTTGCTGGCTTTGAAGCATTAAGGATTGATTGCGATTTGGCACTGCGAAAGCCTCAAATTTGGCTTTTATCTTAAGATAGCGCGTGTAATCGACATTTTTAGAATTTCCAAATTTTTTATTATATTCGTCCAAATAAAACTCGGCGAGTTGATATTCTTCCTCGTCCATATGTGCTTGAGCGAGTATAATTAGCACTGGTTCTAGCAAAGGGTCTGCAATATGTTCACTTGCCATACCACTATAATGCGCATCGGCTTTTTCTAAGTCTTTATCTTGCAAATCTTTTATGATTTGCGCATACCATTGTGATGAGCTAAGATTGTAAAGTTCTTCTTTGTCTTTTGTGCTACAAGCTGTGAAAAAAACGATGATTAAAGTCAAAATAAACAAATTCTTTTTCATTAAATAAACCTTTGAAATAAAAGGGTAATTTTAATCAAATTTGATTAATAAGCCTTAATTTTGTAAAAAATTCAAAAATTGGAATTATTATTGCTTATTTATGATAAAATTAAAAATCATAAAACTTGAGGAGATAAAATGACTCTAGCTGTTAAATGCCCTATCTTGGGTTTTGAAGAAACTAAAAATATGGAATTTACCACCATTGATGAGATATTTGTAAGACTTAAAAGCCTTGATGGTAAGGACTTTTCTTTTGTTCTTATAAATCCTTATCTCATTCGTCCTGATTACGAATTTGATATTCCAACCTATTATCAAGAATTACTTTCACTTACACCAGAATCTAATCAGCAGGTTTTTAATATAGTCGCTTTGGCTAAAACCATCGAAGAATCAACAGTAAATTTCCTTGCCCCTGTGGTTATCAATCTAGACAATAACACTATGGCACAAGTTATTTTAGACACGGTGAATTATCCTGATTTCTTTCAAGCAGAAAAAATTTCTAATTATATTAAAAAATAATGTCTAGCATTTACATACTTGCAAATGGTGTTATGGCAAGTGCCTTAGCCTATGGCTTAAAAGACACTTATGAGGTTTATATCGTAGGACGCAAAGCTCAAAAGCTTGAAACTTTAAAAAATGAGGGCTTTAAAACTTTGCTTTATGATGAATTTGAGCTGGATAATAAAAATGTTATCTTGGCTTTTAAACCATACGCTTTAGAGGAAATGTCTAAAATCTTAAAAGGTGAAGCTAGAATTTTAATCTCCGTTTTGGCAAACACAAGCCTAAAAGATTTGGAATGTATCCGTGCTAAAAATACCGCAAGAATTATGCCAAATATCGCTGCTAAATACAAAGCCTCCACTACGCCTTTCATATTAAAAAATGAACTTTTTAGAGAGGAAATTATCCAAATTTTGGAAAGTTTTGGTAGTGCTTATGAATTGGCTAGTGAAAAACAAATGCCAAGTGCTATGGCATTGAGTGGTTGCGCACCAGCCTTTCTTTCTTTAGTGGCGGAAAGCCTTGCAAATGGTGGGGTGCATAGGGGCTTGGACAAAGAATTAAGCCTCAAGCTTACGCAAGGACTTTTTAAAAGTTTTTCCACACTTCTATCCAACGAACATCCAGCTTTTATAAAAGAGAGTGTTTGCTCACCTGCTGGGGTAAGCATAAGAGGCGTGAAAGTATTGGAAGAAAGAGCTGTTAGAGCAGCATTTATGGAAGCTGTATATATTAGCTCCAAATGAAGAGAGCATTTTCTCTTATCGAGCTTGTTGCTTCTATTATCATTTTAGCCCTTCTTTTTAGCTCCATTTCACTTTTTTATAAACAAATTGATAAAAATAATGCCCCTTTAAGACTTTTTGAAAGACTTTATGTGCTTGAAGCGAGACTTTTAAAAACTTCAAATGGGAGAGAAATTTTTATTAGTAATGATGTCTTAAAACCCTTATCTGTTAAAGAAACAAGCGTAAAAGATGAAATTTTTGAACTTAAAAAGATAGAGCCATTTGATGGTGCTTATAAGCAGTATTTTTACGATGAAAAAAGCTTTTAGTTTATTTGAGTTTGTTATTGCTTTGGTGATTTTTTCCACCATTTCTATGCTTATAGCCAAACCTTTGAGAGAATTTTATTTATTACACTTAAAATCTTTAGAGCAAAATGAAGTCATTTTAAATTTGAATCAAGCCTTGTTAAATTTGGAAAATATCCTTTCAAAATGTGTCAATATACAAATTACAAACAAAAGTTTTTCTTGCTTTTTAAAAGATGATGAGAGTCTTTTTATGCTTGAAAATAAAAAATTAAAATTGACAAATTCAATGTTGATTTTAGAAAATAATGCTAGTTTTTATTCTCCAAAAAGCGATTTTTCTTATCTTTTGCAAAACAAAATGGACATTTTTAAAGATAAGGAAAAAAACTTTTATGCCTTAAAGGAGGGTAAAATCGAGCTTTTAAATCCTACAAATTTACAAAATGAAGGAATTTTTTATCCTCTTAAGGCTAAGTTTGAACTAAAATTTAAAGATAATGCTTTAAAATATGTGCTTAAGCCTAAATTTTTTAATGAAAATTTAAAGCAAGAATCTTTGTTGATTAATGCGATTGAAGATTTTGAAATAAATAAAAAAGACGGAGCTTTGTGGGTTAAAATTTGTATGGAAAAAGCTTATTTTTCACATTGTTTGGAAAAGATGATGTTATTATGAAAAAAGCTTATATTTTACTCGGCGTTATATTTTTGGTGATTTTTGTAGGATTTTTATTAAGCGTGGGATTAAATATTTCAAGCTATACGCCAAGATTTTTAAAAGATAGTTATGCCTATATTCAAGCTAAAATTTTAAGTTTTAATGCAAAGGAACTTGCCAAATATGCACTTTTTCAAGCTAAAAAAGAGGGCTTTGAATGCTTAAATTCCATCAATTTTTCTTATCCTAGTGCTGCAAACAAGATAAAAATAGAGTATTTTTACACCATAGCAGAGTGTCAAAATAATCGCTTAGTTAATCTTAATCCCGACGCAAATTTATCCAAACACGGCGTGATTGTTGTAAATATCAGCGTTGCTTATCAAAATGAAGCTGTTAATGAGGAAATTTTTATCAATGAAAAACTAAGGCTTATCGCAAAAGAAGAGTTTTGGAAGCCTTAGTTAGTGTTAATTATAATCCTTCAAAAGGATTATTAATGACATTTTTTCTATCGACTATGTAAGGGATAAGTGCTACATGTCTTGCGCGTTTGATGGCTTGCTCTACCATTTCTTGGTATTTTTTACTTGTGCCTGTTAAACGGCGTGGCATAATTTTAAAACGCTCAGATAATGCATGCTTTAGCATAGCAGTATCTTTATAGTCTATAAATTCAACTTTAGCCTCAGTGTATTTGCAATATTTGCGTGAATATTTTCTTTTTTCTGCCATAATTTTTCCTTTTAAAATGGTAAATCGCTATCGTCATTATCATAAGCATCGACATCGATTTCTTTGATTTTTTCTTGATTTTGATTTGGAACTTTTTGCGTAGGTTTTCTACTATTTTCACTATAAGGGTCATAGCTTTGAACTTCTGCATAGTTGCTAGAGCCAAAATTGCCATTAGTGCCACTTTGATTATTGCTCAACATTTCCATATTTTCAACTTGAACACTATGTTTAGAGCGATTTTGCCCATTTTGATCACTCCATTGCTCAAATCTTAAACGCCCTTCGATTAAAAGCTTACTTCCTTTTGAAAGATATTGATTTGCTACTTCAGCCTGTCTGCCAAAAAAAGTAATATCGATAAAACAAGTTTCTTCGCGTTTTTCGCCATTGGCACTAAATTTTCTTGTAACAGCAATAGCCGAAGAGCCGATAGCTGTGCCACTTTGCCCATAACGCATTTCTATGTCTCTAGTGAGATTTCCAACCAAAACAACTTTATTAAACATCTTTTTACCTATTGAACTTCAGGTGCATCGATAGGTTTGATTTCTTTTTTTGATTGCTTAATGCCTTGAGAGAGTTTTTCCCAAGCAGAAATTTCTTTCTTGTTTTCGTATTTAACAATCAAAAATCTTATAACTTCCTCTGTAATTCTAAGCACCCTTTCAAGTTCAGCGATTAGAGTTGTAGGAGCTTTGAAATAGATTACAAAATAAGTTCCTCTTTCGTATTTTTTGATTTTATACGCGAGCTTTCTCGTTCCCATAGGCACTACGGTTTGAATTTCCGCACCATTTTTACTAAGAATTTCTTTGACAAATTCCAACTTCGCACTAACTTCTTCTTCAGTTAGTGTAGGCTTTAAAATAAATAAAACCTCATAATGTTTCATCTTTTCTCCTTGTGGATATTAAGCCCATTTTCACAGGCAAGGATTGCTAAATGCAAGACAAAATTATAGCTAATTATGCTTAAGTTATATTAAATTTCAGTAAAAATTAATTATTGCATTAATCTTACAATATCATTAAAAGTCGCAAATATCATCAAGCTTAAAAGTAAAGCCATACCCCCATAGCTTAAATACTCAAAAGCTTTTTGTGGCACTTCTTTTTTGAAAATTAAAGCATAAAGATTAAATAAAATATGCCCTCCATCAAGCATAGGAATGGGCAAAAGATTTAAAATGCCTAAATTGATAGAGATTAAAGCTGTGATAAATAAAAGCCACGAAAGGCTTATTTCTGCGGCTTTTGAGGTAATATCAACCATAGTGATGATACCGCCCAAATTTTTCGCTTCTATATCCCCACTTAGAAGCTTTACAAGTCCTTTTATGATGAGTGTAGAGGCTTTTATACTTTCATTGTAGGCGTAATTTATGCTTTGCATCCCTGTATAACTTACACTGACTTTTTCATCACTTGGAGCGATACCAAGCTGAAATTTTGGCACGATTTGCCCAAATTCATTATAACCTTGTGAAAGTTTAGGGGTAATGAGAAAATTTAGTGTTTTTTCATCTCTTTCAAGCTCTATTTTAGTGGGGTTTTTATTAATGAGATGAGAAATTTCATCAAAGCTTTTTACTTCTATCCCATTAATGCTTTTAATCGTATCACCAACTAAAAGTCCAGCATTTTGTGCCGCTGAGTTTGGTGCGATTAAGCCTATTTTGGTAGAGGCTTTTTCTAAGCCCAAATTCGCTATGGCAATGTAGAGCAAAAAAGCCAAGAAAATATTAAAAAAAGGACCGGCAAAAAGGATGTAAATTTTTGCTAAGGGAGAAAGTGCGCCGTAACTATCCTTATCATAATTTCTCAAAGCAGGGTTTAAATCATCTTGCCCTTTAAGTTTAACATAGCCTCCAAGTGGTAAAGCACTTAAGCGGTATTTAGTCGTTTTAAATTCCTTTTCAATCAAGGATTTTCCAAAGCCTATACTAAAAATTTCTACTTTCACATCTAAGGATTTTGCTGCTAAAAAATGTCCTAATTCGTGAAAAAATATTAAAAAAGAGATGGTAAAAATAGTCGCTAAAAACTGCACGGAATAAAATTTAAAGCCTAAAATTAAAATGACTAAAAGAAAAATAAGACTTTTCATCGTTTCGCCTTAAGATATTTGATATAGCCATAAACATACTCAAAACCCGAGTAAAGCGTCAGTGCAAGTGCGATATAAAGCAACACATCGCCAAAAATCCAATCTAGCATTAAAAAAATAATCGCCGTCATTTGAAAACCTGTTTTCAATTTCCCAGCAAAGGAAGCACTGACATCTAAATTTTCGCTCACCATAACAACTCTAAATCCTGTGATGAAAAACTCACGCACCAAAATGAGATAAATCACCCATTCATTTGCCCTATCCAAAAGTAAAAGCCCCAATAAGGCAGCTAAAGTGAGCATTTTATCCGCTAAAGGGTCTAAAATCGCACCCAATTTTGTCGTTTGTTTCCAATTTCTAGCGATAAAACCATCGAAAAAATCGCTCAACGCAGCTAAAGAAAAAAGTAAGGTGGCAAAATAATTTATCCAGCTTTGATGCACATTTTCAAAAGGAAAGGTTAAAACGAAAAATAAAAGCGGAGCTAAAATCATTCTTAAAATTGCTAGAAAATTTGGTAAATTCATTTTTAACCTTGTTAGAAATAAGAAATTTTGCAGAGAATATTATAGAAATTTAATAAATCGTTGTTAAATTTTTACGATTTATTTGAAAACGATTAAAATTTAAATGAAAATTTCAGGTTTTAGCTTCATTATGAGACAAAAAGCTGCCAAAACAGCTTGTTTTTGCATAAAAATTCTATCTCCCTTTAAATGCAAAAGTTCTTGGATATAAGTGCCGTCCTTAAACATAGCTCCTATGTAGATATTTCCAGCTTTAACGCCCTTATCTTCACCCTCAGCAACTCCACTTAATGCTAGAGCAAAATCAGGTTTAGCCGTCTTAAAAATCCCTTTTAGCATAAAATAAACACAACGCTCACTATACTCTCCGCCATTTTCCAAAATGCTTTCGCTAATGCCTAGCCACTCGTGCTTTATGCGGTTAGAATAGCTTACAATCGAGCCTTCAAAAATCGCACTCACTCCAGAAATTTTACTAAGCTCACTCGCACAAAGTCCTCCTGTGCAACTTTCCGCAAAAGAAATTTTAAGCCCTTTTTGCATTAGCTTAGAGACGATAAAACGCAAAGGGTCTTTACCTAAAAAGAATTTTTGAGTGAATAAATTTGAAACACTTTGCAAAAAACTTTCTAGTTTGCCATTGGGGAGATTGCTCACCTTTAAGAGAGTAAGATTATCTAAAATTTTGCTTGATTTTAGACTTACATCATAGCTTTTTGTTAGGGTTTCAAGCAAAAGTAAGGCACTATCCTCATCGATACCAAAAAGACAAAAATACTCATAGCCCAAATTTACTTCCCCTAAGAGTTTTGGCATATTTTCTTCGGTGTCGATTTTTAAAAGGTTAATTTTGCTATTTTCAAATTCGCAAACGAAGCTATTATGCACATAAAGGGCTTTATCTGGCACGAGGCTTTGTTCTTTTAAGATAAGATTATCATCGCTTAGTGTGGCTAAAATTTTAGCAACTATGGCATAATTTTGTGTGCTAGCAAAAATTGTGATGAAGTGGTATTTTTGCATTAATTTTTCGAGTAAAAAGGGTAATTCTTTATCACTTTTTGCTTGAATGCGAATTTCATTTATTTCTTTAAATTTTTCCTCATAAGCCCTAAAAATATAATCTTTATAAGCAGAATGCAAGATGAGTTCATCGCCCAAGATAAAAAGTAAATGTTTCATAAAATTCCCTTTTTTTCGTAAAATTATAACCAAATTTAAACATAAATGCAGTAAAATTTGAGATTTAAAAAAAACTTAGGTGCGATTTATGGATTACAAAGAAACTTTACTTTTGCCTAATACGAGTTTTGCGATGAGGGCAAACTTAGCTGAATTCGAAAAAAAGCGTTTTCAAAAATGGTTTCATCAAAATTATGCTTATGAGAAGATGAAAGTTAAGCGTCAAAATGCGGCTAAAAACTTTACCCTACACGATGGTCCCCCTTATGCAAATGGACACATTCACATAGGACACGCTTTAAATAAAATTTTAAAAGAAACGATTGTTAAGCTTCATTATTTCAAAGGTGAAAATGTGCGTTTTACTCCCGGTTGGGACTGCCACGGCTTACCGATAGAACAGCAAGTTGAACTTAAGCTTGGAGAGAAAAAGAAAAATTTAAGCAAAAAAGAAATTCGTAATTTTTGTAGAAAACACGCAGAAGAATTTGTCAATATCCAAAAAGAAGAATTTCAAAATTTAGGCGTCATAGCAGATTGGGATAATCCTTACCTAACTATGGATTTTGCTTTTGAGGCACAAATTTACCGCACTCTTTGCGAAGTGGCTAAAAAAGGACTTTTGGTAGAGCGTTCCAAGCCTGTATTTTGGAGCTGGGCGGCAAAATCTGCCTTAGCAGAAGCTGAAGTGGAGTATCAAGATAAAGAAGATTATTCGACTTTTGTGGCTTTTGACTTAGGCGAGGAAGCTTTAAAAAGACTTGAAGTGCAAAAGGCAAAAGCTGTCATTTGGACAACGACACCTTGGACTTTAGTGGCAAATCAAGCCATAGCCTTAAATCCGCAAGAACTTTATGTTTTAACTAAAGAGGGATTAATTTTTGCTAAGGCTTTGCTTAAAAATATGGTTGAGTTAAATTTTACTAAAGGAGAAGTGAAAAAAGAATTTAAAGCAGAACTTTTGGAAAAAAGTGAGGCTATCAATCCTCTTAATCATAGAAAATCTTTGTTTATCTTAGGTGAGCATGTTTTAATGGACGGCGGCACAGGGCTTGTGCATACAGCACCGGGACACGGAGAAGATGATTATTACGCGAGTTTAAAATATGATATAGAGATTATAATGCCTGTTGATGATGCGGGTTGCTATGATGAGAGTTTGAGAACTAAAAAACTTCTGCCAGAAGAGCTTTTGGAGGAATTTATAGGACTGCATATTTTTAAGGCAAACGAAAGAATCTTAGAGCTTTTAGGGGAAAATCTTATCCATGTTTCAAAATTCACGCACTCTTATCCTTTTTGTTGGAGAACGCACAAGCCTGTGATTTACAGGGCGACAAAGCAATGGTTTATCGCAATGGATGAAGCAAAATTGGAGGGCAAAAGCTTAAGAACTAAAGCAAAAGAAGAGCTTTTAAAAACAAGATTTTACCCTGAAAATGGCGTAAAAAGAATAGGTTCTATGGTGGAAAATCGTCCCGATTGGTGCATTTCTAGGCAAAGAGATTGGGGAACGCCGATTGCTTTTTTTCGAGATAAGACAAGCAAGGAAGTGATTTTTGATAGTGAAATTTTGGATTTTATCGCAAAGATTTTTGAAGAAAAAGGTGCTGATGCGTGGTGGGAACTTGAAGTTGCCGAACTTTTACCTCCAAATTCTAAGTATCAAGCACAGAATTTAGAAAAAATTTATGACATTTTAGATGTATGGTTTGATAGCGGTAGCACTTGGAAGGCTGTATTGGACGGCACTCAATTTGACGCAGGCGAAAAAGTGGCAAATATGTATTTAGAGGGGAGCGACCAGCATAGAGGGTGGTTTCAAAGCTCTTTATTATTAAGCACGGCTTTAAGAGGGTATGCGCCTTATCAAAATGTCCTTACGCACGGATTTACCATCGATGAAAAAGGGCAGAAAATGAGTAAATCTAAAGGCAATACCATAGCCCCTGATTATGTTGCTAAAACTTATGGCGTGGAGATTTTAAGGCTGTGGGTGTTTTTGAGTGATTATTCTACGGATTTAAAAATTTCTGAAAATATTTTAAAACAAGTGAGCGAACAATATAGAAAAATTCGCAACACCATAAGATTTTTACTTGCTAATACTAATGATTTGGAAAATGTGGAGGGCGTTGAGTTTTCCTTCATAGATAAATGGATTTTAAATCGTGCAAGTCGTGTGTTTAAAGCTAGTGAAGAGGCGTTTTTAAATTATGAATTTGCTAAGGGTTTTAATGCTCTTTTAAATTTTTTAATCGCAGATTTAAGCGGAATTTATTTAGATATTAGCAAAGATAGGCTTTATTGCGAAGCTAAAAACTCCCTTAAGCGTAAAAGCTCCCAAGTGGCGATGGTTTTGATAGCGAAAAAGCTTTTAAGTCTTTTAGCGCCATTTTTAACTTATAGCGTTGATGAAGCGTTAGAGCACGCAAATGTTTGCATTAAAGGCGAGGCTTTAGATGTGTTTGATTTAAATTTTGCTGAAAGATTTGAATTTAACTTTGATGTTGAAGATGAATTTTTGCTTAAAATTAGAGAAAGTTTTTTTGAAAATATCGACAAGCTTAAAAAGGACAAGTTGATAAAATCAACCCTTGAGCTTGTCCTACAAACAAATTCAAGTCAAATCACTGCTTTACCTAAAAACGAAATGCTTGATTGGTTTATGGTTAGTGGGCTTGAAAATTTGGACAATAGCGAAAAGCTCTGTGAATTTGATGTGGAAAATGAGAGTTTTACCATTGTCAAAGCAAGGCTTAATAAATGTGAAAGATGTTGGAAATATGAGGCAGAAGATGTAATTTGTCCTCGTTGTGCTGGGGTTTTAAATGCTTGAAAGTCCCGTGCCAAATGAATTGCTAATTAGCACAATAGCCATTGTACTGTTGCTTAGTGCTTTGGCTGTGATTTTGATTAAGAAAAAAGGAAAGAAATGATAAGTTTGAAAGAGGCATTAAGGTACTCTAAAAATGAGCTTGAGGCTTTAAAAAAAGAGTTAAACGATAGAGCAAAAAAGCAAAAGCAAATCGGTGCTTATGTGGAGCAGTTTTTGGGGAGTGATTTAAAAGACGCAGGAGATGGCGTTCCTGTGATGATAAAGGATAATATTAGCGTTAAGGGCTGGGAGCTAACTTGCGGAAGTAAAATTTTGCAAGGTTACATTGCGCCTTATGATGCGAGCGCGATTGTGAATTTAAAAAAGAATGGCTTTAGTCCTTTTGGACGCGCTAATATGGACGAATTTGCTATGGGAAGCTCTACCGCAACTTCTTTTTATGGGAAGACCTTAAATCCTCTTGATTTTTCGCGTGTTCCGGGTGGCTCAAGCGGTGGCTCGGCTGCGGCAGTTGCGGCAAATTTGGCTTTGGCGAGTTTAGGAAGTGATACGGGAGGCTCTGTAAGACAACCTGCGGCTTTTTGTGGGTGCGTAGGCTTTAAGCCAAGTTATGGCAGAGTGAGCAGGTATGGACTTGCTTCTTACTCTTCAAGTTTAGACCAAATAGGCGTTTTAACGCAAAATGTCGAGGACGCAGCTTTACTTTATGATGCGATTGCGGGATATGATGAAAAAGATAGCACAAGTGCAAATGTGAAATTTGAACCTACAAGCGCAAATTTAAACGCAAATACCAAGCTCAAAATCGCTGTGATAGAAAATTATGTCAATGCTGCGAGTGAAGAAGTAAAAAATGCCCTTTTAAAAAGCGTAGAGGCTTTAAAAGCACACGGGCACGAGATAGTTTATAAAACCTTGCAAGATTATGAATTTGACATTGCGGCTTATTATATCATCGCTACAGCAGAGGCAAGTGCGAATTTGAGCCGCTATGATGGGGTGCGTTATGGAAAAAGAAGTGAGCATTGTGAAAATTTGAAAGATTTGTATGTCAATAGTAGAAGCGAGGGCTTTGGTGAGGAAGTCAAGCGTAGAATTTTACTTGGGACTTTTGTTTTAAGTAGTGGATATTATGATGCTTATTATATTAAAGCGCAAAAGGCTAGGGATTTTATTAAAGCCAAATATGAAGAAATTTTGCAAGATTGTCATTTGATTTTTATGCCGGTAACTCCAACAACAGCTTTTGTATTTGATATGCAAAAAAGCCCTATGCAAAGCTATTTAGAGGATATTTATACCATATCTGTGAATTTGGCAGGGCTTGGGGGTATTAGTGTGCCTGTGGGTAAAGATAAAGATGGGTTAAATATTTCCGCACAGCTTATTTGTAGAGCATATGATGAGCAAACTTTATTAAATGGAGCTTTGAGTTTAGAAAAAATCATAAAGGAGTAAAGTATGAAGATAGTGGGACGCGCTTTGACTTTTGAGGATGTTTTATTAAGACCTTGTTATTCTGAAATTTTACCTAAGGAAGTGCAAATTCACACTAAGCTAACGAGAAATATTGGCTTAAATATGCCTTTAATTTCAGCAGCTATGGACACGGTTACCGAACATAGAGCCGCCATTATGATGGCTAGACTTGGGGGGCTTGGGATTATCCATAAAAATATGGACATAAAAGCTCAAGTGAGAGAAGTTAAAAGAGTGAAAAAAAGTGAAAGTGGTGTCATTATTGACCCTATATTTATTGCACCAAATGCAAGTATTTATGAGGCTTTAGAATTAATGGCAGAATATAGAATTTCTGGTGTTCCTGTGGTAGATGAAGAGAGGAAATTGCTGGGAATTTTAACAAATCGCGATTTAAGATTTGAGAATAATTTTAGCAATAAAGTCGAAAATGTAATGACAAAAGCCCCTCTCATTACCGCTCCAAAGGGCTGCACTTTAGATGATGCGGAGAAAATTTTTAGCACTAATAAAGTCGAAAAACTTCCTATAGTCGATGATAATAATCATCTTGTAGGACTTATCACTATAAAAGATTTAAAAAAGCGTAAAGAATACCCTGACGCAAATAAAGATAGCTTTGGACGCTTAAGAGTGGGCGCAGCCATAGGGGTGAATCAAATGGATAGGGTGGATGCTTTGGTTGAAGCAGATGTTGATGTTGTCGTGCTTGACTCGGCACACGGACACTCAAAAGGCATTATAGAAAGCGTAAAAGCCATTAAAGCAAAATATCCTAAACTTGAAATTATCGCGGGAAATGTCGCCACAGCGGGAGCTACAAAAGCGTTGTGTGAGGCTGGAGCCGACGCCGTAAAGGTAGGGATAGGACCTGGGAGTATTTGCACTACACGCATTGTTTCAGGGGTGGGAGTGCCGCAAATTTCGGCGATTGATGAATGTGCTTTGGAGGCGGATAAATTTGGCGTTCCTGTGATAGCTGATGGGGGGATTAAGTATTCTGGTGATATAGCAAAAGCTCTTGCCGCAGGGGCTAGTTCTGTGATGATAGGCTCACTTCTTGCAGGAACTGATGAAAGCCCGGGGGAGCTTTTTACCTATCAAGGAAGACAATATAAAGCCTACCGCGGTATGGGTTCTTTGGGTGCTATGCAAAAAGGAAGCTCGGATAGATATTTTCAGCAAGGAACAGCACAGGATAAACTCGTGCCTGAAGGGATTGAAGGGCGTGTGCCTTATGTAGGAAGCATTAAAAGCGTGATTCATCAGCTTTTAGGTGGGCTTCGTTCTTCTATGGGTTATGTGGGGGCTAAGGATCTTTTAGATTTTAGAGCTAGGGCTGAATTTGTAGAGATTACAAGTGCGGGACTTAAGGAAAGCCATGTGCATGATGTAACGATTACGCACGAAGCACCAAATTATAAGGTAAATTCGTGAGTTTTGAAGAAAATTTAAAAAAGGCTAACGAAGCCTTAACAAGACTTAATGAAGAAGAATTAAGCCTTGAAGAAAGTGTGAAAATTTATAAATTAGGGCTTGAAAATATAGAAAAAGCAAGGTTTGAGCTTGAAAAAGCAAAATTAGAAGTGGAGAAAATCGATGAGTAAAATTGCCGCTTTGCAGTTTCCTACGCTTTCTTTAAGCGAATCAAGGCTTGATTATTATCTCAAAGCTGCAAAGGAAAGTGGAGCAAATTTGGTTGTTTTGGGTGAATATGTGCTAAATAGCTTTTTTACAGAGCTTTTAACTATGCCTAAATCGATGATTAAAGAGCAAAGTGAAGCGAAAAAAAAGAGCCTCGAAAATTTAGCTAAAAAGCACGAGCTTGAAATCATTGCTCCTTTTGTAAGTGTCGAAACAAAGGGTTTTAGGAAAGTTTGCCTTAAGGTTTCTCCTAGTATCGTTAAAACTTACGAACAGCAAATTTTAATGCCTTACGCCCATTGGAATGAGGCGAAATTTTTTATCAATAAAACCGATAAAATCAAGCTTTTTAGCTTCACTTACGAGAGGTTAAAATGCGCCTTACTTTTTGGCTTTGAAACGCATTTTGATATATTTTGGCAAGAAATTCGGGTAAAAAAGATTGATTTGGTTATCGTGCCTAGTGCTTGCACTTTTGGGAGTCAAAAAAGATGGGAGGAGCTTTTAAAAACAAGGGCTTTTTTAAATCAAGTTAGCATTTTAAGAGTGAACCGCATAGGTAGTGCTAAACATAGCGAGGAGTGGAAATTTTATGGAGATAGCTTTTTTATCGATGCTTTTGGCGAGATGAAAGATAGGCTTGGTGAGGAAGAAGAAATGCTTATCGCTCAGCCACAAAGTGCCAATGAAGCTAGGAAAATTTGGACTTTTGATAAGATTATTAAAGATTATGAAAATGAACGAAATTTTAAGTAAAAATTTAAATGCTTTAAGAAATGATAAGCTTAAAACTAAGCTTTTAGCCTTTATTAATGGGGGGGGGGGGGGTGAGTTTAGGCGTTTTAGCATTGATGAGAATTCAAATATTTTTGATAAACAAAATCAAGTTTTGATGTATGAGGATATGGGTGCCGAGCTTGACTTTGTGGAAAACGCTATATTATCACAGACAAAGCGTTATCCTTTTATTTTCATCTATGGTATAGGAAATGCTCTGCTTTTAAAAAGGCTTTGTAGGGCACATTACCAGCACATTTTCGTGCTTGAGGGAAATTTGGAATTATTAATTTTAGCTTTGAGTAAAGTAGATTTGAGTGAGGAGCTAAAATTGGGTGGGATTCATGTGCTAGATAGCGAAGATTCTTTTGCGGAATTTGAGCTTTCTTTTTATTTTAATAACCCCCTCATTTTAGAGCTTCACTCTCTTTACGGACTTTTTATACAAAATAGCTATTATGAGAAATTTTTTCATCAGCAAATGTTAAATGCCGATTTGCTTTGCCGTAAAGTAATTAATAATGTCTTAAATGCTAAGGGTGTGAGCATACCAGATGCTATTTTTAAAACTTATGAGAATTTTTTACTCAATGCTAAAACTATGCTTCATTCTGTGCCTTTTCAAAGGCTTCTTTCACAGAGGAAAAAAAGCTTTAAAAGTGCTGTTGTGGTATCTGCTGGACCATCACTGAGTGGGAATTTAGCTTTGCTTAAAAAATATGAAGAAAATTTTGTGATTTTTTGTGTTGATGGGGCTTATTCTGTGCTTTGTCAAAATGGTATTACGCCTGATTATGTGATAAATAATGACTATCACAATAATGCCCTGAAATTTTTTAATGCAAGTGGTAAAGATGAGACGATATTTTTATGCTCTTCTCTTTCGGCTTTTGAAGTCGTGGAGCATCTAGAAAATAGGAATTTATGTATCATACTTGACCCTGAAGACCCTAATGTAAAATTAAATTTCTTAGATGATTTTGGCTATGTAAATCCGGGACTTTTTGTTTCTTATTTTGCGTATTGCATTGCGGTGACACTTGGTTTTGAAAATATTATTATGTTAGGGCAGGATTTTGCTCTTTCAAAAGAGGGAAATTCGCACGCCGATGGCTTTAGCCTCGGCGTGCGAGTGGAGACAAATTGGTATAATGATTATTTTGAAGTAGAGGGTTTTGGCGGTGGACATAAGGTTATAACGCATCCGGTGTGGAATATTTATCGTATTTATTTGGAAGGCTTTATAGCAAATCACTCCCACTTGACGACTTTTTATAATGTCTCACAAACAGGCGCTAGGATACATAACGCCATAGAAACAAGCTTTGAGGAATGTTGCGTAAAATTCGCTACCGAGTTAAAATCTCATCTTGAACTTCCAAAATCTTTAACGCTGAATAAAAGTCAAAAAATTTTAGATAAATTTGTCGTTTTTGTGAAAGAAAACATAAAGGCTTGTGAGGACATAGATATGGAGGCTTTAACCCTACAAAATGCTCTTACAACTATTTTAAATTCCAACAAAGATTTGCCTTTAGAATTTTTGCAAAAGGTGGATTTAAATATAAGAAATTTCAATACCTTACTTGTTAATAATAAATTCCTTCAAGATGGGAAATTAGCACATTGCGTGATTAAAAGAGGGGACTTAATCGCTGAAGTTTATAAAAAAAATATTATTGATGAAAAAGAATTTATGCTTCATATCATCAATGCTTTTGAAAAGTGGTTAGAATTTTTTAGGGTGAATTTAAAGATTAAAAAATCTCTACTAGAAAAATTTTTAAATCAAAAAGAGTAAATTTTTATTTTTAATCCCACTTTAAGCTTTCCTCGCTACAATTTCATTTCTTTTTTGTTTTTACCCTTAGCTTCTTAGCCATAGTAAAAACCTAAAAAAAGTCTTGTTCTTTAACACCAACATTGTTATTTAAATCTTATAGTCAATCTTTGAAATCTAAATAAGTGACGATTGAGCCAACTTTACTATAATATTAGTAAAGCTAAACAAATAAAAGTTTTAGATTAAAACTTCATATCACTAAAGCTAAAGATACTAGGGAATAACCTAATTAATGGATTGTGTTTAGCAATCTTATCTTTAGTGTTGCTTCTTAGTCAGGCTTTGCCTGATGTTAAAGAAGATAAAAATATGGAGAGTTTGATCCTGGCTCAGAGTGAACGCTGGCGGCGTGCCTAATACATGCAAGTCGAACGATGAAGCTTTTAGCTTGCTAGAAGTGGATTAGTGGCGCACGGGTGAGTAAGGTATAGTTAATCTGCCCTACACTGGGGGACAACACTTAGAAATGAGTGCTAATACCCCATACTCCTATTTAGCATAAGTTAGATAGGGAAAGTTTTTCGGTGTAGGATGAGACTATATAGTATCAGCTAGTTGGTAAGGTAAAGGCTTACCAAGGCTATGACGCTTAACTGGTCTGAGAGGATGATCAGTCACACTGGAACTGAGACACGGTCCAGACTCCTACGGGAGGCAGCAGTAGGGAATATTGCGCAATGGGGGAAACCCTGACGCAGCAACGCCGCGTGGAGGATGACACTTTTCGGAGCGTAAACTCCTTTTCTTTGGGAAGAATTTTGACGGTACCAAAGGAATAAGCACCGGCTAACTCCGTGCCAGCAGCCGCGGTAATACGGAGGGTGCAAGCGTTACTCGGAATCACTGGGCGTAAAGGGCGCGTAGGCGGATTATCAAGTCTCTTGTGAAATCTAATGGCTTAACCATTAAACTGCTTGGGAAACTGATAGTCTAGAGTGAGGGAGAGGCAGATGGAATTGGTGGTGTAGGGGTAAAATCCGTAGATATCACCAAGAATACCCATTGCGAAGGCGATCTGCTGGAACTTAACTGACGCTAAGGCGCGAAAGCGTGGGGAGCAAACAGGATTAGATACCCTGGTAGTCCACGCCCTAAACGATGTATGCTAGTTGTTGGGATGCTAGTCATCTCAGTAATGCAGCTAACGCATTAAGCATACCGCCTGGGGAGTACGGTCGCAAGATTAAAACTCAAAGGAATAGACGGGGACCCGCACAAGCGGTGGAGCATGTGGTTTAATTCGAGGATACGCGAAGAACCTTACCTGGGCTTGATATCCTAAGAACCTTATAGAGATATGAGGGTGCTAGCTTGCTAGAACTTAGAGACAGGTGCTGCACGGCTGTCGTCAGCTCGTGTCGTGAGATGTTGGGTTAAGTCCCGCAACGAGCGCAACCCTCGTCCTTAGTTGCTAACGATTCGGTCGAGCACTCTAAGGAGACTGCCTTCGTAAGGAGGAGGAAGGTGGGGACGACGTCAAGTCATCATGGCCCTTACGCCCAGGGCGACACACGTGCTACAATGGCATATACAATGAGACGCAATACCGCGAGGTGGAGCAAATCTATAAAATATGTCCCAGTTCGGATTGTTCTCTGCAACTCGAGAGCATGAAGCCGGAATCGCTAGTAATCGTGAATCAGCCATGTCACGGTGAATACGTTCCCGGGTCTTGTACTCACCGCCCGTCACACCATGGGAGTTGATTTCACTCGAAGTGGAAATACTAAACTAGTTATCCCCCACAGTGGAATCAGCGACTGGGGTGAAGTCGTAACAAGGTAACCGTAGGAGAACCTGCGGTTGGATCACCTCCTTTCTAGAGTACAACTTTATCCTTTCGTTAGGATAGAGTATAATAAAGTCAAGTTTCTCACAAACTTGCTTTTCAATTGTCCTTGTTTAGATTTTAAAGATTGATGATAAAGCTAATTGGGGAATTAGCTCAGCTGGGAGAGCGCCTGCTTTGCACGCAGGAGGTCAGCGGTTCGATCCCGCTATTCTCCACCATTCTTCTTAAGGGCCTATAGCTCAGCTGGTTAGAGTGCACCCCTGATAAGGGTGAGGTCACAAGTTCAAGTCTTGTTAGGCCCACCATAAAAGATTATTTCAATGTTGTCTCTCCTTTTTTTATTTTTTTGTAGCCTCTTTTTTAAATTTTTTAGAAAGCTTTTTTAATTTGTTTGATTGTAATTAGCATACTTTGATTAAATTAAAGAGATGTACTCAAAAGGATATTTGTGTAAGAAATAAATAAGGATAAAAAATTTATAAAATCTACATCTTTGTGATTTAATTCTTATTTTGAAACATTTGTTATAATTAAGAATTGTTGATTAAGGTAGTAAGCTTATGGGAATTTTAACAAAATTAGAACTTGAACACGATATAGATGAAGTAGAGAGGTTTTTAGAGTTTTTTCGCACGATGTGCGATAGATTTGAACCCTTAATCATTAAGCTTGGAAGCGATAAAATCAAATATAAAGAAGCGATAAGTGAGCTTGAAACTTTAGCACATAATACTGCTTGGGCTGCAAGACGGCTTAATTTGGACGAGGTTACGGATTTTTGTGTTTTTTGCGAAGAGATGATGGCACAAGCGAAGCGTTTTGAGGGTCCTGCAAGTGAAGAATTTATGGACTGGATGCTTTTGATGGGTGATCAGTTTGAAAAGTATTGTAAGAGTTATGAAAATGATGCTTCCATTTTAGCTGTTTTTAATCCTTTAATTGTTAATGTTCCAAATGTTATTTCTAAGTAATGGGGACGACTTGGCTTCGACAGGAATAGTTTGATTAGGATGGCATACCGCTTTAGACATAGCGTAAAAAGTCTCATTAAAATTAAACGCAAACAACGCGAAATTTGCTCCTGCTTACGCTAAAGTTGCGTAAGTTCAGTTGAGCCTAGAGCTTGGGTGATACTATCTAGCCTGAGTTTTAGTCATTTTTGATAGTGTAGTTTTAGGGCTTGACGCACCTTAGGGCGAAGTTTAGTCTAGTCAAATTTTTAAGTTTTGGAAGATGAGCGGAATTTGATGAAAAAGTCATCTTTGCTAAGTATGTAGAGGTCTTCTTTGAGTTATTTTTGGACAGGGGTTCAATTCCCCTCGTCTCCACCATAAGGCTAAAATGCGAATTTTAAAATTCTTTCAGTTTAAAAACGCTTATCGTTATAATAGCGACTCCTTGCTTTTAAGTGCTTTCATATTAGAAGATAGATTAAGCAAAACAACACTTTTGGATGTGGGTTCTGGATGTGGAATTATAGGAATTTTGTTAAAAAATTCTTATGCTGATTTAAAGCTCTCTTTACTTGAGATTCAGGAAGAAAACATTACCCTTATTAGAGAAAATTTGAGACAAAATGCGCTTGAGGCAGAAATTTTTCATAATGATTTTAAAGAATTTAAGAGTAAAATTAAATTTGACTACATAGTTTGCAATCCTCCATTTTATAGACAAGACGCGTTAAAAAGTGCAAATTTGCATAAGAGTGTAAGTAAAAATGCCTGTTTTTTACCACTTGAGGATTTGGTAAGGGGGGTCAATTCTTTGCTTACTCCGCGTGGGAGTTTTTATTTTTGTTACGAGGCTTTGGCTTTAAGTGAAATTTGTGTGCTTTTAGAGAAATACAAGCTAAAAATGACTAAAATTCGCTTCGTTCATAGTAAAAATGGAGCTAAGGCAAGGCTTGTTTTAGTTAGAGTATGCAAAAGCTCGAAAAGTCCTTGTGAGGTCAGTTCGCCATTATTTGTTTATGAGGGAGGAAATTTAAGCGAAGAAATGCGTGGGCTTAGTGCGAAATTTAGGATAGAAAGTTATGATTTTTAAAGAGGGTTTTGAGTATGGTTTTGATGGCTCTAAGTGTGAGAGTTGTGGGGGGAAGTGTTGCACGGGAGAAAGTGGGCATATTTTCATCGCCAAAGAAGAAATAAACCTTTTAATGGAGCATTTTAACTTAGATGAGTTAGAATTTAAAGAGCGTTTTTTAAGAAAAGTGGGGTTCAGATTAAGCCTAAAGGAAAAAGAATTTGAAGGAGGCTTTGCTTGTATTTTTTTTGACACAAAGAAGAGAAATTGTTCGATTTACGCTTTGCGTCCAGCCCAGTGCAAAAGCTTTCCGTTTTGGGATTATTTTAAAACACATAAAAAGGAATTAGAAAAAGAATGTATAGGAATTACTTATTTATCATAATTACTTGCCTTTTTTTAACATCTTGTGCAAGTAAAAATGCTTTAAATGATGTGGAATTTAAGCCAGTAAAAGAAAACGCTTTAGATAAAGCATTGATGAGGGCTTTTGTGTGCGAGTATTATGGAGAATTTAAATGTGCTAGAGATATTTACTTAGACTTATTTGAAAAAAACAAAAATGCCAAATTTTTGGAACAAGCTTTCTTTTTAAGCCTTTCTTACAACCTAAATAAAACAAAAGAGCTAAATGAAAAAGCACAACAATTTCTTGAAACAAGCTCCAACATTAAGCGTTTAAGTGTGCTTTATTCTCTTTCAAATATGGATTTAGCAAGAGCGCAAAAATTAGCCCTTGAACTTTTAAAAGACGATGATTATCCCGGAAATTACGAGCTTTATGGAGATATTTTATTAAGAAAAAATCAATTAAGAGAAGCTTTGAAATATTATCAAATAGCTTACAAGCAATTGCCAAATGAAGTAATGGCTCTTAAAATGGTAGGAATTTATACGCTTTTAAATGATACTAAAGGGATGAAAAAATTCCTCATTAATGTGCGTAAAAAGCAAGGGTGTAGCTTAAAAACTTGTGTGCTTTTATCTAAAATTTACTTGGATGAGAAAAATTATAAAGAGCTTGAAAGTGTTTATTTGGAGCTTTACGAATTAAGTTTAAACGAGAATTTTTTATTCGCTTTAATCGAAATTTATAACAAGCAAAATCAAAAAGAAAAAGCTTTAAAATTGGCTTTGCAGTATGATTTAAATGATGAGCTTAAGGTTTTTTTGTTTCAAAATTTAAAGCAATTTGATAAGGCAAAGGAGCTGAGTTTAAAACTCTATCAAGCAAGTGGAGATAAAGAGCATTTGCTTCGTGCGGCTGTGTTTGAATTTGAAGAAGCAAGTGCGAAAGCAAAGCCTGATTTGAAAGTTGCTAAAAGTGTAGCCAAGAAATTTGAAGAGGCGATGACAAAAGAAAGCGCACCGCTTTATTTAAATTATTATGGCTATTTGTTGATTGATTACGAATTAGATGTGAAAAAAGGCATTGAACTTGTTGAGCTCGCTTTACAAAATGAGCCGAATAATTTTTATTATTTAGATTCTTTGGCTTGGGGATATTATAAATTAAAAGAATGTGAAAAGGCTTGGGACATTTTAAAACCAACTTTTGCAGATAAAGAATTTGCTAACTCTAGTGAAAGTAAAGAGCATCAAAAAGCGATAAAGGCTTGTATAAAATGATTTTAGAAGAAATTTTTTTAAAAACAAAAGAGGAATTAAAAAAGCGTAAAATGGCTTTGCCTTACGATATGTTAGGGCGTTCTTTGGCTTCAAATCCTTTCTTTCCAAAAGATGTTTGTAAGGCGTTAAAAAGGGTAGATGAAGAGATAAAAATCATCGCCGAGGTAAAAAAAGCTAGTCCTAGCAAAGGGGTTTTAAGGGAGAATTTTGAGCCTTTAAGCATTGCTTTAAATTATGAGAAAAATTTTGCCGCAGCGATTTCTGTTTTAACTGAGCCTTTTTATTTTCAAGGTTCTTTAGAATATCTTAGCCTCATTCGTCGCTATACGCAAATTCCACTGCTTAGAAAAGATTTTATTTTTGACGAATACCAGCTTTTAGAAGCTTTAGTTTATGGGGCGGATTTTGTGCTTTTAATCGCTAAGATGTTGAGTGCAAAAGAGCTTAAAAAACTTTTGGAATTTAGCAGACATTTAGGGCTTGAAGCTTTGGTGGAAATCCACGATAAAGAGGACTTAACCAAGGCGATTTTAGTGGGAGCTGATATTATAGGGATAAATCATAGAAATTTAGAAGATTTTACTATGGATATGAGTCTTTGTGAAAAGCTTATTCCTCAAATTCCTAATTCTAAAATAATAATTGCAGAAAGTGGTTTGGAGGATAAGGATTTTTTAAAAGAGCTTCAAAAAATAGGCGTTGATGCCTTTTTAATAGGGGAATATTTTATGAAGCAAAACGATGAGGGTAAGGCACTAAAAGCCTTATGTGAGGATTAATGGAATATCTTTACGCGCCTTGGAGAAGTGAATATTTAGAGGAAAAAGATGAGCTTTGCCCATTTTGTGCGTGTGCAAATAAGCTTAAAAGTGATGCCGAGCTTGGGGTGCTTTTTAGGGCAAAACATTGTTTGGGCGTGATGAATCGCTACCCTTATACACCGGGGCATTTTATGGTTATCCCCTATAAACACGAGGAACACATAGAAAATTTGAGTGAAGAAACTTGGAGTGAAATGAGTGTTTTTGTGCGTGAGGGTGTTAAAATTTTAAAAGAATGTTTAAAAGCAAGTGGGGTTAATATCGGTATGAATTTAAGCACCGCTGCAGGTGCTGGTATAGCACCACATTGTCATTATCATCTTGTGCCACGCTGGAGTGGCGATACAAATTTCATTACCTCCATAGGACAAACTAGAATTTGTGGAGCGGATGTAGAAAAAATTTATCAAAAACTTCTCAAGGCTTTTAATGCTAGAAGAGCTTGATTATGAAGAATTTTTAAAGCAAAAATTTGACGCATTAATTGACGCAAGAAGCCCCTTGGAATTTTCCCATTCTCATCTTAAAAACGCGCTAAATTTTTACGCATTGAATAATGAACAACATCAAGAAGTTGGCACTTTGTATAAGAAAAATCAAGCCCAATCCAAAGCAAAAGGTGCGCAATACATTTGTGCAAATATGGCAAGGCATATCCCACTTTTCACAAGCGAATTTAGAATAGGTGCGAAGGTGGGAATTTATTGTGCTAGGGGTGGGTTGCGTTCAAAATCTATTGCTGTGATTTTAAGTGAGCTAGGTTATAGAGTTACGCGTTTAAAGGGTGGCTTTAAGGCTTATAGGACATACTTAAATGAATTTTTTGCAAAGCCTCTAAATTGTGAATTGCTTGTGTTGTGTGGTAATACAGGCTGTGGGAAAACTGAGCTTTTGGAGCTTTTAAAGCCTTCGATTAATTTAGAAAAAATGGCGAATCATTTAGGTTCTTCTTTTGGAGATATTTTAGGGGAGCAGCCTAGTCAAAAAACTTTTGATGAGGCTTTGTTTCATTCTATGCAGACAAAACTTGCTTTTATAGAAAGTGAAAGTCGTAAAATTGGCACGGTGATTCTGCCTTTAAAGCTTTATGAGGCTTTGCAAAATGGTTTTAAAATTCATTGCTTTGCCTCAAAAGAGAAGCGTATAGAGCGTATAGAAAAGCTTTATAAATCTAAGATGAATGAGGAAAATTTTTATCGCTCTTTGACTAAGATTAGCCCTTACATAAGTTTAAATTTGCGACTTGATTTAGAAGAAGCTTTTAAAAAAGAGCAGTGGCAAAGACTTATTTCTATGCTTTTGGATTATTATGATAAAACTTATAAAAGAAGTTCGCAGGTAGATTATGAGCTTTTAACAGATGATATTTTAAGAGCCAAAGAAGAACTTATGGCTCTTTATGAAGAAAAATTTAAAGCTCTAAAGTCATCTTAAAGCCCATAAATACAGCAGCAGCCATTAAGCCCGCAGCTGGTAGGGTAATAATCCAAGCCAAGCCTATAGGCTTCATCATAATCCAGTTGGCATTTTTAGAGTAAAGTCCTATGCCCAAAACCGCTCCAATTAAGATATGGGTAGAGCTTACAGGAATTCCAAGCTGGGTGGCTAAAAGAATCACTATACTAGCACCAAGCTCCGCACTAAATCCTGTGGTAGGGCGTATGGAAGCAAGTTTTGAACCCACCGTTGTAATGACCTCTTTTCCCAAAAACCATAAACCTATGACTAAAGCCACCCCAAACATCGCAAGAGCCGCGAAAGGAACGGGAGAGCTTGAATTAATCGCATTGTTTTTAAGCACATCTAAAATCGCTGCAAAAGGACCAATGGCATTAGCTATATCATTAGCTCCGTGCGAAAAAGCAAAACTTGAGGCTGTGAAAATTTGAAACCAAGAGAAAATTCTATCGGTTGTTTTGTTAAGCTCTGTTTTTTTAACAATGCTAACAACGGCAAAAGTAACGACATAGCTAATTGTGCCTAAAATTCCCACTATCCAAAAATTTTGCAAAACATCGAGTGTGCTGACATTATTTAAGCCTTTAAATAAAAACATTGAGGCAATAACAGCCGCACTAAAACAAGCGATAATTGGCATATGAGTTTTTAAAACTCCATAGATGTCAATCGCTTTTTCCTTTTCTTTGAATTCTTTTATTTTGTTTTTATAAAAACTTTCATCATCGTCCTCATCTAAAGCTATAATGCTAAGCTCTCTAATTTGTTCTTCATCGCTTTTTTTTCTAAGATTATTAAAAAATTCTTCCTTAAACTCTTTTTTAGCTTTTTTTAACTCCTTAATATTTTCGTTCAAATTTTTAGATGGTTTTAAGATTTTTCTATCGATATACGCGTAAATAATGTAAGCTACCAAACCGCCTAAAAGGGGAGAGACGACCCAGCTTACAGCAATTCTTAAAATTTCACTCCATTTGACCATAGCTAAAGTTTGACTTCCGTCAAATTCCAAAAGCCCCATCATAATACTAGCTCCAACTATACCACCTACAATACTATGCGTCGTTGAGACGGGTAAGCCTTTTTTTGTTGCGATGAAAATCCAAAGCCCTGAGCTTAGAAGTGCGGCTAACATAATGGCTACAAAGAGCATAGGGTCTAAAGAGGCTGGGAAATTTACTATCCCACTTCTTATGGTTTTAGTTACTTCACCCCCTGCAAAAATCGCCCCACTAAGCTCAAATACTGCTGCGATAATTAAAGCCTGCTTAATGGTAACTGTTTTAGCGCCAACGCTTGTTCCAAAAGAATTTGCCACATCATTACCACCTATGTTAAATGCCATAAAAATACCAAATATTGAAGCAAGGATAAATAATATAACTTGATGGGAGGCGACATAATTAAAACCCCAAATCATAAAAAAAACTGAGCTAATGGCAAAAACACTAAAAGCAAGGAGATTATCTTTTTTCAAGGCGAAACCTTTGTGTTGGAGTAAAATTATAAATTGTAATTTCCTATGAAAAAATTTATCAAAAGTGCTTTAAATATACCTTAATAAAGTGAAATTTACTTTTATTTGTTTTGTTTTTTTATAATGGCTGACGATGAAGAAAACATTTTTAAAAATTTTATTATGCTTTTTATTTACTCCCTTTTCTTTTGCAGATGCTTTAAGTGAAGCTTTAGCGAAAAATAAGGAAGGCAATTGGACAACTTTTAAATTTGAATATCAAGATGACACTCCAGGTGTGCAAAGTGAAAGTGTGGATTTTCAAACAACTTTAAATTCCACGCTTTCAAGTGTTTTTGAAAAAAATAATGGCATAGATAATACAGAAGGGAATTTGGATTTTCAAAATGAAAATTTTCAAATGAAAAATCTTACCTCAATTTATGAGAGCGAAAATAATTCCTTATTATTTCAAAAAGAAATTTTTGTTTCTCAAGAAAGCTATAATTATTCTGGAGGTTTAATTAATCGTTATACGCACGAGGATTTTTTGTTGGGTGTTAATGGTTTTATTGACAAACAAAAGGAAGAAAATAGCGATAGCTCAAGTTGGGGTGCAGAATTTGGCTATACGGATACGCTTAAAGCTTATACAAATTATTATATGCCTCAAGATAAAAGCGTGGAGAGGAATTTGCAATTAGGTCTTAGCTTTGCTGTTCCGTCTTACGAATCCGTCATTTTTGATGTGAGTAAGGATAATGAAAAGGCAAATTATCAAATCACCTATAAGCCTTATAAGGTGCTTAATTTCAATTTTTTTCAAAGTCAAAATAAAGAAGATGAAATTCAAAATGCCGTCCGCGTAGGCTTTAATTTTAGCTTAAATAAAAGTTTTTTAAGACAATTAAAAGAAGATGAAAGCAAACTTGAGGAAATTAATCGCTATGATTTTTTCCAAAGAAATCATTAACTTAGAGCCTCGTTGCGGAATTTTTCAGGATGGTTAATTGCAAAATTAAATTTCTCCCAGTCTATTTGTTTATCCCAAATGGCAACGATAAGTGCGGCGACACTATTACCACATAAATTTCCCACAGCTCTCATTTCCGACATAAATTTATCTACACCTAGTAAAATGCTAATGGCAGCGATAGGCAAGACTTCTGCTAGGGTGCCTCCCGCTTCTTCGATTTGCATCCCACCAAGCGCACCTAATGTGCTTCCAAGCACGATAAAACCAGAACCTGTAACACCAACAGCACCTTTTGACGCTATCATTAAAACAAGCAGAATGCTAAGTTCGTGGCTAAGAGATAAATTGACTCCAAAAGCTTGTGCCAAAAAAATGAGACATACGGACAAATAGATATTTGTGCAATCTAAATTAAAACTATATCCTGTGGGAAGAACAAGTCCTACTGTGGCTTTTGAAATTCCTGCTTTTTCAAGTTTTTTCATTAGGGGCGCAAGAGCAGATTCGCTTGAGCTTGTTGCAAAAACGATTAAAACTTCTGCGGCAATAAAACGCATAAATTTAAAGATATTCACTTTTGCAAAATAACAAATTAATCCTAAAATTCCAAAGATAAAAATTAAACAAGCAAGAAACATAACTAAAAGTAAATATCCAAGATTAATTAGTGAGCTTAAGCCGTATTGTGCGATGAGAAAAGCCATAGCGCAAAAGGCAGCTACGGGACTAAAATACATTACAATTTGTAGAATTTTAAAGACGAAATTTTGCACGACTTCAAAAACTCTTTGTATGCTTT
The DNA here is from genome assembly GCF_002080395.1 of Campylobacter helveticus. Lineage (NCBI taxonomy): Bacteria > Pseudomonadati > Campylobacterota > Epsilonproteobacteria > Campylobacterales > Campylobacteraceae > Campylobacter > Campylobacter helveticus. The sequence continues at coordinate 437,584 of NZ_CP020478.1, forward strand.
GCTTATCTTCGCTTTTCATCAAAGAGATAATAAGAGCTGTAATAATGGCAATAACTAAAACCTGCAAGGTTTTTCCCTCTGTGAAAGGACTAATGATGTCTGTTGGGATAGCGTCCTTTAAAATATGCATAATCTCAGAACTTGCACTGATGTCAGCATTGCTTTGTGAGATATATTTTTCCACACTTGCACTATCTATTTCTCGTGGGTCAAGATTCATTTTTGCACCCGGTTTTAAGATATTTGTAATAAAAATTCCTATGGCTAAAGCAAGAGTGCTGACTAATTCAAAATAAATAACCGCCTTAAGTCCTATGGAGCCGACTTTTTTAAGATTATCTAAGCTAATAATTCCCAAAACGATGGTTACAAAGATTATGGGTCCAATGAGAATTTTTAAAGCGTGGATAAAATAATCCACTCCAGCTTTAACGCTTAGGGCTAATTCTTTATGCACACAGCCTAAAATTATTCCTAAAATAATGCCCAAAATTACCCAAAAAGCAAGACTTTGAAGCATATTTTGACATTTTTCTTTTGTAATAAAAAGAGACAAAGTTCCACCTTCTGCAATAAAAATTATTTTAAGTAATTGTAACAAAAATATAGTTTTCTTAAGCGTTTTTTCTTTTAATTTGTTATAATTAATAAATTTAAAATATTTTGTTAATCATTTAGTAAAGGGGTTGGCAATGAAAGAGATAGTTTTAGCAGATGACACACTCATCACTTCAAAGACGGATTTAAAGGGTGATATTATTTACGCTAATGCGGATTTTTTAAAATATGCGGGTTATAAAATGGATGAAATTTTATATAAGCCACATAATATAGTCAGGCACGAAGATATGCCTAAAACTGTGTTTAAGTGCTTGTGGGATTATATTGTTGAGGGAAATGAAATTTTTGCTTTTGTTAAAAACAAAGCAAAAAGTGGAGATTATTATTGGGTTTTTGCAAATATTACTGCTTCTTTTGATGAAAAGCGCAATATTATCAATTATTATTCCGTGCGTAGAAAGCCTAATCCTAAAGCCATTCCTATCATAGAAAGCGTTTATAAAACTTTGCTAGAAAAGGAAAGAGAGGGCGGGATTAAAGAGGGCGTGAAGACCTTGATGGAGCTTGTAGGTTCCTATAAAATGACTTATAATCAGTTAATTTTTGACTTGCAGGAAAATAATTAAGAGATTTTTAATCTTTATTAAATATAATTGCTAGTTTTTGTCTGTTTTTAACTTGAAGTTGTTTAAAATGAATTTGATGTGAGGAAAATGATGAGAAATGCTTTTATCTTGGCTATTGTACTGAGTGTGATAGGAATTTTATTAACTTTTATAGTTAATGCCTATATTGGTGCGGCGTGTTTTATATTTGTGATAGCGCTACTTGTTTATATGATGGTATCACATAAAGATGAAGGTGAGATGATAGAAAAGCTTTTTGTGCTTTCTAATTATCTTAAAGAGGGAAATTTTGATAAGAGAGTTATTTATATTAAAAGTAAAAGTAGAAAACTTGCACAAATTGCAGACAATTTAAACAATATGATAGACGGACTTGAGGCTTATTTAAGAGAGATTAACACTTCCATTACTTGTTCGCAAAATAATGAATTTTATCGTAAAGCCTTGCCTGAGGGCTTAAAAGGAATTTTCGCTCATAATATCGAATTTATCAATAAGGCTCTTTCTAATATAGAAATCACAGCAAAATCGACTTTTAAAAACGCTCTTTCCAAAACCTTAATGGATTTAAGTTTGGGAAGTCAAAATAAAGATATGTCGCGTATTACAACTTCTTTAAATGCGGATATTAACGCGATGAATAATATTTACGATGTGGTTAATTCTATCACTAAAGTAGCAACTGAAAACGGCTCACAGGTCATTTCTTTGCAAGAAGCTATGAATACCTTAATGCAGGTTGTCAATTCTAGCAAGGAAACGGTGGAAGCTTTTGTGGCAAATTCGCAAAATATCACTTCGGTGATTGAGGTTATCCGCGATATAGCAGATCAAACAAATTTGTTAGCACTTAATGCTGCTATTGAAGCAGCAAGGGCTGGAGAACACGGACGAGGCTTTGCAGTCGTAGCAGATGAAGTAAGACAACTAGCAGAAAGAACACAAAAATCAACGAGCGAAATTTCCATAGCTATACAAACAATGCAACAAGATTTTGACAATATACAATCAGGAAGCGAACAAGTCTTCGACATTGTTAGCAATTCAGAAGAACGCATTTCAAATTTCTCTCAAGCATTTAAGCGACTTGAAGAAAACAGCTCCGAACTTGGTGTAAATTTTACCTCCTTTGCAAAAAAACTCATTTTATCTGTCGCAAAGATTGATCATATACTCTATAAATCCAACATCTATCTCGCCCTTAATGGGACGCATTCTTTTGACCTTGATAGCCTTGATGCAATTTCTCATCTTTGCCACGAGGAAAGAGCGAAGAAGGTTATCAACGAGCTTGTAAGTGATGAAGATTTAGATGAAGTAAGGGCAGTGATTAAGGATAATGCAAATTGTGCTATAGAAGAATCAAGAGCTGAGTATATAGGACAAGAAGCTTACGATTCTATAGTTAGTAAAGTAACAACGCTAGAAAATAAGAGTGCGGAAATTTTAGCAAAACTTAAAATAGAGGGATAAAATGGCAAAGGAAATTTTTTTAGAAAATGATTCTCTTATCACTTCAAAGACGGATTTAAAAGGTAAGATAGTTTATGCAAATGATGATTTTTTAACTTATGCTGGTTATGCAATGCAAGATGTCCTATATAAACCCCATAATATAGTCAGGCACGAAGATATGCCTAGAACCGTCTTTAAATTTTTGTGGGATTATATGAAAAATGGACAGGAAATTTTTGCTTATGTAAAAAATAGAACGAAAAATAATGATTATTATTGGGTTTTTGCTAATGTAACACCATCTTTTGATATTCACAATCAAATCATAGGCTATTATTCTGTCCGTAGAAAACCAAACCCAAAAGCGATAGAGCAGATTAAGCCCTTATATAAAGAACTTTTGAAAATCGAAAAAGAAAGCTTGGATAAGGGTGTGGAATTTTTAAATGATTTTTGCAAAAATTCTAAAAAAAGTTACAATGAAATCATCTTTTCTTTGCAAGAAGCAAAATAGGTTTTCTCCCTATATTTGCTAAATTCCTAGTATAATTTCAGCCTTTAAAAAAGATTAAGGTTAGTGATGTTTGATATTATTGTAATAGGTGGCGGACACGCTGGTATAGAGGCAAGTGCGGTAGCTGCCAAAATGGGAAAAAGAACTCTGCTTTTAACAACTCTTATAGAGCAAATTGGTGCGGCGAGTTGTAATCCCGCCATAGGTGGATTAGCCAAAGGGCATTTGGTAAAAGAGCTTGATGCTATGGGTGGTTTAATGGGAGAAATTACCGATGAGGCTGGGATACAATTTCGCATTTTAAACGAGAGTAAAGGTGTAGCTGTTAGGGGAAGCAGGGCGCAAATTGATATGGATAGATATCGTATCATTGCAAGAAATAAGCTTTTGAGGCTTGAAAATTTAGAAATATCACAAGAACAAGTTGTAGAGTTAATTTTTCAAAATGATGAATTAAAAGGCGTTAGAACAAATTTAAACCATAATTATTATGCTAAAAAAATCATTCTTACCACAGGCACTTTTTTAAATGGACTTATCCACATAGGGGAAAATCAAATCGAAGCTGGGCGTGTGGGGGAGTTGGCTTCTGTAAAACTTGCAAATTCTTTGAGAGGTCTTGATTTAAGAATTGGCAGACTAAAGACAGGAACTTGTCCTAGAGTTGATGCTAAGAGTATTGATTTTAGCGTTTTAGAAATTCAGCACGGAGATGAGAAGCCTAAGCCTTTTAGCTTTAAAACAAAAGATTTTACACCGACACAATTGCCTTGTTTTATCGCAAGAACAAATTTAAATACACACACTATCATTAGGGAGAATTTTTACAGAGCGCCTCTTTTTACGGGGCAAATTGAGGGTGTGGGACCAAGGTATTGTCCCTCCATAGAGGATAAGATTAATCGCTTTGGGGACAAAGAAAGCCACCATCTTTTTATAGAGCCTCAAACAAAAGAGGCTACCGAGTATTATATCAATGGCTTTTCTACTTCTTTGCCTTACGAAGTGCAAACACAAATGCTCCGCTCCATAAAAGGCTTTGAAAATGCTAAGATTACGCGTTTTGGATATGCTATTGAGTATGATTATATTGACCCAACGGAGCTTTATCATAGTTTAGAACTTAAGAAAGTTAAAAATTTGTATTGTGCGGGGCAGATTAATGGCACAACGGGCTACGAAGAAGCTGCTGCGCAAGGTTTTATGGCTGGAATTAACGCTGTGTTAGCACTAGAGGGCAAAGAGCCTTTCATTTTAGGACGCGATGAAGCTTATATAGGTGTTTTAATAGATGATTTGGTGATTAAAGGCACAAAAGAACCTTATAGAATGTTCACTTCCAGGGCAGAATTTAGATTGCTTTTAAGGGAAGAAAATGCAATTATAAGGTTAGGGAAATATGGTTTTAAATTTGGACTTTTAAACGAAGAAGAGTTTAAAATGATAGAAAATAGACGCGAAAATATCAATAAAGGTTTAAGCTTTTTGCTCGCCAAAGAATTAACTCCAAGTAATGAAAATAACACTTTTTTGCAAGATTTAGATGAGGAAAAAATTTCTTCCATTGTGAGCCTTCAAAAAATAGTTGCAAGAGCAAGTTTTAATGTGGAGAAACTACGCAAACTTGATGTTATGTTTGAAAATATGGACTTATATTCTTTGCAAGAAATTTTAAGCGAAGCAAAGTATTATCATTACATTGATATGCAAAAGGCTCAGGTGGAAAAAATGAAAGGCTTGAATGCTCTTAAAATTCCAGAAAATTTTGATTTTAAAAGCGTGAGTGGCTTGAGTAATGAAGTTGTAGAAAAACTTGAAAAATTTAGACCTCCAACACTTTTTGCTGCGAGTGAAATAAGTGGGATAACCCCCGCAGCTTTGGACATTTTGCAAATTTATATTAAAACAAAAAAGCAAAAGTAAATGTTTCTTTAAGTTTAAAATTGGAAATTTTTGACAGAAATAATAAAAAAGAAAAAATTTATTTTATTTTGGATAAACTGCTAGGTTTATTAAAATTCAAAATTATTAAGGAAAGGAAAGTTATGGCTACCTCTGAAAGTAGAAGAAGCTTTATAGGCTTTGCGTTTGGAACTGTAGCTGCTGTGGGTGGTGTTTTTTCGCTTGTGGCGATGAAAAAGACTTGGGACCCGCTTCCTAGTGTTAAGGCAGCTGGTTTTACTACGGTGGATTTAAGCTCTATGCAAGATGGCGAACTTAGAACAATAGAGTGGCGCAAAAAGCCCATTTTCATTTTGAAAAAGGCTGCAGATATGCCAAAAGACGCAAAACGCGATGTAGTAATAGAAAATGTTGCTTATACCGTTGTGATAGGACTTTGCACACATTTGGGTTGTATCCCAGCTTATGCGCCAAGTGAGCAACTTTTTAAGTGTGCCTGTCATGGGGGCGAATTTGACACTAGTGGGGTAAATGTTTTTGGACCTCCTCCAAGACCACTTGACATCCCTCCTTTTAAAATTGAAGGAACAAAACTCGTTTTAGGCGAGGAAGGTCCTGAGTATCAAAAAATGATGGCGGAGGCTTAAGATGGCACAAATTAGAAAGGCTAATGGCATAGTGGATTGGCTTGACCAAAGACTTGCGGTTCATAAACTGCTTGATGTTTTGATGAATAAATATTGGATTCCAAAGCAAATTAACTTCTTGTGGGCTATGGGAGTAATTTTAACAACTCTTTTTACCATACTTTTTGTAACAGGACTTTTACTTGTGATGTATTATAAGCCTGATGTGGCTCTTGCTTTTGATAGCGTAAATAAGACTATTATGCAAGAAGTAGAGTATGGATGGCTTTGGCGTCATATGCACGGCGTGGCAGCTTCTGTCGTCTTTTTAGTGATTTATATCCATATGCTTACGGGAATTTATTATGGCTCTTATAAAAAGGGGCGTGAAATGATTTGGATTAGCGGTATGCTTTTATTTGTCGTGTTTTCCGCTGAGGCTTTTAGTGGCTATATGCTTCCTTGGGGACAGATGAGTTATTGGGCTGCACAGGTAATTACAAATCTTTTTGGTGGAATTCCTTTTATAGGAGATGCTTTAGTTGTGTGGATTAGGGGTGATTATGCTGTGTCTGACCCTACTTTGACAAGATTTTTTATGCTTCATGTATGCTTACTTCCTATTGTGATTATTATGATTGTGGTTTTTCACTTCTATTCTTTAAGAATTCCACATGTTAATAATGAAATCGCTGAAGAGTTAGATTTTGATTTAGAAGCTGAAAAATATATGGCAGGAGATACTAAAGGTTCTAAGGTCATACCATTTTGGCCAGGTTTTTTAAGTAAAGATTTTATGTATATTTGCTTATTTATGATTTTCTTTTTCTATTTGGTAAGTTTTAAATTTAATTTTGCGATGGACCCTATCAACTTTGACCCGGCAGACGCTCTTAAAACTCCAGCGCATATTTATCCGGAGTGGTATTTCTTGTGGAGTTATGAAGTGTTGAGAGGATTTTTCTTTGATGTGGCTGGAATTAAAGCTTTTGATATAGGCTTGGCTGCTTTTGGTATCGCCCAAGTGATATTCTTTTTGCTTCCTTGGCTTGATAGAAGCGATGTGGTAAAACCAGCACACGAAAGACCTTTGTTTTTTATATGGTTTTGGGTTTTACTTGTAGATTTAATCGTTTTAACAGTGTATGGCAAATTGCCACCAACAGGTATAAATGCTTGGGTGGGATTTTATGCTTCTATTGTGTTTTTATTGTTGCTTATCGTAGTTTTACCTATGATTACAATAATGGAAAAAAAAGGAGCTAAAAAATGAGAGAATTAAAAATATTTTTAGTTGTAGTTGTATTTACAGCTCTTACATATTGGGGTGTTGAGCCTTATGCACATTCCATAATGAAGCCTCATGTAAGTCCTGCGAATTTTAATTTTGCGGAAGAGGATTTGAATTTTGCCAAGGGGATAGTGGCGGATAAGGAAGCTATTTTAACTCAAGCACAAAAGGAAAATAATGCTTCACAGGTAGAAAGTGCGACTAAAGCACTTGACGCAGCTAAGGAGACTTTAGCGAAAAATGAGGCTCTTTGGGCGAGTGTAGAAAAGATAGACTTTGCAAAAGGTGATGCGGTTAAGGGTAAGGCATTTTTTGAAGGAAATTGTTTTGCGTGTCATGGTTTAAAAGAGGATGGCATTGCTTCGAATTTTACAGATTCTTCAGCTTATGGGGTGATACCGCCTGATTTAAGTTCGGCTGCTTTACTTTACGATGAGAAATTTTTAGCAGCTTTAATTTTAAATCCCGCCTTGGCTTTAAAGGTTGAGCATAAATTTGGAGATGCTTTTATTATGACGGCTTATAATAGTGAAACTTCTGGTGAAAGTGAGGAGGTGGTAAATCAAAACATTGCTAATGTTGTTGCTTACCTCAAAGAAATGGCTCTTAAATTTGAAGAGAAGGAAGATGCTAAAATTAAGCAAGAGGTAGAGGCGAAGTATGCCAAAATGGAAGATGGTGCCGAAAAAACTGCTTTAATGGAAAAGGAAATGATTTTTGCTAAAGAAAGAGTGTTTTTTACGGAAGCTTGTGGTCGCTGTCACGATATGAAATATGATGGTTTTTCAAGCCTTTCTGCTAAAAATGATTTGAAAGGATATTTAGGCTCAGTTCCGCCTGATTTATCGATGATGATAAGAAGTAGGGGAGAGCAGTATCTTAATGATTTTATTAATAATACTCAAAAACTTTTAGCAGGAACAGCAATGCCAAGGGTAGGCTTAAATGAAGCTTCTCAAGAAAAGATAATTTCATATATCGAAAAAGTAGGCGATAGCAAGAAAGAAGAGAGGGAGAATGTTGGAATTTATATTATGATTTTCTTTGTAATTCTTAGCGTTTTTGCGATTTTATGGAAGCGCTCTATCTGGTCTAAACTTCATTAATTAAAGTCGCCTTTTGGCGACTTTTTCTTCATCTAAGTAAAAACTAAACTTATATTTTGTATAATTCCGCCTTATTTCACACGCATCAATTCTTTTTAGCTTGTTAAATTAATGGGTGCGGAGGAAAAAGCTAAATTTTAAGGAGAAATTCTATGGTTAGTATGAGAGATTTGTTAGAATGCGGTGTGCATTTTGGACATCAAACAAGACGCTGGAATCCAAAAATGAAGAAATTTATTTTTGGAGAGAGAAAAGGGATTTATGTTATTGATTTGCAAAAAACCCTAAGGTATTTTAGATACACCTATAATATCGTTAGAGACGCTGCTGCCGAAGGCAAGACCATTCTTTTTGTTGGCACAAAAAAGCAAGCGGGTGGAGCGATTAAAGAATATGCTGAAAAATGCGGTATGCCTTATGTTAATCATCGTTGGCTTGGTGGTATGATGACAAATTTTGGCACAATAAGACAAAGCATACGCAAACTTGAAGTAATAGAAAAAATGGAAGAAGATGGAAGCATTAAGCTTTTGACCAAAAAAGAAGCTTTAATGCTAACAAGAAAAAAAGAAAAATTATTAGCCTATCTTGGTGGAATTCGTTATATGAAAACTCAGCCTGATATGATTTTTGTAATTGATACCGTAAAAGAAAAAATAGCCGTTGCAGAGGCAAATAGGCTTAAAATTCCAGTGGTTGCTCCACTTGATACAAACTGCGACCCTGATTTAGTTACCTACCCTATACCGGGTAATGATGATGCGATTCGTTCAGTTCAACTTTTTTGCCAAGAAATGGCTGAAGCTATTAACGAGGGTAAATCCTTAAGAGAACAAGACGGCGATATTGAAGCTGGGGAAAAAGAGATAAGCGAGGAAGAAAAACAAGAGGTTTTAGAAGAGGCTATGAGTGAGGAAGATTTTGAGGAGGAGCGAGAATAATGGCTGAAATTTCTGCACAAATGGTTAAAGAACTGCGCGAAAGCACAGGCGCAGGAATGATGGATTGCAAAAATGCTTTGAAAGAAACTCAGGGCGATTTTGAAAAGGCGGTTCAACTTTTAAGAGAAAAAGGACTTGGAAAAGCTGCGAAAAAAGCCGATAGACTTGCGGCTGAAGGTTTGGTAAGCGTTAAAGTCAGCGATGATTTTACTAGTGCAACGGTAAGCGAGATAAATTCAGAAACTGATTTTGTAGCCAAAAATGAGCAATTTATCGCTCTTACAAAGGATACAACAGCACACATTCAAAATCACAGCCTTAAAAGTGTGGAAGAGCTTCATTCTAGTGAAATTAATGGTGTGAAATTTGAAGAGTATTTAAAAAGTCAAATTGCAACCATAGGTGAAAATTTGGTGGTAAGAAGATTTGCCACTTTAAAGGCAGGTGAAAAAGGTGTTGTAAATGGCTACATTCATACAAATGGACGCGTTGGCGTTATCATAGCTGCAGCGTGTGAAAATTTTGAAGTGGCAAGTAAAGCACGAGATTTTCTAAAGCAGCTTTGTATGCACATAGCGGCGATGAAGCCGAGTTATTTAAGTTATGATGAGCTTGATATGGATTTTGTAGAAAATGAATATAAAGCTTTAGTTGCCGAGCTTGAAAAGGAAAATGAAGAAAGACGCAGACTAAAAGATCCAAATAAGCCTGAACACAAAATTCCTAAATTTGCGAGTCGTAAGCAACTCAATGATGCGATTTTGAAACAAGCCGAAGAAGATATTAGGGCGGAACTTAAAGCACAAAATAAACCTGAAAAAATTTGGGACAAAATTATCCCTGGTAAAATGGAGAGTTTTATAGCAGAAAACTCTCAGCTTGATAGTAAATTGACGCTAATGGGGCAATTTTATGTAATGGATGATAAGAAAACCATTGCTCAAGTTATTGCTGAAAAAGAAAAAGAGTTGGGTGGGGCTATTAAGATAGTTGAATTTATCCGTTTTGAGGTAGGCGAGGGCTTAGAGAAAAAGACTGAAGACTTCGCAGCTGAAGTCGCAGCACAAATAGGCTAAAATGCAACTTTTAAGAGCGGAGAATTTAAGTCATAGTTTTGATTATCCGCTCTTTGAAAATTTAAATTTATCTTTAGAGTCCGGAGATTGCGTAGCCATACAAGGAAGTAGTGGTTGCGGCAAATCCACTCTTTTGCATATCTTATCCTCCCTCTTAAAGCCAAATTCTGGCACTATAAATTATAAAAATCAAGATTTGTATCGTTTAAATGAAAGCGAAAGGCTTGAAATTCGCCGTAGGGATTTTGGTATCATTTTTCAAGCACATTATCTTTTTAAGGGTTTTAGTGCTTTGGAAAATATAGAACTCGCTAGTGTTTTATCTAATCAAAATTTAGACAAGGAACTTTTGAAAAATTTAGGAATTTATGAACTTTTGCATCAAAAAATAGGTAAATTAAGCGGAGGACAGCAGCAAAGGGTTAGTATTGCTAGGGTTCTTTGTAAAAAACCTCGTGTGATTTTTGCTGATGAGGCTACGGGGAATTTGGATTTTCATAATGCCAAAAATGTTTTACGCATTTTGATGGATTATGCTAAGGATAATGATGCAGCCTTGTTTTTTGTGACACACGATGATACTCTTGCAAGATTTTGCGATAAGGTTTATACTTTAAAAGCAAATGGAATTTGTTAATTATTTGGGCGATAAAAATGTAGCTACTTTTATGCTCTTGTTTGCTAGACTTAGTGGGCTTATGGTGTTTTTCCCATTTTTTTCTCACAATAGCATTCCTGCAGTGGTAAAAACAACCATAGTCTTTTTTCTTACAATGTTTTTATATCCCTTAGCTAAACTCGAAGCTTTACACTTGGATAGTTTTTTTATTTTGCAACTTTTAAGCGAAGTGATTTTCGGTATGATAGCGGGACTTATCGTTCAGCTTGTTTTTGCTATAGTGATGATGGCTGGAGAGCAGATAGCTTTTACTATGGGTTTTACTATGGCGAGTGTTTTAGACCCTAGTTCTGGGATTAATATGCCTATAACTTCTCAAATTTTAAATTTGCTTGCCCTGCTTTTTTTCCTAGCTTTTGATGGACATCATTTAATGCTTTTATTTTTAAGTCAAAGCTTAACCTACATTCATCTTGGGGGATTTTATCCAAGTGAAAATTTTGTGCAGTATTTAAATTCTGGGATGCTCAGTGTTTTTGTTATAGGTTTTACTATGTCTTTTCCTATCCTTGCGATTTCTTTGCTTGCTGATGTGATTTTTGGAATTTTGATGAAGACTATGCCGCAATTTAATCTTTTAGTTATCGGTTATCCCATCAAAATCGCTCTTGCTTTTGTTGTTTTAATCGCTATTTTGCTGATTATGATGGAGTATTTTAAAGAACTCATCATAGAGGTTTTTTCAAATATGCAAACTCTTTTTTTTACCTAAGCTAATAATAAAAAAAGTTATCATAAAATAAACAATTATTTTTAAGGAAAGCTGATGAAAATTTTACTTTTAAATGAAAACCCTGTTGTTTCCAAGTTGATAAATCTTAGTGCGCAAAAAATGTCTTACGAGATAGAGGAATCGGATGCTTATAATGATGGAATTTATGATGTGATTATTGTAGATAGCGACACGGAGGTTGATATTGAAGCTTTGAGGGAAAAGTGCAAAAGACTAATTTATCTTAACCCTCGCAATAAAGAATGCGATGTAAAAGCAGAAATTTTACAAAAGCCTTTTTTACCAACGGATTTTTTGGCTCTACTTAGCAAGGAAGCGGTAAATTATGAAGAAGCTGAGGTAGAAGATGTAAATCCTTATGCGAATTTAAGTATCGATTTAGATTCTTTAAATTTGGAGGATTTGCCTAATGAAGAAGAAAGCGAAACCAAAGAGAGTGAAGAGATAGGTTTGGATGATTTAAGCTTGGATGAAGATGTTAAAGATGAGCAAGAAGTTAAAAATGAGGAAGAATTTGAGGATTTGAGTTTGGAGGAAAATTTGGACGAAGAACCTCTTTCTTTAGATGAGAATTTAAAAGAGCCTGAAGAATTAGTTGAAAATAAAGAAGAAGCGGAGCAGAAGGAACTTTCACTAGAAGAAGATTTAAATGAGCCTAGCGTGGAAGAAAATTTAAGCAAAAATGAAGAGTTAGGCGAAGAAAATTTGGAGGAAATTTCAAAAACAAATATAGAGGATTTGCCACAAAATGAGCCTTTAGAAGAAGCTGAAAATGAGGAGCAAGTGCCAGAGGCAGAAGAAGAGCAAGATACAGAAACCTTACCTGTGGTTGAGGAGCAAGAGAGTGAAGTGAGCTTTGAGGATTTGCCAGAAGATGCAGAATTTTTAGGACAAGAAAAAGAGCAAGAGAGCGAGACTGAGGAAACCTTACCTGTGGTTGAGGAAAATATAGAAGAGGAATTGCAAAATGAGCCTTTGAGCACAGAGGAGCAAATTAAGGAAGAATTAGCCCAGCTTGATGAACTTGATATGGAAATTAATCAAGATGATGGGGTTAAGGTTTTGGAGGAATTTAAAGAAGAACCTGTGCTAGATGATGAAGTTTTGGGTGCTAGTGATGAAGAGCTTGTCGTTCCAAATGTAGAATTAGATGAATTTGCAAATTTGAAAGAAAGGGATATTAAACAAGCTTTGGGAGAGGAAATTGAGCCTGAAGAAGAGGATGTTGATAGAGAAAAAGAGACTGGAGAAGTTGCGACAGGCGTTAGAATTTCTCAAGATGAGCTTATGAGTGAGCTTAGCCAAGGTATTAGCAAAGCAATTAGTTCAAGCATTAAAGATGATACTTTAAAGGCTGCGCTTAAAGGTATGAATATGAATATAAACATTAAAATAAGCTTTGATGAGGAAGGGCATTGAAAGGCTTTATTTTGCTTATTTCTGGTCCTAGCGGAGCAGGAAAATCGACCTTGCTTAAGAGACTTTTTGAAGAATTTGAAGATGAGCTTTATTTTTCTATATCTTCGACAACGAGAATGCCTAGAAACGATGAGATTGACGGGGTGCATTATTATTTCATCAGTCAAGAAGAATTTCAAAATGGTATAGAGAAAGGAATTTTTTTAGAGTGGGCCAGGGTGCATGGGAATTTTTATGGCACTTCTTTAGAGCATACAAATAAAGCTTTAGATGAGGGAAAGGTTGTTGTTTTTGACATTGATGTGCAAGGTTTTAAAATCGCAAGGAAAAGTTTGGGAGAGAAAATTAATTCAATTTTCATTACAACGAAAAGCAAAGCCGAGTTAAAAAAAAGACTTCTTAAGCGAAATATGGATACAATGGCACAATTTGAAAAAAGACTTCAAAATGCTAGCGAAGAGATGAGGGAGCTTGGGGAGTATGATTTTCTCATTATTAATGATGATTTAGAAAGAAGTTATGAGGCTTTACGCTCTATTTATCTCTCTTTAAAGCATAGAACAAAGAGGCAAGATTTAGAAAAAATTCAAAATTTATGGAGTGAAGGAGTATAGTATGGGTATAGGAAATATAGGTGTTAGTGGATGGATTATTATTCTTGTGATTGTTGTTTTGCTTTTTGGGGCAAAAAAAATTCCAGAACTTGCTAAGGGTGTTGGAAAAGGAATTAAAACTTTTAGAAGTGAAATGGAAGATGAGCCGAAAAATACGGCAAAAATAGAAGAAAAGCCTGAGGACAAAAACGCGACTAACAATGTCAATTTAGATGAAACAAAAAAAGCTTAAGGTTTAAGTTTGAAAAATATAGTCTATAAAGAGATTTATCAAATTTTAGGACGCGAGTTTATCCTTGAAAATCCTAAAGACAAATCTTTGGCACATTTTGCTACACCGATTGCTTTTTCTTTGGCTAAGGAGCTTAAAAAAGCCCCAGCTTTGATTGCTGCAGATTTAGTTTTAAAATTTGAAAATCATTTTTGTTTTGAAAAGGTTGAGGCATTAAATGGTTATTTGAATTTCAGGCTTTCTAGGGAATTTTTAGATACGCTTGCTAAAAAAGCTTTGAGGCATCCGGAAGATTTTTGCAAGGGTGAAGCGAAAAATCAAAGTTTTTTACTTGAATATGTTAGTGCAAATCCTACCGGTCCTCTTCATATAGGACACGCAAGGGGAGCTATTTTTGGTGATACTTTGGCAAGAGTTGCGAGGCATTTGGGTCATAGGTTTGATACGGAGTATTATGTTAATGATGCTGGAAATCAAATTGATTTACTCGGTCTTTCAATTTTATCTAAGGTTAAAATACTTTGTCTTAATGAAGATATTGAATATCCTCAAGACGCTTACAAGGGTGAGTATATTGATGATTTGGCAAGAGAGGCTTTTGCGCATTTTGAAAAAGATTTTTTTACAATGGAAAATGTGTCAAGCTTAGCTTTTTGGGCTAAAGATAAAATGCTTGATTTAATTCAGCAAAATTTAGCACAAGCAAATATTAAAATAGACAATTATGTGAGTGAAAAATCTTATTACAACGCCTTAAATTCAACAATAGAATCCCTAAAAGCTCACGGAGGTATTTATGAGAAAGATTATAAAATTTGGCTCGCCTCTTCTTTAAAGGGTGATGAAAAAGACCGCGTTATCGTGCGTGATGATGGGCGTGGGACTTATTTGGCTGCAGATATTGTTTATCATAAGGATAAGATGAGTAGAGGTTATGATAAGTGCATTAATATCTGGGGGGCAGACCACCATGGATATATCCCAAGAATGAAAGCTGCTATGGAATTTTTGGGTTTTGACTCTAAAAATTTGGAAATAATCCTCGCACAAATGGTTTCTTTATTAAAAGATAATCAACCCTACAAAATGAGCAAAAGGGCGGGAAATTTCATTTTAATGAGTGAAATTTTAGATGAGATAGGAAGCGACGCCTTAAGATTTATTTTTCTTAGTAAAAAATGTGATACGCATTTAGAATTTGACATTGACAACCTTAAAAAAGAAGATGGTTCAAACCCTATATTTTATATCAATTACGCTCACGCTAGAGTGAGGCAAATTTTTCTTAAGGCAGAAAAAAGTCTTGATGATGTTTTGGAAGCGGATTTGTCAAATTTAAATGCTGATGGTGCAAATTTACTTTTTGAAGCACTAAATTTGGGAGCTGTTTTAAATGATGCTTTTGAGATGAGGGCTTTGCAAAAACTTCCTGATTATCTTAAAAATTTAGCAGCATCTTTTCATAAATTTTATTATGAAAATAAAGTGATAGGAGCTGAAAATGAAGAAAGCTTACTAAAGCTTTTTGCTTTAGTAGCACTTAGCATTAGGACAGGGTTTGCCCTTATGGGAATTCGGGCAAAAGATAAAATGGAACATTAGAAATCAAAAAGCTCCCCTATCCAGCTTTCTCTCTTTTTCTTTTTATAATAACCATCGTTATGATGAGTTTGATGATATTCATTTCTTGCGTAAGGAGAACTCGTTCTTTCAGTTGGAGTGCTACGCTCGATGATTTTGTCAAGCTCACCTCTATCAAGCCACACACCACGACATTTAGGGCAGTAGTCGATTTCTACGCCACTTCTATCACTCATTACTAAATCAACATTGCAAACAGGGCAAAGCATACTTATCCTTTCTTAAAAAATTTATTTATTTAAGCATAGATTATTAAACAATGTGTTTAAATTCCTTGCGATTTCTTGTCATCATAAAGCTTTGTTCAAAAAAGATAAGTAAGGTAACAGATACGCCAACAGCCAAAGATAAAGTTACCGAAAGGGTGGTAAAAAAGTGGTCAAAAAAACCTATTAAAAAATTTGTTTTTGCTTTTATATCCTCACTTCTTATAAAAGAGAAAAGATATAAAATAGCTTGGTAGGCATAAATTCCCGGTATCATAGGAATGAGTGCTGGAAAAGCGATGATTTCGGCGGGAGTTTTGCTGATTTTAGCAAACAAAATTCCAAGACAACCTATACAAAAAGAAGCAACAAAGGTCGCAATCGCCAAGGTTTGAAAATGAAAATAATTAAGCAAAGCAAAACGAAGTCCGTGCGCTATGGCGGCAAGAAAGGCTGAGAGAATGAGCGTTTTTAAAGGGGGATTGCAAGCGTAAGCAAAGCCAAATCCAGCAATAGCCGCAAAAAGCATATCATTAAGTAAGGCACTCATTGTAAAATTCCATAATTAGAAATGCTAAGGGTTGCATAAATGCCCACAGCAATGCAACACACTAAAATCGCCACGCTAATGATACGACTAAGTCCCATTAAAATGTGGTCTTTTAATATATCAATAATCGAGTTGATAAAAAATACGCCAGGTATAAGGTATAAAATGCTTGAGCCTAAGGCAACATGAGCTTCTTTAGTTAAATTTGCATCGATTCCTAGAAAAACTATCCACGAGGAGATAAAAGAGCAGATGAGGTATTGCACTCTTAAATCAATCTTAATTTTTGTTAAAATATATCTTAGACTAAGTCCTATAACCGTGCCTAAAAAAACTAAATAAAAACCACCAAAATCCCCACCAAATAGCCTACAAAATGCAGCATTACCAAGTGAGACGAGCAGTAAGGTTAGGGCATAGGAATATTTTTTTTGAGTGCTGATTTGATAAAAAAGTTTTTTCGCATTTTCCAAATCGTATTTTTTATCATAAATCGCCCAACTTAAAGCACTCAAATCCAAAATAAGCTTAAAATTTAAATGTGCGTGTTTGTTGGGGATGATGTAGGTGCGGCTAATGGAATTATCTTCTTTATCGACTATGTTGATAGAAAAATGATGAAGGAAAAAATTAATATTGATTTCGTAGCCATAAATTTGAGCGATTCTGCCGACACATTTTGAAACTCTTGCCGTGTAAGTCCCTGAGTTTAACATTGTGCTTGTGTATTCTGTTAAAAAGTTGCTTAAAGCTTGGATATGTGGTTTTTTCATCGATTTTCCTTAATAAAAGGTTTTTTGATTTTAATATAAATAATACTAAGGATAAAAACAAAAAGTAGAATAAAAAGCAAAATTTGATGTAAATATTCTTTAATCAACTCTTCATTTTCTCCTAAAAAATAGCCTAAAAATACAAGTATGCTAACCCAAATTCCGCTCCCAGCAGCGGTAAAAATGATGAAATTAACGAGCTTCATTTTTGCTAAACCAGCAGGCATAGAGATGTATTGACGGATACCCGGAAGCAAACGACAAACAAAAGTGGAAAATTCGCCGTGCTTATTGAAAAAGTTTTCAAATTTGGCAAATTTTTCTTCAGTAATGCCAAAAAATCGTCCATAACGCAAAACAAAACCTTTGCCCCAAAAAAAGCAAAGATAATAATTTATCAAAGCTCCCAAAATAGAGCCGAAAATTCCACTTAAAATACAAAGGCTAAGATTTAGTTCGCCTTTGTGCGCTAAATATCCAGCAGGTATCATCACAATCTCGCTTGGAAAAGGGATAAAGCAGCTTTCTAAAGTCATTAAAACAATAATGCCAAAATAGCCCCAAGCACTCGCCGTTTCGATGATAAAATTAAATATTTCTTGCATTAAATTTTATCTAAAATTTCGATGTCTAAAATTTTATCTCCTTGTTTAATGGAGTCTAAAACTTTAAGGCTCTCTTCATCTTTTTCGTCGATTTGTCCAAAAATGGTATGCACTCCGTCTAAATGTGGCTGTGGGCTGTGTGTGATGAAAAATTGCGAACTGCCTGTGTCGCGTCCTGCGTGAGCCATAGAAAGTGTGCCTCTTAGGTGTTTGTGCGTTTGATTATCGCACTCGCAACTTATCTCATAGCCCGCTCCACCTATGCCATTGCCGTGCGGACAGCCTCCTTGAATGACAAAATTCTTTATCACGCGGTGAAATTTCAAATCCTTATAAAAGCCCTCTTTGGCTAAATTTGCAAAATTGCACACGGTTTGAGGTGCTTCATCGCCAAAAAGTTTAAGTTTAATGTCGCCTTTTTCGGTTTTAATGATTGCACCTTTATATTCTTCAACCTTACTTGTGTCTATATCCTTTAACATTATCATTCCTTAAGTTTATTTTCCAAAGGCTTTAGGGCGTTTTCTAGTCTTAAATTTAGCGTTTGCAAAGCTTTAAAAATAAATTCTATCAGCTTTAAATTTTCTTGCAATAAAATTAAGTTTTTATTAAATTTATCCTCTAAAGTTTTTGGGTTTAAAACCAAAATTCTAGCAAGATTTAGTTTAAATTGGGTAATGTAAGGGTTTAAAAGCTCAAATAATTCATAATATTTTTCTTTATTTTGTAAAATCATCATTTCAAATTGCTTCAAAATATTTGATTCAAAATTTTTCAAGTCAGCATTTTCAAGCCTTAAAATTTCTTCTTGTATAAGATTTGAAAACCGCAAAAGGCTATTTTGAAAATCATTGCTATGCTCTAGTGCTTGTGTGATTTTCTCACTTGCTTTTTGCAAAAGTTCTTTTGAATTTGTTGGTTTTTCTAAGAGAGGTAAGGGACGATTTAAATTTTCTTTTAAGAACTCTTCGCAGCATTCCTTAAAGCTTTTTTCTATCGTCCCCTCTATCCTCGCACCGCCCTCAGTCGCGTTATAGCAGGTAAGATTTGAGCGTAAGATGATGTCTTCTAAATTTTGTTTAAACAAAAGC
Organism: Campylobacter helveticus; assembly: GCF_002080395.1. Lineage (NCBI taxonomy): Bacteria > Pseudomonadati > Campylobacterota > Epsilonproteobacteria > Campylobacterales > Campylobacteraceae > Campylobacter > Campylobacter helveticus. Next base: position 456,225 of record NZ_CP020478.1, read on the forward strand.
CAAATTTTATGAGTAAAAACTTTAGTTTTGCCTCCGTATGCTAGAATTGGAATTTTTGTATAGCTACTTTCAAAATCTTGATTGTGTTGGTATTCTTTAGGGTGTGAAAAGCCATTTTCATCAAAGGCTAAATCCTGCCCTATAAGGATAACATTTTGAATTTCAAGTGTATGGGCGAGTGAGTAGGACATACAAGCGACATTAGAAAGTGGCAGTTCAAAGTCATAATCCTTAAAATCCATAAAACGCGCGAAATTTAAAGTTTTATTAATAAGAATAAAATTTTTATCCTTAAGATAGCTTAGGGCATTAGGATGCACCAAAGAGGCTAAAATAAAACAAATCCCCTCATCAAAATCCCCAAAATCGTGCTTAAAAAATTCCGCAGTAAAATCACTTCTTTCTACCATACAAACAAAATCAGGCTTAATGTTATGCCTTGCTAAGATAGGATAAGCACTATCCGCACAAAAAACTAATGCTTTTTCTCTATATTTTTTTAAAAGCGGAAGTTGCTTTATGAGGCTTGGTCCCGTGCTTACGATGATGGCATTTTGACTTAAATTTTTTCTTTTTTTAATGAATTCTTTAAGGCTTGGGTGGGTAAGCTGAAATGGGATATTTAAGATAAATTGCTCTATGCCTTGAAGCGCATCAAGTGGGTCGTTTCCGTGAGAAGAAATGACATAGGAAAAGCTTTGCAATAAAGCTTGATTGAGCTTCAAAATTTCTTCGCTAAATTTTTCATAATAATGACTACTAAGCTCTAAAAAATAAACTCTAGCATAGCTTAAAAAAGGCTCTAAATTACAAAGGCATCGAAGCTCTTCCGTGCTTAAAGTGTTGGCATCAAAAACAAGAATTTGTTGATTCATAAGCTCGTTTGAAAAATCAATATGATGAAAGATGGTATAAAGAATTTCAAGCTCTTTTTCAAAAACAACGATATGCTTGTGATGAGAATTTTGAAGTAAGGCTTTAAACAAAAGCCCATTGCCAAAGCCATAAAAATAAAGCACAGGATAAAGGGCAAATTTATCATTGTAACGCTCTAAATTCTGCTTCAATTCGCTTAAGGGATTTTGATACATCACCCCCCCCCCCCCCTCATCGAGCAAATTGACATCAAGTTCATTTTTGCCTACGATGAGCTTAAATTTGCTTTCTTTTATGCTAAGAAGCTCTTGTTTTAAAAGAGGATTTTTTAAGGCGTTTAAATTTGCGTTAAAGAGTGCTTTTTGCATATTTTTCCTTTATTTTATCTTTGTAAGGATTAAGATGAGTTAGAGCATTTTCGAGGGGGCTTAGGTGCTTGATAATCGTTTCTTTTTGCTCCGTTAAGCCTTGTTTTGCTAGGGAGATTAAACTTAAATGAGCGTTAGCATAAAGGAGGGTTTTTTGATAATTTTCTTGGATATTTTTAGCATTTTGCACCAAAATCGTAGCAAGATCAAATTCAAATTGTGCTAGGAGAGGATTTAAAACATCAAATAAAATAGCCTTGTCTTTTTTATTTTTCTCTATCTTTTCTTTGCAATTTTCAATAAGCTGGACTAAATTTTGTTGCGTTTCTTTGAAGGTTTGAGGATTAGAAAGAGAAAAAGTCTCGTAGGCTTTTTGAATTTTATCTTCATTTTCTTCAAGCTCTTGTAAAAATGCCTCGCTTAAACTTAAACTTTGATAAATTTTAGCATAGCATTTGAATAAAAGCTCGTCTTGTTTGACTTGGCTTAAGGATTTTAAATTTTCAAAAGGTCTTTTTAGCTCTTCTTTTAAAAGTTCTTCGCAGCATTGCTTAAAGCTTTTTTCTGTTGTTTCTTCTATCCTCACGCCCCCTTCAGTTGCGTTAAAAATTTGAATATCAAGCCATTTCTTAGCCTCTAAAATATCGGCTTCAAAGCTATGTTTAAACATGTTCCAATACAAATTTGTTTCTACAAAACCTTCCCCACCATAAGCTAAAACGCTAAATTTCTTACTTTCGCTCTCGTAATTTTGCCCGTGTTGGTAGTCTTTAGGGTGAGAAAAGCCACTCTCATCATAGCTTAAATCCTGTCCGATTAAGATGATATTTCGCACTTTCAAGCATAAAGATAGCACAAAAGCTAAATTTGCTACGCTTGGACCTCCATAATGCAGGGCAAAAGCATCGAGCCTAAAAGCCTTGATGAAAGGCAGGGTTTCGTTAAATACAATATAGTTTCTTTTGTATTGCTCCATATATTTAAGAGCGTTTGGATGCACGACACTTTTAAGGATAAAGCAAATCCCCTCATCAAAATCCCCAAAATCGTGCTTAAAAAATTCCGCAGTAAAATCACTTCTTTCTACCATACAAACAAAATCAGGCTTAATGTTATGCCTTGCTAAGATAGGATAAGCACTATCCGCACAAAAAACTAATGCTTTTTCTCTATATTTTTTTAAAAGCGGAAGTTGCTTTATGAGGCTTGGTCCCGTGCTTACGATGATGGAAGTTTTTGCTATATTTTGTCTCTTGCTTAAAAATTCTTTCGCGCTTGGGTGGTTTAGAATTTGCGGAAGATTATGGATAAAATGCCCCACACCTTGCAAGGCGTCCTCTAGGTTATTCCCCTTGCTAAACATCGCTTGAGAAAAGGTTTCTTGTAAATCAAGCTCAAGCCTTTCATAATCTTGCTGAAAATTTTCATAATACTTAGCACCCAAATGCAAAATGCAAGTCTTTGCATAAGTTAAAAATGGCTCTTTTGTGCAAAGCTCTCTTAAAATCATATTGTTTGATTGATGATAAATGATAAGCCTTTCTTCCTCTAACTCTTTTGAAAAATCGATGAGGCTTAAGCACAGCCATAAAAGTTCTAAATTTTCTTCAAAAACAACGATATGTTTGTGATGAGGATTTTGAAGCAAGGCTTTAAACAAAAGTCCATTGCCAAAGCCGTAAAAATAAAGCACAGGATAAAACGCAAATTGCTCGTTATAAAATTCTAGGCTTTGCTTAAGCTCGACTAAGGGATTTTGATACATCACCCCCCCCCCCCTCTAAATTTGAAAAGTTGAGTTCTAAACTATCCTTTCCAAAGACGGGTTTAATGTGCGTATGCTTAATGCCTCTTAGCTCTAATTTTAGCGTTTGGTTTTCAAGAGCGTTTAAATTTTTTTCTAAAGTATTCATTCTATATTTGTATAAACAGCTTGCACATCGTCATCATCTTCTAGTTTGTCAAGAAGTTTTTCTATATCTGCAAGTTCTTCCTCGCTAAAACTAACAGGTGAATTTGGCACATACTCAAGCCCCGCTTTTTTAACCACCAAGCCCTTAGCCTCGATAGCATTACTCAGCTCACCAAAAGCGGTATAATCACCGCTAATTAAAAGCTCTTCTTCGTCTTGATTAAATTCTTCAAGTCCTGCATCGATGAGGTCAAGCTCAAGCTCCTCCAAATCGCCCTCAAATTTTTCTAAGTGAAAAACTGCCTTTCTAGCAAACATAAAGCCTAAAGCCCCATTTTGTAGCATTTCTCCGCCGTTTTTGTTAAAAATCGCCTTGACATTAGCAACGGTTCTAGTTGGATTATCACTCATACACTCGACCATTATCAAAGCTCCGTGCGGGGCTTTGCCCTCATAATGTATGCTTTTAATCTCCGCACTATCTTTACCGCTTGCCCTTTTGATTGCGGCGTCAATGTTGTCTTTTGGCATATTATTAGCCTTAGCTGTGGCGATGGCAGAACGAAGTTTTGGATTCATATCAGGGTCGCTTCCACCCTCTTTTGCGGCGACTTGTATCGCCTTAGCAAGTTTAGGAAAAAGCTTACTCATCTTGTCCCATCTAGCTTCTTTTGAGGCTCTGCGGTATTCAAATGCGCGTCCCATAGTGTCCTTTCTTAAGTTAATTTAAAGTTAAAAGTATAAAATAACAAGGCTTTAAAGGGGTTTAAATTAAGGAGAGAAAATGATACGAAAAGCACAAAAAGAAGATGTAAAAAAGACGATGTTTTTACTTGCTTTGGCGATGGAGCATTTTATTTATAAGCTAAGCGGAAAAGAGGATTATAGCGAGGCTATGGAAATTTTAGAAAACTTTTTTTTGCAAGAAAACAATAGGCTTAGCTATGAAAATATTTGCGTTTATGAAGAAGACGGCGAAATTTTGGGTGCGATTTGTTTTTATGATGGGGCTAGGGCTGAGTTTTTGGATGTGCCTTTAAAGATGAATTTAAAAGCTTTAGGAAAGCAAGATACTATCTTAAAAGAATGTGAAGATGAATTTTATTTAGATAGCGTGGCTGTCGATGAAAAGGCTAGGGGTAAAGGTATCGCTAAAAAGCTCATTTTACACGCGCAAGAAGAAGCACAAAAAGCACAGAAAAAACTTTCTTTAATCGTTGAAACGCAAAATGAAGTCGCAAAAAAAACTTATGATAAATTAGGCTTTAAGTGTGTGAATTTAAAGAAATTTCACGGACATTTATACGAATATAGAGAGTTGATTTAAATTTGTTATAATTTCGCAATTTTTATCAAGTTTTGATACGACAAAGGATTTTTATGCAAACTTTCAAACAAAAATATCTCATCAATTTTTGGGACAATTATAGGGCTTTGGTTGCACTGGGGATTTTAAGCGCTGTGTATTTTGGCATTTTTGGCGGCGTGTGGGCTGTTACGGGAGAGATGACTCGTTGGGGAGGAGAGTTTTTAGAGCTTTTTGGAGTGGATTTAAGCTCTTATTCTTATTATCAAAAGCAGAATTTAAACGGCACTCCACTGACAAGAAGCGATGGCTTAATGCTTATAGGAATGTTTATAGGCTGTTTTATCGCCGCCCTTTGGGCAAATAAAATCAAATGGCGTCTTCCAGCGAGCAGGATAAGGGTGTTTCAAGCTTTAGTGGGTGGAGCTTTGGCTGGTTTTGGTGCGCGTCTTGCTTTTGGTTGTAATTTGGCAAATTTCTTTACGGGACTTCCTTATTTTTCTTTACATACTTGGGTTTTTACGCTTTTTATGGTTGGGGGAATTTATGTAGGCGTGAAGCTTTGTAATAGTCAATTTTTTAAACCACAGGCAAAATTAGTAAAAGTTGATAAGCAAAACTGCACCTTAAAGCCTGATAAATCAAGAGCAAGATTTTATTTTTTACTAGGAAGTATTTTATTTGCGTTTTTTATACTTGCCTTGTTTTATTTTAGTGTGGGAGAAATTAATGTAAAAAATAAGCCAAGCTTATTATCTCTTGCGCTTTTATTTGGCTTTGGTTTTGGCTTCATTATCGCAAGGGCGCAAATTTGCTTTACTTCTTGTTTTAGAGATTTGTTTTTATTTGGTAGAGATAAGGCTATAAAAGGTGCTTTAGTGGGGATGATAATCGCTTCTTTAATTGCCTTTGCTTTCATCTTGCAAGGACACGGCACTAAACTTATAGAAATTTCTCCCGCTCTTGCTTTGGGGGCGTTTTTGTTTGGTTTTGGTATCGTGTTTGCTGGGGGCTGCGAGTGTGGATGGACTTATAGGGCTTTTGAGGGGCAAACGCATTTTATGCTTGTGGGCATTGCAAATATCGCTGGGACTATGATTTTGGCTTTGAGTTATGATTTTATCCCCGGTGTTTTGAAAGAGGGGGTTAAGATCAATTTGCTTAATTTTGGAAATTTCACAGGATTTTTACTAAATCTTATACTTTTCATTTTAGTTTTCATTTTGATTTTATGGTATAAAAGACGCTTTTTTAAGGAGGTATTATGAAGATAGATTATAGTTTAAATTTGGAGGGGGAGGCTTGTCCTTATCCTGCCATTGCAACCTTAGATGCTTTAAAAGAACTTAAAAGTGGGGAAATTTTAGAGGTGCTTTGCGATTGTCCGCAAAGTATCCATTCTATCCCAAATGATGTAAAAAGTAGAGGATGTAAGGTGCTTCAAATCGACCAAGATGGACCGACTTTACGCTTTTTGATACAAAAATCTAGTTGATTTTGGTGCGGAAATTCATAGCACGATGCAAAGAGATGAAATCAACATTTTCCAAATTAACCCCACTTGGAATCCCTTGTGCTATCTTGCTAAATTTAAGTTCTAAGTGTTTTAAATTTTCTTCTATGAAAAAAATCGTTGCGTCAGAATGAACGCTGTGGGTAAATGCGAAAATAAGCTCTTCGCTTTTTAGCTTCTCTATCATAACTTTTAGTTTGTTTAGCTTTTCTTCGCTTAATTCATTTAACACAAAATAAAAGCCGTTATACCCTCCGCTTTCTTCTAAAATTAAAATATCCTTAGCATTTTCCACAAGGCAAATAAGACTTTCATCTCTTTGGCTGTCCGTGCAAATTTCGCAAAGCTCATTTTCGCTCAAAGCTCCACATTGTTTGCAGCTTTTGATAAACCTTAAAGCATTTTCTATGTTGTGAGAAAGTTTCATTCCTTCTAAAGGATTTTGCATACAAATGTATAGGGCTAGGCGTATGGCTGTTTTTTTGCCTATGGTGGGGAGATTTGCAAAGCTTTCAACGAGTTCGTTGAATTTTTCTAAACCCTTATAAGCCATCGTTTTCTCCAAAAAATACCTTAAAATGATGGGTGTGGTTTTTAAATTCATATTTCAACTCAAAGTTGTGTAATTTACATACTTCGTAAATGATATAAAGTCCAAGCCCCATACCCTCTTTGTCTTTTGTATTTTTATCACGCGTAAAGGCTTTGAGGTAAAATTCTAAAGGGTGTTCGAGGGTTTGTCCGTGATTTTTAATGACGAAATAATTATGAAAGCATTCAAGCTCACAAGTGTTGTTTGTGGAATATTTAAGGGCGTTATCAAGAAGATTTTTAATGATAAGGGAAAAAATTTCTATGTCTGCATTGATGATAGGGTCATCGTGCAAGTTGATTTTTATCACCTTGTCAAAATCGTCTCTTAAAAGAGAATTGCGGGCTTCATTTAAAAAGGTGCTAAAATTATGATTTTCGAGGATAAGATTGTAATTTTTGGAAAAAAGATTTTCTATTTTGGCAAATTCGTTGATGAGATTATTCATTCTTTTAAAAATGTCGATGAGGCGTTCTTTTTGCTTTTCATCTTTGGTCATTTCTGAGATAATTCTACCCTTACCGATAGGCGTTTTAAGCTCGTGCATAATGGTTCTTAAAAAAAGTTGCCTTGAGTGGATAAGGTCTTGATTTCTACAATAAGCTTTGTCAAATTCTAAAGCTATCATTCCTATCTCGTCTTTAGAATAGTTTTTAAAATCTGGCGTTTGTCCGCTATTTATCTTAATAATTTCATTTTTGAGTTTTTTGAAAGGTTTTAGCGAATTTAACACAGAAAAATACATAAAGATGAGTAAAAAAGAAAAGAAGAAAAAACTTGTTAGCAAAAGCCCATAAACCCTATCATTATCTTTTTGCTTAAAAATTCCATCAAAGTGTTTGCAAACGATACTAAGATAGATATTATGGCGATAAAGCAAGGAAGAAAAGGTGCAATCTTGTTCCTTAGCCTCAAAAAGTTTTCTGCCCTCCTGGTGTATGGTTAGAGCAAGGTCGTTTTGTTTTAATTCTTTAAAACCCATATTTTCAAGATCTTTTTTAAATTCGTTATTAAAATGGTTACTTTTTTCACTTGCGGAGAGAATTGTAATAAGCTCTTCTTGCTTAATGCCAATTTTCTCATTATGAGCATTTTTTTCTATTTGCAAAAGCACGATAAAAAGAACACACACCATAATGAAAGTAAGGATAAACAAACCTATGAGTTTGGAGCGTATGGTGTAAGTTTGTATCATCCTACGAGCTTATACCCTATACCCCTGACGGAGAAGATATATTTTGGCGACCTTGAGTTATCGCCAATCTTAGTTCTTAAGCGTCCTATGATAACATCAAGGCTTTTAGAGTCTCTATCTCTTAAGCTTTTACAATGGCTAACAAGCTGTTCCCTCGAGATGGAAAGTCCGTGCTGTGAGATGAGGTATTCTAAAATTTCATATTCTGCTGGGGTTAGGGTGAGTGGGCGTCCATTGCAAGAAATTTCGTGTCTTCTTTTATCAACTTTAAAATCGGAGTTGATGTTTTCTTTCACATTTTCTTCTATCCTCTTGCTACGACGCACCAAGCTTATAATTCTTGCATACATTTCTTTAGGGTCATAAGGCTTTGGCAGGTAGTCATCTGCTCCAATTTGAAGTCCTACAACCTTATCGCTCAAATCGCCTCTTGCGGAGGAGATGATGATGGGGATATGGCTTTTTGTTCTTATTTCTTTGCAGACTTCAAGCCCATCAATGCTCGGTAAAGTAAGGTCTAAAATAAGGCAATCATATCCGTCAAGTCCATTAGCTAAAGCATTTTTTGGAGATTCATAATTTGTAATGTTAATATTAAACTGCACTAGATATTCAGAAAGTAGTTGGGCAAAATCTGAGTCGTCTTCAATCATTAAAACTTTCATCGTTTTTACCTTTCTTTGTAAAAATTCTATTTATTATAATGTGAATTGATTAATATTTTGTTAAGAGATGAAATTTGATTGTGAAGATAGAGTAAATGGTGGATTCAGCAGGACTCGAACCTGCGACCAACCGGTTATGAGCCGGTTGCTCTAACCAGCTGAGCTATGAATCCACTGGCTTATTTTAAAGCCGAAATTATAGCTTAATTTTCTTAAAAGAAATTTATTTTCTTAAAATTGCTTAATTTTTGTCCGTCCAAAAAAATCTAAAAGTGATTAAGTGCTGTAAAATGCCAAAAAACACCATAAAGGTTGTAAAAGAACTACCCCCATAGCTAAAAAAAGGCATAGGTATGCCAACCACAGGCGCAAAGCCCACGGTCATAGAGATATTAACAGCTGTATAGATAAAGATAAATAAAGCGACGCAATTTATCACAACCCGCGTAAAATAGTCTTCTTTAAATTTGTAATTTAAACTCAGTAAATGAAAGATGAGTAGGGCATATAAAAGTACTAAAAATAAAGCACCAAAAAAACCAAATCTCTCTACTACATAAGCGAAGATAAAATCGCTTGTCGAAATTGGTAAAAATTTAGAATGCGTTTGCGTTGCTTCATCTTCCACCTTGCCACTAAGCCCTCCGCTACCTATGGCGATGATAGATTGTGCGACTTGATGGCTTGGTTTTTCGGATAGAAAATCGTGAATTCTTTGCTTTTGATAAGGTTTTAAAAAATGCGTGTAAATCAGTGGTGAGGCAAGGGCTATGGCTAAAAAAATGCTAAGCCAAATTTTGTAATTCACCCCTATGATAAAAAGCGCTCCAAAGCCTACGATTAGAAGCACGCTAGCCGTGCCTAAATCCGGTTCTTGGGTGATGAGAAGAAAAGGCAGAAGTATGAAAAAGCTTAGTTTAATAAAGTCTTTTAATCCATAACCTTCTTTTGGTGGAGGATTTTGGTAAATTAAATAAGCTAACATTAAGATAAATGCGGGTTTAAAAAGTTCAGATGGCTGGATGGTGAAAGAAGTGAAAGGAATGGCAAGCCATCTTTTCGCTCCCAAATTTTCAACGCCAAATAAATCTACGCTTAAAAGTAAGGCGATATTAATCCAGTAAAGCATAGGAATCAACCAAATAAATCTTCTAAGAGGCAAAAGAAAAAAGAGGGAAAAAACCAAAAAACCCACACAAATATAGATAAATTGCTTCTCTGCTAATCTCGCGCTTGCCTCATAGATAAGAAAAAAAGAGAGTGAGATGATGGGCAAAATGAGAACGGGCTGTATGTAGTCAAAATGTGTAAGTATTCTTCTGTCGAGTTTAAACAAAATTTGCCTTTTGTGATAAAATACGCAATTATACGCTAGAATTTTAAACCTTTAGGGAAAGGCGAGGATAAAATGCAAACTTTTTTGGTTGATGAGGATTTAAGGCTTGATGTAAAACTCGCCAAAATTCTTAATCAAAGTCGCTCGCAAGTTAGTTTGCTTATAGAAAACAATGCTGTTTTAGTCAATGATAAAGCCCAAAACAAAAATTCTTTTAAGCTTAAATGCGGCGATATCATCACTCTTAAAACTTTACCAAAAAAGGAAGTGTCAGCACAATATCAAGTTGATTTTGATGTGAAGGTGCTTTTTGAAGATGAGGATGTGTTGGTTTTAAACAAGCCGCAAAATTTAGTCGTTCACGGAGCAAGCAGTGTAAAAGAAGCAACTTTGGTGGATTGGCTTTTGAGTCAAAATTATACACTTTCAAATTTAGCCGGAGAGCTTCGTGCTGGTCTTGTGCATAGGTTAGATAAGGAAACTAGTGGGGCGATAATCATCGCTAAAAATAATTTTTCTCATCAAAAATTAAGCGTTCAACTTCAGGATAAAAGCTTGGGTCGAATTTACCTTGCGTTAATTGATTTGCCACTAAAAGAGGATAAAATAATTATCAATAAAGCCTTAGCAAGAAGTATGCAAAATCGCATTAAAAAAATTGCTCTTGATGAGAGTAGTTTTAATCCAAAAATTAAGGCGAAAGAGGCTAAAAGTGCTTTTATGAATTTGGTAGGTGCTAAGGATGTAAATTTGATTGCCGCTAAGCTTTTTAGCGGTAGAACGCACCAAATAAGAGCGCATTTAGCAAGTATTAATCGCCATATTTTAGGCGATACGCTTTATGGTTATAAGGGAAATGAGGCTTGTAGAGTGATGTTGCACGCTTATTTTGTGTATTTTAAGCATCCAAAAACTGATGAGCTGATTTTTGTTAAAGCTCCTTTAATGGAGGATTTTAAAGGACTTTTAGAAACAAAACTTTTGATAGGAGAAAATGATGAGAAAATTTCACTTGAGTCTTTGCTTGGCGGGTTTGACTCTTTTATTTAATGCTTGTAGTGTGGCAGAGCTTACTACACCGAAGCAAACGCAATTAAATGAGAGTTTGCCAAAGGTGCAAAGTCTTAAAAGTATGAGTGATATAAGTAATGTCGCTTTTGAATGGGAGCCTTTGTATGGTGAGAATATTCAAGGCTTTTATCTTTATCGCTCAAGTGAGAAAGAGCCGCAAATGAAGCTTGTTGCGACTATTAAGGATAAATTTCAAACGCATTATGTCGATACGAAGTTAGAAAGTGGAACGAAGTATCGTTATATGATGAAAACTTTTAATGAGCAAGGACATTTTTCAGAAGATGGGCAGATGATAGAGATTTCAACCCAGCCGCGTTTAGAACCTTTAGCTTTTGTGCAAGCGATTACAAATTTACCCAAACGCATTAAACTCATTTGGCGTCCGCATACGGATTTAAGGGTTAATGCCTATATCATTGAGAGAAAAAGGGTAGAGGATAAGGAATTTGAAAAAATCGGCGAGGTAAAAAATCGCTTGAGTGCCGAATTTATCGATGAAGATTTAAAGCCAAATCAAAATTTTCAATACAGAATTATCGCCCTTACTTTTGATGATGTTAAAAGTGAGCCAAGTGAGGTGTTAAATTCTGTCAGTAAGGCTTTGCCACCTGAAGTGGCACATTTGAGTGCAAGTAATGATTTAAATGGAAAGATTGTATTAAGCTGGGACGCACCAGCGTATGAGGACTTTTCTTATTTTAAAATTTATGCGACAAGTTCGAGCTTTTTACCTTTCACACTTTTGGCAAAGACAGATAAAAATACTTACGAGGATATCGTGCAAGGTGCAGGAGAAAGTAAGCGTTACAAGATAACTATGGTTGATAAAGATGGTTTAGAAAGTCCTATGCCTCAAAATAGTGTCGAGGGAAAAACCTTAGGACTTCCTGCAAGTCCTAGCATTATCTTGGCACAAAGCACAAGTGAGGGTATAATACTAGAATGGGTGGATAATGATAGCAGAGCTGTAGAATACGAAGTGAAGCGTTATGGTGGCGAACAAAATGCTATTTTTAAAGGCATTAAAGAAAAAAGATTAAAAGATGTGAAAGCTTTAGCGGGGGTGGAGTATAGCTATGAAGTTATTTCCATAGATGAGTTAGGACAACGCTCACAACCTTCATCTAAGGTAAAAGCAGCACAGTAATGCCAAATTTTAAAGCTAAATCAATAAAAGAACTTTCCCTACCTTTTGAAAAGGATGGGGTAAGTTTTCTTTTCAAAGCTTACAATGACAAAATCACGCTTATTTTGACAAGGGTTTTAGAACAAAGCTTTTTTTTGCAGATAAAGAGAGAAAAAGATGTTTTTATCATTAAGGCAGATAAGCATTCTAAACCCTCTAAGATAGGTTATTTGCAAAAAGCCTTGAAAATTTTTAAGGAAAATTTTTGTGAGGGAATTTTAAATGAGGCTTTTGGGTTAAAAAATAACGCCTTGGTGGAACAAACGCCTTTTATTGTAAAAGATTTTGAAGAGCTTTTGCTAAGACTTGAAAAAGAAGAAAAAATTTATATAGAAATTGGTTTTGGCTCAGGCAGACATTTACTTTTTAAAGCGAGGCAAAATCCAGAAATTTTAATGCTTGGTGTGGAAATTTATACTCCAGCTCTTACTCAGGTTGCTAAACTTGCTAAGGCACAAAATTTAAATAATGTCCTTTTAATCCAAAGTGATGCGAGGCTTTTATTAAGCATTTTAAAGCGTAAATCGATTGAAAAAATTTTTTTACATTTTCCTGTGCCTTGGGAAGATAAGGCACATCGGCGTGTGATTGGTGAGGCGTTTTGTAAAGAATGCGCGAGGGTTTTAAAGGGTGAATTTGAGCTTAGAACGGATAGCTATGAGTATTTTGATTTTGCCCTAAAAGAATTTTTAAATTTTTCTAAACCGCAATTTTTGTTGAAAAAAAACGAAAATTTAGAGATTTCAAGCAAATATGAGGATAGATGGAAGAGGCAAGAAAAAGATATTTATGATTTGGTAGTTTGGAATTTAGATGAGATTAAAGAGGATGAAACGCAGGATTTTGATTTTGAGGATTTGTATTTGAGTAAAAAAGGCGTAGAGGCTTTTTGGGGGCAGTTTGAAAAGAAGAGTATGAAGAGGAAAGATTATTTTTTAAGCTTTAGAAATCTTTATCAAAGTGAAAAAGGCTTTGTTTTAAAATGTGCTTTTGGGGCATTTAACGCTCCCTCACACGCTTATATTTTGTTTGGAGAAAGGCTTAAATTTCTTCTTAAAAATCCTCTAAAAACAAGGGAAAATTTAAAAGCTTTAGGGGAGTTAAAGCAAATTTTGAAAGAATTTTCTTAAGTTTTAAGTCAAAATAAAGCAAAATTATAGAGAAAGAAAAGGTGGAAAATGGCAAATCTTATTGAGGCGAAGAAGCTTTCTTTGGGTTATGATGAATTGGTGTTAAAAGAAGTGAGTTTTGCCTTTAAAAATGATGATTTTATTTTTATTACCGGTAAAAGTGGGAGTGGTAAAAGCACACTTTTAAAATCTTTTTATGGAGATTTGGAGCTACTTTCAGGACAGCTTGAGGTGTGTGGGGCAAGTATGAAAAAAATAGGGAATTTGGAGCTTTTAAAATTGCGTCAAAGGATAGGTATTATCTTTCAAGACTATAAGCTTATACAAGAATACAGCATAGAGAAAAATGTAATGCTCCCTTTGATGATAAAGGGCTATTCTAAAAAGATTTGCCAAGAGCAAGCTGCCAAACTTTTAAAACATGTGAATTTGACCTTTAAAGCAGATAAAAAGCCAGATCAGCTTTCGGGTGGAGAACAGCAAAGAGTCGCTATGGCAAGAGCTTTAGCTCATAATCCAAAACTTTTACTTTGCGATGAGCCAACGGGAAATTTGGACGAGTATTCCTCGGATATTATTTGGACTCTTTTAAAGTCTGCAAGGGAGCTTTTAGGCACTTGTGTGGTTGTTGTAACGCACCGAATTCCTAGTAATTTGAGACTTAATTATAGAAGATTTAATATAGAAAATGGAAAAATGAATGAAATTTTTTAGAACACACCTATCTTTAATTTTACCCTTGCTTTTTATGATGTTTGCTTTTGAGTTTATTTTATTTTCTAATGCAACGCTTAACCACTATGAAAAAATCGTCAATAAAGATTATAATATCATCGTAACAAGTCGTGTAAGCCTTGATGAAAATATACTTAAAACGAAAGTGAGTAGTTTTGTATCATTTGAGCTTTTGGACCCAAAAGATTTGATTGAGCGGCTTAAAAATGATATTTCGGATAAGAATTTAAAGCTTTTACGCGATTCTTTGCCAAAATTTTATAGTATTAAGCTTGATTATTTGCCGACCCAGAGTGAGTTAAAAGATATGGAAAATCAGCTTTTAAGCATTAATGGAATCAGCAAGGTTGAAACCTTTGCTAAAACGCATAATAAAGTTTATTCTCTTCTTGTTTTGATGAAATTTATTTTTTGGTTTTTTCTCTTTATCATTATCTTACTAAGCTTCATACTCTTCTTAAAGCAAATGCGAATTTGGCTTTATGAGCATACGCAAAGAGTGGAGATAATGTGTCTTTTTGGTGCGCCTTTTTGGTTTCGCTCTTTTATGCTTTATAAGATTGTGATTGTGGATTGTTTGATTGCCTTTGTGATTTTATTACTCTTTTTTACGCAAATTTACCATTTTTCTTTTATACAAGATAGCTTAAAGGCTGTGGATATTAGTTTGCCTAAAATTAATTTTGCTTTGCATTTGAGTTTGATTTTCTTAGGAACTTTGGCGGTTTGTTTGCTTTGTGTCAATTCTGTGATGTTTAAGGTGAAAAAATGAGGAAATTTTTCCTTTTTTGTCTTTTTTCAACCTTACTTTTGGCTAATACCATTGATGAAAAAACAAAAGATTTAAAGGAAAATGAGCGAATTCAACAACAGCTTAGCAAGAAGCTTGAAGATTTGGCACAAGATATTTTAAGCGGAGAGAAAAACCTTAAAATTTTAAGTGAGAAAATCGATACGCTCTCTTCGCAAACCTCCAAGTTAGAATCAAGTGCAAAAATTCAAAATAAAGAACTTGATACGCTTAATAATCAAAATAAAGAACTTTTAAGAATTAAATCCTTAATGGAAAGTAAGCTTATAAGCTTGATGGCTAAGGATTTTGCTTATGATTTGCCGATACCACAGGGCTACATTGAAAGTGAGGAAAGCTTTATGGCTTTTGAACTTTTGGGAAGTTTGGATAAGGTATTAAGCGAAGAAATTATAAGGCTTTCTAAGGATTATGAGGGGGTAAATTTGCTTATTGAGAATAAACAAAAGCAAATTGAAAAAATTCATCTTAATTTAAAAAGCTATAATGAGCAGTTAAAAGAGCTTCAAAGCCTTAAATCTAGGCAGATAAAGGAGATTGATAAACAAAAAACAGATAGGGGAATTTATGCCAAGAAGCTTGAGAATTTAAAAGCCCAGCAAGATGAGCTAAGAGCGACTTTAGATGAGCTTAAAATCATCGACAAAAAAGAGCAAGCCAAAGAGCAAAAAGAAGAGGTTGAAAGCACTAAAATTGCCAAAAATAATCAAAAAGTAAGGCAAATTGGCTCGAGCTATCAGGGAAGCTCGGTTAAAAGATATACGGGTAAAAAAACCATAGCGCCGCTTGATTCTTTTACTATCAAGCAAAAATTTGGCAATTATATCGACCCTATTTATAATATTAAGATTTTTAATGAAAATGTTGTTTTAAGAAGTAAAAAATCTGATGCAACAGTGAAAAGCGTTTTAGACGGCAGAGTTGTTTTCGCGAAAAACACAATTATGCTTCAAAAGGTGGTGATTGTCGAACACGATAATGGAATTCATACCATTTACGCACATTTGGATAAAATTGCTCCTAATATTAAAGTCGGTAAAAAGGTTAAAAAAGGGGCTGTTGTGGGTAGAATTAAAGATGATTTGACTTTTGAGGTAACGCAAAAGAATTTTCATATTAATCCTTTGGAGTTAATTAGTTTAAATTAGCTAGTTTTAAAGCAAAATGCACTATAATTAAGCATTGATAAGGAGAGCAAATGCAAAGTAAAAAGAGGGTGTTGGTTAAATTTTCAGGCGAGGCTTTGGCTGGAGAAACGGGCTTTGGGATTGAGGATTCTGTGCTTAAATTTATCGCTTGTGAGATAAAAGAATTAATTTTAAATGATATACAAGTTGGCATAGTGATAGGTGGGGGCAACATTATGCGGGGTGCTTTGGCTGCTAAGGGCGGACTTATAAAACGCACAAGCGGAGACCATATGGGGATGTTAGCCACTGTGATTAATGCGATTGCGATACAAGAGGCTTTGGAGAGTTATGGGCTTGATGTAAGAGTTCAAAGTGCCATACAAATGGAGGCTTTTTGTGAAACTTACATTATGAGAAGAGCGCAAAGACACTTGGAAAAAGGGCGTGTGGTGATTTTTGCGGCTGGCACTGGGAATCCTTATTTTACTACAGATACCACGGCGATTTTAAGAGCTGTGGAGATAGATGCGCAAATGGTAATTAAAGCGACTAAGGTTAATGGTGTTTATGATAAAGACCCGAACAAATTTGATGACGCCATATTTTTAAGCACATTAAGTTATGATGAGGCGATGAAAGATAGCATTAAGGTTATGGACGATACAGCCATCGCTTTAGCTAAAGATAATGCTTTGCCTATAGTGGTTTGCAATATGTTTGAAAGTGGGAATTTGCTTAAAATTATACAGGGCGATACTAGCCTTTGCTCTATCGTTCAAAATTAAAATTGAGGAGAAAATATGCAAAGAATAGAAGAAATTACAGCAAAAGCTTTAGAAAGGATGGGAAATGACCGCTACAGACTTTCTTTAGTCGTGGCAAAAAGAGCCGAACAGCTTGCAAATGGAGCTACCCCTTTGGTAAGCTTGGATAAAAATAAAATTAAATTTGCCGACATAGCACTTTGCGAGATAGCAGAAGATAAAATTACTTTAGAGGGTTTCGTTGAAAGCACTCGATGAGGAATTATTTCTTGAAGAATTAATTGAAAATGCAAAAAATTGCAAAGAGCTAGAGGGTGCTAAGGCACTTTTATATAGCGTTTGTGAAAAAGATGCGATTTTAGAAAAGGCTGTTGATTTTTGTATTAAGCATCACGAGGGGCAACTTAGAAAAAGCGGAGAGCCTTATGCTGTGCATCCCATTTTGGTGGCTAGTTTGGTTGCTTTTTTAAGTGAAAGTAAGCCTACAATTTTAGCCGCTTTGCTTCACGATGTGATAGAAGATACTGCTTGCACGGAGGAAGAGCTAAAAGAGCAGTTTGGTGGAGAAGTTTTAAGACTTGTTTTAGGGCTTACCAAGATAATAGAAATTAGAGAGGATAATCTTGTTTCTTCTAAATCAAAAAAATCCTTAACCAAATCCGCCCTTACTTTTCGCAATATGCTTTTAGCAAGTATCGAAGATGTGGGCGTTTTAATTGTCAAGCTTTGTGATAGGCTGCATAATATGCTAACCCTTGACGCATTAAGGGAGGATAAACAAAAGCGCATCAGTGAGGAAACTTTGGTTGTTTATGCACCTATCGCTCATAGGCTTGGAATTTCTAGTATTAAAAATTATTTGGAAGATTTAAGTTTTCGTTATTTAATGCCAGAAGAATATAAGCAAATTTTTAATTATATCAATTCTAATGACCAGCAAATGCAATTAGGACTTAATGAATTTATCTCAAAAATTGAAATTTTGTTTTTAAGTAATGGTTTTAGACAGGGGACTTTTGAGATACAAAAACGCATTAAGCATAGCTATTCGATTTATCTTAAAATGCAAAGAAAGGGCGTTGGTATCGAAGAAGTTCTTGATTTGCTTGGGGTGAGGATTTTGGTTGAGAAAGTGAGCGATTGTTATCTTGGGCTTGGAATTTTACACACGCATTTTAACCCTCTTGTATCGCGTTTTAAAGATTATATCGCTTTGCCTAAGCAAAATGGTTATCAAACCATACATACGACTATTTTTGACACAAAAAATATTATCGAGGCACAAATTCGCACTTTTGATATGCACAAAATTGCCGAATTTGGTGTTGCGGCGCACTGGAAATATAAAGAAGAGGGGAGTGTGGCAGCCCCCAAGTTAGATTGGATTAGCGATATTTCTATGCAAAGTGCAAATAATTTGGAAAATGCGGAAGATTACAACGCTATCGAGCTTTATGAATATGCTAAAGATAGTTTATATGTGGAAGATGTGGCAGTGTATTCTCCTAAGGGTGAAATTTTTACCTTGCCAAGGGGTGCTACGGTGCTTGATTTTGCTTATGAGGTGCATACTAAGGTAGGACTTCACGCTAAAACAGCTTATGTGAACCGCGTGAAAGTGCCACTTTTAACGGAGCTTAAAAATGGCGACATCGTGCGTGTGGTAACAAGTAATGATAAATTTTATCGTTGTTCTTGGGTTGATAGTGTAAAAACGGGCAAAGCTAAGGCGAGTATTAGAGAATTTTGTAAGCAAAAAATGCGTGAAATTCATTATCTTAGTGCCATTAATATCCTTTGTTTTGTTTTTAATGAAAGAAAAGAAAGAATCATTTCTTGGATAGAAAAAGAAAATTTAATGCGTCGTATTCGTAGGGTTTCTAAAGATAGCATTTATTTCAAAGATGTGGTTAATGGGCTAAAAAAATACGGCAAAAAATCATATTGGTTTGACAAATATGAGATTAAAGAGCAAAAAATCGGGCATTTTTTATTTTATTCTAATCACAAAATCGCTAGTGTAGAATTTGACATTTGCTGTCATCCAAAAAGGGGTGATGAGGTGATGGCTTTTGTGGATGCGGGTAATGCTATCGTGCATCATAAGCTTTGCGATAGAGCGGATAAAATGTTAGAAAATAAAGATATGGTTTTTATCGCTTGGGATTCTCATACGCCAAAATCTTACAAAATGCTTCTTACTTTAGAAAATAAAAAGGGAATTTTGGTTGAATTTTTATCTTTACTTGCTAAAATGCAAATAAATTTATTAACAATTAATTTATCAAGTGATTTAAATTCTTCGGTGGATTATTTTGAAATGGTTATAGAAATCCCTGATAATATTAACCCAGATAGGGTAAAAGATAAGCTAAAGGACAATTGTAAGCTTTTGGACTTTACTTCGCTTGATGATGCGTATAAAGAGGGTTAGAAGAAAGGTTTGTATGGATATAAAAGAAATTTTAGCGGAAGTAAAAAGAGGTTGTGCGGAAATTATCGACGAGGCTAGGATTGAAATTTTAATTAAAAACTATTATGAAAAGGGCGAAAATTTCTATGTTAAAGCGGGTTTTGACCCAACAGCTCCTGATTTGCATTTAGGGCATAGCGTGGTGTTAGGCAAGATGGCTTTTTTGCAAAAACACGGTGCTAGGGTGCAGTTTTTGATAGGGGATTTCACAGGGCAAATCGGCGACCCAAGCGGCAAAAATGCTACGCGAAAAAAATTAAGCAAAGAAGAAGTTTTGAAAAATGCCAAAACTTACGAAAATCAAGTTTTTAAAATTTTAGATAAAGATAAAACGGATATCGTGTTTAATTCTAAGTGGCTTAATGAGCTTGGGGCGGCTGGGATTGTGGAGCTAACTTCTACTTTTAGTGTCGCTAGAATGCTCGAAAGGGAAGATTTTACAAAGCGTTTTAAGGAGCAAAGCTCGATTAGCATTTGTGAATTTTTATATCCTTTGCTGCAAGGTTATGATAGCGTGGCGTTAAAAAGTGATATAGAAATGGGCGGAACAGACCAAAAATTTAATCTTTTAATGGGTAGAACTTTGCAAAGAATTTATGATGTAAAAAAAGAACAAGCCATCATTATGATGCCTCTTTTAGAGGGGCTTGATGGGGTTAATAAAATGAGCAAAAGCTTAAATAACTACATCGGTGTTACGGAAAATGCTAAAGATATTTATGCAAAAATTTTAAGTATTAGCGATGAGCTTATGTTTAGATATTATGAGCTTTTAAGCAAGAAAAGTTTGAAAGAGATAGAAAAAATCAAAGAGGACATTAAAAATGGAGCTTTGCACCCTAAAATCGTAAAGGAAAATTTGGCTTTAGAGCTTACGGAGCGTTTTCATTCTAAAAAACTTGCAGGTGAAGCAAAAGCCGAATTTGATAGGGTGCATAGTGCAAATGCTTTGCCAAGCGAAATTGCAGAATTTGAAGTTAGTGGCAGTATATGGTTAGCTAAGGCTTTGGTGGAGTGTGGTTTGGAAAGCTCTACTTCAGCAGCAAGAAGGGCTATAATAGCAAATAGTGTAAGTGTTAATTCGCAAAAAGTAAAAGATGAACAAATGCAACTTGAGCTAGGTGAGTATATTTTACAAATTGGCAAAAGAAAATTCGCAAAATTAAAGGTTAAAAAATGAGTTTTAAATCTCTTCAAATAGGAAAACATACAATTAAATATCCCATTTTTCAAGGTGGAATGGGGCTTGGCATTAGTTGGGACAAACTTGCTTCGGCAGTTTCTTTAAATGGGGGGCTTGGCATTATTTCTTCTGTGGGAACAGGGTATTATGAAGAAAGGACACATATTGGCAAAGAATTAAATGCTAAGCCTTATGGAAGCGAGAATTTTTATTCTAAAGAGGGCTTGAAAGCCTTAATTGCTAATGCTAGAAAGGTTTGTGGCGACGCACCTTTGGGTTGTAATATACTTTGTGCGAGTAATGATTATGCTAGAATTGCCCGTGATGCTTGTGAGGTGGGTTTTAATGTCATAGTTTCTGGTGCTGGTTTGCCTACGAATTTGCCTGAATTTACGGCAGATTTTCCAGATGTGGCTTTAGTGCCTATTATCTCTTCAGCTAAGGCTTTGAAAATCATTTGTAAAAGGTGGCAGGGGCGTTATAAGCGTTTGCCTGATGCGGTAGTTTTAGAGGGACCAAAAAGTGGCGGACATCAAGGTTTTACTTACGAGCAGTGCTTAGACCCAAATTTTGCTTTAGAAAATTTAATCGCTCCTGTGGTTGAGGAAGCGAAAAATTGGGGAAATTTTCCTGTGATAGCAGCTGGGGGCGTGTGGGATAAAAAAGATATTGAGAAAATGTTAAGTTTGGGTGCAAGTGGAGTGCAGATGGGGACGCGTTTCATCGGCACTTTTGAGTGTGATGCGAGTGAGAATTTTAAAGAAGTGCTACTTGCCTCCAAAGAAGAGGATATAAAACTCATAAAATCGCCCGTAGGATACCCAGCAAGAGGAGTGCAGACGAATTTGCTTGATTTGGTTGCGAAAAGAATGGGACCAAAGATTAATTGTATTAGCAATTGCGTTAGCCCTTGTGGGAGAGGCAAGGAGGCGACTAAGGTGGGATATTGTATAGCGGATAGGCTTTTTGATGCTTGGTCGGGAAAGAAGGATACGGGATTATTTTTTACAGGTGCAAATGGATATAGGCTTGATAGGCTCATTAGTGTAAAAGAGCTTATGGATAAACTTGTAAATGGCGAATAATGCGCATTTTATTTCCACTTTTTTTATTTTTTTGTCTTTGTTTTGGAGCTTTTGAAAAGCAAATTGAAGAATTTGATAAGAGCTTTGTGGGTGCTAGAAATGATGTGCAGGTAAAATTACATCAGCAGCTTAAGAGTTTATACATCCAAAGCGTGATAAATGATGATGATAAAACGAAATTAGAAATTCTTAAACGCCTTATCATTAGCGCTAATACGCTTGGTCTTGATGATAAATCTTATGCCGAGGAGCTTGAAGAAAGTGGCGTTAGCAAGGCAAATATCGAGTCTTTAAGGAAGGCTGTGATTAAAGATGTCAAGCTTGAAAATAAGAAAGTTATGGAAAAATCTTCATTTGATAGCGTGAAAGAAAATCCAAAAAAAGAGTCAAAAGAAAATGTAAAAAAAGAAGAGGTAAAACAAGTCTTACAAAAAGATAAAAATGTAAAAAAAGAAGAAAAAATTTATATCTTAGATTCTAAAAAGCTCATAAATGGCGTGGAGCTTGATTTAAATACAAATTTTGGTGAATTTAAGGATTTTGTCCTAGACGAAAAGGGAAATTATAGGCATATTGTTGATTTTGAAGCTGTTTTGGAGGGAGGTAGGAAGGAGTATAAATTTAAAGATTATAGCATTATCCTTTCTCAATATAATCCAAAAGTTGTCCGCATAGTTCTTAGGGCTAAAGAGAAAATAAAGCTAAATTTAAAAGAGGAGAGCGATAAATTAAGCCTTTTGGTTGGTGAGGAAAAAAATATACAAAAAACGCAAAGCGCTCAAAAAACACAAGCAGAAGAAAAGCAAAAAAATCAAAAGGTAGAAAAGCCTCAGCAAACTAAAAATCAAAAAGAAAAATCCCTATATATCGTCGATGTGGATAAGAAAGAAAATGGTGTCGTTTTGAAATTTGACGAGGAGCTTGAAGACGAGGATTTTGATATTTTTGACACAAAAGATTCTAGATTTTATAGGCAAATCATTAGCTTCAAGGGTGTGTTAGGGGGAGATAGGAAAAGTTATACTTATGGCAAAAACGCCATTACCGTAACGCAGTATAATCCTAAAGTCGTGCGTGTGGTATTAAGCTCACCTAAGGAATTTAAGCTTTATAAAGATATCGATGATGAAAGTTTAGCTTTGGCTTTTGATGAGCCTAAAGAGCAAAGTGTAAGTGTTAAGACAAGTGCGAAATCTTCCAGTAAGACCCCCTTAAATAAAAGCTTTAAATCAGGTAAAATTATAGTCATCGACGCAGGACACGGCGGTAAGGATAGTGGAGCTTTAAGTAAAAATAAGCGTTTAAAGGAAAAGGACATAGTGTTAAGCACAACGCTAAAGATAGGCAATGAGCTTAAAAAAAGGGGCTTTAAGGTTTATTATACAAGAACGACGGATAAATTTATCAATCTTAGAGATAGAACTAAAATCGCTAATGATAGAAAGGCTGATTTATTTTTATCCATACACGCGAACGCCGCCCCAAATACTTCCAAAGCTAAAAGTGCGGAAGGTTTAGAAACTTTCTTTTTAAGTCCTGCAAGAAGTGAGCGTAGTAAAAAAGCTGCAGAAAAGGAAAATCAGGGTGATTTTGAAGAGATGAATTATTTTTCTAAGCAAAGTATTTTAAATTTCTTAAATAGAGAAAAAATTGTAGCCTCCAATAAACTTGCCATCGATATACAAAAAGGTGTTTTGGCTAAGACTAGGACGCGTTATAAAATAGTCGATGGGGGTGTGAGAGAAGCACCTTTTTGGGTTTTGGTGGGAGCTTCTATGCCAGCTATTTTACTAGAAATTGGTTATATCACACATCCAAATGAGGGTGGTAGAATTGCAAATAAAAATTTCCAAGATTTATTGGCTAAGGGTATTGCTGATGGGGTTGAGACTTATTTTTATCACAATCGATGAAAAAAGCTAGAGTTATTTTTAAAGACAATACGCCTTATTCTTTGGATTTTGAAGATTTTTATTTTAATTCTCATCAAGGTGTAGATGAGAGTAAGTTCATCTACGCTGAAGCGTTTTCTTGGCAGGATTGTGAAAGTTTTGTCATTGCAGAAACGGGTTTTGGCATAGGGCTTAATTTTTTCTTAACCTTGCAAAGTTTTTTAAAGGCTAAAAAGCGTCCTAAAAGACTTTTTTATGTGAGTGTGGAGGGGTTTTATTTAGAGCCTTCCTTTTTGCGTGAAGCATATGAAAGGCTTGGAATTTATGAGGAATTTAAAGAGCTTTTAGAGCAATTTTTGCTTTTTTACCCTAAGTGTGCGTGTGGGATTTATCGCTTTTATTTTAAAGATTGCTTTTTAGACCTTGTTTTTGATGATATTAGCGTTTTAAAAAGATTAGATTTTAAAGCAGACATTTGGTATTTAGATGGTTTTACACCGAGTAAAAATTTGACAATGTTTGATGAAAATACGCTTTTTGAACTTGCAAGATTATCTAAACTCAATGCCAAAGTTTTTACCTTTTCTGCTTCTTCTTTTTTGCAAAAAAATCTTAAAAATTGTGATTTTGAGGCGCAAAAAACTAGAGGCTTTAAAAAAAGAGAGATGATAAAAGCTTTTTTAAAAAAAGAGGTTCAAATTCCAAGCAAAGAAGCTTATTTTCAAAAAATCTCAACTCCATTTAAAGGTAAAAAAGTCGCTATTATCGGTGCTGGAATTTGTGCGGCTGTTTTAGCTTATGAGCTTTCTTTACGAGGTTTTGAAGTAGAAATTTTTGAGAAAAATTTAACGCTTTACGAGGGTGCTAGTGCGAATGAAAGTGGGATTTTAAGCTCTTTGATTTTAAAGCCTGAAAGTATATTAGGAAATTTTTCTTTAAGTGCTTTCGTGGAGGCAAGTCGTTTTTATGGGCAAATTTTGGGCTTAAATTTAAAAGGTGTTTATGAATTTGCCCACAACGAGCAAATGCAGCAAAGGTTTCTTACGCAAAAAAATAATGCTTATTTTAAAATTACGCAAAACAAGGCGTTTTTAGATTGTGGAGGACATATTTATCCTAGAGAAATTGTGTCAAATTTATTTAAAAAAGCTAAAGCAAAGATACATTTTAATCATCATTTTAGCCATTATGAGCGAAAAGATGGGGATTTTATTTTGCATTTTAAAAATGCACCAAAGAGGCAAGAATTTGGAAATTTAATTTATGCTTTAGGAGCTGACGCGAAAGAATTTGTGCATTATGAAGCTATGCTTTTAAGCAAGGTAAGGGGGCAAGTAACGCATTTAAGACCATTTTTAAAAACCAAATTTCCCCTTTCTTCTAAGGCTTATATTTGCCCCGCAAAAGAGGATTTGCAAGTCATTGGTGCGACTTATGATAGATTAAATGAGAATGAAAAAAGTCAAGTCGAAGATGATGAGGAAAATTTGTTTAACATAAAGGAATTTTTAAAAGGAGATGAAAAGATTGAGATTGTAGGCTCTAGAGTGGGGTTTCGCTCCTATTCTAGTGATAGATTTTGCATAGTTGGGGCTGCTTATGATGAGGAATTTTATAAGGAAAATTACAAGGCATTGTTGTGGCATAAAGATAAGCCTCAAATTTTACCGCAAAATATCCCAAATCTTTATTTCAATTTCGCTCACGGCTCACGCGCTTTTAGCTCAAGTGTCCTTGCGGCTAGGTATATTTGTGCTTTGATAAATGATGAGCCTTTGGGTTTTTATGCGGATTTTATCCCTTATATCCACCCTGCGAGATTTTTGATAAGAAAGCTTAAGAAGGGTTTATTAAGCTAATTTTAAATTTCTTATAAATTTTTTCTAAGATTTGTAAATTGTTAATTTAAGTTTAAAAAACTTTATTTTATCATTCTAGAGAATAAAATTTAAACCGAAGGAAAAGTAATGCTTGAACTCAATCAAATCAAATCGCGTTTAGAGGCACTTGAAAAACTTCCTTCTTTAAAGTCTAGCAATTCTATCCCAAAGGCTTTAGAGAAGGCTGGTTTTTCAAGAAGAGATTTTATGAAATGGGCAGGGGCTATGACGGCATTTTTAGCACTTCCTGCAAGTTTTGCCCCTATGGTAGCAAGGGCAGCTGAATTAGCAGACAGACTTCCTGTTGTGTGGCTTCATATGGCTGAATGCACGGGTTGTAGCGAAAGTTTGCTAAGAAGTGATACGCCAACGATTGATAGTCTCATTTTTGATTATATTTCTTTAGAATATCACGAAACTGTAATGGCGGCTTCTGGTTGGCAAGCTGAAGAAAATTTAGAAAGTGCTATTGAGAAGCATAAGGGCAAATATGTTTTGATGGTTGAGGGTGGAATTCCTATGGGAGACCAGGAATCTTATTTAACGGTTGGACCTCACGGAAAAACGGGGTATGAAATAGCAAAGGCGGCAAGTGATAATGCTTATGCTATTTTGGCTATTGGCACCTGTTCTAGCTTTGGAGGAATTCAGGCAGCAAGACCAAACCCGAGTAATTCTCAGCCTTTAAGTAAGGTTACAAATAAAACTATCATCAATGTTCCCGGTTGTCCTCCAAGTGAAAAAAATATCGTAGGAAATGTTCTTCAGCTTTTACTCTTTAAAGAGCTTCCAAGCCTTGATGTTTATAATAGACCAAAATGGGCTTACGGCTTAAGAATCCACGATTTGTGTGAAAGAAGAGGGCGTTTTGATGCGGGTGAATTTGTCCATCATTTTGGCGATGAGGGTGCAAAGCAAGGATATTGCCTTTATAAAGTGGGCTGTAAGGGACCTTACACTTTTAATAATTGCTCTAGAGAAAGATTTAATCAGCATACTTCTTGGCCTATCCAAGCGGGACACGGCTGTATAGGTTGTTCTGAGCCAAATTTCTGGGACACAATGGGACCTTTTGAAGAGCCTATGGCAAGTCGTCAGTTTGATCCTATTTTTGGACTTGGAGCGGATAATGTTTCGGATAAGATAGGTATAGGTGTTTTAACATTAACCGGAGTTGCCGTAGCCGCACACGCAGTTATTGCTTCTATGAAGAAAAATGAGGAGTAAAAAATGAGTCAAAGAATTATAGTTGATCCGATTACAAGAATTGAGGGGCATTTAAGGGTTGAGGTTGTTGTTGATGATAATAATGTCGTAAAAGAGGCGTATGCGGGCTCTACTTTATGGCGTGGTATTGAAACCATCGTTAAGGGTCGCGACCCAAGAGATGCAGGTTTTATGACGCAAAGAATCTGTGGAGTTTGCACCTTTTCGCATTATAAAGCAGGAATTGTTGCTGTGGAAAATGCGCTTGGCATTACCCCTCCGCTGAATGCTTTGCTAACTAGAACTTTAATGAATGCAGCATTATTTTTACACGACCATATCGTGCATTTTTATCAGCTTCACGGGCTTGATTGGGTTGATGTAGTAAGTGCTTTAAGTGCAGATGTGAAAAAAGCGAGCGATTTGGCTTTTAAATTTAGTCCAAATCCTTACGCCACAGGTGCGGATAAATTATTAGAAGTGCAACAAAGACTTAAGACTTTTGTTGATAAAGGAAATTTGGGACCTTTTGCTAATGCTTACTATGGACATCCAACCTATCGTTTGAGTGCGGAAGAGAATTTAATTGCCCTTTCGCATTATTTAGAATGTCTTAGAATTCAAAGAATTATCGCACAATGTATGGCAATTTTCGGTTCTAAAAATCCTCATCCGCAAAGTTTAACTGTGGGTGGTGTAACTTGTGTTATGGATTTATTAAGTCCTACTAGAATGGGTGAGTATTTGGAGAAATTTAAAGAAGTGGCGGATTTTGTGAACCGTGCCTATTATCCTGATTTAATTATGGCAGGAAAAGCTTATGCAAATGAGGCTAGTGTGTTAAATGATGTCGGTGTGGCAAATCTTTACACTTTTAAAGAATTTCAAGTGGGTCGCGATGAGTGGCTTTTTGAAAGTGGCATTATTAAAAATGGCGATTTAAGTAAGGTTTATGAGGTAGAAGAAGATAAGATTACCGAAGAGGCGACTCATTCTTGGTATGCGGATAATGAGCCTTTACATCCTTATGATGGCAAAACAAATCCTAATTACACAGGGCTTGTCGATGGCGAAAGTATCGATCATCACGGCAAAATAGCTCATACTAAAAATTTCGATACTAAGGGTAAATATAGCTGGATTAAGGCTCCTCGTTATGAGGGTGAGCCTATGCAAGTGGGACCTTTGGCAAATCTTGTTGTCAATTACGCTAAAGGAAATCAATATGTCGTTCCAGTTGTTGATACATTCTTAAAAGAAACAGGACTTCCTCTAACGGCTGTATTTAGCACACTAGGAAGAACGGCAACGCGTTGTTTGGAAGCAAAAATCATAGCAAATAATGCTTTGAAAGCTTTTGATAATTTAGTTGCAAATTTAAAGGTTGATGAAAGCACTTGTGCGCCTTATGTGATTGATAAAAATAAAGAATACAAAGGGCGTTATATGGGGCATGTGCCTCGTGGGACACTAAGCCATTGGTGTAGGATAAAAGATGGTGTGATTGAAAATTGGCAAGCTGTTGTGCCAAGCACTTGGAATGCTTCTCCAAAAGACGCAAATGGCGTAGGTGGAAGTTATGAGCAGTGCTTGATTGGACTTAAGATAGCTGATGTGAAGCAGCCTCTTGAAATCATACGCAAAATTCATTCTTATGACCCTTGTATTGCCTGTGCTGTGCATGTTATGGATACTAAGGGAAATAATTTGAGCGAATATAAAGTGAATGTAAATTTGTAAGGAGGCTTTGATGCAAAAACAAGAAGAAAAATTGCAAAGAAAAGCAGAATATGAATTTAGCATAGGTTTGCGTTTAACTCACTGGATAAGGGCTGTGGCTATTGTGATTTTGGTTGGGACAGGATATTATCTTTCCTATGTTTTTCAAAATCCTATTAGCACAGGTGAGCCTACAAATTTTATGCAGGCAAAGTACCGCTTAGTGCATCAGGCTGTGGGTTTTGTTTTGATAGGGTGCGTTATTTTTAAGGCATATTTATTCTTTTTTGATAAGTGGAGTCGCAAAGAAAAGGCAAGTATCGCTGATGTTTTTAATCTTAAGGTTTGGATAGAACAGATTAAATTTTATCTTTTTTTAGGAAAGCATCCACCACTTAAGGGTGTTTATAACCCTTTGCAATATGTAACCTACCTTTTCTTTTATCTTGTGATTGTTGGTATTATCTTAACGGGACTTATACTCTACACTCACGCTTATCACGAGGGTTTGGGTGGTATGCTTTATAGTGCGTTAAGACCATTGGAGGCTATGATGGGAGGATTGGCTGAGGTTAGAACTTATCATAGAATTTTAATGTGGGTAATTTTAATTTTTGTCCCTGTGCATATTTATATGGCTATCTTTAATGCCATTAAGGGTAGAGACGGCGCACTTGATGCTATTGTTAGCGGCTATAAATTCATTAAGGAAGAGAAAAATTGAAATTTCTTGTGCTTGGCATAGGAAATATTATGTTTGCGGATGAAGGCTTAGGCGTTCATCTTTGCAAACAGCTTGAAAAAAACTACCGCTTCCATCATCCAACTCACAGCCTTACTTTCATCGATGGAGGCACTTTAGCCTTGCATTTGAGTTATATTATTGCAGAATATGATGAAATGATTATTCTTGACTGCATTGATGCGGACAACGCAGAGGTGGGCGAGGTGTTTTTTTTCCCTTATGATGCAATGCCAAAGAGGGTGAGTTGGAGTGGAAGCGCACACGAGATAGAAATGCTTCAAACGCTACAATATATGGAATTAGCTGGGGATTTACCGCATACACAAATTTTAGCTGCAGTGCCAAGACGCATTGAGCCTATGAGTTTTGAGCTTTCAGCTGAGATTATAAAAGCGGCTAGTATTATGGAGAAAACTTTGTTAGATTTCATAGCTAAAAAGGGCTTTAGCTATGAAAAAGTGGCGGATTTTAGCTTGCAAGAGTTGGCACAAAGTTCCTTTAAATCTTAAATTCTTTCAATTTTTCTATCACCATTTTAGGACTTAAATCTTTCATACATTTATGGTGTTTTAGTATGCAGGTGCGTTTCATACAGGGCATACAAGCTAAATTAAGATGGATAATTTTAGCATTTTCGCTCTGCCAAGGTGAGGTTTGAGTGAATTTAGTCGGTCCAAAAATCACTAGCATTTTCACCTTTAAAGCCGCACCTATGTGCATGGCTCCGCTGTCATTTGTGAGGAAAATATCACTTAAGGCGATATTTTGTGCGAGGGTTTGAATGCTTGTTTTGTTGCATAAATTTTTCGCCCTAACGCCTTTTTGTGCGAGTATGTTGGCAATTCTAGCACAAATGATAGCCTCTTCTTTACCCGCCCCAAGAATAATAATTTCGTGGCTTTTGGCAAATTCAAACCCCACTTTTGCAAAATACTCTTCATCCCAGCGTTTAGCACTCCCATAGCTTGCACCAGGGTTTAAAGCGAGAATTTTTTTGCCACTTTTAAGTTGTAGGGGTGCTTTAAATTTCGTTTTGATGGGTAGTTTTAAATCTTTTGATGAGATTTGAAAATTTAAAGTATGCTCAATGAAATTTAAGTATTTTAAAACTTGATGTGAGTCTTTTAAGATTTTTTTGTTGAAACAAAATTTTTTTTTGGATTTTATGATTTTTAAAATAAGCTTTGCCGAAAGTGCCGAGCGAAAAGAAAATGCAAGGTCAAATTGATGATTTTGACGCAAATGAAAGGCTTGTTTGTAGCGCTTTTTTTTATCTTCTAAGATAATGCTTGAGTTGGGAAATTCTTTAAAAAGCCCTGTCGCTACAAAAGAGCCAAAAAAGACAAATTCCGCTTCTTTAAACCGCTCTTTAATGCCATAAATCGCCGCACTAGCCATAACGCAATCGCCTAGCCAAGTGGGAAGATTGATAAAAATTTTCATATTTTGCCCTTATGTGATAAAATTTCAATTTTAACAAAATAGGCTAAAAATGACAATAATTTCTATCATCATCCCACTTCATAACTGCGAAAATTTCATACACAGAGCCTTAAAAAGCTGTCAAAATCAAGATTTTATCAATTATGAAGTGATTATTATTGACGATAAAAGCGAAGATGAGGGAGCTAAGATAGCTTTAGAATTTGTTAAAAAGGATAGACGATTTAAGCTTTTTAGTAATGCCACACACTTAGGCACTTTTGCAAGTAGAAACGAGGGAATTTTAAGGGCAAATTCGCCTTTTTTGATGTTTTTAGACGCAGATGATTATTTATGCGATGGGGCGTTAAAAAGGGTTTTTGAAAGTTTAAATTTAAAAGCTGATGTGGTGCTTTTTGACTCTTTTGTGCATAGGGTTAAAATAAAGCAATTTTATCGTTTTAAGCAAGATAGGCTTTTTAATAAAAATGAGTTTTTAAGTTTTTTGGCAGAGCAAAGGCATTTTTGCTGGTCGGTTTGGGCTAAGGTTTTTCGTAAGGATTTGGCTTTAAAATGTTTTGAGTTTGTTGATAAAAATGCGTTTTTGTGCTATGGCGAAGATGTGCTTTTTTGCTATATTTATTTTATGTTTTGTGAAAGTATAGCTATTTTTAAGCATAGTATTTACCGCTACGAATTTAACGCTTTTGGGCGTTATGAGAGCAAAGATGAGATGATTTTAAGGCAAAATTATGAAGATAAGAAAAAAAGCCTTAAGTTTATCAAAAGTATTGCTAAAAATTTTCCGCCAAATTCTTTAAATGAAAAGCTTTTTATGCACCTAGAAAAAGAGACTTTAGATTTAAAGAAGAGATATTTAAAGTTGATTAAGAAAGAAAAAATAGAATTAGTAAAAAAAGAGGAAAAATGAAAGGAATTATTTTAGCAGGTGGAAGTGGGACAAGACTCTATCCATCTACGCTTATGGTGTCTAAGCAGTTGTTGCCTATTTATGATAAGCCTATGATTTATTATCCATTATCTGTGCTAATGCTTGCGCAAATTAGAGAGGTTTTAATCATTTCTACCCCTAAAGATACACCAAGATTTAGAGAGATTTTTGGCGATGGTAGTTGGCTTGGTATGGAGATTGAGTATTCTATACAAGAGAGCCCTGATGGATTAGCTCAAGGACTTATTTTAGCAGAGCAGTTTGTAGGCAATGATGATGTAGCATTGATTCTGGGGGATAATGTCTTTTATGGGCAGGGCTTTTCGCCTATGCTTTTAGAGGCAAAGCAAGAGGCACAAAATGGCATTGCTACGATTTTTTCCTATCGCGTTAAAGACCCAGAGCGTTTTGGTGTAGTAGAGATAGATAAAGAGGGCAGGGCGTTAAGCATTGAAGAGAAGCCACTTAATCCTAAGAGTAATTTTGCGGTAACTGGGTTATATTTCTATGATAACAACGCTATTTCTATTGCTAAATCTTTAAAGCCTAGTGCAAGGGGAGAGCTAGAAATCACTGATGTAAATATTGCATATCTTAAGCAAAATAAGTTAAGATCTCAAGTGCTAGGCAGGGGCTTTGCGTGGCTTGATACAGGCACGCACGATAGTCTTGTGGAGGCTTCTACTTTTGTGCAGACTATTGAGTTACGACAGGGCTATAAAATCGCGTGTTTAGAGGAGATTGCCTATCATAATGGCTGGATTGATGAAGAAAAATTGCTAGAGCGTGCTTACATTTTGCAAAAAAGTGGCTATGGTGAGTATTTGAAAAATCTTTTAGACTTAAGTAGGGCAGGGCAGTGAAAAGTATTTTAATAACAGGTGGGGCTGGTTTTATCGGTAGCAATTTTGTGTTGTATTTTTTGAAAAAATATCCAAATTATCACATTGTAAATTTAGATCTGCTTACTTACGCTGGAAGTTTAGAGAATCTAAAAGGTGTGGAAAATTTCAACAATTATACTTTTATACAGGGCGATATTTGTGATGAAGGCTTGGTAGATGAAATTTTCAAAAAATATGAGATTGAAAGTGTGATACATTTTGCTGCTGAATCTCACGTAGATAATTCTATTGCCAATCCCAATGCGTTTATAAAAACAAATGTCAATGGGACTTTTAATCTTTTGCATACTGCTTATTTACATTGGTTTGAAGCACCGCATATTGCAAAAAGAGGCAAGGAAAATTGTGTGTTTCATCACATTAGCACTGATGAAGTTTTTGGCTCTTTGGGCGAGAGTGGGTATTTTACAGAATCTACACCCTATGCACCAAACTCCCCCTATTCAGCTTCTAAGGCATCAAGCGATATGCTTGTGAGATCTTATATCCATACCTATGGATTAAAGGCGTTTATTACAAATTGCTCTAACAATTATGGTCCTAAGCAACACGATGAAAAGCTTATCCCTACAATCATTCGTAACGCTCTGCAAGGTGAGACAATACCTATTTATGGCGATGGTAAAAATGTGCGTGATTGGCTCTATGTGGAGGATCATTGCCGTGCTATTGATGTAGTGTTTCACTCACAATGCTATGGTGAGACTTTTAATGTCGGTGGGAATTGTGAGCGTGTGAATATAGAGATTGTAAAGCATATTTGTGCATTGCTTGATGAGATTGCCCCAAGGGCGGATAAAAAGTCTTATCAAAGTCAAATTGCTTTTGTGCAGGATAGGGCAGGACACGATAGGCGTTATGCCATTGATTCTAGCAAGATAGCTAAGATTCTGGGCTGGAAGCCACAAGAGAGTTTCGCAAGTGGGCTAGAGAAGACATTGCGGTATTATGTGAGAAAATATAGGAGTGTTTTATGAATAAAGTAGCTAGAATATTGCAAAAAATAAGAGTGGCGTATTATCGTCATTTCGTTTCTAATGTTAAAGTGTCTGGGGGTTTTAAAATACATTCAGCTACGATTTTTCATAGCGTGAATGAGGGTAAAATATGTATTGCTGATAATGTGCATCTGGGCTATTATCCGTCTCCTTTATTTTTTAATGCGTGCAATCACATTGATGTGCGGGGGGGGGTAATACTATGATAAGTATAGATTCTGGAACATTTATTAATAACAATTTTTCTCTTGTTGCGTATAGAGAGGGTATCCATATTGGCAGAAATTGCTTTATAGGGACAAATTTTCAGGTTATGAGTTCTGATTTTCACGCACTTACAATAAAAAATAGAAATGATGAGAAATATATACAAAGTGCGAGTGTGGAGATAGGAGATAACTGCTTTATAGGGAATAATGTTATTGTGTTAAAAGGTGTAAAACTTGGAAGTGGCTGTGTTGTGGGAAGTGGCAGTGTGGTAACAAAGTCTTTTGGAGCAAATTTAATTATAGCTGGCAATCCCGCAAGATTAATTAAAGAAATCAAACAGGAGGAATAAAGATGTATAAGATGATTGATTTGCAAATGCATAATGACAAAGGCTCTATGCTTATAGCCTTACAAAAGAATGTAAATTGCCCTTTTGAGATTAAAAGAGCCTTTTATATCTTTGGTGTGCCAAAAGATGTCATAAGGGGAGAGCACGCTAATAAAAATTCTCAATTTCTTTTTGTAACCTTGCAGGGTGCGTGTAAAATTTGTGTAGATAATGGTGTAAAAAAAGAGGAATTTTTACTAGATAGTCCCCAAAAAGCTTTATATTTAGACAAAATGTTATGGAAAGAGATGTATCATTTTAGTGAAAATTGCATTTTGCTTGTTTTGAGTGATTGTTATTATGATAAAGATGAATATATTTACGATTATGAAGCTTTTAAGCAGATGTGGGGGGGGGGGGGAGTAAGTAGCCTTCGTTATCTTTTGGAGGTGGCGTAGCTATGAATTGTAAGGTAATGAAATTAGATGTAAAGGCTGACGAGAGGGGGAAATTGGTAGCTTTGGAAAATTTAAAAAATATCCCTTTTGAGATTAAAAGAGTGTATTATATCTTTGATACTAAGCCAGAATTTCAAAGAGGGGGACATGCACATAAGCATTTGGAGCAACTTATCGTCGCTATGGATGGCTCCTGTGAGTTTGTGTTAGATGATGGAACTAAAAGGCAAAATGTGTTTTTAAATCGCCCAGATATAGGGCTTTATATAGGTAAAAATATGTGGCGGGAAATGCGAAATTTCTCATATGGTTGTAAGCTAATGATTTTGGCAAGCGATTTTTATGATGAGAGTGAGTATATCCGCGATTATGATGAATTTTTGAGGCAGTTTTAATGTATGCAATATATGTTTGGATATTTAATAAAATAGAGAATTGTTTTCATAATTTTTTGAAACATTCTTGTGATCGTTTGAGTATAAGAGCTGTTAAATTTATTGCTTTTTACTATCCAGATGCGAAAATTAGAAAACTTTATTTAAGACGCTTAGGCTTCATTATGGATGAGGGGACTTTTTCAAATTTAGGTTTAAAATTTACAATGAATGATGATTTTAGCCCTTGCGTTTTTGTCGCTAAGAGAGTTTCTATCGCTCCTAATGTTACTTTTATAGCAAATAGTGAACCCAATAATTCTTTACTTTTGACCCAAAATTCTTATGTGAGGGAAAAATTAATTAAAAAAAATATAAAGATTATTGTTGAAGATGATGTTTGGATTGGTGCAAATGTAACTATAATGCCCGGTGTTAGACTTAGAAGAGGCTGTATTATCGGTGCCGGTGCTGTGCTAACTAAAGATACTGATGAATTTGGTGTTTATGCCGGAATTCCCGCGATTAAAATTAGACAATTAGAGGGCTTTAAATGATAAAAATTTCCATTTATGAGGAAATAAAGATTAAAGAGTGGAATTTATTTAATCAAAATGCTAAAAATGGAATCTTTATGTTTGATAGAAATTATATGGATTATCACGCTGATAGATTTATGGATCATTCATTAATGTTTTATGAAGATTCTAAGCTTATCGCCCTTTTACCTTTAAATATCAAAGATTGTGTATTATATTCTCATCAAGGGCTAACTTTTGGTGGGTTTATCACTAATTCCATAATGAAGCAATACAAAATGCTTGAGTGTTTCGAGGCGTTATTAGAGTATATGCGAGAGATTAAGGCACAAAAGATGATTTATAAAGCAATCCCCTATATTTATCATAAATACCCCGCACAAGAGGATATATATGCGTTGTCTCTCTTTGGGGCAAAGCCCTGCCGCACAGATTGTTCTTCAAGCATTAATTTAGCACATTTACTTTCAATGCCAAAGGGTAGAAAAGCACAGATTTCTAGGGCAAAGCGTGAAGGTGTGGTTATAGAATCTTCCACCAACTTCCCTGCTTTTATCACACTATTAAATGAAGTCTTGCAAACAAAGCATAATACACAAGCTGTGCATTCAGCCAAAGAGTTAGAATTACTTCATAATAGATTTAAAGAAAATATTACTCTCTACATTGCAAAACAAAATAATGAGATTCTAGCAGCTACTTTGCTTTTTATCTATCCAAATCTCGTGCATACACAATATTTAGCAACAAGTGAAAAGGGCAGGGCGGTAGGTGCGCTAGACTTACTTATAAAAACATTGATAGATAAATATGCTACAACAAAACAATACTTTGACTTTGGAATCTCCACAGAAAATAATGGCTTATTCTTAAACGAAGGACTTATCGCACAAAAAGAGGGCTTTGGTGCAAGGACAATTGTGCATAGTTTTTATGAGCTGAATATTAACGGGGGGGGGGGGGGGGTAACTCTTCTAAAAAATAATCGCGTAATTTTTCATACAAGCTTTGCAAATGAGGTGGCATAGATGAAAGTTTGCATAGCTGGAAAAAATGATATTGCCGTTAATGCTTTGGAATTTTTACTTACATTTTATGAGCCAAAAGATTTAATCGTGGTGCCTAATCAAAATGATGAGGGAAAGGACACTTGGCAAAGATCCTTAAAAAAGGTTGCTCAAAAATATGGCGTAAAAATTGTGAGTTTAGAGGAATGTTATAGTGTGAAAGATTTGCTTTTTATTTCTTTAGAATTTGATTTAATTATCAAGCCTGAAAAATTTGTAAGCAAGAGGCTCTTTAATATTCATTTTTCAAATTTGCCTAAATATAAGGGTGTTTATACTTCCATAATGCCTATTTTATATGGAGAAAATGAGGCTGGAGTCACTTTGCATTATATTGATGATGGGATAGATACGGGCGATATTATCTCTCAAAGACTTTTTAAAATAGGTCTTAATGATACTGCTAGAGATTTGTATTTTAAATATCTTAAAAATGCTTTTCTGCTTTTTAAATTAGAATTTAAAAAATTAGAAAGTGGAAATTGTAAGCGACAAAAGCAAGATTTAATAGGAAGTTTTTTTACAAGAAAAAGTATAGAATTTGAAAGAAAACTTGATTTAAATAAGACGAGTTTTGAAATTCACAATGAACTTCGTGCATTTATTTTTGAAGAATATCAACTTCCACAAATTAATCATTTTCAAATTGTAAAGTCAAGACTAAGTAAAAAATTTATTGGAAGAAAAGTTTTTAAGGAATTTGATGATAAATTTATACTTTCTGGTATAGATGGATTTAAGATTGAAGCGAGGAAAAAATGATTCAAATTTCAATTATAATGCCTTGTTACAATAGTGCTAAATGGGTGGATAAAGCTATTGAAAGTGTGCTAAATCAAACTTATTCTAATTGGCAGCTTATATGTGTCGATGATGGCTCAAGTGATGAGACTTTGGAAATTTTACAAAGATATGCAAATAAAGATGATAGAATTTTGGTTTTACACAAAGAAAATGAAAAAAATGCATTTAAAGCAAGGCAATTTGCCATTCCTTATGTAAATGGTGAGCTTTTAACGCATTTAGATAGTGATGATATGTTTGAATTAAATTATTTAGAGCTTGGCTTGAAGCGTTATGATGAAAGTGGGGCGGATATTGTTGTGGGTGATATGGTTTATGGAGAAAAGAGATATGTTTGCATCGATAATGACTTAAAATGGCTTCACAAAATAATTAATGGTAGGGAGGCATTTGAATATATAATTGATTGGCGTATTCGTGGATTTAGTCTTTATAAAAGTCTTTTTGCAAAAAAATATTATGATGAGAACTATGAGGGAATGAATGCGGATGAATTTTTAACAAGAATTTTATTTTTAAATGCTTCTAACATAGCTTTCTTCACGGGGGGGGGGGGGGGTAGTTTTTGCAAATTTACAAAGTGTGACTAGGCGATTGAGTCCAAGACTTTTTGATACTTACAAAACAGCAGAAAATTTAGAAAAACTTGCAATCTCTCTTAATTTGTCTCATAAAATTTTAAAAAAACTCAATCAATCAAGATTTAATATTTTTTATGGAAATTTAAAAATGTATTTTAAAAATCGAAAACAATTTAATAAAGAAGAAAAAGAGGAGATAGAACGACATCTCCTTGAAAATTACCAAAGCTTATCTTTTTATACCTATAAGATCGGTTTTGTGGATTATATTTTTTATAAGGGTAAAGATAAATGTGGCAAATTTATGATATTATTTAATTTCTTTAAATTTTATTATAAAAGGCTGTCTAATGGCTTCAAAAATTTCGATTTTATGTCCAAGCTTCAATCATGAAAAATTTGTGAGATTTTTTATAGAGAGTGTTTTAAGGCAAAGTTTTGAGAATTTTGAGCTTATAATTGTAGATGATTGCTCTAGTGATGATAATGTAAAAGAGATTGCTAAATTTAAAGATGAGCGCATTAAACTAATACAGCACGAGTATAATAAGGGCATAAATGCAGCACTAAACACCGCTTTTGAAAACTCAAACGGAGATTTGATTGTGTTTTGTGCGAGTGACGATATTTTCGAAGATAATGCTTTAGAACGCATTTATCATCACGCTTTGGAAAATCCTGATATTTTAGCTTTTGTTCCCAATACGCGAGTCATTGATAGGGATAATCAAATAACTTCTAAGGAAGCTTATTTAAAACTTAGAGCAAGAAGTGAATTAATCAATCAGTTTTTTATGATGGGAAATTGCTTAAGTTCTGTGGGATTAACGATAAGAAGAGAGCTTTTTTCAAGCACACTTTATCCCTTAGATGTGTCAATGTGTAATCATCAAGATACGCAAATGTTTATTAAAATTTTGAAAAATGGAGAAATTAAGCTTATTGACGAATTTTTAATACGCTATCGTTTTGATCCTAAGACAAGCAATATTTCCGTTCGCACAGAACGCACGATGAAGCGAGAAGAAATGGAAAGCTATATGCTAATGGAGACTTTTTTAGAATTTGAGGATATGGCTTTGTTAGAAAAAGCTTTTGCAAATGAGATAGGGGAGTTTAATGTCAAACCCGAAAAGGAAAATTTAAGATATTTTTTAGGCTTAATGGCTTTAAAATCTCCTATTTTGATGCGAAAATATTGGGGCTATCATAAAATTATGCAAAGTGTTAGCACAAATTTGCCAATTTTACATAAAAATTACAGCTTTGATTTTAAGCAATATTTAGCCCTAATAGATCATTTAGAAGAAAAAAATACCAAGCGTTTTATGCAATATAAAAAATATAAAAAAATTTCTAAAATTTCTATTATTCTCAATTTTGTTATAATTTTTGTTTTTTTAATTTTTATATTTTTAAAATAGGAATTTTATATGGTTAAATTTTTAGATTTAAAGAAAGTAAATGAGCGTTTTAATAAGGAATTTGAAGTTAAATTTAAAGAGCTTTTAGATAGCGGTTGGTTTCTTTTGGGAGAGCAAACGAAACTTTTTGAGAAGCAATTTGCAAATTATTGCGGTGTAGAACATTGCATAGGTGTGGCAAAT
Source organism: Campylobacter helveticus (assembly GCF_002080395.1). NCBI lineage: Bacteria > Pseudomonadati > Campylobacterota > Epsilonproteobacteria > Campylobacterales > Campylobacteraceae > Campylobacter > Campylobacter helveticus. The sequence continues at coordinate 495,246 of NZ_CP020478.1, forward strand.
GGCTTGGACGCCTTAAGACTTATTATTAGGGCTTTTGATTTTGAAAAGGGGAGTGAAATTCTTGTCCCAGCAAATACTTATATTGCTTCCATTTTGGCTATTAGTGATAATGATTGTAAGCCTATTTTGATCGAGCCTGAGCTTAGAACTTATAATATTGACCCAAATCGCATTGAGGCTAACATTAGCTCTAAAACTAAAGCTATTATGGTGGTGCATTTATATGGTAAAGTTTGCGATATGGATAAAATTTCTACAATTGCACAAAAATATAGTTTAAAACTCATTGAAGATTGTGCTCAAGCTCACGGAGCAATTTATAGTGGGCAAAGGGTGGGAAGTTTTGGAGATGCGGCTGGTTTTTCTTTTTATCCGGGTAAAAATTTAGGTGCTTTAGGCGATGCTGGTGCTGTTCTTTGTAAAGATGAAGCTTTAGCGACTAAAATAAGAGCTTTGGCAAATTACGGTTCTTTAAAAAAATATGAAAATATTTATCAGGGACTTAATTCAAGACTTGATGAATTGCAAGCGGGAATTTTAAGCATTAAGCTTAAGATGTTGGATAAAGACAATGAGGCAAGGCGAAGGATTGCCCAAATTTATCTTAAAAATATTAAGCATAAAGATGTCATTTTGCCCTGTTGCGAAAAAGAAGAAGGGCATGTGTGGCATTGTTTTGTGATAAGAACGCCCTTTAGAGACGCTTTGGTAAAATATTTGAAACAAAATGACATTGAGACCATCATTCACTATCCTATAGCCCCACACAAACAAGAGTGCTATAAAGACTTAAGCCATCTTTCTTTGCCACTTAGTGAACAAATTCATAATGAAGTATTGTCTTTGCCTATTTCTCCTGTGATGAGTGAGGAAGATGTGTTAAAGGTGGCTGATTTAATTAACAATTTTAAAGGGTTTTGATGTATCATATTTTTTTAACCGCTGATGAAAAATATGTCAAATTTTCGAGTGTTTTGATGAGTAGCATTATCAAAAATGCGACAAAAGCTTATGAAAAAAAGCCTTTTTGCTTTCACATTTTAAGCGATTTTGTAAGCGATGAAACGAGGCAAAAGCTAGAAAATTTGCAAAAAGCTTTGTGCGAAATTTACCCTTGCGAAATCATAATCCACATCCAGGATAATGCCAAATTTGACAAATTTCCAAGTTCAGGTGCAGCACAAAATAATAAACTTTCTTACTACCGCCTTAAAATGATGGCTTTTTTAGATGAAAGTGTCAAAACTTGTCTTTATTTAGATTCTGATATGCTCGTTTTTGATGATGTAAGAGAGCTTTTTGCTCTTGATTTGAAAGATAAGATTGTCGCTGTGGTGGGCGATATGGGAAGTAAGAAAGCCAAGATTAAATTTAAAGAAGCAAATGAAAAGAAGATTTTTTATTTTGATGAAAATTATTTTAACGCGGGTTTTTTGCTTATCAATGTGAAGGAATACAAAAAGGCACAAATTGAAGAGCGTTGTGAGGACTTAGCGTCAAAATGTTTTTATATTAAAAGTGCAGACCAAGATTTGCTTAATGCCTCTATAGAGCCTAAAAGGCGTTTAAAGCTTGATTTTGCTTGGAATTTCTTTGTCAATGCCTACGCTTATGTGATTACAAAAGATGATAAAAAAGGCTATTTAAACTATACAAGAGAAGAATTTGAGAGGAGTTTTAAAAATCCTAAAATTCTTCATCTATGCTTTAAGCCTTGGAAATTTTTACGCTCTTTTAATGATAGTAAGGGGCGTAATGTCAATGATTTATGGTGGGAGGAAGCGGTTAAAACTCCTGCTTTTAATACCGAGCTTTTAGAGCTTAAAAGCCACATTAAAGACCATTTGCTTTATGCAGGGCTTGGTGCGTTATTATACCGCTACACAAAGAATTTTAATTTGCTTAAAATTTCACGCTTGATAAAATATCAAAATGAGGATTTAAAAATCGCACAAAATGCCCAAAATTTCAGTGATAAAGACTTTGCTTCTTTTTTGTTTTTGGGTGAATTTATCTTACACGCTAGGGCAAAGCAAAAAAGTGCTTTTAGTGTATTTTTAAAGACTTTAAAGCATATTAGAGCTTATGAAAAATATGCGCGTTAAAAAGCGTTAAAATAAGCTTGTTAGAATTGTTGCTTATTTTAATTTAGAGTAGAAAATTTGGTATTTAAAAATTATATAATCAATGCTCTTGGTATTTTATTTTCTCGGATTTTAGGACTAGCTAGAGATGTTTTAATAGCCCTTTTTTTAGGGGCTGGGCTTTATAGCGATATTTTTTTTGTCGCACTTAAAATGCCTGCTTTTTTTAGACGCATTTTTGCTGAGGGTGCTTTTGGGCAAAGTTTTTTGCCAAATTTTGTCAAAGCAAGGAAAAAGGGTGCATTTTGTGTAAGTGTGCTTTTACAATTTGGCTTCATTGTCTTTTTATTTTGCCTTTTAGTAAGTTTTTTCGCCTCTTTTTTTACTAAAATTTTTGCCTTTGGCTTTGATGCAAAGACCATAGCCTTAGCCTCTCCTTTGGTGGCTATTAATTTTTGGTATTTATTTTTCATCTTTGTAGTAACCTTTTTTGGTGCCTTATTAAATTATAAGCACAAATTTTTCCTCACTTCTTTTTCCGCTTCTTTGTTTAATCTTAGCATAGTTATCGCCGCTTTTTTCGTGGATAAAAATGACCCTCATCAAACGCTTTATTACTTCTCTTACGCCACGCTTTTAAGTGGGGTGGCACAGCTTGTTTTGCATCTTTTTTCCTTGAAAAATAATGCGGCGGTTAGGGCTATGGGCTTAAGCATTAAGTTAAGGCGGTATAAGGCGAATTTAAAAGGCTTTTATAGCACATTTTCTCACGGAGTTTTAGGCTCTTCAGCGACTCAAATCAGCTCTCTTTTAGACACAACCATAGCAAGTTTTTTAATCACAGGAAGCATTTCTTATCTTTATTATGCTAACCGTGTTTTTCAACTTCCCCTTGCACTTTTTGCTATCGCTCTTACTCAAGTTGCCTTTCCTAAAATTTTAAGACTTTTAAAAAGCAGTCAAGAAAAAGAGGCTTTAGACTTTATGCGTAAGGCTTTAGCAGGACTTAGCTTTTTGCTTGTTGTTTCAAGTGTAGTAGGGATTATTTTTGCGAAAGAAATTTGCGTACTTTTGTTTGAAAGAGGTAATTTCACGCAAAAAGATAGCCTTTTAAGTGCTTATGTTTTGATGGCTTATTTGCTAGGTCTTTTGCCTTTTGGCTTACAAAAACTCTTTTCTTTGTGGCTTTATGCGGAATTTAAGCAAAAAATAGCCGCCATTATCGCTATAAAATCCCTTATTTTAAGTGCTTTTGTTTCTATCGTTTTAATTTTTTTGATTAAAGATGAGAATTTAAAGGTTTTAGCGGTGGCATTTGCGAGTTCTTTAAGTGCTTTTTATTTACTTTTGGCTAATATTAAAGAATTTGGTTTTAGGCGTTTTTGGAGCTTAATTTCTTGGAAGAAAAGCCTTTTAGCCTTAGTTTTTTTAGCTTGTTTTTCTTATTTGCTTTTAGAAAGTAAAATGATGATAATTAGCGTTTTAATAGAGTTTTTTGAGTGGATTAAAGGAGGCTTTAATGCTTTTATTTGATAGTGTGAAAAAAGAAAAATTAGCCCTTAAAAAAGAGGGCGTTGTTAATATGTATTTGTGCGGTCCTACGGTGTATGATGATGCACATTTAGGACACGCTAGAAGTAGCATTTGTTTTGATTTATTAAGAAGGGTTTTGCTTTCACTTGGAAGAAAGCTTTACTTTGCTAGAAATTATACTGACATTGATGATAAAATTTTGAAAAAAATGCAAGAAAGTGGCGAAAGCCTAGAGCAAATCACACAAAAATACATCGCCCATTATGAAAGAGATATGAAAAATTTGCGTGTTTTAGAGCCTGACTTAAAGCCTAAGGCGACCGAATATATTAAGCAGATGATAGAGCTTATTTTGCGTTTGGAAAAGCAGGGTTTTACCTATACTTTAGAAGATGGAATTTATTTTGATACAAGTAAAGATGAAGCGTATTTAAGTCTTTCAAAACGCAGTTTTGAAGAGACTAAAACAAGGCTTTTAGAGCAGAAAGAAAAGAAAAATGAAAGTGATTTTGTGCTATGGAAATTTGACGAGGGCTTTTATGCTGCACCCTTTGGTAAGGGGCGTCCGGGCTGGCATAGCGAGTGCGTGGCGATGATAGAGGCTTTATTTAAGGACGGACTTGATATACACGCTGGGGGGGTGGATTTGCTTTTTCCGCATCACGAAAATGAGGCGGCGCAGTGTCGTTGTGCCTTTCATAAAGATTTAGCCACGCACTGGCTTCATAATGGCTTTGTGAATATAAATGGCGAAAAGATGAGTAAAAGCCTTAATAATAGCTTTTTCATTAAGGACGCTTTAAAAAAATTTAGCAGTGAGGCTTTGAGGTTTTATTTAATGAGTGTGCATTATAGGGCGCATTTTAATTATTCTTTGGAGGATTTATCCCTATGTAAAAAGCGTTTAGATAAGCTTTACCGCCTTAAAAAACGCCTTGATTTAAACGAATTAGAAGACAAGCCTAAAAAGTGTGAAAGAGAGCTTTCTCTTACTATTTTGCAAGCCTTACAAGATGATTTAAACATCTCTAAGGCTTTGGCTTTGTTTGATGAATTTATAGTCAATGCAAATTTAAGGCTAGATGAAAGTAAAGATAAGGGCTTAAGAGAGGATTTGAGGGAGGACTTTAAGGAGCTTGCTTTGATTTTGGGTGTGGGCTTTGAAGATGCGATTTTATATTTTCAGCAAGGCTTTGATGAAACACAAAAGGCGTGGATAGAGGAGCAAATTTTTAAACGCACAGAGGCTAAAAAGGCGAAAAATTACGCTTTGGCAGATGAGCTAAGGCATAATTTAGCAGAATTTGGCGTCTTGCTTTTAGACACGCCGCAAGGCACGATTTGGGAGAAAGCTTAATGAGTTTAAAAGAAATTTTATGGCGTTTTAAGCCTTTTTATATCGCGTATTTTAGGTATTTTTTACTTGCTTTTTTGGGAATGGCATTAGCAGCCTTAGGCACGGCGGCTAGTTTTCATTCCTTACAGCCTATTTTGGATTATATTTTCATAGAAAAAAGAATTGATTTGCTTTATATCGTGCCATTTTTTATTGTTTTTGCGTATTTGGCTAAAAATGTCGGGCTTTATATGCAAAGCTATTATATCGCTTATATTGGCACAAATATTTTAAAAACCTTGCGTTTTAAGGTGCTTGAAAATCTTTTGCGTTTGGATATGGAATTTTTTAAGCGTTATAGAAGTGGGGAATTGATGAGTCGCTGCACAAATGACATCGGTGCATTGCAAAGTATTGTTTCGACTTTAATTCCCGAGCTTTTAAGGGAGTTAATGACAGCCATAGGGCTTATTAGTGTGGTGATTTATAATAGTCCAAGATTGGCTTTTTTCGCTCTTATCGTGCTTCCTTGTGCGACTATTCCTTTGTTGTGGTTAGCTAGAAAGCTTAGAAAATATGCCAAAAACACTCAAGAAACGGGCGCGGATTTGCTCTCTCGTTTGGGAGAAATTTTTACGAATATCGAGCTTATTAAGGCAAACCACACAGAGCAAAAAGAACTTATGAAATTTGATACACACAACGAAAGGCTTTGTAAGGTAAATTTAAAAATAAGCAGGGTTGATGCACTTATCTCTCCTACAATGGAGCTAATCGGCTCTTTGGGCGTTGCTCTTGTGATAGTGATAGGTGGAAAAGAGGTGATTGAGGGGCGTATGAGTGCTGGAGCGTTTATCGCCTTTGTGTCGGCTCTTTTTGCCCTTTATCAGCCCATAAAAAAAATAACAAGTTTATATGGAAGACTTCAAACTGCCATCGTGGCGAGTGAGCGGACTTTTTATTTACTTGATTTAAAACCTGAAATTAAGGGCGGAGAAGATGAGCTTGGGTGCATTGATGAGGTGGAATTTAAAGATGTGTATTTTGCTTATGATGAAAAAAGCGTGTTAAACGGACTGAATTTAAATTTTAAAAGGGGAGAAATTTTAGCCCTTGTGGGGGCAAGTGGCGGTGGAAAATCTTCTATCATAGGGCTTTTATTGCACTTTTTTAAAAGAAAGAGTGGGGAGATTTTGCTAAACCACGAAAGTATAGATAAATTTAGTCTTAAATCTTTGCGTTTAAAAATGGCTTTGGTAACGCAGGATATTTACATTTTCAACGAAAGCATAGCCGAAAATGTCGCTTATAGCGAGGAGCTTGACGAGCAAAGGGTTATAGAAAGCTTAAAACTTGCCAACGCTTATGAATTTGTGGAAAAAATGGGAGGTATTTATACTCAGCTTTTTGAAAATGGTAAAAATTTAAGCGGAGGGCAAAAACAAAGAATTGCCATAGCAAGAGCCTTGTATAAAAATCCTGATTTGCTTATTTTTGATGAGGCGACTTCAGCACTGGATAATGAAAGCGAAAGGGCTATCGTTAAAACTATAGAAAATTTAAAAAAAGATAGACTTATTTTACTTGTCGCACATCGTCTAAGCACCGTGGAAAATGCAGATAAAATCGCTCTTATAGATAAAGGTAAGGTTTTAGCCTGTGGGAGTGATGCACAGCTTTTAAATACTTGTGAGGCTTATCGTAAATTAAAAATAAAAAACGATGAGACGAAATTGTAAGGATTTTTTGCTAGAATTTGGCATTTGAAAGGATAAAAATGTATGATTTTTTCAAACCCTTACTTTTTAAGATGGACCCAGAAAACGCACATAGCTTGGTGGAGTATTCATTAAGAGCTTTAAATGCTATTTTCCCCGGAGCCTTGAGCTTTTTGGCTTATAAATATATTGTTGATAATGAAATTTTAAAACAAAATTTACTTGGACTTGAATTTGCAAATCCTGTAGGTTTGGCTGGGGGCTTTGATAAAAATGCTACGATGATACGCCCTTTAAGCGCACTTGGTTTTGGCTTTTTGGAATTTGGCACTTTCACACCCTTAGCTCAAGAGGGTAATGAAAAGCCCCGCCTTTTTCGCCTCGTAAAAGAAGAAAGCATACAAAATGCTATGGGTTTTAATAATCAAGGGGCGGATGTAATTTCTAAAAGAATGACACAAAATTATCCCTTTGTTTTGCCTCTTGGAGCTAATATCGGCAAAAATAAGCTTACAAGCAACGAAAATGCTTTAAATGATTATTTTACTTTGCTTAGAAGTTTTAAGGATTTGTGTGATTATTTTATCATCAACATCTCTTCGCCAAATACTAAAAATTTAAGAGACTTGCAAAATGAAGAATTTTTGGGTGCTTTACTCAAAGAGGCAAAAGAAATTACAACTAAACCTATATTGATAAAAATTGCACCTGATATGGAATTTAAAGACGCTTTAAGTTTTTGTGAGGGTGCGATTGAAAAAGGTGTGAGTGGTTTTATCATCGCGAATACAAGCACGGATTACACTTTGCTTAATAACAACCGCACTTTTGGAGGTATTAGCGGTAAGCTTATCACGCAAAAAAGTGGAGAATTTTTTCACGCTCTTTCAAAAGAGCTTTTTGGAAGAACTTTGCTTATTGCAAGTGGGGGTATAGATAGTGCTGAGGTGGCTTATGATAGGATTAAAAAGGGGGCTAGTTTAGTGCAAATTTTTACGGCGATGATTTTTAAGGGACCTAGTTTGGCAAGGGATATTAACGAAGGCTTGATAGAACTTTTAAGAAAAGATGGTTTTTTACATATTAGCGAGGCGATTGGGGTGGAGTTAAAATGATAAATTACAAAAAAAAGGTTTTAAAAAATAAGCTTGAGGTTTATGCCCTACCTGTTAATAAAAATAGTGGAGTGATTAGCGTCGATATCTTTTATAAGGTAGGCTCAAGAAATGAAATTATGGGGAAAAGCGGTATAGCTCATATGCTAGAGCATTTGAATTTTAAAAGCACGAAAAATTTGCGTGCTGGGGAATTTGATGAGATAGTTAAGGGCTTTGGTGGGGTGGATAATGCTAGCACGGGCTTTGACTACACGCATTATTTCATCAAATGCTCTAAGGAAAATTTGGATAAATCTTTAGGTTTATTTGCAGAATTAATGCAAAATCTTAATCTAAAAGATGAGGAATTTCAGCCTGAAAGGCAGGTTGTTTTAGAAGAAAGGCGTTGGAGGACAGATAATAATCCGCTTGGTTATTTATATTTTAGGCTTTATAATCACGCTTTTTTGTATCATTCTTACCACTGGACCCCGATAGGTTTTTATAAAGACATTGAAAATTGGAATATTGAGGATATTAAAAGTTTTCACAAAAGCTTTTATCAGCCACAAAATGCACTTTTGCTAGTGAGTGGTGATATCGAGGCTAAAGAGCTTTTTAAAATGGCGAGTAAGCATTTTGAGGGGATTAAAAACACAAAAAAAATTCCAAAAATTCATACAAAAGAACCCAATCAAGACGGCGTAAGACGCGCTGAAATTTTTAAAGATACGCAAACAGAGCTTTTAGCTCTTGCTTTTAAGATTCCAAATTTTAAACACAAGGATATTCCAGCACTTAATGCTTTAGCTGAACTTTTGGGAAGTGGTAAAAGTGCGATTTTGAGCGAAATTTTAGTCGATAAATTAAGCCTTGTTAATGAATTTTACGCCTTTGTCAATGATAGCGTTGATGAAAATTTGTTTATTTTTATCGCAAATTGTAATCCTAATGTAAAAGCGGAGAAGGTTGAAAAGAAAATGCTTGAAATTTTAGCCTCTATTAAGCAGGGTAAGATTTCACAAAAGGCTTTGCAAAAAGTGAAAAATAATACAAGAAGTGATTTTATCTTTTCTTTAAACAATGCCAGTGGCTTATCTAATATTTGTGGAAGTTATTTAGCAAGAGGGGATTTAAAACCTCTGCTTGAGTATGAGAAAAATATCGCTGCACTTGAGGTGAAAGACTTGGTAAGCGTAGCGAAAAAATACTTCATTAAGGAAAAATCAACAACTTTAATTTTAAGAAAGGAAAATAATGGATAAAAACTGCATTATAGGAGCGATGACGGCGCTCATTACGCCTTTTAAAGATGGAAAACTAGACACGCAAGGTTACGCTAGGCTCATTAAAAGACAGATTCAAAATGGCATTGATGCTGTTGTTCCCGTTGGAACGACTGGAGAAAGTGCGACTTTAACGCACGAAGAGCATAGAGAATGCATAGAAATCGCTGTGGATATTTGTAAAAATACCAATGTCAAGGTTTTAGCAGGTGCTGGAAGTAATGCCACTCACGAAGCGGTAGGTTTGGCACAATTTGCACAAAAGTGCGGAGCTGATGGAATTTTAAGTGTTACGCCTTATTATAACAAGCCTACGCAAGAGGGGCTTTACCAGCATTATAAAGCTATAGCTTCTAGTGTGGAAATTCCTGTGCTTTTATATAATGTCCCAGGACGAACGAGCTGTGAGATAGCTACGGATACGGCAATTAGACTTTTTAGAGAGTGTGAAAATATTTATGGAATTAAAGAAGCGAGTGGAAATATAGACAAATGTGTTGATTTGCTTGCCCACGAGCCACGCCTTATTTTAATTTCTGGCGATGATGCAATTAATTATCCTATCCTTTCAAATGGTGGAAAAGGCATTATTTCGGTAAGCTCAAATTTACTCCCAAATAGACTGAGTGAGCTGACAAAAAAGGCTTTGAGCGAGGATTTTAAAGCGGCTAAGAAAATTAATGATGAGCTTTATAATATCAATAAAATTCTTTTTTGCGAAAGTAATCCAATCCCGATTAAAGCAGCGATGTTTATAGCGGGTTTGATAGAAAATTTAGAATTTAGACTTCCGCTTTGCCCTCCTACTAAGGAAAATTTTGCTAAAATAGAAGCTGTGATGAAAAATTATGAAATTAAAGGATTTTGATGTATAACGAATTTCAAGGAAAAACTTTGGTAATTAGCGGTGGCACAAGAGGTATAGGCAAGGCTATCGTTTATGAATTTGCTAAAGTGGGTGTAAATATCGCTTTTACTTACAATTCTAACGCTCAAATTGCCGATGATATGGTGAAAGATTTGGAGCAAAATTATAAAATCAAGGCAAGGGCGTATGAGTTTAATATCTTAGAGCCTGAGACTTATAAAGAACTTTTTGAGAAAATTGATGAAGATTTTGAACGCATTGATTTTTTCATTTCAAATGCTATTATTTCTGGGCGTGCCGTTGTGGGTGGCTATACGAAATTTATGAAATTAAAACCAAGAGGGATTAATAATATCTTTACGGCTACGGTGAATGCTTTTGTTGTTGGAGCGCAAGAAGCCGCTAAGAGAATGGAAAAAGTAGGCGGAGGAAGCATTGTTTCCATCTCTTCAACGGGAAATTTAGTGCATATAGAAAATTATGCAGGACACGGCACAGCAAAGGCTGCCGTTGAGGCTATGGCAAGATACGCTGCGACTGAGCTGGGTGATAAAAATATCCGCGTTAATGTTGTAAGTGGTGGTCCTATCGAAACGGACGCACTAAGAGCTTTTACAAATTACGAAGAGGTCAAACAAGCGACAATCAATCTTAGCCCGCTCAATCGTATGGGACAGCCTGAAGATTTAGCTGGAGCCTGTTTGTTTCTTTGCTCAAGTAAGGCGAGTTGGGTTACAGGACACACCTTCATCGTTGATGGTGGCACAACTTTTAAATAAGGCTTTAATAAAGCCTTATTGATTGTTTTTTAGCACTTCAAATACCGCTTTAGAAATCTTCTCTACCGAGCTTAATTCACATCTTTCATCTGTTGAGTGTGGGTTGTAGATATTTGGTCCTATGGAAACGCACATTAGAGGAAATTTTTTCTCTATAATGCCACATTCAAGCCCTGCGTGGATGGCTGAAATTTTGACATTTTTGACAAATTTGCTAAGGGCATTAAAAACCTCTTGGCTTAAAATGCTTTCTTTTCCCTCCCAAGGTGGATAAAAATTTGAACTTTCGACTTCAAAAGTGTAACTTTTAAAAAATTCTAAGGTTTCAAATTCTAAATTTTGCAGTTCTTCGAGTGCGTTTGAGCGTGCAAAAAGCTCAAAAATAATTTGCCCTTCTTGCATTCTTAAAAGCGAAAGATTAATGCTTGTTTTTACGATATGAAGCTTAGTATCATAATTTCTAACTCCATTAGCAAAGGCGTTGATAACACTTAGCAAAAGCTTGCTCTGCTTACAAATTTGAACTTCTTGTTCGCCCTTAAAGGTGCATTTTATCCATTCGTTTTCTTGCAAATCTTTATCGCAAATAATTAAAGCTTTAGCGTGTTTTGGAATAGAATTTATCCTTTCTCCCCCCTCAAAAGAGATGATTTGCCCCTCGTTTTTAGCGATAAATCTTGCCATTTCTTTAAGGGCATTTTTGTGATTTTTAATAATGTCAATGCCAGAATGTCCCCCTTTGAAATTTTTCGCTTCTAATTCATAAACTTTTCCATAAGATTTTTGTGTGCTAAATTCTCTAAATGCTTTAATATCAACGCCTCCAGCACACCCTATCATTATTTCATCTTCGCCCTCGTGGTCTAAATTTAAAAGCTTCTTCGATTTAATCTCGCACTCTAAGCCATTAGCCCCTAAAAGTCCCACTTCTTCATCATTTGTAAAAAGGCATTCTAAATGAGAAAAATGCCTCATCGCTTCCATCATTATCGCTACACCTATGCCATTATCCGCACCCAAAGAAGAATTCTTAGCTTTTAAAAAACCCTCTTCTTCATAAAGTTCAAGCACAGGTGCCTCACCTATACATACCATATCATAGTGGCTTTGTAAGCAAATTTTAGGCTCTCCTTTTATGCAATGCACATTACCTACTTTGTCAATTTGCACCTTAAAGCCACATTCTCTAGCGTAATCTGCTAGGAAGTTTTTTAATTTTTGCGTTTCAAAACTACAATGAGGAATCGCACAGATTTTTTTGAAATTTTCAATCACCTCTTGCATATTTACTCCTTAATTTTGTTAGAATTATGCCATTATTTTTTATTTTTGGGGTAAATTTTGAGAAGTAAGCTAAGAAGAATTTTAAATTTAAGAAAGATTGCAAGTAGTCCTACGAAGTTATTTTTAGCTTTAATTTTTATTTTATTCGCATTTTTTTTACAAGATTTTACCAAGAGTAGTGAGAGCTTTGAGGCGAGAGTTATTAAAGTTATTGATGGAGATACTTTAGATATTTTAAGTGCGAGAGGTAAAGAAAGGGTGCGAATTTATGGCATTGATGCACCCGAGTTAAAACAAGAATTTGGGCATAAGGTTAAGACTTATTTGCAAGGGCTTATTTTAAATCAAAAGCTGACAATCAACTATAAAAATAAAGATAAGTATGGTAGAATAGTCGCCTGTGTGGAGCTGGGGGAAAAAGATATCGGAAAGCATTTGGTAAGCGAGGGCTATGCTTGGGCTTATTGGGGTAAAAGTTATGAGGGGGAGCAAATGAAAGCCAAAGAAAGCAAAAAAGGGCTTTGGCAGAGTAAAAATCCCATCGAGCCATTTAGGTGGCGTAAAGCAAATAAGTGAGGAAAAAGTGAAAAAGTTCATAATTATTTTAAGCGTGGTTTTAAATTTGACGGGTTGCTTTGTCAATGAAAGAGGAATTTCTAGTCGTTATTATGATGATTGTAAAGAGTATTATGATGCGAGTGGGACATATCATAAAGAATGCCCCAAAAATTGGGTTGATATCCCTACAAAGCCCTAATTTATTTCCCCATTGAGGCAAGTAGTGAAGTCGCCATAGTTTCTGGATTGATATTTGAAGCGGGAGCTTGTGATGCTTCTTCTTGTTGGACGGCTTGAGTTGGTGGGCGTTTGAGTTTAAATATATGTTCATCTGTGCAAACGATTTGGATATTTGCCTCAAACATTTTGATTTCCTTAACATTGCCTATAACTTTGACACTTCTCTTTTTTGAGCTTTCATCAAAAAGTGCGTGTGCTTCTAGCTCCAGCACATCACCTATTTTTAAGGGGGCATAAAAATAACATCTTGTGCCTATAAGGACGGAAAATTCTTTATTGATAGCTGCTTGAGCGACATAATTCGCAGCGGCAAATATAAAGGCATCCATTACTAAGCCTTGTTCGTCTATTACCATTTCGGAATTTGTGATTAAAACAGACTTGGCATAATTTTTAGATAAAGCTGTTATTGTTCCTACTAAAGAATTATTCGCCTCAGGGCAAGTTACAAGCTCTGTTTTAATCCGTGCCATATCCTCTTGTGAAACAAATTCTTCTAACTGGGAGTTTTCATCAAAATTCTCTTTTTTCATAGCAAACCTTTCTAGTTGCTATATCGACTGAAAAAGATTTTTTTTAATAGACTTTTATTTAAAAAAGATTTTAAATTTAAGGATTTGTTGTAAGATAAAGTTTTTTAAGGGGCTAAGATGAAAAAAATTATTTTTGTATGTTTGGGGAATATTTGTCGCTCTCCTATGGCTGAGTTTGTGATGAAAGATTTGTTAGAAAAAGAGGGTAGAATAGGGGAATTTCAAATTTCAAGTGCTGGTACTTCAGGTGAGCATAATGGCGAGGGTATGCACTATGGCACGAAAAATAAGCTAAGTGTTAAAAATATCAAAATTTCAAATTTCGTCAGTAAAAAACTCACGCAAGAAATGTGTGATGAGAGTGATATGATTATCGTTATGGATAATATGAATTTGCAAAATGTAAAACGCGTTTATAAAAATGTCGAGTCTAAATTAAGAAAAATGACCGATTTTGCTAAGGGCTTGGGCTATGATGAAGTCCCTGACCCTTGGTATAGTGGGAATTTTGACGAGACTTATACTATTATCTCTAAGGCTTGTATGGGCTTAATCAAGGAGCTTTAATTCTCCTTGAAAAGCTTAGAAGCTAGGTGCGTTGCTTTACTTTCGTCATTTTCTTTTTGTATGGTTTTGTAAATTTTACTGACGATTTCTTCTAGCGTAAGTTGCGAATCGATGATTTTATCATTTTCTTTTGGAGCGATTTTGTAATATTCTCCATCTTCTCTAAGTTCGTATGCTAGGGCGTTATCGTTCAGTTCTAGTTTTAGAAATTGCGCGAGTTTTGTTTTGGAGCGTTCATCAAAAATCGGCGTCATCAGCTCAAGCCTTCTTTCCAAATTTCTAGGCATCCAATCCGCACTTGAGATAAAATAATTTGGACTGCTATGTTTAAAATAAAAAATTCTAGCGTGTTCCAAATATTTCCCTACTATACTTCTTACGCGTATATTTTTGCTGTATTCTGTGTTAGGACGCAAACAGCAAATTCCACGCACGATTAAATCGATTTGCACCCCCTTACAAGATGCTTCGTATAAAGCACTAATCACATCAGAATCAACCAAAGAATTCATTTTAGCGATGATAACACCCTCATTTCCCTTTGTGCTTTCAAGTTTTATCATTTTCAAAATTCTTTCTTTGATTTGATTTGGACTCATTGCGAGGCTTTCTAAGCGGCGATTTTTACTAAAGCCTGAGAGGATATGAAAAAAGCTTGTCGTGTCTTTAGCAAATTCTGCCTTTGAGGTGAAATAGCTCACATCTGTATAAATTTTTGCACTGGAAGCATTGTAATTTCCTGTGCTAAGATGCATATAAAATTTGAGTTTATCCCCACTTTTTCTAATGACCTGAGAGACTTTTGCATGCACTTTAAAACCAGCGATTCCATAAATGACATGTGCGCCTGCATTTTCTAAGGCTTTAGCCCAGTGTAAATTATTCTCTTCATCAAACCTAGCCTTTAATTCCACCATTACGGTAACTTGCTTGCCCTCATTGGCAGCGTCGATGAGAGCTTGGACGATGTTGGAATTTTTTTCAACTCTATAAAGCGTGATTCTTATGGAAATCACCTCAGGGTCATCGCTGGCTTCTTTGATGAATTTATAAACAGGGTCAAAGCTCTCAAAAGGCTGTATGATTAAAATATCTTCTTTATCAATCGCCTCAAAAATAGATAAATTTTCATCAAAAGGCGGTAAAGTTTTTGGCGTATAAAGCGGACTTAAAAGATGTGTGAAAGCCTTATTTCCTACGATTTGCCAAAGTGAGGGGAGATTAAGTAAAGTGGAGTATTCATACACATCTTTATGGAAAATTTTTGTGTGGGCGTGAAGAAATTCTAAAATTTGCGCGTCGGCGTTTTCTTCGATTTGAAGACGCACAAAAGCACCTTTTCTACGCAATTTAAGCCCTTGTTCAAGGATTAGCATAAAATCATCTGCTTCTTCTTCCTCTATGACAATGTCAGCATTTCTTGTAACTCTAAATGCGGTTGAAGCTAATAGCTTAAAGCCCGGAAAAATTTCTTCTGCGTGTTGTTTAACTATGCTTTCTATGGGGACATAGGTGTTAGAATTAACCTCATAAAAGCGTGGCAAAATTCTAGGAATGCGTATCATACCAAATTTAGTAAGCTCAGGATTGAGACTATCGCAAATTTTAACCGCCAAAGAGAAAGAAAGATTATTAAGATGCGGAAAAGGGTGCGTTGCGTCTATGGCGATAGGCACGATGACGGGGAAAATATTGGAGAAAAAATACTCATCGCATTTTGCTTTAAGTTCCGCGCTTAATTCCTCGTAAGATTTGATAAATAAATTTTCATTTGAAAGCTCATTGATAATTTGATGAAAATATTTTTCCAAAAGCTTTTTTTCTTCGTGTAGGTATTTACGAATTTCTTTAAGCTGAGTAAGAGGAGGCATTTCATCACTGCTGCTCGCATTAACCCCAGCGCTAAAAAGCTGCTTAAGTCCTGCAACCCTTATCATATAAAACTCATCTAAATTAGTGCAATAAATCGCTATAAATTTCAATCTTTCAAGCACGGGCAGGTCCCTACTGCACTGGTCTAAAACGCGAGAATTAAAACGAAGCCAAGAAAGCTCTCTGTTTAAAAACATATTAGGTTGAGTTTGCATAGGCAGTCCTTTTTTCTTTGCATTTTAGCATTTTTCTTTAAATTTTTAACCCCTTAGCTTGACTTAAAATTTTCGCAGATTTTTTCAAATTCCTTATAATAATGCCAAGTTTCCACCAAATTTGGGTGGTGCTGTTTAAAATATCTTAATTCTTCATCAAAAATTTGCTTTAATTTTAAGCTAATGTCTTTGTGTTTTTTAAGATATTCTAAAACATCTTTTTCTTTTAAAATTTTTTCCTCAGCTTCTTTTGTAACTCTAACGATTTCAGTGATAAATTCGCTCAAATATGTCTTAATTTTTGCATAAAATTCTTTACTAATGCGTTTTAAATCCTCCTTTTTGATAAAAACTGCCAAATCATCACAAAGGCACTTGGTTAGTTCCTTGCTGATATTTTCATATTCTTCGTAGTGGTCTGCAAAGCGGTTGATGATGAAGATGAGGCTATTTTCTCTATCAAGCGGCGTTTCTTTCACGCTTTGTTTGAGGCTAAAAACAGGGTCATTTTCATTTGCGTAAAGCACTAAAGGCAAAAGATAGCGGATGTAGCCTTTAAATTCATAATTTTGAAAATATGCTTCATTTTTAGGTGGGTTAAAATGAAATTTCAAGGCTAAGTTTTGCATTGTTTTAAAGGCTTTATCTGGCAAAATTTCTGCACAATCTACCGGCGTGATATTTTTAAAAAAAGGCAAAATTTTTGCACTCGTAAAAGAGTTTTCAAGGTCGTTAAAATCGACCTTTGTTTCCATATCTTTATGCGTGATATAATCAATATAATCTCTAAAATCGTGGCTAAGATTAAATTCCCTATTAATAGGCATTTGGACTTTGTCCCAGTTGCGTCCTATGCAGTGTTTTAAAATCCCTATGCTATCTCTTGTGCCAATAATTACTGGCGTATCCTCGCCTAATAAATACAGAAATTTTTCCATATCCTTTACATTAAATTCGCTAATATTCACTCCATAATAGGGGTATTTTCCCTCACTTAAATATGTAAAATATCGTATATAGCGTTCTTTTGAATCAAGTGGCATATTCCAAGAGGGCGGACAAAAGACATCGCAAAAGAAAAGATAATTGATAAAAGCTGCTGCACCACAGCCGTGAGGCGAGATATAGATGAGCTTAAGGCGTCCCCCCCCCCCCCCCCGAAACATCAAGAGGCAAATTTAAATTCCACGCTAAATTTGCACAATATCTCGAAGAATCAAGTTCTAAAAATTTAGGATTTAAAAGCGGAGGAAAGGGCTTTCTAAGATGCTTTTTTTCGAATTCTTCGCTGTGAAGCCAAGCTTTAATAGCGTTGATATTGTTTAAAACGAAAGAGGAAAATTCCTCATCGTTAGCATTTTTAATGGCACTTAGTAGAATTTCGGCTTGTTTTGGCTTGAAATTTGAAAGTAAGCTTTGCATTTTAAGCCTTGAAATTTAACGCTTTGAGTATGGTATCTACCTTTTCATTGACGCCATTAAGCTCTGTATTGTCTATGATTAAATGTGCTTTTGGCTCGTCAAATTGTATATCCACGCCTACGACATTTTTGATTTGTCCGCTTAAAGCTCCGCTGTAAAGTCCTTTTTTATCGCGTCTTTTAAGCTCGTCAAAATCACACTTGATATAAATTTCAAAATAATTTTTTAAACTTTGGCGATTAAACTCATAAATTTCTTTCCACATCGAAATGGCACTAACCACAACTAGCATATTTTGAGAACTTAAAAAGTGAGCAAATTTAGAACGCTTAAAAGAAACTTCAAGGCGTGAAGCCTTATCGTAGCCAAAATGCCCCAAGAGTTCTCTTAGCTCATCTCCGTCTAGATAAATGACATTATTTAACCTTGTGCGTAGTTTTTCGCAAAGTGCTTCAGCGATGAAACTTTTGCCACTCCCCGCTAAACCACTAAACCAAATCACCCCACCTTTTTCTAAATCACACATTTTATTCCTTTAAATTTGTTATGCTTTTTTTAAAGCACTCTCCTCTTTCTAAATAGGAGCTAAACTGGTCTAAACTCGCACAAGCTGGGCTTAAAAGTGCAACTTCTCCAAGTTTAAGCTTTTTTGAAATTTCTTCTACGGCTTTTGGTAGAAATTCGCATTTTGTAGCGTTTAGTCCAAATTTTTTCGCATAAGCCATCATTTTTTCACTGCTTACGCCTATGGCATAAAGCTCAATGTCAAATTCTCTCATAAATGAAAATAAAGCACTCAAATCCACACCCTTATCATCTCCACCTACGATAAGATGAATTTTTTTATCTTTGTAGCGTTTGAGTGCCTCTATCACGGCAGATTCGTTTGTGGCTTTTGTGTCATTGACCCAAAGTCTATTTTGTGTATCAAAAAGCTCTTCAAGCTTATTTTTTTCCATTATAAAGCTATTTAAAAGCTCGTAGCTAAGGCTATCAAGTAGAATTTTTTCTATGCTTAAAGCCATTATGGCATCGAGTAAAAAGGGAGGGGTGAAAGAGATTTTGTTAGCGTCAATTTCCATTTTTTTTGCTAAGTCAAATTCATCTTCATAGCTTATAATATGAGCTTTTGTAGGAAAATTTTCGTAAGCTTTTGGTAGGATAGCGACATTATTTTCACCCATTCTTTCTAAAACGCTTAGTTTTGCATTTGTATAAGCTTTAAAACTTCCGTGCCAAGATAAGTGGTCAGCACTTATAGGCAAGAGTGCGTAAATTTCAGGCTTTGCCGTATGTGTGTGGTGCAAGGTAAAAGAAGAAGTTTCTAAAATCCAAAGTTTAGCAAAAGGCTCAAGCAGTGCTAGGGGTGTGCCGACATTACCACCTATTTGAGCGCCTATTTTAGCTAGAAGATGTCCTGTCATTTGCGTGGTGGTGGTTTTGCCATTAGTTCCGCTTATCCATACGCTTTTTGGCATTACATCGTAGAAAAAATCATACTCGCTTTGCAAATTTTTTGCTTGTTTGATGAGTTTATGTGTAGGGGGAAAACCCGGACTTGGGATTTCAAGCTCACTATTTTCAGGCTCAAATGCACTCACGGGTAAAAGCCAATTTCCAAATTCATCACAACTTTTTTCTTTAAATTTATCATCATAAATGGCAAAATTTCCCATTTTGTGAGCTAAAGTTTGGGCGATTGCCTTAGTTGTTTTTCCGTATCCAAAAAGCGATTTTTTCATCATCATATCTTTAATTTTATAAACTTAAAAACATAAATTTTAATCAAAATTTTTAAATCAATTATAAAAAGCCTTGAAATTTGCTAACTTTTTAAATACAATTTGAAAATTTGAATTTTGAAAAGGATAAGAGATGATGAAAAATTGCTTATTGGCTTTGTTTGCACTTTTGATATTTGCAGGTTGTTCGACAAAGCAAAATACTTTCGCTCAGGTCAATCAAGTCGCCAAAGACTCCAGATGCTACCCTTGTGATAGCGCTCAAGGATTTGAAGCTAAGATTAAAGGACTTTTGTATATTAGTGATGTGGGGATTAATTGCTGTGCCGATAAAAGGACACTTGACACAGGTGTGGCTTTAAAAAAGGTCTATTTGCATCGTTTTTATGACTTAAGAGAAGAGCAAAAAGTCATTTATATTAAGAATCAAAAATATTATATTGACTTAAATTTCAATGCGATTTTTTACACTTATCTTAAGAAAGAGCTTGAGGCAAGGGGTATTGTGGTGCTTGATAGCAATAGCAAAAATTCTCCCTATGTAACGAAAGTTAATTTGTCTTTCTTGCAATTTGCTTCTAAGCAAGATACCTTGGGGCTTCATTCAAAATTGGTTGGGGTGATGAGCTTAAGTGATATTAATCGTGATAAAAAATTTACACTAAGAACAAAGCAGGATGTGCAAGGCTTTGAAAATTTGGGAGATTTGTCATTTTATACACATTTGTTAATTAAGCAAATGGCAAATAAAGCAGCGAGTTTAATTTCTTCTCTGTGAGGTGCATTAACTGTCACTCTTTCACTCTCCTAGCTTTTTGTGATGCTTGTTTAGAGGAGTTAGGGGAGCAAAGTTGTGGCGTTAGAGAGCTTGAGGGCGGTTTCAAGGTCTATTATTTCTATAAATACAGCGATATTAAGCATTTACTTCATTCTAAACATAAATTTTATGGTTATTTTGTTTTTAAATTTCTTGCAAAATTAAGTTTCGCAAATTTTCATCAATTTTTTAATCCCCAAACAAAATTAAATGCCATTGCCCTCGATGATAGAGTGGAAAATGGACTTTACTCACACGCGGCTATTTTGGCAAAAGCTTTAAAGTCTCCATTTATTAAGCCTATCTTTGGCGCACTTCACGCACAAAATAAAGTGAGTTATAGTGGTAAAAGCTTAGAATTTAGACGCAAAAATAAAAGAAAATTTAAGCTTTTAAAAGAAATTAAATATCCTGTTATTTTGGTTGATGATATTGTTACCACAGGTTTAAGTTTGCTTGAAGCAAAAGAAATTTTAGAAAAAAATAAAATTTCTGTGCTTTTTGCTTTAGTTTTAGCCGATGCGAAAGATTAATTTGCTAAAATAAATTTTTTGTTACAAAAGGAAAAGTATGGAAAACCTCTTTAATAAAGACTCTGATACTCAAATTATCGACATTGAAGATTCGATTAAAAGTAGTTATTTAGACTATTCTATGAGTGTGATTATCGGGCGTGCTTTGCCTGATGCAAGAGACGGCTTGAAACCCGTGCATAGACGCATACTTTATGCGATGAATGATTTGGGTGTAGGAAGTCGTAGTGCCTATAAAAAATCTGCTCGTATTGTGGGTGATGTCATCGGTAAATACCACCCTCACGGCGATACAGCCGTTTATGATGCACTTGTGAGAATGGCGCAAGATTTTTCTATGCGTTATCCAAGTGTTGATGGGCAAGGAAATTTCGGCTCGATTGACGGAGATGGTGCTGCGGCAATGCGTTACACTGAAGCTAGAATGACAATTTTAGCCGAAGAACTTTTAAGGGATATTGATAAGGACACGGTAGATTTCGTTCCAAACTATGATGATTCTATGCAAGAACCCGATGTTTTGCCAAGTCGTGTGCCAAATTTATTGCTCAATGGTTCAAGCGGAATTGCTGTGGGTATGGCGACTAATATCCCTCCGCATAGTCTTAATGAACTCATTGATGGGCTTTTATATTTGCTTGATAATAAAAATGCAAGTTTAGAAGAAATTATGCAATTTATTAAGGGACCTGATTTTCCAACGGCTGGGATTATTTATGGTAAAAAGGGCATAATTGATGCGTATCGCACGGGGCGAGGTAGGGTTAAAATTCGTGCAAAAACGCATATAGAAAAACGAGCAAATAAAGACATTATCGTCATTGATGAGCTTCCTTATCAAACAAATAAAGCAAGATTAATCGAGCAAATTGCCGAGCTTGTGAAGGAAAAGCAGATTGAGGGTATTGCTGAAGTAAGAGATGAGAGCGATAGGGAGGGAATTCGCGTAGTCATTGAGCTTAAACGCGAGGCGATGAGCGAGATAGTGCTAAATAATCTTTTTAAATCCACCACTATGGAAAGCACTTTTGGTGTGATAATGCTTGCGATTCACAACAAAGAGCCAAAAATCTTTTCTTTAATTGAGCTTTTAAATTTATTTTTAACGCACAGAAAAACGGTTATCATACGCCGCACGATTTATGAGCTTCAAAAAGCAAGGGCAAAGGCGCATATTTTAGAGGGGCTTAAAATCGCCCTAGATAATATAGATGAGGTGATTGCTCTTATTAAAAATAGCCCTGATAATAGTAGCGCAAGAGATGGTTTGGTGGCTAAATTTGGTTTAAGCGAACTTCAAGCAAATGCCATTTTAGATATGAAACTTGGGCGTTTGACAGGGCTTGAAAGAGAAAAGATAGAAAATGAATTGGCTGAGTTATTAAAAGAAATCGCAAGGCTTGATGAAATTTTAAAAAGCGAGAAATTACTTGAGGACTTAATCCGTGAGGAATTAAAAGAGATAAGGGCTAAATTTGATGTGCCGCGTATCACTCAAATCGAGGATGATTATGATGATATTGAT
The DNA here is from genome assembly GCF_002080395.1 of Campylobacter helveticus. NCBI lineage: Bacteria > Pseudomonadati > Campylobacterota > Epsilonproteobacteria > Campylobacterales > Campylobacteraceae > Campylobacter > Campylobacter helveticus. Next base: position 517,255 of record NZ_CP020478.1, read on the forward strand.
GAGGAGGATTTGATTCCAAATGAAAATATGGTCGTTACCATTACGCATAGGGGTTACATCAAAAGAGTGCCAAGTAAGCAATATGAAAAGCAAAAGCGTGGCGGTAAAGGAAAGCTTGCTGTTACGACTTACGATGATGATTTTATCGAAAGCTTTTTTACGGCAAACACTCACGATACGCTGATGTTTGTAACGGATAAGGGGCAGCTCTATTGGCTTAAGGTTTATAGAATTCCTGAAGGCTCACGCACGGCTAAGGGCAAGGCTGTGGTAAATCTTATTAAATTGCAAGCGGAAGAAAAGATTATGGCAATTATCCCTACGACTGATTTTGATGAGAGTAAATCTTTATGCTTCTTTACGAAAAATGGTATCGTTAAACGCACAAATTTAAGTGAGTATCAAAATATAAGAAGCGTAGGCGTTAGGGCGATTAATTTGGACGAAAATGATGAGCTTGTAACGGCTATCATCGTAGAAAGAGATGAAAATGAAATTTTCTCTAAAGATACTGAGGAAGATTTAGAAAACGAAACGCTTACAAATTTAGAAAGTGATGAGAGTGTAAAAGGCAAAATGCTCTTTGCGGTAACCAAAAAGGGGATGTGCATTAAATTCCCACTTGCTAAGGTGCGTGAGATTGGCCGTGTGAGTCGTGGTGTAACGGCGATTAAATTTAAAGAGAAAAATGACGAGTTAGTCGGTGCGGTTGTCATAGAAAATGATGAGCAAGAAATTTTAAGCGTGAGTGCCAAAGGTATAGGCAAACGCACAAATGCTGGGGAGTATAGACTTCAAAGCCGTGGTGGTAAGGGTGTGATTTGTATGAAGCTTACCGATAAAACAAAAGAGCTTATTAGCGTAGTGATTGTCGATGAAAGTATGGATTTAATGGCACTGACAAGTAGTGGCAAAATGATACGCGTAGATATGCATAGCATTAGAAAGGCGGGGCGTAACACGAGCGGCGTTATCGTTGTTAATGTAGAAAATGATGAGGTGGTTAGTATAGCAAAATGTCCTAAAGAAAGCGAAGAAGAGGGCGTTGAAGATGATACTAATCTAAATTTAGAATAATTTGGAACGCTTATTGCTTTCTTGGAGTTATATTACAATATTTTGAAGGTGTAAAATGAAAAATTTGTTTTTTATGCTACTTGTAGCGGCAATTTTTGGTGGCTGTGTCCCAAGTGCAACAAGCACTGCAAAGACTAATAATACTGCAAATGCAGTCGATGGTGGAAGCTCTGATGTGGTGGTGCAAAAAGTCGATAAGGACGATGTGCGTGATATCATTAGAGAAGAAAAAATGCTAGCACCTTATGATGCAAGCGAGAGCGAATTAAGCTTTACGGCGGTTGGTGAGGGGATAGCTCCTTTAAACACTGTTTCTTCTGCTCAAGCTTTAGCTTTAGCTAAAAGAGCGGCGATTACAGATGCTTATAGACAGCTTGCGAGTAAGCTTTATGGTGTGAAAGTCAATGGTAAAGACACAGTTAAAGACGCTATGTTAAGAAGTTCAACTATCACAGCACAGGTTAATGGACTTATCAAAAATGCTAGTATCATTGATGAGAATTTTAATCAAGGGCTTTACAGGGTTAATTTAGAACTTAAAATCGATGCGGACAAGTGGAAAGAATTGTTTGCTTATTAATCTTTTTTAGCTTGAAATGCTTTGCCCTAGAGGAATTTATCTTTTGGGCGGAGCTTTCGAGTAAAAACTTCGTTCTCTTTCATCAAAGTCAAAATATCTCTTTAGCAATGACAAAAAGCGAAAATAGGCTAAGTGAGTATGCTTGTGAAATTCCCTACACCGAAAAAGACTTAAAAACCTTGCCAAGAAATGCACTAGGACTTATAGAAGCACCAAAAATGGCACAACTTGCCTTTCTCAATGTGCATAAAGAAGAGTTGAGTGAGTGCTTTATAGGAGCGAAAATCAGCGTTAAAGATGTGGTAAAAGCGGATTTGCTCAAGGCAAAAAGCGAAACTTATGTGAAAATTTTGCCTTTGCGTTTTAGTGTGGATTTTAGTGAAAATGGCGTGATAATTTATTATCTTAGGAAAAAAGACTAGCAATAAGAATCAAATAAATCTTGCCATTTTTTAAGGATAATTTCCTTTGAAAAGCGTTTCTTTACGATTTGTTTGGCATTTTCTCCCATAGTTTTTCTTAAATTTTCATCACGCATTAAAATTTGAAGCTTATCAGCGTAATCTTTTAAATCATCATCTTCGATTAAAAAACCACTTTTTTCATTTTCTATAATGTCGCTTAATCCAGCAATGTCAAAGGCTACGCTAGGTAAGCCATAAGAGGCGCTTTCTATCAGCACCATACCAAAGCCCTCATTATAACTACTCATCGCATAAATGCTAGCACCCAAATACTCTTTTTCCACATCGTTAGTAAAGCCTTTGATGATGATAGTGTCGTTTAGATTTAGCTTATTGATTTTATCTTGCATCGCTTCTTTTAGCACCCCATCCCCTACAAAAACTAAATTCCACTCTCTAAATTTAGCTTCTTCTTGCACCTTTTTCCAAATATCAATGAGTCTTAAAACCCCTTTTTCCTTAGAAAAACGCCCTAAGTATAAAACGACTTTTTGTTGATGATTTGTTATTACATCCGGAATTTTAGGCAAAAAATTTGGGATATAAATTACATTTTTATGATGTTTTTCTAAAAGAGCTTTTTGCTTCAAATTAATGGCGATGAGTGCGTCATAATGCTTATATTTTGTTCTAAATTTTTTTTGCCTTTCGTGAAGTATATATAAATAATGCGTATTTTTATTTTTAAATAAGGGATAATGAGGGCAGTTATTATAAATGATAATATCTGCTTCTTTGCATTTTTGTTTTAAAAGATAGCTTTCGTAAAATTTATCGATGAGTTTATAAAAAAAGGTTCTTACTCTTTTTCGCTCTTTAAAATGTAAAAAGCTAAGTTTGATTCTATCATCAAGGGCAAAAGTGGGTGTTTCATTTGCTTTATAAATGCTCAAAAGCTCCACTTCGTAAAATTCGCAAAAAGCATTAGCCAGATGACTTACAACTCTCTCAGAACCCCCCCCGGTAGTGATATCGCCTATAAGCAGGACTATCTTTTTTCTTTCCAAGTTATCCTTCTTTCTTTGATAGTTTTTAGATAAAGCTGATGATTTTCATCTAAACAAGCCTTATCATTTTCTTTATGATAAAGATGATACGCTAAAGCCTTAAATTTCACTCTTCTAAATTCTCCGCCCTTAAATAAAAACCTTGCGACAAATTCGCTATCCTCCCTACCCCAGCCACTAAATTTTTCATTAAAGCCTTCAAGTGCTTCAAAATCACTCTTAAAAAAGCTCATATTACACCCACGAATACCCTTAATAAAGTCTTTTTTGTCAAAAAAATCAGCCCTAATCTTAGAAAAATGAAAATAAATTTTTGATAAAATGAAGCTTCTTTTAAGCCTATCATAATGCCCCCCCCTTAGTATGTTTTGACTCTTAGTTGCATCTAAAATCACTCTTGAGCCTTGTAAAAACACGCCTTTTTTCGCAAAATCTAAGTGGTCTTTGATGAAATTTTCTTCTAAAACCATATCCCCGTCTATGATGATGATGTATTCGCTCATCGCCTTTTTAGCGGCATTATTACGGCTTTTAGCAAGGCGGTAGCCCTTATCTTCTTGCCAAATGTGTTTTAGGGGTATGCTAAATTTGTTTTGAAATTCTTTAATTAAATTTGCCGTTTCCTCCGTGCTTCCATCATCGGCGATTAAAATTTCATTTGGCATAGTGTTTTGTTTCATCACGCTTTCAAGCACGACTTTTAGGTAGGTGGGGCTATTATAGGTCGTGATGATTAAAGCAATGCTAGGTTTTTTATTTTGAAACTCATAAAGTTTAGCATATTTAAAAAAGGCTCCAAGCCCATTACAAAGGCTAATGATAAAGCCCTTATAGCCATAAAAAATGCCTTTTTTGAAAAAATAATCCCTATGAAATTTCCACAATCCGTGCGTGAGTGCTTTAAATATAGAGCTTTTTTTGTGTAAGTTTTGCTCGGCGTAAAGTTGAGAGTAGCGTTGGCATTTTTCAAGTAAGTCATAAATTCCGCTAAAAGCATAATGCCTAAGGGCATTTTTAAGATAAATTTTTTCTGCATTTGGAGGCAAAATAAGGCTTTCATGGACTAAATTATCATTAAATTTTGTAAAGCTTTTATGAAATAAACGCAAAACAAAATCAGGATGCCAACCACAAGCCTTAATCCACTCCCCACGGTATAAATTTTTCCTAGCAAAGGCTACGATGTGATGCGTTTTTAAATCAAGCTTTTCAAGCTCTTTTAAGGCTTCATATTCTAGCACTTCATCAGCATCAATACTGAAAATCCACTCCTTTGTTACATAGCTAATCGCCTTATTTTTAAGCGCTCCAAAGCCTATAAATTCGCTTTGTTCTATGCGTATATTAGGGAAATCTTTTGCGAAGTCTTTTGCGATTTGAAGTGTATCATCATCACTTTGATTATCCAAAAGCACAATCTCACCAAATTCTTTTAGGGAATTTAAGCATTCTTTTAGCGTTTTGGTGGCATTTTTGACGATTAAAACCGCACTAATTTCTTTAAGATTCATTTTTATCCTTTGTAAATTTGAGCATCAAAGCTACGGAAGCGTTTGTGAAAGAAAAAATACTCATCAGGCTTAAATTTTATCATTTCTTCCACGCTTTTAGCTTGGTATTTTGTCAGCTCTTCTACGCTATGTGTCGCTGCGTCCATCGCTTTGAAATTTTTAATGTGAAAAAGTCCGTCTTTTTGGTAGATAAAGGAGGGGAGAATAAGGGCGTTTGTTTTTTTTGCTATGACACTTGCTCCCATTTGATAATTGACCTCCTTACCAAAAAACTCAAGCCTTAAGCTTTCATTTGTGGCACAATCTTGGTCTGTAAGTATGCCTAAAGTGCGGCGATTTTTGAGGGCTTTAAGCATTTTTTTAAGTCCGCCTTTTTTGTCGATAAGCTCGATGTCAAATTGCGTTCTATTTTGACTTAAAATAATATCCATAGCCTTGCTATCAAGCTCCCGTCCTACGATAGACATTTTTCCAAATTTCGCCGCATAAGCCAAAGAAGCGAGTTCCCAGTTACCATAATGTGCTGTTGTTAATATGAGCGGTCTTTGACTTTTAAGAGCGTTGATTAAAATTTCTTCATTGTCAAAATGCACTTTTTTGAGGATTTTTTCTTTTGTGGTGTTGCGATTTTTAATGCAGTCTATGCCAAATTTAGCAAAATTTTGATAAATCTTTAGGGAGATTTGATTTCTTTCCTCTTTAGTTTTTTGCGGAAAGCAAATTTGTAGGTTGATGTCGATGATTTTGCGGTGTTTTTTATTAAGATGAAAGGTGATTTTAGCGACTAGTAAGCCAAGTTTTTGCAAAAGAAATTCAGGTAAAAGTGCGGTTAAGAATTTAAGCAAATAATACAAAAAAAGATAAAGTTTATTTCTCACCCAAAAGCTCCTTGGCTAAAGAGAAAATGTCCTCCTCGTCAATGTTTCTAATGCAAAAATCGCTTTTGTCGATGTGCTTGACATTGGAAATTTTTTTATCCGTGCTGATGGTTTTGTTAATCTCTGTTGTAAAAGCATTGCGGTAATGCGGAGTTGCGCCAAAGATAGTAATGGAGGGCTTATTCATAGCAAAGGCTAGATGAGTAGGACCGCTGTCATTTCCTATTATGAGGCTTGAAAGCTGAGTGAGGGCGATGAGTTCTTTAAGGCTTAGTTTATCAAGTAAAATAAGGCTTTCTTTGTCGATTTTGCTGAGAGAAAGCACTCTTTTGGCTAGAATTTTTTCCTTTTCATTCCCCCAAGCAAGATAAATTTTAAGCTTGTCATCATAGTGAAATAAAAGTTTGCATAGTATGGCAAGTTTTGTCATTGGGTAGATTTTATTTTGCACACTTGAGCCAACATGGATTAAAATGTTTTTTTCGCTTAAATTAAACCTTTGCTTTAAAGAGTTTTTAAGCTCTTCATCGGCTTTAAAAATGGGCTGCTTAAAACGAATATCCTTTGGCTCAAAAGGTGCATTAAGCGCAAATGCAGCTAAAGCAAGGTAACGCACAAAAACATTTTCTGCATAGTCGATATTAAGTTTTTGGTTGTAAAAATTATGCGCAAAGCTTTCTTTTAGGCTGTTTTTGTCAAAGCCAAAATTATTATTGCTTAAAATGCGACTAACTAGAGCGGATTTCATCAAGCCTTGCAGGTCTAAAACAAAATCATAATGATTTTTCCTAGCTTCAAGGGCGATTTTAAGGCTAGAGAAAAATCTCTTATCCTTTAAGGGTAGGGCGTAAAGCTTATCGATGTGCGGGTGATTTTCTAAAATTTCTTTAAATCTTTCATCGACAAACCAGTGAATTTCAATATCTTGGCGAAATTGTTTGATAAATTGCAAAACAATGGCACTTTGTATGATGTCTCCTAGTGCGCTGAGCCGGACGATTGCTATTTTCATTTAGACCTAATTTTAAATTTTTTGTTATGATTTTAGCAGAGTTGTTTAAAAAAAGGTTAAATAAGATGAAAAATGAAGGTTATATTTGCATATTTGATTGTGAAAGTGTGCCAGATGTAGAGCTAATAAGAAAAAATTTAGGTTTTGAAGGAAGCGATGAGGAGGTAAGCTTACAGGCACTTGCGTGGCAAAAAGAGCAAAACGGAAGCGAGTTTTTACCCCTGCCTTTTCATAAGATAGTAAGCATTTGTGCGGTGATAGCGGATAATTTTGGTAAATTTATTAAGGTCAATAAAATCGAGGGTGAAAATGAAAAAGAGATGTTAAGAAATTTTTTCGCCTTTATCGATAAAAGTGAGCCTAAGCTTGTGAGTTTTAACGGGAAAAATTATGATTGTCCTTTGCTGGTTTTAAGAGCGTTAAAATATAATATCAAAGCAAGTGCTTATCTTGACACGCAAGATAAGTGGAATAATTACAGAACAAGGTTTGCCGAGCTTAAGCATTGTGATTTACTCGAAAGTTTGGGGGGCAGACTTAGGCTTGATAGTGTGTGTGCTATGGTCGGGCTACCCGGAAAGTATGATGTAAGTGGAGATGAGGTTATGAGCCTTTATTATCAAAACAAAATGGAAAAAATCCACGAATACTGCGAAAGCGATGTTTTAAACACCTATATGCTTTTTTTAAAATATGAGTTGATTAAGGGAAATTTGGCGGAAGAGGATTATAAATTTTATTTAGAATTAATGGCGGAGTATTTAAAAGAGAAAAAATCAAACCGCACTTATGTCCCACATTTTATAAAGGCTTGTGAGGAAGAATTTTTGAAATTAAACATTTAAAGAACTATTATAAAATACGATGAAGTTTAATAATAAAAAGGAAAAAAATGAAAATCTTAATTACCGGTGGTGCTGGATATATAGGCTCTCACACGCTTAGACAATTTTTAAATACAAACCATCAAATTTGTGTCCTAGATAATCTTAGCAAAGGCTCTAAAATCGCTCTTAATGATTTAAAAACTATAAGAGAATTTAGCTTTTTTGAACAGGATTTAAGTGATTTTGCTGGAGTTAAATCGCTCTTTAAAAAAGAGAAATTTGACGCTGTGGTGCATTTTGCGGCGAGTATTGAGGTTTTTGAAAGTATGCAAAATCCTTTAAAATATTATATGAACAATACTGCAAATACTTCAAATTTAATCCAAACCTGTTTAGAAAATGATGTGAATAAATTTATATTTTCTTCCACAGCTGCGACTTATGGTGAGCCACAAACTCCTGTGGTAAGTGAGTTAAGTCCCCTTGAGCCTATCAATCCTTATGGGCGTTCTAAGTTGATGAGTGAGGAAGTTTTGCGTGATGCAAGTCGGGCAAATCCAAATTTCAAGCATTGCATTTTGCGTTATTTTAATGTTGCTGGTGCTTGTATGGATTTTAAGCTAGGACAACGCTACCCTAAGGCGACTTTACTCATTAAAGTTGCGGCTGAGGTTGCTGCTGGTAAGAGAGAGAAGCTTTTCATTTTTGGAGATGATTACGATACAAAAGATGGCACTTGCATTAGGGATTTTATCCATGTTGATGATATTTCAAGTGCGCATTTAGCGGGGCTTGAATATTTAGAGACAAATGAGAGTAATGTCTTTAATGTGGGTTATGGACACGGCTTTTCTGTTAAAGAAGTCATTGAGGCAATGAAAAGGGTAAGCGGGGTGGATTTTAAGGTCGAACTTGCACCTAGAAGAGCGGGAGACCCCTCTGTTTTAATCTCAAATGCTGAAAAAATTCGCAAATTAACCTCTTGGAAACCTAAATACGATGATTTAGAACTTATTTGTAGGTCCTCGTATGATTGGGAACAGCAGTGTTAAAAAAACTTTTTTTTATCCTCTCCAAAGAGGATAAGCGTTTTTTGTTTTCTTTATTGGCTTTTTCTATACTCATTTCTTTTATAGAAACTTTTGCCATATCTTTAGTAATGCCTTTTATCACTTTGGCGAGCGATTTTTCTTATTTTGAAAGAAATGCGTTTTTAATAAACATTAAGCAAAGTTTAAATTTGCCCGCCTTTAAGATTATCATTTATCTAGGGCTTATAATGATAGCGTTTTATCTTTTAAGAGCTATTTTAAATGCGTGGTATTTTCATCTTTTGGCGCGTTTTTCTAAGGGGCGTTACCACGCTATCGCCTCTAAGATTTTTGCTAAATTTTTGCATATAAGTTATGAAAAATTTACTCAAAAAAATCAATCTGCGATTTTAAAGTCCATCACGGGAGAAGTTTATAATCTTAGCACTATGCTTTCATCTTTTTTGCTGATGATGAGCGAAATTTTTGTAGTGCTTTTACTTTACGCTTTAATGCTTTTGATTAACTATAAAATTACAATTTTTTTAAGTATTTTTATGCTTCTTAATGCTTTTATTTTGGTAAAAATTTTAAGTCCTTTCATCAAAAAAGCAGGGATTGAAAGAGAAAAGGCGATGAAAAGCTTTTTTGAAATTTTAAATACAAATTTAAATAATTTTAAATTCATTAAGTTAAAGACTAAAGAAGAGGGCGTTTTGAAACTTTTTAAAGCCCAAAGTGAAGCTTTTTCAAAAGCAAATATTACCAACGAAAGCATTAATGCTTTGCCTAGAATTTATTTAGAGGCGGTGGGTTTTTGTGTTTTAGTTTTTATCGTTGTTTTTTTGGTGTTTAAGTATGAAAGTGATATTTCAAATATTTTAGCGACAATTTCCATTTTTGTTTTGGCTCTTTATAGGCTTATGCCAAGTGCAAATCGCATTATAAGCTCTTATCACGATTTGCTTTATTATCACTCTTCTTTAGATATTCTTTTTGAAATTTTAAAAGAAAAAGAAGAGAAAAATGCGGAAGGGGAATTAAATTTCACTAAAGAATTACGCCTTGAAAATCTTAGCTTCCATTACGAAAATAAAGCTATGCTTTTTGAAAATATCAATTTTACGCTTAAAAAAGGTGAAAAAATCGCATTTATCGGTGAAAGTGGGAGTGGAAAAAGCACCTTTGTGGATATTTTAAGCTCACTTTTAAAGCCAACGAGTGGGCAAATTTTTGTCGATGACACGCCACTTTGTGAAAAAAACATCAAAACCTTTCGTAGAAAGATAGGCTATATCCCTCAGCAAATTTATCTTTTTAATGACAGCATTGCTAAAAATATTAGCTTTGGAGATGAGGTTGATGAAGCTTTACTAAAAGAAGTGATAAGACAGGCAAATTTGGAGGATTTTATCCAAAATTTAGAAGAAGGTGTGCAAACTAAAGTAGGCGATGGAGGAAGTAATTTAAGCGGAGGACAAAGACAAAGAATCGCCATAGCAAGAGCACTTTATACAAAGCCCGAAATTCTCATCCTAGATGAAGCGACTTCGGCACTAGATAATGAAAGTGAAGCAAAAATTATGGACGAAATTTATAAAATTTCTCAAGATAAGACCCTCATCATCATAGCACATAGGCTTTCTACGATAAAAAATTGCGATAAAATTTATAAGGTCGAAAAAGGTAAAATCAGCTTGGAGCAAACTTTATGAAAATCACTTTCATCATAGCGACTTTAAATTCTGGCGGAGCGGAGAGGGTTTTGGTAACCTTAGCAAATGCACTTTGTAAGGAACATGAGGTTTGTATTATTAAATTTCACCCAGAAGATTCTTTTTATAAGCTTGAAAAAGAGATAGTCTTAAAAACCCTGCCACAGTTTAGTTTTCATAATCTTTACCATAAAATCGCAAGTCGCATTAAGAAAATTTTTGCATTAAGAAAAGCTTTAAAAGAAAGTCCAAGCGATGTTTTTATCTCTTTTTTGGATACGACTAATATCGCTTGTATCGTTGCTAAAATAGGACTTAAAACCCCTTTAATCATCAGTGAGCATAGCAATGAGGCTTATTTAAAATCTAAATTTTGGCGACTTTTAAGAAGACTGAGCTATCCTTATGCGAGTGCTTTGAGTGTGCTTGGTGCGAGTGATAAGGCATTTTATGAAAAATTTGTTAAGAAGGTTTTGGTTTTAAATAATCCTTGTCATTTTTCTTCAAATCAGCTTTCTTTACCACAAAAAGAAAATTTGGTGCTTTTTGTTGGGCGTTTGGATTTTAATAAAAATGCTTCGATGTTTATTAAAGCGGTGGCACTTTTAAAGGGCGATTTGCTTTTAAATTATCGTTTTTGCATAGTGGGGGACGGAGAGCTTAAGAGCGCCTTAGAGCAAGAGGCTAGGGCTTTGGGTGCAAAAGTGGAGTTTTTAGGACGCATTGAGGATATGGCTTCGCTTTATGCTAGGGCTAGGGCACTTTGTCTTTGTTCTTTTGTCGAGGGTTTGCCAACCGTTTTAATAGAAAGCTTATATTTTGATGTGTGCCGAATTTCGAGTGAGTATTATAATGGCGCGAGGGATTTGATAGAAAATGAAAAAGACGGACTTATCGTGCCTTTAAATGATGAAAAAGCCCTTGCTTTAGCACTTGAAAGAATTTTAAATGATGAGAATTTAAGAAATGATTTAGTGGAAAATGCAAGGAAGAGGCAAAAAGATTATGAAATTTCACACATTAAGCAAAAATGGCTTGACTTGATAGGAGAAGTTTTATGAAGCTTTCCATCATCATAGCCACTTATAAAAGACAAGAACTTCTTAAAAAGGCTGTTGAAAGCGTTTTGAGGCAGGATTTTAAAGATTTTGAAATTATTATTAGCGATGATAATTCAAATGATGGCACCAAAGAGCTAGTTGAAGCTTTGCAAAAAAAGGATACGCGCATTAAATATGTGCTAAATTCGCGTTATAAGCAGGGTCCTAATGGAAACAAAAATAACGGGCTTGATTATGCAAGTGGCGAATTTATAGGCTTTTTAGATGATGATGATGAGATGCTTGAGGGGACCTTAAGCCTTTTAATGCAAAAAGCAAACGAGGGCTACTCGCATATTTTTGGCAATTGCGTGATAGAAAAAGATGGGGTGCTAAGTGAGGAGTTTAGCGGCAAGGGGTTAATGAGTGATTGTGAGGTGAGTAAGAAAGATTTTTTAATGCAGAAATTTCACGGAGAGTTTTTAAGCATTTTTAAGAAATCTTTGCTTAAAAATCAGCGTTTTAACGAGGATTTTTATGGGAACGAAGCCACGCTTTGGGTGAATTTATATGAGGAAAAAAGTTTTTATATCCATAAGGCTTTAAGGATTTACCGCATTAAAAGAGAAGATAGTGTAACCTTAGGCGCACAAAAACACGCTTTTAGAGTATATCTTGGGTATTTAGAGCTTGCGAAAATTTTAGAAAATGAGCTAAAAAATGATGAGGATTATAGGGGCGTGTGTGCAAATTATTATAAAATGGCGGCGTATTATGCAAAATTTGCAAATGAGTATAAAAAAATGTATGCGTGTTTGTTTAAAAGCTTAGGGGTTAAGCTTAATGCACCGGCGTTTATTTTGCTGCTATTAAGCGTAGTGCCTAGCAAAGCGGTGGCTTGTTTATCAAAATTAAGGGTGGCTTTATGCAAAAATTAGCGATTTTTATTTATTCTTTAGGTAGTGGGGGTGCTGAGAGGGTTGTAGCGACTTTAGTGCCACTTTTAAAGATGAAATTTGAAGTGCATATTATCTTAATGAATGAAAAAATTTCTTATGAGCTTGAAGATGTTAAAGTGCATTTTTTAGAAAAATCAAGCCCCAACGAAAATGCCTTAATGAAATTTATCAAGCTTCCATTTTTAGCCTTAAAATATAAAAAACTTTGTAAAAATTTAGATATAGATGTAGAATTTGTATTTTTAAATCGTCCTAATTATATCGCTTTAATGGCTAGAATTTTTGGTTCTAAAACGCGTCTAATTGTTAATGAATGTACAACGCCAAGCGTAATGTATGCGAAAAATAATTTTAATTCTTTGGCAAATAAGCTTTTAATTAAATTTTTATATCCTAAAGCAGATTTAATTTTGCCAAATTCTAAAGGTAATCAAAATGATTTAATCCAAAATTTTAACATTAAAGAGAGCAAATGCGAGTTGCTTTATAATGCTGTGGATTTAGAGGCAATTGAACTAAAATCAAAAGAAGCAATTAGCCTAAAAGAGCCTTTTATCTTAAGCGTTGGGCGTCTTGACAAGGGGAAAAATCACACTCTTTTAATTCGTGCTTTTTCCAAACTTAAGACAAATTTGAAACTTGTGATTTTAGGAGAGGGTGTTTTAAAAGAGGAGCTTGAAAGCCTGATTTTGGAGCTTGATTTAAAAGATAGGGTTTTGCTTTTAGGTTTTGATAATAATCCTTACAAATATATGGCAAAATGCGAATTTTTTGCTTTTGCTTCGGTTTTTGAGGGCTTTTCTAATGTTTTAATCGAAAGTCTTGCTTGTGGGTGTGCTGTGGTTTGCACCGAGCATCAAAGTGGTGCTTTGGAGCTTTTTGGGCGTAATGAATTTGGACTTTTGGTTGAAGTGGATAATGAAAATTCAATGCTTTGCGGACTAAAGACGATGATAGAAGATGAGGAATTAAGACGGGCTTATAAAAAGAAAGCTAAAATGAGGGCTTTAGAATTTGATAAGCTTAAAATCGCAAAAATAGCTTTAAAATATTTAATGGGGCAAAAATGAAAAATGAGGGTGTGAAAAATGCAAATTTAAGGTTGGTATTTTTTATTTTACTAGCTTTTGGTTTTAGTGTTTTGTGTCGGTTTTACTGGATTTATTGGGCGAGTGATTTTAATGAGTATTTTTTCAATAATGAATTAATGATAAGCTCAAATGACGGCTACACCTTTGCTGAGGGTGCTAGAGATAAGATAGCTGGTTTTCATCAAGAAAACGATTTGAGTTTTATCAATTCTTCGCTTTCTATTTTAACCTATGTGCTTTATAAAATCACACCATTTAGCTTTGAAAGCATTATTTTATATATGAGTGTGTTTTTTTCTTCTCTTATCGTTGTGCCGCTTCTTTTGATTTCAAATGAGCTTAAACGCCCTTTAATGGGGCTTTTTGCGGCATTTTTGGCAAGCATTGCAAAGAGTTATTATAACCGCACAATGGCAGGATATTATGATACGGATATGTTAGCTATCGTGCTTCCTATGTTTATCTTATATTTTTTTATGAGGCTTATTTTACGAAAAGATGCCTTTTCTTTACTTGCTTTGCCATTTTTTATGGGGCTTTATCTTTGGTGGTATCCCTCAAGCTACACTTTAAATATAGCTTTTATCGCTCTTTTTGTGCTTTTTGTCTTTGTTTTTCACAGGAAAGAAAAATCTTTTTATATCGCGGCACTTTTGTGCGCCATCACACTTTCTAATATCGCTTGGTTTTATCAAAGTGCTATTATTGTTTTGCTTTTTGCTCTTTTTATCCTTAAAAATTCATTTTTTAATTTTAAGATTATCTTGCTTTTAGCCTTAGCGGTTTTGGTATTTTTGGCTTTAAGTGGAGGGATAGACCCTATCCTTTATCAGCTTAAATTTTATCTTTTAAGAAGTGATGAAAGTGCTTCTTTGGCACAAGGTTTTGCATATTTTAATGTCAATTTAACCATACAAGAGGTTGAAAGTGTGGATTTGAGAACTTTTATGCAGAGGATTAGCGGAAGTGAGCTTGTTTTTTTACTTTCGATTTTTGGACTAATTTGGCTCATCAAAAAGCATAAGGTAATGCTCTTGGCTTTGCCGATGTTAGCACTTGGTTTTTTAGCACTTAGAGGGGGGCTTAGATTTACCATTTATGCTGTGCCTATTATGGCGCTTGGTTTTGGATTTTTAAGTGTGCAAATTTTAACTCTTGTGCAAAAAACACGCCCTTTAAAAGATACCAAATTTTTAAGAGTATTTTTTTATGGTGTATTTCCCCTTTTCGTGCTTGGACTTGGGACTTATTTTTACTTTAATCAAAGTGCATTGTATGAGAGTATGGGGGTGGAATTTGATAAAAGTTTTTGGGCGTATTTTTTAGAAGATAGTTTGCTTTTTTCTTTGCTGATTTTAGCGATTTTCACGCCTTTGATTTTCGAGCTTTTGTGGAGAAAAAGAGATATTCGTTTTGTGTGTAGTTTTTACATTGTGGGTGTTTTACTTTTTTCTTTGTGGGCGAATTTAAGCCATATTTATCAATACAGAGCGCATACGGTTTTTAGCTATAACGAAGCGGCGATTTTGGATAATCTTAAGCATAATGTTTCTAGGGAGGATTATATTGTCGCTTGGTGGGATTATGGCTATCCTATCCGCTATTATAGTGATGTAAAAACCTTAGCAGATGGGGGAAAGCATTTAGGAAAGGATAATTTTTTCCCTTCTTTTGTTTTAAGCAAAGAGCCTCGTGCGGCGGCAAATATGGCAAGACTAAGCGTAGAATACACTGAAAAAAGTTTTAAAACTCCATATAACGATATTTTAGAGGCTATGATGAAGGATTATAATTATAGTAATGTTAATGTATTTTTAGCGGCACTTTCCAAGAAAGATTTTGAACTTCAAACGCCTAAAACTAGAGATATTTACATTTATATGCCTTCTCGTATGGCGGCGATTTTTGGCACTGTGGCGAGTTTTTCTTATATGAGTTTAGAAACGGGTGAACTTGAAAATCCTTTTGTATATAGCGTGGCTTATTATTTGGGTAATGATGAAGATGGCAAACTTATTTTAAGCAACAATATGCTTTTGCATAGCGATTTTAGAAGTTTTGAGCTAAATGGTAAGCTTTATAATATCAATTCTTTGGTTGAATTCACCTCAGTGCAACAAAAATATTATAGTGTGGTGGAGATTGATAAAGATGCGAAATATTATCTCTTTCACATCAAGGACGCAAATATCCCTAATGTGCAGTTTATCTTGATGGATAAGGCGATGTTTGAAAGTGCTTTTGTGCAAATGTTTTTCTTTGGAAAATTTGATGAAAGCTTGTATGAATTAATTGTTGATAGCAAAGAAGCAAAGGTCTATAAATTAAAATTATGAGAGTAGGATTTTTAAGCCACGCAGGCTCAAGTGTGTATCATTTTAGAGCGCCCATTATCAAAGCCTTGAAAGCTAGGGGTGATGAGGTATTTATCCTAGTGCCAAAAGATGAGTATGCTAAGAGACTTGAAGAGCTTGATTGTCCCATTGTCTTTTATGATTTAAAGCGCTCAAGCCTTAATCCTTTCGTGGTGATAAAAAATTTCTTACACCTTAAAAAAGTGCTTCAAGGCTTAAAGTTAGACCTCTTGCAAACGAGTGCGCATAAAAGTAATACTTTTGGAATTTTAGCTGCACATTTTGCTAAGATTCCTTATAAATTTGCTCTTGTTGAGGGGCTTGGTTCTTTTTATATCGATGAAAGTTTTAAAAGCTTTTTAGTGCGTTTAAATATTAATTTTCTTTATAAACTTGCCTTTAAAATTGCGACAAAATTTATTTTTGTTAATGAAAGCAATGCCATTTTTATGAAAAATTTGGGCTTAAAAGAAGAAAAAATTTGTGTGATTAAATCTGTTGGGATTAATCTTAAAAAATTCTTCCCTCTTCCCGTGCCTAAAGAAGAAAAAGATTCTTTTTTAAAAGCAAATCAAATGGAAGATAAGCCCATAGTTTTGATGATAGCTAGGGCTTTGTGGCATAAGGGTGTGAGAGAATTTTACGAAGCGGCTGAAATCTTAAAGGAAAAGGCAAATTTTGTTTTTGTGGGTGGCACGGATGATAATATTTCAAGTGCGAGTTTAGAATTTCTTAAAAGTGGAGCCGTGTTTTATTTGGGTGCTAGGAGTGATGTGGTGGAGCTGATTAGGCTTTGTGATGTTTTTGTTTTGCCAAGTTATAAGGAGGGCTTTCCTGTAACGATTATGGAGGCTAAGGCTTGTGCTAAGGCTTGTGTGGTGAGTGATTGCGAGGGGTGTGTGGAGGCTATTTCTAATGCTTATGATGGGCTTTGGGCAAAAACAGGCGATGCGATAGATTTAAGCGAAAAAATTAGCCTGCTTTTAGATGATGAAAAATTAAGAGCGAATTTAGCACAAAATGCCTTTAAAGAGTCCTTAAAATACGACGAAGAAAAGATAGCAAAAAGGTATTTAAAACTTTATGATGAGAGTATGAAAGATGTATAAAAATTTTATAAAAAGGGCGTTTGATTTAAGTTTGGCTTTGGTGCTTTTGGTGCTTTTTTCGCCTGTGATTTTGCTGACTGCTTTAATGCTTAAAATTACACAAAAAAGCGTGATTTTCACGCAGCTTAGACCGGGAAAAGATGAAAAGCCCTTTGTGATTTATAAATTTAAAACGATGAGTGATGAAAGAGATGAAAGGGGCGAGCTTTTACCCGATGAATTACGCTTAAAGTCCTTTGGTAAGCTTGTAAGAAGCTTAAGCCTAGATGAGCTTTTGCAGCTTTTTAATGTCTTAAAAGGCGATATGAGCTTTGTGGGACCTAGACCTTTATTAATGGAGTATTTAAGCCTTTATAATGAAAGGCAAAAATTAAGGCATAAGGTAAGACCGGGCATTACTGGTTGGGCGCAGGTGAATGGGCGTAATAATATCTCTTGGGAGAAAAAATTCGAACTTGATGTGTATTATGTGGAAAATATCTCCTTTTTTTTGGATTTAAAAATTCTCTTTTTAACAGCGTTTAAGGTGCTAAAACGAAGCGGGGTTAATAAAGAAGGACAAGCGACTACGGAGAAATTTAATGGCACAAACTAAAAAAATTTATATTTATGGTTCGGGCGGACATGGGCTTGTGTGTGCTGATGTAGCTTTTGATATGGGCTATGAGGAAGTGATATTTTTAGATGATTATAAGGGTTTGAAATTTAGCGAAGAGCTTGAGAAATTTGACATTTTTATTGCCATAGGATCAAATACACTAAGGGAAAAAATAAGCCAAAAGGTTGAAAAGTGTGGCTTTAAAATTGTCAATTTAATCCACTCAAGCGCTATCATTAGCCCAAGTGCAAAAATTGCCAAGAGTGGAGTTTTAATAATGCCAAGAGTGGTGGTTAATGCTAAGGCTAACATAGGAAAAGGCGTAATTTTAAATACGGCTTGTGTGATTGAGCACGAGTGTGAGATAGGAGATTTTTCTCATATTAGCGTTGGGGCGCAATGTGCTGGGAATGTTAAGGTGGGAAGGCTTTGTTTTATGGGGATAAATTCAGCCATTTTGCCGAATTTAAGCTTGTATGAGGAAAGTGTTTTGGGAGGAGGAGCGCTTTTAG
Source organism: Campylobacter helveticus (assembly GCF_002080395.1). Lineage (NCBI taxonomy): Bacteria > Pseudomonadati > Campylobacterota > Epsilonproteobacteria > Campylobacterales > Campylobacteraceae > Campylobacter > Campylobacter helveticus. The sequence goes on from NZ_CP020478.1 coordinate 535,020, forward strand.
CCAAAGATGCGAAAGAAAAGGGCGTTTATGTGGGAGTGCCTGCAAGGATAAGGAGAGATTGATGCGTGTTTTTCTCTTGCTTGCTTTGGGTTTAAATTTGCTTTTTTCAGCAGATTTTATCACGCAAAAAGAATACGCAAAAATGCTATATGAAAATCCAAGAGGCATTAGCTGTAAAAAATGCCACGGAGCTAAGGGAGAGGGGCAAATTTTGGGCTATTATATGCACAAAGATAAAAAAAAGGCTTATGAAATTCCTAGCATACAGGATTTGAGTTTTGAGCGTTTTAAGGAGGCTTTAATGAAAGAGCAAGATGTCAAGTCTATAATGCCAAATTATTCATTAACTAATGATGAGATAATAACTTTATATAATTATATCAAACAAGTTAGCAAGGAGAAATGATGACAAATAAGGTAGCATTTAAAGAGGCTTTTAATGTAATAGCTGGTGGGGTGAATTCGCCTGTGAGAGCTTTTGCTAGTGTGGGTGGAGAGCCTTGCTTTATCGCACAGGGCAAGGGTGCTTACATCAAGGATATAGAAGGAAATAAATATATCGATTTTGTGCAAAGCTGGGGACCTTTACTTTTTGGACATTGTGATAAGGACATCGTGAAAGCTTGTAAAAAGGCTTTAAAAAAAGGCACGAGTTTTGGAGCGCCAACTTTAAGTGAAAGTAAATTAGCCAAGCTTGTGTTAGAAAATTTCCCACACTTAGACAAAATTCGTTTTGTTAGCAGTGGCACGGAGGCGACTATGAGTGCGATTCGTCTTGCGAGAGGTTTTACAAAGAGGGAGAAAATTCTCAAATTTGAGGGTTGCTATCACGGACATAGTGATTCTTTGCTTGTAAGTGCTGGAAGTGGGGCTGCGACCTTTAACACGCCTAGTTCTTTGGGCGTTTTAAATGAAGTGGCAAAGCAAACCTTAGTCGCAAGGTATAATGACATCCAAAGCGTGAAAGAGCTTTTTGAAAAGCACGGCGAAGAAATTGCTTGTGTGATTGTCGAGCCTATCGCTGGAAATATGGGACTTGTTTTAGGTGAGCAAGAATTCTTAGAAGAGCTTACTAGAATTTGTAAGCAAAATAAAGCATTGCTCATTTTTGATGAGGTGATGAGCGGATTTAGGGCTTCATTTTTAGGCTCTTTTGGTATTAATAAAATAGAGGCTGACATCGTTACTTTTGGTAAGGTTATTGGTGGAGGCTTACCTGCTGCGGCTTTTGCAGCAAGAGCTGAGATAATGGACATTTTAAGCCCTTTAGGAGGGGTTTATCAAGCAGGAACGCTCAGTGGAAATCCTTTGGCTATGGCGGCGGGGATTGTGAGTATTTCTAAAGCGAAAAAAGATAAGGAGCTTTATAAAAGATTAGCAAGACTTGCTAAGATGCTAACGCAAGGTTTAAGTGAGCTAGCAGAAGAAAGGGGAGTGCCTTTTACTTCCACTTTTGTAGGGTCGATGTTTGGCTATTTTTTCACAGAAAATCCTGTCAAAAATTATCAAGACGCCTTAAAATCCGACCTAAAGCTTTTTGCCAAATTTCATCAAAATATGTTAAAGCAAGGCATTTATCTCGCTCCATCGCAATTTGAAACAGGATTTATTTGCGATAAAATGGACGAAAAAATGATAATAAAAACTTTAGAAGCGGCTAGAAAGAGTTTTAAGACTTTATGAGTAAGAGAAAAGTTTTTATTCGCAAAGGTTTAGAGGCAGCTGATGGATTGAGTCTTGGCATTTCTATGGTTGTAGCTGTTTTGCTTGGTGTGGGGCTTGGCTTTTTGCTTAAAAATATCACGCCTTGGCTTTTTTGGGTGGGTGTTTTTATAGGCGTTGCGGCGGCGATTTTAAATGTCTATAAGGCTTATAAGGCACAAATGAAAAGTTATGAGGAATTTGAAAAACGCGATACTCTTGTAAAAGAAAGTCTTAAAAAGGACGATAATGGATAAAAAAAAAGCTCTTTTTTTCATACTTTGCGTGATTAATGGGCTTTTTTTACTATTGTTTTTCATTTTTAAAGGATTAAGTTTTGGGCTGGTTTTGAGCTTTGAGGTGGCTTTTTTTAGCACTTTGTTGATAATTTTAAGCTCTTATTTAAATTATAAAAAAAAGATTTTAGTGCGAAGTTCAAATTTGCATTTTGAGCCAAAACCTTTAGCCATTTTTATCAAAAAAACTCCAAAAAATTCAAAAATTATAAATTTTAAACACTACAATGACGATTTAGTTATAAAATTTAAAGATAAGATGAGGAATTTTTCTTTATTTTTTTCTTTATTTAAGCTTTTGGCTTATTTGATTTTGGTTGGCGGTTTCTTGTTTTTGCAGCGTCAAAATTTACTTTTTGTGGCTGGATATTTGTGTGGAATTTCTGCTTTTTTGGCGGGGATATTTGTTTTTATTTTATGTGTGAAAAATGAGTAGTGCAAAAAGAATTATTAAATCAATGACGGCTTTATTTGTCGGTATGGCATTTTTGTTTGCTGGAAACGCCTTAATCATAAGTTCCATAGGGGTTATTTTAAAAGATAATGGCGTAAGTTCTTTTGCTGTCGGCGTAGTAAGTTCGTGTTTTTTTATAGGGGCGATGTGCGGGACGATTTTTTCACAAAAAATTATTTCTCGTATAGGACATATCCGCTCTTTTGGGCTTTTTGGGGCTATTTTTGGAATTTCTGCTATGCTTCATAGCTTGAGTGATAATTTGATATTTTGGGCTTTTTTGCGTTTTTTGATAGGAATTTGTTATTATAGTTTGTTGATGATTATAGAATCATGGCTAAATGAAAAGGCTAAAAATGCCGTTCGCTCACGCATTTTAGCCTTTTATGAGCTTGTTTTTTATCTTTCTTTTGGAGTGGGGATTTTAATCATCGCGTTTGATTTAGACCCTCACGCTGTTTTTATTGTTTCGGCGGCGTTAATTTTATTTTCTTCTTTACCACTTAATTTAATTAGAATCAAAGAGCCACTTTTACCAAAAGTCAGTGAAATTTCTATCCCTAAGGTTTTTGACATTGCGCCTTTAGCTATTATGACGAGTTTTATCGCTGGGCTTTTAATCAACGGCTTTTTTTCTATGGCTTCTTTATTTATACTTTTGCAAGATTACGGTGCTAAGGCTGTTTCTTATTTTATGTTTTGTGCGATAATGGGTGGTTTTATCGCACAAATGTTTATCGGTGTGGTGAGTGATAAAATGGGGCGTAAAATCGCTATTATGTTTTGTGCTAGTGTGGGTTTTATAACGATGCTTTGTTATGCGTTTTTTAAACCACATCTTTATTTACAATACATTCTTGCACTTTTTTTAGGAATGGGAATTTTTTGTCTTTATGCTTTAGCCTTAGCGAGAGCGAACGATATGTTAGAGGATAAAAGTAGGGCGGTGGAGCTTGGTAGGGGTGTGCTTTTTTGCTATTCCTTAGGCTCATTGCTTTCTCCCCTTGCTTTGGGCGTTTTGATGGAGTATTATGGAGCTGGGGGTTTTGTGTGGTTTTATATTATTTTGCTTGGTTTGTTAATTCTTTTTGCGATTAATAAGCCAAATATTTTAAATAAAAAATTTAAGAAAAATCTTGGAAATGCGGTGATTTTTAATGATTAATACAAAATTAAGCTCACAAATATCGACACAAAGAACGGATATAAAAAGTGATTTAAATGTTCCTAAAGATAAAGAGAAATTAAGCCCTAATGAGCTTTTAACGCAAAATTTAAGGCAAAAACTAGGACTGAGTAATCAAGTCGCCACGCCTAATGAAGCCTTGCAAAAATTCGCTCAAAATGAAATCAATCAAAAATTACAAGAGATTATTAATAAATTACTTAGTCAAATTAATGCTAATAAAAACCCAAATTCGCCTATTTTAAAGCAGGCAAATTTGCTCAATTTTGCTCCAAATTTTGTCAATGAACTCAAACTTTTAAGCAAAGAGCTTAGTAAAAGCGAAACTTTTGCCCCTTTGCTTAGTAAAATCGAAATTCTTTTAAAACCAGCAAGTGAAATCACGGCTAAGGATTTTGCCCCTTTGCTTAAAAATTCGGGTGTTTTTTTTGAAGCTAAACTTAAAAATGCTTTAAATGAGGAACTTTTACCAAAGAGTTTTCATAGTCTTATTAATTCTATAAAATCTTTAAGTAGCGATAAGATAGCCACACAAATCGCCTCTTTGGCAGATAAAAATTTAAGCCCCAAAGACTCGCTTAAAGAGTTGGCTAGTATTATTATGCAAAATAAAAGTGAAAATAAAATAATTCTTAACAATAGTGCTTTTAAGCCTTTGCTTGAGCTTTCACAAAAATTAGAAAATTTTAAAAATTACATTAATAAAAATCCTCAACTTGCAGAAAGTAAAATCACCGCCTTAGCACAAAATTTCGCAAAAGAATTGACTAAAATAAAGGACGATTTCATTAAAACTTTAGCCAAGCCCGAAAATTTGCTTATAAAAGATTCGATACTTTTAAAACAAGCGATGCAAAGTTTTGAGAAATTGCAAAATCACCTAGATAAAATCATTCAAAATCACGCCACAAATGAGGGACAAAATGCAAATTTGGATGCTAAGGATTTACTAAAAGATTTATTTGAAAATCAAAATGAAAGTCCAAAAGTAGAACCAAACGAAGAAAAGCAAAAGCCACTTTCGCAGGAAAAAATAGAGGATACTAAGGGAGATAAAGAGGAATTTGAAGAAATCAAAAAACAAGAAGCCGATAAAAATGAAAAATTAGACAATATGGAAGAAAAACAAAATAAAGAAATAGAGGATACTAAGGGAGATAAAGAGGAATTTGAAGAAATCAAAAAACAAGAAGCCGATAAAAATGAAAAATTAGACAATATGGAAGAAAAACCAAATAAAGAAATAAGGGAAAATTTAGACAAAGAAGCACCTAAGGATAAGCCTCACGCTAAGGAAAATCCTAAAGAAATTCAAAAAGAAAATGTTAAAGAATACCCAAAAGAAGTGCTAAAAGAAGGAAAGCCTCACGAGGAAAAAACTTTAATGGGGCAGACAAAAATCCCGGATAGTATCTTTAAAAATCAAGAGGTAAATAAAGAAGTGTTTAAAAATTTAGCTTTTAAAGTGCCTCAAGGACAAAATTTAGAAGAGTTAGAAAGTCTTAGTAAGGATATTTCGGCTCTTAATAGAAAAATTAACGAAAATTTAAGGCAGCTTGACCCTTTGGCACAAAATGCAAAACTCAATTTAAACGAGCTTAAAAATTTGGAAAATAAGCTTGTGAGCTCTATTAAGGATTTGCAAAATATCAAACTCAAAAGCACTCAAGATGTGAGTTATGAAATTCAAAATGATGTTAAATCAACTTTACTTCAAGTTGCAAGTCAGGCTAAAAATGAGGGAAATGATGCGGTTTATAATCAAGCAAATCGTCTTTTAGCACAGATTGAAATGAATCAATTAATGTCTTTGGCAAATGATTCGATTAACACTTACCTACCTTTTTCTTGGGACGATTTAAATGAGTCTAAGATTATTTTTAGACGCGGTAAAAAAGATAAATTTTTCGCCCAAATTAAGCTTGAATTTGCCAAGCTTGGGGATTTAGAAATTTTGGTTTCTTTAAATAATGAAAAATACATTGACATTAACATTATGGCGGAAAATAAGGAATTTAGAAAGCTCATTTACGAAAACGCTCACGAGCTCAAAAGAAATATTAATAAAGCGGGACTTTTAAGCTCTAATTTTTTTGTGGGCGATATTATCCGCTCGAAATTTGACCCAAGAGATTTGAAAAATTACGATTTGCAAATGGGTATGGATAAAAGAGTATGAGTAAGATTAAAAAATCCATCAAAAAAGCCGTAGCACTAGGATACCAAAGAGAAAGGAAAGATTCGGCACCTAAAGTTTTGGCAAGTGGTAAAGGCGAAAATGCTTCTAAAATCATTTCTTTAGCCAAAGAACACGGAGTGCCGATTAAAGAAGATGAGGATTTGATAGAAATTTTAAGTAAGCTTGACCTTGGCGATGAGATACCGCCTAATATGTATAAGGCTGTTGCGGAGGTTTTTGCTTTTATCTATCAAATGGCAAATAAAAGTTTGCCAAAAAATTAAATTTAGCAAAGATATTTTTTGTAGAAAATATGCCAGTAAATTCCTGCAAGGATAAAGGTGATACCAAGCAAAGCCGTTATCATCATCAAGCTAACTCCAGCTTCAAACAAAAAGCCCATAAACTGCGAGATAAAAGCTGAAAAGGCTAAAAACACCATATCCGTATAGGCTAAAACGCGTCCATAGAATTTTTTATCGCAGCTTTTTTGTATGGCTGTGTAGGTATAAGCCCAAAGCGATGAGGTGAAAAATCCAGCCGCGATAAGTCCTAAAAAGCTGATGTAAAAATTAAATTGTGTGAAAGCCCAAAGCAAAATTCCAAGTCCTTGTCCTAAGTATAAAAATCTTATAACGCTGTCTTTTAAAAAGCGACTGAGGATAATTGGTCCTATGATTAAAGAAAGGGCGCGGATGGAATTTAAAAAGCCAATCACTAGTCCAGCTGATAGAATTTCTTTATATTTGTGCTGGGCTAGAAGTGTTACTAAGGTCTCATAGGCTGTAAGCCCTATAAACGCGTGAAGTATGATGAGGTGAAAAATGGTTTTGTTGTTTAAAACATACCAAAACCCCTCTTTCATCATCGTTAAAAAATGCCCTTCGACCTTTTGGACAAAGTCAGGCAGTGAAAGCCTAAATAAAAAGCACATTCCTACAAATAGTAAAAAGCAGTCAAACAAAAAGGCAGTCTTAACGCCAAAAAAATGGATAAAAATCCCCGCACACGCCATACCGCTCGTATAAGAAACAGACCAAATGATACTATATATTTCATTAGCGAGTTTTAACTCTTCTGGGTTTAAAAGCTTAGCCATAAGGCTCATTTCTGCTTGTCCACAAATCAAAGCGACACAAAGCCGTGCAAAAATTAAGATAAATAAAAGCCAAATATCATCTAGGCTTGTTACAAAAATAAGCAGAAAAATCGAAACCAGCTCCACGCTCATCATACTAATGAGCAAGGTTTTGGGCTTGTTTTTTTCTACAATGACACCATTTAAAGGTGCGAAAAGCACACCAGGTAAAAAGGCTAGCATCGCACTAGTAGCAGTCGCCCAAGTAGGAGCGTCAAGCTGGACTAAAAGGGTGAAAACGCCTATTTGTGAAAACCACGCTCCAAAATAGGCTATAAATTGAGTAGTGCTTAAAATGCGAAGATTGCGATTATTTTTTAATAAAGTTATGTAATTCATTGCGAAATTGTAGCAAATTTTTATATATGTGTTTCATTAAATTTAGGGCTAAAAGTTTTAAATTTACCCATTTTGTAAGCGACAATTTACGATAAATTTTTGCAAAATGGGGAGTTGATAATTTTATTTATTTTTAATTTGATAATTGATATTTTACATAATCATTTAACTAAAAAAAGGATTAAAATGAATTACGAAAGTATTATTTCTCATATGAACGCACACCATAAGTCAAATTTGATTGATTTGTGTAAAAAATTTGGTGGCGTAGAAGATGTGAAAGAGGTTTTTTTAAAAAGCGTGGATTTTAATGGGCTAGACATTGTTTATAATGGGGACGAAAATTTACGCGTAGAATTTCCTAAAAAAACCGATGAAAGCACCCTTAAAGACACTATCATCGCCCTTTGTATGGGGGCAAAAAGCACGGGGGATACCAGCGGCGTGGAAAAAGAGCTAAAGGAATTTATGCTAAGTTTTAATTCCGTTTGTTTAGCGACCTTAAATAAAAATGGCGAGGTCGTATGCTCCTATGCGCCTTTTGTTAGCATGCAGTGGGGGAATTTCATTTATATTAGCGAGGTGAGTGAGCATTTTGCAAATATTAAAGCAAATCCTGATAATATAGAAATAATGTTTTTAGAAGATGAGAGCAAAGCCGCTTCTGTGATACTTAGAAAAAGGCTTCGTTATAGAGTGAGGGCGAGTTTTTTAGAAAGGGGCGAGGATTTTGATAGGGTTTATGATGAATTTGAAAGGCAAACGGGCGGCGAGGGTGGCATTAAAACCATCCGCAAAATGCTTGACTTTCACTTAGTAAAGCTTGAATTTGAAAAGGGGCGTTTTGTGAAAGGCTTTGGTGCGGCTTATGATATAGAAAATGGCATTATCAAGCAAGTAGGCACTAATTCTAACCCTCACAAATTCCCACATAAACACTAATGAGCGTTATAAACGCTCATTCTAGTAAAAATTCATATTCATAGACTTTTACTTCTATCTTTTTGGCTAAGTTTTTTAGGGCGTAGTTGAGTGTGCTTAATCTTTCTTTATAGGCTTCATCTTGGGCTTTTTGGGGTGGGTTCATTCTATCTTTCCCTTTGCCTTTATCATTAAAGCCTTGAAAATGGGCTTTGATGTCATAGAGTGCGGCGTTTGGATTGTAGTCTTTAGAATCTCGTGTTTGTTCGTGGTAATGCTTGAAAATCTCTTTTCCTGCTTGTAGCACTTCTTTTGCTTCATCGCTAAAAATTAGCGGCTTTGTGGGGGTAAAAGTGTCTTCTAGCTCATCGCTTTGAAAGTCAAATTCTTGCTGTCCTTTTTTCTTTTTATTTGAAATTTTGATTTTACCTTGTATAAATTCAAGCATAAAGTGGCTTTCAAAGGTTTCGGCTGCGCCAAGCTCCTTTTCGCTAAAGGGGATAAAGTGGTTTATACCAACTTTACTTGTGATTCTATTTTGTCCGTGAAATAGCATAAAGGCAAGGCAGTCGCTATGAAACTCTGTGTCCTTTTCCCATTTTGTATTTGGGGCTAGAAACTGGTCTCTATCATTTATCCAAGTGGCTTTAATACAATGGCGCACGGAGAAATATACTGCTCCAACGATAAGATTATTTTTAAAGAGTTTGAAAAAATTAAAATGTTCAATTCCTTTCTTTTGTGAAATATAGAGTTGGCTATTATGCTGAAAATCAGGAGATGGATTACACATATATGATATTTCTGTAATTGCCTTATCATCATATCGCTTAATCCACTTGTTAATGCTTTCTTTATTATCTAGCGTTGTATAGAATCGCTTTTTCCCTAAACTCGCCCCATTTTCATCAAAAATATCTAAACTTATGCTTTTTTTCATTGAACGCCTTTCAGCATAGTATTTAGAATCTGCCCCAACTCATCTTTGCTTATCTCATCACTTGCTACGCTCACAATAACATCTTCTAGCTTTTGGTAAAAGTCCCTTGGTGTGGCTTTGTGGTTGAGCATTATAAAGGCATCGCCGATAAGCAATGCGGTGCGTTTATTCCCGTCTGCAAAGGGGTGAAACTTCACACAGGCAAACATTAAATGCGTAAGTTTGTCTATAAAGCTTGGGTAATAGTCATCATTTTGGATTTGTGTCAGGGCAGAATCTAAAAGAGCGATTTGCTTAGGATTTGCTCCCTTTAGTCCGCCTATTTCATCTAGCATATCATCGTGGATTTTTTGCACTTCTTGCAAATTTAGATATCTCATTTATCTTTTAGCCTTTCAAATACTGAGCGAATCTCTGGGTCTTGTAACTTGTTTTTTAACTGCTCTCTTACACTTTCAAAATCGCTTTTAGATTCTGGCTCTTTTGTAATCTTTAAATCACTTTTTAAGCCCTTTAAGCTTTCAATCACTTGCAAAAGTTTAGAATCTACATTTTCTAATATCAAAGTCATTTTCTACTCCTTTTTTGCTTGAATTTTAGCAAAAATTCTTATGTTTTATTCCTTTTGGCTTAAATCCCATATCAAAAAGCCTATGGGAAAATTCCCCTTGACATTATCAAAGGTGTAAGCTGGAGCGATAAAGCCTTTTAGAAATTTTGCCTTAAAAGTCTTTCTAAATTTTATGAAATTGCTAGAATTGACATATTTAAGCGTTGAAAAGGCAGCTAGGTGGCAGTGTGGAATCTCTTTATAGATTCTAAAGAAAAATTGCGCGAAAAGCTCATTACTTGCTTTTCCCATAGAATCTTTGTAGCGTTTATAAGTGGCATTGCCTAAGGCTACGCCATCTTTATTTTTCCCTGTGCCTGCTGGTGTCGTGCCTGAAGTGGCTTCCGCATAGGGCGGATTGATGAAAATAATAAGCTTTTTGCGTTTTGCCTCATCTTTTAGAATTTCTTGTAAGGATTTTGGGACTTTGGATTTTTGACATTTTTCACACTTTTCGTCTGCGAAATTTAAGCCCTCTTTTTGATGTTTTTCACAAATTGTGTCAAAAAACTCATCGTTTAAAAAGTCAAATTGAAAAATATGCTTTGGCAGTAGGTGCAGGGCATTTTTACTTGAAAGCTCTTGTATAATCTCTACATCAGCTTTATCTAAGGTAGAGGCATAGAGCCTGTGAGATTCTGTAAGGTTTGTGAGTAGATTGCCCGTCCCAGCGGCAAGGTCCCATATATAATACTCACTTTGATAGTTTTCACCTAGGGCTTTTTCTAGGTAACTCCTCGCTTTGCCTACCCAAATTTGCGGGGTGAAAAACGCCCCCTTTCGCTCTCTAATATCACTAGGCACAAGCAAATCTCGCCTATCTATAATGTAGCTCCAATACTCTTCTTTTGGTGGGCGTTCATAGAGATTCCAAAAGGCTGTGTGGGCTTTTTGATTATCATTAAAACTTGCGGTATCTTTTTGCTGTGTCCCCATAAATGTGGTGGTTTTATTAAACTCATAATGCGTTTGTTTTAGCACAACAAAGAGTTTATCTAGTAGGCTTTGATTTTCAGCGCTTAGTAAATCTGCTAGATAGAAATCTGCGTCTAAAATCCCTGCGTTTTTAGCGAGATTCCAATCAATGCCAATGCTAGGAGCTACGCTTGCAAGCCACTTTTGATAAATGGTGGTGAAGTTGTTTTTGGTTATGGGGATTTTGGTGATTTTATCATTTGCTAGGGTGAAATTTGCTTGTATGAAAGATTGTAATTCTTTAGTGTCGCTTTTGAAGCTAAATTGCAATTTTTTAGATTCTAAAAGCTCTTTTGCTAGGGCGTGGAGCTGCTTGAACTCTTTGCTCTCGTGGTTGCTTGGCGGGACATTCCAATTAAAGTCATTTTGTGTGAAGATAGAATCTAGCTCGTGGTAGGGGATAAAGGCGATTCTCTCACAATCAAAAGCTCCTAAGAAAATGGGCGGGAGATTGTTTTCATAGGTTTTTTCCTTGCCTATGGTTAGGATTAGCTGGATAAAAGATTCTATAATATCTGCCTTATTGCCCCTTTTGGCTTCTGCCCACAAAAAGTTTATAGGCTGAAAAAGTGTCTTTGCGTTGTAGCTTATACAAAAATCAATCCGCCCTAGAATCTGCGTGGAATCTAGAGTTTTTAAAAGGGCTTTTTGCTCTTTGTCTAGCTTTACAATTTCACTTTGTGGATTTGGGCTGAAAAAATCCGCCGCGACTTTGCTTTTAAGCTCTTCTTCAGGGAGGTTTAGGGGATACATTAAAAGTCCTTATTTGAAATGCGAAAGTTTAGCATTTTAGTTTAAATAGGCGTTTTTGCTTGATAGGCTTAAAATTATTTTTAATTTTGTTAAGATTTTTCATTATAATTACAAATAACTTATTTTAAGGCTTACAAAGTGAAAAGAATAGACAAAAAAGAAGCGCTTGATTTGCTTCAAAACGCTACTTTAGTGGAGCTTGGTGCTATGGCTTATGAGAGAAAATTAGAGCTTCACCCTGAAAAAATCACCACCTTTGTCGTGGATAGAAATATCAATTATACCAATGTTTGCTGCATCGATTGCGATTTTTGTGCGTTTTACAGGCACGCAAAAGAAAAAGACGCTTATATCTTAAGCTATGAAGAAATAGGCAAAAAGATAGAGGAATTAGAAGCTATCGGCGGGACGCAAATACTCTTTCAAGGCGGAGTGCATCCTAAGCTTAAAATCGAATGGTATGAAGATTTAGTCGAGTGGATTAGTAAGCATTACCCAAATATCACGGTTCACGGCTTTTCGGCGGTAGAAATTGCCTATATTGCTAAAATTTCTAAGATAAGTATAAAAGAGGTTTTAAAAAGACTTCAAGCAAAAGGGCTTTTCTCCATACCCGGAGCGGGGGCTGAGGTGCTAAGCGATAGGGTGCGAGATGAGATAGCCCCGCATAAATGCGACACTAAAACTTGGCTAGAAGTGCATAGAAACGCCCATCAAATCGGTATGAAAAGCACGGCCACAATGATGTTTGGCACGGTGGAAAATGATGAGGAGTTAATCGAGCATTTTGAGCATTTAAGAAAATTGCAGGATGAAACGGGGGGCTTTAGGGCGTTTATTTTATGGAGTTTTCAAAGTGAAAACACTAAGCTAAAGCAAAAGCACCCTGAAATTTTAAAGCAAAGCTCAAATAAATACTTAAGATTACTCGCACTTGCTAGGCTTTATTTGGACAATTTTAAAAATTTACAAAGCTCTTGGGTAACGCAAGGCTCACTCATTGGGCAGCTCGCTTTGAAATTTGGCGCCAATGACTTAGGCTCTACGATGATGGAGGAAAATGTCGTTTCAGCCGCAGGGGCAAGTTATAAAATGAATCAAGATGAGATGATAAGGCTTATTAGAAGTCTTGGGGAAAAGCCGGCTAAACGCAATACAGCTTATGAAATTTTGGAGAGATTTTAATGCAGTATTTAGAGAGCAAGGGTGTAAAAGTCCCTTTCATTTTTGAGAAAAATAGCGATTTTCCTATTATATTTTTTCGTCTTGTTTTTAGAAATTGTGGGCGCAGTTTTGACGAGGTGGCTGGGGTGGCAAGCATGTTTGCTAGGCTTTTAAATGAGGGCGTTAATGATCGTTTTTTTAAGGATTTGGAATTTAGAGCGATAAATTTGGAAGCAAGTAGTGCTTTTGAGAATTTAGAGCTCAGTTTTTCTTGTTTGAAAGAGCATAAAAACTATGCCTTTAAAGCTCTTGCAAATTTACTTCAAAATCCTCGTTTTGAGGAAAAAACTCTGCAAAGACTTAAAATTAACGCGCTTGGAGAGCTTGCGAGTCGGCAAAGTGATTATGATGATGTGGCTAAAAAATTGCTTAATCAAACAATCTTTAAAGAAAAAGCATTTCAAAGTCCAAATGAGGGCGATGAAACAAGCATTAAAGCCATAAATTTAGAGCATTTAAAAGCTTTTTATAAGCATTTTTTTCATCTTAATAATGCGGCGATAGTTTTGGGGGGAGATTTAGAAGAAAAAGAGGCTAAAAATTTAAGTTTAAATTTACTTGAAAGCTTAGAAAAGGGTAAGGAAAGTAGAGGAAAAAGCTACCACCTTAATGAAAAAACTCAAGATGTGATTTTGCAAAAACCAAGCGAACAAGCCTATATTTACTTTGCTGCGCCTTTTAATGCGTGTTTTAAAGATGAGGATTTGCATTTGGCTAAAATCGCTCTTTTTATTTTAGGGCAGGGGGGATTTGGCTCTAGGGTTATGGAAGAAATTCGTGTGAAAAGAGGACTTGCCTACTCTGCTTATGTAAGTTTGGATATGCGTAATTCTTATAGCCGTGTTTTTGGTTATTTGCAAACTAAAAATGAAAACGCGAAAGAAGCAAAAGGGGCGATTAGGCAAATTTTTGATGATTTTGTCAAAAATGGGGTGTGTGAAGAAGAATTAACACAGGCTAAAAATTTCATACTAGGAAGCACACCTTTGCGTTATGAAAGTCTTAGTAAAAGGCTAGGAATCGCCTTTATGGAATTTTATCAAGGATTAAAAATCGGCAGTTTTAAAGAAGAGCTTATAAAGATTAAAAACACAAATTTAAAAGAGCTTAATGCCTATATCAAAAAGCATAGTGAAATTTTAAATTTGAGTTTTGTAAGCGTTCAAAATGAAAATTAAGGAAAGCGATTTAGAGCTTTTTAAAAAATTAAAAATTAAAAGTGCGATTGATTTGGCGCTTATCTTGCCTAAGAAAATTGAAAATTTAAATTTAAGTAAAGAGCCTTTGGAAAATGAAAATTGCGTGCAAGAGCTACGCATTATATCGCAATCTTTTAGGACAAATACGCTTTTTGTAAGGGCGTATTGTGAGGCTTGGGGGGCAGATGTTTCTTTAGTTTTTTTCCACCCCAGTAAATGGCATATGGGGGTTTTTAAGGTGGGGGCGTGTTTGCTTTTGAGTGGGAAATTAGGCTTTTTTAATCATTCTTGGCAATTTTATAATCCTAAAATCATCAAAAAAGCAGGAATTTTTGAGCCAAAATACCAAATTGCAGGGATTAAGGATAGTAAAATTCAAAATCTTATCAACACTTATGTAAGTTATGAAAATTTAAAAGAAAGTGGCATAGAGGATAAATTTATCTTTTTACTTTTAAACCTGCACGCTTATGATGAAAAGAGTTTTGAGCTTTTTAAAAATTTAACGCATTTTGAAGAGGATTTAAAATACATTGAAATTTATAATTTTTTAAAAAGGCTTAAAAATAAGAAAAATCATTTTAACGCTTATGAAATCAAACTTTTTGATATTAAAGAGTGGCTTTTAACTTTGCCTTTTAATCCCACAAAAGACCAACTTCAAGCTATTTGTGATATTAGGGAGGATTTACGCTCAAATTTAGCTAAAAGGCGTGTGATAATGGGCGATGTGGGCTGTGGCAAAACTTTAGTTTTACTCGCTGCGGCTTTAAGCGTGTATCCTAAACAAGCCTTATTAATGGCACCTACTAGTATTTTAGCCCAGCAGCTTTTTGAGGAGGCTAAAAAGCTTTTGCCTGATTTTTTGCAAATTTGCTTTGTCAAAGGCGGTAAAAAAGAGAAAGATTTAAAAGAAAAAATGAGGGTGGCAAATTTGATTATAGGCACACACGCCCTTATTTATGAAGAGGGCTTTGAGGCGGTTTTGGTAATGATAGATGAGCAGCATCGCTTTGGCTCAAATCAAAGGCAAAAAATCAGCACCCTTTCAAGCAAAGATAGTTTAAGTCCTCATTTTATACAATTTTCCGCTACGCCCATACCACGCACCCTAAGTATGATACAATCCGAGCTTTTAAATTTTAGTTTTATCAAACAAATGCCCTTTAAAAAGGACATTAAGACTTATTGCGTTCAAAATGAGGATTTTATTAAGATAAAAAGAAAGATAGAGGAAGAAATAGCTAAGAAACATCAAATAATTATCATCTATCCTCTTGTAAGTGAAAGCGAAAAAATTCCTTATCTTTCGCTTGATAAAGCAAGAATTTATTGGCAAAAGCATTATAAAAATGTCTTTGTAACGCACGGAAAAGATAAGCAAAAAGATGCTATCTTGCAAGAATTTAGAGAAAAGGGCGATATTTTACTTAGCACGACTGTGGTTGAGGTGGGGATTTCTTTACCACGCCTTAGCACCATTATCATCGTGGGAGCAGAGAGGCTTGGACTTGCAACTTTACATCAATTAAGAGGACGCGTGGGACGCGTGGGACTTGAAAGCTTTTGTTATCTTTATACTAAGCTTAAAGAAATTCCTGCAAGGTTATTAGAATTTTCTAAGACTTTGGACGGATTTGAAATTGCCGAGCTTGATTTAAAAAATCGCTTGAGTGGAGATTTGCTAGATGGTTATATGCAGCACGGAAATGAGTTTAAATTTTTTGATTTTGCGAGTGATGAGGTAATTTTGGCTAGAGTGAAAAAGGATTTAGGTTAAATAATTTGCGTTATAATTTTGCATTAAAGGCAATTAAAAGGATGATAAATGAGATTTTTTCTTTCCCCTCCGCATATGGGTGGTAATGAATTAAAATATATTGAAGAGGTTTTTAAGAGTAATTACATCGCACCTTTGGGTGAATTTGTGAATCGTTTTGAAGAAAGCATTAAGAACTACACGAAAGCACCAAACGCCCTTGCTTTAAATTCTGGCTCCGCGGCTTTGCATTTGGCTTTAAGGGTGGCTGGTGTGGAGCAAGGAGATGTCGTTTTGGCTTCTTCTTTTACTTTCATTGCGAGTGTTGCACCGATTTATTATCTTAAGGCAAAGCCTGTTTTTATTGATTGCGATGAGACTTTTAATCTTGATGTTGATTTACTAAAACTTGCGATAAAAGAAAGCAAAACCAAGCCAAAAGCCCTTGTTTTAACACATCTTTATGGTAATGCGGCAAAAATCAGGCAAATCGCGCAAATTTGTAAGGAAAATAATATTATTTTAATCGAAGACGCGGCGGAGGCTTTGGGAAGTTTTTATGAGGGACAGGCTTTGGGAACTTTTGGTGATTTTGGAGTATATTCTTTTAATGGCAATAAAATCATCACAACTTCAGGTGGTGGTATGCTTGTGGGTAAAGATAAGGCACTAATGGAAAAAGCGAGGTTTTACAGCACACAGGCGAGGGAAAATTGTTTGCATTATGAGCATTTAGACTATGGCTATAATTATAGATTAAGCAATGTTTTGGGTGCTATCGGCGTGGCACAAATGGAAATTTTAGAGCAAAGAGTGCTTAAGAAACGCGAAATTTATGAGTGGTATAAAGAATTTTTGGGTGAAAAATTTAGTTTTTTAGATGAGCTTGAAAACTCAAGGGGTAATAGGTGGCTTAGCACGGCTTTAATTGATTTTGATAAAAATGAGCTTTTTAAAGAAAATCGTTGCGTTGAAAGTGGAGCGAAAGAATTAGCTTTGCATCCTAAAATTGCAAAACTCATTAAGGATTTGCAAACCGCACAAATCGAAACGCGTCCTTTGTGGAAGGCGATGCATATGCAAGGAGTTTTCAAGGGAGAAAAGGCTTATTTAAACGGAAATGCTGAACTATTTTTCAAAAAAGGAATTTGCCTTCCAAGTGGCACAGCTATGAGTAAAGATGAGGTGCGTGAGGTGGCAGAGCTTATTTTAGAGAGTGTGCGATGAATTTGGCTAAAAATAAACGCCTTGTTTTCTTTTTGGGTTGTGATATTGTTTTATTAATTTTAAGCATTTTTTTAGCTTTTGAATTGAGATTTAGCGGTGAAATCCCTGAAAGATTTTATATGGGAATGGTAAAGGCAGGAATTTTGCTTTTGGGGCTTAAGATAGCTTTTTTATTTGCTTTTAGAATTTACAAGGTGGCTTGGAGATTTTTTTCTTTGGGTGAAGCGCGAAAGATATTTTTTGCTCTTGCTTTAGCTGAGCTTGTTTTTTTAATCATTTTTTATTTTTACCCGGACTTTTTTAATCCTTTTCCAAGAAGTGTGGTAGGGATTGATTTTGTGCTTTCTTATATGTTTATAGGCACTTTAAGAATTTCAAAAAGAATGCTGATTGACTTTAAGCCCTCACGCCTTAGAGATGAGCTAAGTCCCTGCATAGTCGTAGGCGCGACATCTAAAGCACTTCATCTTTTAAAGGGGGCTAAAGAGGGAAGTTTGGGACTTTTTCCTGTGGCGGTTGTCGATGGTAGAAAAGAGCTTATAGGCACATACTGCGACAAATTTATCGTAAAAGAAAAACGCGAAATTAAAAAATTTGTCAATGAGGGCGTAAAAACGGCTATTATTGCTTTAAAGCTTGAAAGAGAAGAGCTTAAAGAGCTTTTTGAAGAGCTTGTGGGTTATGGCATTAGCGATGTGAAAATTTTTTCTTTTACAAATAATGAAGCAAGGGACATTAGTATCGAGGATTTACTTGCGAGAAAGCCTAAAGACTTGGATAATTTTGCTGTGGGAGCGTTTTTAAAAGATAAAGTTGTTTTGGTAAGCGGTGCGGGTGGGACGATAGGTAGTGAGCTTTGTAGGCAGTGTATTAAATTTGGAGCGAAGCATTTGATTATGCTTGACCATAGTGAATATAATTTATATCAAATCAATGATAATTTAAGCAAACATAAAGAAAAAATTACACCGATTCTATTAAGTATTTTGGATAAAAAAGCGCTCGATGAGCTTTTAGCACAAATGAAGCCAGAGCTTATTTTACACGCTGCAGCATATAAACATGTGCCACTTTGTGAGCAAAATCCTCACTCTGCTGTGATAAATAATGTCTTAGGGACACAAATTTTGGTTGATTGTGCTAAAAAAAATGGTGTGAAAAAATTTGTGATGATAAGCACAGATAAGGCTGTAAGACCTACTAGCATTATGGGTTGCACTAAGAGGGTTTGTGAGCTTTATACTTTGGGTTTATCGAGTGAGGAATTTGAAGTGGCTTGTGTGCGTTTTGGCAATGTTTTAGGCTCAAGTGGAAGCGTGATACCTAAATTTAAAGCACAAATTGCCGCAAATGAACCGCTTAGTTTAACGCATCCTGATATTGTTCGGTATTTTATGCTTGTCGATGAGGCAGTGCAGCTTGTTTTACAAGCTGGAGCTATCGCAAAGGGGGGAGAGCTTTTTGTTTTAGATATGGGTGAACCTGTGAAGATTATGGATTTGGCTAAAAAGATGCTTTTGCTTTCTAATCGCACGGATTTAGAGATTAAAATTACAGGGCTTAGAAAGGGCGAAAAGCTTTTCGAAGAGTTATTAATAGACGAAAATGATGCTAAAACGCAGTATGAGAGTATTTTTGTAACAAAAAATGAGAGCGTTGATTTAGAAATTTTAAAAGAGCAAATGTCTAAGCTTGTTAAAAGTGAAGATGAGGAAGAAGTCGCTATGCTTTTACAAGAAATCGTGCCTGAATTTAAGCATAATAAAGGAGGAAATTAATGCTAATTAAAGATATACAAAAATTTGAGGATAACCGCTATAAAGCCAGAGCTTATATGAGTTATATTTTAATAAGAAATTTGCCCGATAGACTTCCAAATATTCATTTAGAAAGCGTTAGAGAGGCACTGGATAAAATCGCACACGATGTTTCTGTGTTTGACGCCTTATATATACTAGATGATTCGGGAACGCAGATAGAAAATGCCATCACTTTGGAAAAAAAGTATGAGCGAGGAGAGGGTGAGGATAGAAGCTCTAAGGCTTATTTTTATAGAGCCGTTAAACTTAAGCGTTGTATTTTGAGCGACCCTTATCCTTCTATCTTAAATAATGAGCTTTGCGTTACTGCTTCTATGCCTATTTACGATAATAAGGAAAATTTGCTTTTTGTCGTTTGTATTGATATTAAATTAAGGGATATTTTAAAGCTTATTCAAGCGAGTAATTTTGAATTTGGCTTTTTGCAATTTAGTCGTCTTGTGTATTTTTGCTTTGCGAGTGTGCTTTTTGTCATCACTTGCTTTTTGTTTCAAAAGGGCTTTTTAAGTCTTTTTTATTATCACAGTGTCGATATACAAAAAATCTTTGAAAGCACGATAGCCATTACCCTAGCTTTGGCTATTTTTGATTTGGCTAAGACCATTATAGAAGAAGAGGTTCTTGGTAAAAGTCGCAAAGAAAAAACAGGCATTCAAAAAACTATGGTGCGGTTTTTAGGAAGCATTATCATTGCTTTAGCTATTGAAGCTTTGATGTTGGTATTTAAACTTGCGGTTGGGGATTTATCGCAAATGGTTTATGTGATTTATCTTATTTGTGGGGTTACTTTGCTCTTAGCTGGGCTTAGTGTGTATATTTTTGCTGTAAAATATAAAAATAATAATGTTTTAGAGACAGATTAAATAAAAATATAAGCAAATAATGGTATAATTTCGCTTTACATTTTTGGTTTATAAATATGAGAACTTTGAAAGGAAGAAGCCGTGAAATTACTTGTTGTCGATGATAGCTCTACTATGAGAAGGATTATTAAAAACACCTTGACAAGATTGGGGCATAATGATGTTCTTGAAGCTGAACACGGAGTTGAAGCTTGGGACTTACTTGAGAAAAATGACGATGTTAAGGTCCTAATTACGGATTGGAATATGCCAGAGATGAATGGACTTGACCTTGTTAAAAAAGTAAGAGCTGAGAAAAAATATGAAGATATGCCTATTATTATGGTAACGACTGAAGGTGGCAAGGCTGAAGTTATCACAGCTTTAAAGGCTGGGGTAAATAACTACATCGTTAAGCCTTTTACACCTCAAGTTTTAAAAGAAAAGCTTGAGGATGTTTTGGGTGTAGGAAGTGATACTGCGACTGAGTAAATTTCATTTTTTTGAAGATGGAAAAATTTTACTACGAGTTGTTTTTTAAGATAGATGAGCCTTATAAGGATTTAGTGCTTGACTTTGTTTTTGATTTGGGAGTTGAGGCGGTAGAAGAAAAAGATAAAGGCTTTTATATACGCTCAAGCGAAGAGTTAGACGAGATAGCTTGGGCTTTAGAATTTTTTTGCGAAAAGCTTTCGCATTTAAAAAATCATTCTTTGAATTTTGATTTTACTCTTGAAAAAAGAGAAAATAAAGACTGGATAGAAGAATATAAAAAGGGCATTGAGCCTATTTTGATTGATCAAATTTATATCCATACTACTTGGCAAAAGGCTAAAAAAGGTTTTTTAAATATACAAATTAATCCTGCTCTAGCCTTTGGTTCTGGACATCACGAAAGCACCCATTCTTGCATAGAACTTTTGCAAAAATTTGTTAAAAAAGATATGAAGGCTTTAGATGTTGGTTGTGGGAGTGGAATTTTAGCCATTATCTTAGCTAAATTTGGTGCTAAGGTTGATATTTGCGATACAGATGAGTTGGCTTTGAAGAGTGCTTTAGACAATGCTAAACTAAATGAAGTAAGCTTTTGTAAGGCTTGGCAGGGTTCATTAGATAAGGCGGAAGGAAAATATGATTTTATCGTGGCAAATATCATAGCTGATGTAATTTTGATTTTGGAAAAGGATATGAAAAATTGTTTAAAGGAAAATGCTATACTTATTTTATCTGGGATTTTAGATAAATATGAAGCTAGAATTAAAGATAAGTTTAAGGACTTAAGCCTTGTTTGTGAGCTTAGAAAAAATGAATGGCTAAGTTTAGTTTATAAAAAGGAAAAAAATGAACGAAAATAATAAAAATAACAACGCACCGCAAAATAATAATTTTTTTAATAAAAATCCTATTTTCATCTTTGCTATTTTTGCGATAGTGATGGTTGTCGTATTTAAAGGTTTTTTTGATGGTGGGACAACTGGTTCTTTTGGTGGAAATTTAAGTGGTAGTGAGGTCAATAAAAATGTTCCATATTCTGAGCTTAAAAAGCTTATCGAAAGTGGGCAGATTAATCAAGTTAGCATAGGGCAAAGCACCATTAAGGCTGTTTCTAGTGCAAATAATACTATCTACAACGCTAAAAAGGTGAATGATACCGAGTTGGTTAAATTGCTTGATAGCAAAAATATCGCTTATGGGGCATATTCTGAAACAAATTGGTTTACAGATATGATTTTTTCTTGGGTTTTGCCTGTTTTTATCTTTTTTGCGATTTGGATGTTTTTAGCTTCTAGAATGCAAAAAAGTATGGGAAGTTCGATTCTAGGCATTGGGAGTTCTAAGAAGCTTGTAAATTCTGAAAAGCCTAAGGTTAAATTTGGAGATGTGGCTGGGGTTGAGGAAGCTAAAGAGGAGGTTAAGGAAATAGTAGATTTTCTCAAATATCCTGAGCGTTATATTAAGCTTGGAGCAAAAATTCCAAAAGGACTTTTATTAGTTGGTCCTCCTGGCACAGGTAAGACACTTTTAGCTAAGGCTGTAGCAGGTGAGGCTGATGTGCCGTTTTTTAGCGTTTCTGGCTCTTCTTTTATAGAGATGTTTGTGGGTGTGGGTGCTTCTAGGGTAAGAGATTTGTTTGAAAATGCAAAAAAAGAAGCACCTGCCATAGTTTTCATCGATGAAATTGATGCCATAGGAAAAAGTCGTGCGGCAAATGGTTTAATGGGTGGAAATGATGAGAGGGAGCAAACGCTAAATCAGCTTTTAGCCGAAATGGACGGCTTTGGCACAGAAAGCTCTCCTGTTATTGTCCTAGCAGCGACTAATCGCCCTGAAGTTTTAGATGCGGCTTTACTTAGACCGGGTCGTTTTGATAGACAAGTTTTAGTAGATAAGCCTGATTTTAAAGGGCGTTGCGAAATTTTAAAAGTGCATATGAAAGATGTAAAAATTTCACCTAAGGTTAAGGTTGAAGATGTGGGTCGACTAACGGCTGGTTTGGCTGGGGCTGATTTGGCAAATATTATTAACGAAGCTGCACTTTTAGCCGGACGCGATGGGAAAAAATATGTTGAGCAAGATGACCTTGTGGAAGCTGTTGAAAGGGCTATTGCAGGACTTGAGAAAAAATCGCGTCGTATTAACGATAAGGAAAAAAAGATTGTTACTTATCACGAGTGCGGACACGCTTTGATAGCTGAAACTACTAAGGGAGCGAAGAGGGTTAGTAAGGTTTCTGTTATCCCTAGAGGTTTGGCAGCACTTGGTTATACGCTTAATACCCCTGAGGAAAATAAATTTCTTATGCAAAAGCACGAGCTTATCGCTGAAGTGGATGTGCTTTTGGGAGGGCGTGCGGCTGAGGAGGTTTTTATTGGCGAAATTTCAACGGGTGCGAGCAATGATTTAGAAAGAGCGACAGATATCATTAAGGCGATGATTTCTATGTATGGTATGAGTGAAATTGCTGGGCTTATGGTGCTTGAAAAACAAAGAAATACTTTTTTAACTGGCGGACAAAGCATTAAGGATTATTCGGAAAAAATGGCGGAGTCGCTAGATGATTATGTGAAAAAAACCTTAGATGAGCGTTATAAAGATGTAAAAGAGACTTTAAGCACTTATAAGGGGGCTATTGAAACTATGGTCGCGGCTCTTTACGAGGAAGAGACGATAGAGGGTTCTAAGGTGCGTGAGATTATTAAAGAATTTGAAGAGCAAAATGCTTTACCAACGCGTTTGCAAGTAGAAGAGAAAAAAGAACAGCAATGAGTCGTTTCATCGCAAAAGAGGGCTGGGCGGTTATTTTTATCACTCTAGTTTTATTATTATTGATTTGGATATTTGGGCATTTTTCTTTTGTTTTATTTTTGGTGCTTTTGGCACTTTTATTTTTATTTAGAGCTTCGAAACCAAATTTAGTGTGCGATGATAAAAAAGCTATTTTATCCCCGATTGATGGAAAGATTACGCGTATTGAAAATGCTTATTATGAGGATTTTGGAGAGTGTTTGGAATTGAATATCAAAAACGCTTTTTATGATTGTGGGAGTTTGAGTTCGCCTATAAAAATGCAACTTGAGAAATTGACCTTAAGGCACGGGCTTTTCTTGTGTAGTGAACTTGAGGTGGCTAAAAAAATGAATGAGAGAATGGTAATACACGCTCTTTCTAGTGGAAAAAAAATAATTATGCGAATTTATGCAGGCTCTTTAGATAGAAAATTAAAACTCTGTAATAATCCCCATAACTTAGATTCTGGAGATAGAATGGGTTTTTTGCTCAATGGTTCTGTTAGTTTGCTTTTGCCAAAAGACACGAGGGTGCATGTGGGTTTAAATGATGAGATTAAATCAGGCTCACTGCTTGCTTATCTTTCTTAAGGGAAAACGATGAATCATAAGCTCCAGCTCATTTATATCTTGCCTAATCTTTTTACAGCAGCTTCAGCTTTTTTAGGTGTGATTTCTATTATTTCTTCGATAAATGGCGATTTTTATAAGGCTTTGATTTATATCATCTTATCTTTGCTTTTTGACGGATTAGACGGACGCATCGCAAGACTTACAAATACAACTTCCAAATTTGGTGTTGAATTTGATTCATTGGCTGATTTAATAGCTTTTGGAGTTGCTCCTGCTGTTCTTTTTTACACAAGTGTAGGAATTTATTATGGGAAATTTGGCTCTTTAGTTGCGGCATTTTTTGTTGTTTTTGGAGCGATACGCCTTGCGCGTTTTAATGTTACCACAGGCACTTATGAACCTTCTGTTTTTATAGGGCTTCCTATACCAACGGCAGCGGTGGTAAGTGCGATTTATACTTATGCTTATTTAAATTATGATTTTTTAAAATCTTACGGACTTTTTATCGTTATTTTACAAGCTCTTTTGGGAATTTTGATGGTAAGCAACATACGCTATCCAAGTTTCAAAAAGCTTAATCTTAACCGCTCCAGTGTTTTAAAAGTGCTTATTTGCTTAATGTTACTTTTTTCTTTTTTATATCTTTATCCTTTGGAAAGTTTAGTAATTTTAGCTAGTTTGTATGTTTTGTATGGGATTGCGCGATTTTTTCTCACATTTCTTCGGGTAGGGAAAAAGTCTAAAATTTAGAGTAAAATTTTTCCAACTCTTCAAGTTCTTTTACTTCAAAACCAGCCTTTAGTCTAGCTTCATAGTTTAGCTTCTTCCCAGTCAAACTAAATTCTTTAAATCGTTCGCATAAGCTTAAATAGTTTTCATTCTCATCTTTGGCAAATTTCCACCAGAAATCTCCCTTTTTTACATGATTAACCTCTTCTTTTAAGATGAGATGTAGAATCTCTTCTAAAAAAGATTTGATGGGGTGGTTAGAGCTTTGAAGTTTGTTAAGCACGAAAGGATTTGCGTCCAAACCTTTGGCTTCTAGACCCCTATGCACAACACCCATTCTATATTTTAAAGAATCTTTTGTAGCTTTTAGTGCGGCTTCTAAATTATCGTGTGCGTTAAATGAGCCATATTTAAAGCCAAGCTCTTCTAAGGCTTTGTTGAGAAGTTTGAAGTGTTTAATTTCATCATTTGCCACCTCAAGCCAGTCTTCATAAAATTTAAAGGGTAAGTTTTTAAAGCGGTAGCTAGCATCAAGAGCTAGATTAATCGCACTAAATTCAATATGAGCTATAGAGTGAATGAGTTTAGCTAACGCCTGTGTGCTGTTGGCAAATTTTGGGCGACGGATGCGGGTTGGGTGCAAAAGCTTAATTTCTTCATAGGCGTTTTCTTTAAAAATGGCAAAATGCTCGTGATTAAAGATAAATTGCTCTTTTTTAAAATTTTCATAAAAATCATCAAAAAGCTCAAATTTTAATTTTAAATTTTTTTCATATAAAATTTTCTCTAGTTGCGTAAAAAATTCTTTTTTCATAAAAACTCCGTTTTTAAAATTATAGGAAAAAAATTTTAAATGAAAGTCGTGTTTTAAATTCTCTTTTCATAAATAAGCGTTGCTTGTGGTGCGTTAAAAAATTCCTTTGGAAAGAGATATTTGCCACTTAGCGGAGGTAAATTGACTTCTTTATAATTAAGTCGTAATGTGATGTGTGGAGTTAGCAAAGATTCTATAAGAGTCGTGCAGTAAAAGGCATTGCTTTCATTGCTTAGAATAAATTCCCTTCCAAGCTGTGATTTTGCTGCTAAAACAATGGCTTCTTTTTGTGCTTTTGTGAGTAAAAAGCGTTTGATGGCAAGAGAATTTGCGTGTGAGATAAACTCATTAAGTGGGCTTAAAATGACTTGATTTTGCCTATTTATATTATCATCTGTTGTGGCGTGAATGATAATTATAGGGTCAGTTGAGATGATAAGTCCTAAATGTGTGTAGTGATGATTTGAAATTTGAGAGATGATAAGACTTTCAAGGCTATCGCCACGCCGAAAGATGAGGTCTCCTACTTCAAGCGGAGGTAAATTTAAAGCTTCTATTTTAAGAGTTTTATTTTGCTTTTTCTCTTGCTCTTGTGAAAAATAAAAAAGAGCAAAGCACACGCCTAAAAACAACAATAGAAAAAGAAATTTTTTATAGTTTTTCATAAAGGCAGAGGAATTTGGCATAAGATTTTATGCCAAATTTTTATTTTAAACTCATCTTCCACTCATTATCGATTTTTTTAAGCGGACCGCCGTCTTCTTTGCTACTATCATCGTTAAAAGTGATTTTAAGCCTAACTTTTGCATTATCACCTTCGATTTTTTCATCGATGATTTCAATAGATTTTACTCCACCTCTTGCATCTGCTTGCTCTTTTGCTTTTGCAGCACCAGCCTTTAATTTGCCATTAACTAATTCTTTGTCGCTATCTTTTATGGTATCTGGCATATAAATGTATTTGACTAATGCCTCCCCATCACCCTCATACATATCATTTGTAAAATCCTTTGCCACTTCGCCAGGTGTTGTGCTACTTCCACATCCTGCAAATAATGCTGCAAAAACTAAGCTTAAAAACAAGGTTTTTATAATCCTCATTTTGTTCTCCTTTAATGTAAAATAAGGCTCATTATAGGCAAAAAAGATTAATAATAACGCTAGATTTACTATAAAAAATTATAATTGTGAGAAAGGATTAAAATGCTAAATGAAGAAGAAAAAAGGATAATTTTACATAAAGGAACGGAAGCTCCTTTTAGCGGAGAGTATAATGATTTTTACGAAGAGGGCGTATATCTTTGTAGGCAATGCCAAACGCCACTTTATTATTCTAAAGATAAATTTAAGTCAAATTGCGGTTGGCCTAGCTTTGATGATGAGATTAAGGGGGCGGTTAAAAGAATGCCCGATAGAGACGGCATTAGAACCGAAATTGTCTGTGCGAATTGCGATGGGCATTTAGGACATATCTTTGAAAATGAAGGTTTTACGCCTAAAAATGTAAGGCATTGTGTCAATTCCTTGTCTTTGAAATTTGTGAGAAAATAAGTGTTTGCAGATATAGAAAATGAATTTTATCTTATGTTTTTTGCGGCGATTACCATACTTGCCGTGTTAAATCCTTTTGGAAATTTAACGCAATTTTTAGCGATGAGCGATGGTTTGCCCCTAAGACTTAGGAAAAAACTTTTTGCGACGATACTTTACACGGCTTTTATTATTGTTTTGGTATTTTTGTTTTCAGGCTCTTTTTTTATGAGCTATGTTTTTCGTGTGGATTTGAACGATTTGCGAATTGCTGGGGGTTTGATACTTATTATAATGGCAGTTAAAAATTTACTTTTTTCGACTAAATTGGCAACGCAGGATTTCTCACATTATCAAGAATTTGACGAAAAAGAGCTTTTAAGACGCAGTCTTATCCCTATGGCTTTTCCTATGCTAGTGGGTCCGGGGACTTTGGCTAGTGTAGTTGTAATCGCTGAAGATGGCGGAATTAAAGTTGCTTTGGGTGCTGTTTTGATGGCTTTTTTATTTATGGCGATTTTATTTTATTATGCCGCAACGATTGAAAAGATTGTGGGAAAGCTTATTTTACACGTATTTTCTCGTATCGCGCAAGTGTTCATCGTGGCGATGGGTGTGAAGATGATGATAGTGGGGATTAAAGGAATTTTTGGCTTAAGTTAAGGCGTTTTAAATCTTCATACTCGCTTGGTGTTCCGCAAAACAAAATTTCATCTAAATTTATAAGCTCATACCTTATGTCGGCGTTTTTAAGGATAAGTGCGTTATACATAGGCGCGATGTAAAATTCGCCCTTTTGCAAATCTTTCTTTTCTTGCATTGTTTCAAAAATGGCTAAAAACTCCTCGCTTTTTTTAAAATAATAAATCCCACTACTACAATAAGAAGAAATGCGTTCTTTTTCTGCTGTTTTGGCAACTTTACAGAGCTTTTCATCACTTGGCATTATAAAGCTCCACTGCTCTCCCTCGCCCCTAAAAACCTCTAAATATCCGTCAATTTTTGTCAAATCAAGCGTTTTTGGCAGATGAAAGTGAGGGCGAAAAGTGTCTATGTTAAAAATCAAAATGCTATCTTTAATCTTAGCCTTTTCAAGTCCAAGTGCGACTGTGTGAGCTTGTCCAAGAGTTGGTTTGTCAAGCTCTATGCTTTGATAGTTATTTAAGCTAAGTTTGTTACACTCTTGTTTAATAAATTCCTTGGTGTGGTTTATATCTCTATAAATAAATAAAAAATTGCACTCAAAATAAGCCCTAAAGCCCTCCAAAACCCAACTAAAAACGCTTTTTTCATTTAAATTTAGCATATATTTTGGCACTTTATAACCCATTTTACTAAAGCGTGAGCTAAGTCCTGCCATAGGGAAAATAAAAGTCATTGCTCTTCCTTTAATAAGGTGTAAATTCTATAAGTATTTGCCAAAAGGGCGTTTTGCCTTTTTTCATCATCATAATGCAAGGGTAGCATCGATAAAAAAAGATGTAGGCAAAGAGCCAATAGGCTTTTATCGACTTTAAAAATTCCCCTAAAAGTTTCTTGGATTTTGAAGATATTATCACTTAGTTCAAGTTTGAAATTTAGCTCATATCCTTTTAATTTGCACTCGTAAAATCCCGCGATAATAAAATCATAAAGCCCCAAAACAGAATGAATAAGCTTTGCAAAATCATAATTTGCGTCCCCAAAAATGCTAATTTTAGAGTTAAAATCCATCCCTCTTGGGTCGTAAGTTTTAATCAAATCGCTTCTAAAATCATACATTATATTTGAAAAGCAAAAATCCCCGTGTATTAGGCCAAATTCTTTCACATAGGGTAAAAACTCATCTGTAAATTCTACAAGCTCGTTTAAGGACGGACAAATATTGTGGTTAAAGATGAAGGGCTTATCAAGTTTTATTTTTCTTTGCCTAGAGAATTCCTTTAACCTTGAAAGAGTCTTTTCTTTGTAATTAAAATTAAGCTTTTCTTCGCTTTTGTAAGAATGGCAAATTTTTAAAAAATCCTTAATAGAAAGGAAAATTTTTTCCCAAACAAAGCTTGGTAAATTCCCAAAAACAAAAAGCTCACTTAAAGTATTTTGACAAAGATATTCTAAAGCATAGCCCTTTTTTTGACTAAAATATCTTGGCGTATAGATTAAAAGCTCAGGCGGCAAGTTTTCAAACCATTCTTTTTCGGCTTTTATTTTTTCACTCCAAGATGAGTTTTTGATGATATAGTTTTTTGCAATTTGGATTTGATTAAAGCTTCTTTGTGTGGATATGACTTTTTTAGAATGAAAATAATTTGTGATTAAACCAAAGTCAAGCCAAGTTGTATTTTGTATCGCCCACATCTTTTTTTCTTTAGAATAGCTTTTGATACTTTTTACAAAATCATAGCGGTTTTTAAGTAGGTGTTTGGCTAGAATTTTTGCCCCACTAAAGCAAAAAGCACCTGTGAGGATTTTACCCCCCCCCCCCTACATCATTTGCAAAATTAAATTCCTCATCTAAATAAGCCCACTCATAATTTTCTCTTACATCGCCTATGCATAAACTATCTTCTTTCAAATTTAGCTTTTTAAAAAATGTATCCCCGTGAAGTATGCTTAATTTATTATTAATATTTAGGGCGTTAATGCAATAAAATATCGACTCTCCAAGGCTTAAATTTTCATCGACAAAGATAAGTTTGATGTTTAATTTTTCAAGTTTTTCTAAGTCATAATGGCTTGGTTTAAAGCTTTTTGGCAGAGAGAGGACTACCTCTGCATTTTTGGATAAATTTGCTTGATACTCGTAAAGTCTTTTATTTCCAAGTGGTAAAAATGACGGAACAATCTTGCCAAATTCTAAGGTAAAATCCGAAGAAGAATATTTGGCGGAAGTGATTAAAAGCATAATTTGTCTTTATCTAAAAGCTTTTGAATTTCTTCATAGCTTAGGTTGATAAATTCGCTAGGTCTAATGGCTCTGTCATCGACATAAAAGCCTTCTTCCCCACACCAAGCCTTACCAACTACAAGTTCATCAAATGGCACTTTATGTTGATTGAGCCATTGCAAAATTTGTGGGTAAGTGTGCTGCTTGATTTTATCAACATCGCCTTTAAAAGAACGCATAGAGCGGCTGGTGAAAATAGTGATTTTAAAGCCCATTTTTTGATACTCTTTTAATTGTTTTATGAGGGCTAAATTTGGCTTCTTCTTTTCATAGGGGACATTTTCCTCTTCTATGGTGAGTGTGCCATCAAGATCTATGATGAGATTTTTCACAATTTTCCTTGAAATTTAATGAAATGAATTATATTTTAATCTTGTAAATTAAAGCTTAAGTAAGAATTTATTAATATTAAAACCTTAAAGGAGTGAATATGCGTTTTAATGCAATTTTAAATCATCTTAATACTTACGAGCCGGGTAAAGATATAGAAATTATCGCTAAAGAATATGGTGTTAAAGAAGTGATAAAACTTGCCTCTAATGAAAACCCTCTAGGCACTTCACAAAAAGCCGTAGAGGCTATTATAAATAATGCTTCAAAAGCACATTTATACCCAGATGATAGTATGAGCGAGTTAAGAGCTAAATTAGCGACAAAATTTGGTGTAAGAATCCAAAATATCATCATAGGGGCAGGGAGCGACCAAGTGATAGAACTTGCCACGCACGCTAAGTTAAATTCTCAAAATGCTTTTTTGCAATGCGGCGTAAGCTTTGCGATGTATGAAATTTATGCAAAACAAGTTGGAGCTAAAGCTTATAAAACTAAGAGCATTATGCACGATTTAGCGGAGCTTAAAAGTCTTTATGATAAACACAAAGATACAATAAAAATTCTTTATCTTTGTTTGCCAAATAATCCTTTGGGCGAGTGTTTAAATGAAAGCGATGTGGAAGAGTTTTTAGGTGGGATTGATGAGGATTGTTTGGTTGTTATTGACGCTGCTTATAATGAATTTGCAAGTTTTAAAGATATGAAAAAGCACATCGACCCTGCGAAATTAATTAAAAATTTCACAAACACTCTTTATCTTGGCACTTTTTCAAAGCTTTATGGACTTGGGGGTTTGCGTGTGGGTTATGGTATCGCAGACGAGAAGGTGATAAATGCTTTGTATAAATTAAGAGCGCCTTTTAATGTCAGTAATTTGGCTCTAAAAGCTGCCGTAGCTGCACTTGAAGACAAGGAATTTGCTAAAAATAGCTTGGAAAATAATTTTTCTCAAATGCAAAGATATGAAGAATTTGCTAGATTGAATGCCCTTGATTTTATCCCTTCTTATACAAATTTCATAACTTATTTTTTTGAAGAGAAAAATAGTAGTGATTTGAGTGAAAAATTACTTAAAAAAGGTATAATTGTGAGGAATTTAAGAAGTTATAGATTAAATGCTATGCGTATTACCATAGGTAAGCCTTATGAAAATACACGCTTCTTTGAAGAATTTGAGCGTATTCTAAGGGGTAATTAGGCTTTTTAAATATTTATTAAAAAATAATTAATTTTTTGCTTATAAAATAACAAGTAAATAAGGTATGAGAGAGTCTATGGATTTTAAAAATATGTTTCTCCAAATTGGGCAGTTGTATCAAAATTTAACGCGCAAACAACGCATTGTTATAGCTGCTTCTATTGTTGTTGTTGTGGGATTTTTAGTTTTTTTAGCTCTTTTTCGTAATGGTCCTGCGGGTTCAAACGGCTATGTTCCTTTGATAGAAAATGCTAATCCAAGCACAGCTGGGGCTATCGTTACTAGGCTTGAGCAAAATGGAGTTCCTTATAAATTAGAAAACGAAAGCACCATTTTAGTCCCTCAAGACCAAGTCAATCGTCAAAAAATGTTTATTGCTAGCGAGGGTTTGATAAAGGATAATCGCGTTGGTTTTGAGGTATTTGATAAGCAAATTTTTGGAGCGACAAGTGCTGAAGAAAAGGTAAGAGCGCAAAGGGCTTTACAAGGCGAAATTGCAAGGATTATAGAAACCTTAGAGCCGATTCGCAGTGCTTCTGTTATTTTAGCCTTACCAAAAGAAAGCGTTTTTACTGAAAAACAAATTCCTCCAACAGCTTCAGTTACAATAAATATTAAAGATGGCTTTAGACTTACAAGAAAACAGATTGATGGCGTGAAAAATATTGTCGCGGCTTCTGTGCCAAGACTAACCAGGGAAAATGTAAAAATTAGCGACCAAAACGGAAATACCTTAGATGAGCAAGAGTTAGAATCAAGTGAAATTTTAGCGATGCAAATTCGCTATAAAAGAGATAGCGAAAGAGAACTCGAGGAAAAAATTATCAATTCTCTCGCACCATTTGCTGGTGGTCGCGATAAACTTCAAGTGAGTGTAAATATAGAGTATGACTTTTCTAAACAAGAATCGCAAAGTGAAATTTACGACCCTAACACGGTGGTTAGAAGTGAGCAAACTTTAAACGAAGAAAAGCAGGGTAGAAAAGACCCTGAAATTCAAGGCGTTCCAGGAGCTGTGTCAAATATAGGTCCAGTGGAGGGCTTGGCAAATAATGGCTTGATTGATTCTTACAAGAAAAATCAGGTAACAACAAATAATGAAATTTCTAAAACTATAACTAACACAAAAAAATCTTTTGGTGTGCCGCTACGCATTTCAGCTGCTGTAACCATCGATGGAAAATATGAAGAAAGTGTCGATGAAAATGGTGATATTAAGAGCGAGTATGTGCCTTTGCCACAAGCCCAGCTGAGTGGGGTGGAAAGTATCGTTAAAAGCACGATAAATTTCAATGCTACAAGAGGCGATAGCGTTGTGGTGCAAAATTTACCATTTTATAGAGAATCTGTTAAAGTTGAAAGTAAGGTTAAGACTTTCTACGGGCGTTTCATCGAGCCATTTATACCACCTGTTAAATATTTTATCGCAGCGATTTTGCTGTTCTTTTTTTACAAGAAAGTTATCGCCCCTTTTACGCAGAAAATGCTCGAAGATGTCGCTGCACAAGAAGAAGCACAGCAGGGTCCAAATGCCATTATTGACGATGCAGAAGATGCCTTAGAGAAATTCAATGCGGCAAGGAAGAAGGTCGAAGAGCAGCTCGGTTTTGGAGATAATTTCGATGAGGATTCTATACAATATGATGTCTTGCTTGAAAAATTAAGGGCTTTGGTAAGTGATAAGAGTGAAGAGATAGCAGCACTCTTACAGAATTTAATACAAAATGATTCTGATTTTAGCGAGAATAAGGATATATAATGATAAAGCTTAGCGAAGAACAAAAGATGATTTATGATGATTTATCAATGCCTGAAAAGGTCGCGATATTTCTTATACAGCTAGGCGAGGATTCTACAACTTCTGTTTTCTCTCATATGGAAATTGATGTGATTACAGAAATTTCTCGTTATATTGCTATGGCTAAAAATGTTGACCGTTCCGTAGCCACAGCTGTTTTGGAGGAATTTTATACTCTACTTCAGTCAAATCAATACATCAAAAGTGGTGGTCTTGAGTATGCTAAAGAAATACTTTTCCGCACTTTTGGACCAGAAATCGCTAATAAAATTTTAGAAAAACTAACCAAAAGTATGGAAAATAATCAAAATTTTGCATACTTAGCACAAATCAAACCACAGCAATTAGCCGACTTTATCACCAAAGAACACCCACAAACCATAGCTCTTATTTTAGCGCATATGGATAGTATCCAAGCGGCGGAGACTTTGGAGTATTTTAGTGATGAATTAAGAGCTGAAGTTGTGATAAGAATGGCAAATTTGGGCGATATTTCTCCAAGCATTATCAAAAGGGTTTCTGCTGTGCTTGAAAGCAAACTTGAGAGCCTTACTTCTTATAAAGTTGAAGTTGGAGGACCTAGGGCTGTGGCGGAAGTGCTTAATCGCTTGGGACAAAAAGCTTCTAAATCAACTATTACTTATATCGAGCAAAGTGATGAGCGTTTGGCTGAAACCATTAAAGAATTGATGTTCACTTTCGATGATATACAAAAACTTAGCACTCAGGCTATAAGAGAAATCCTTAAAGTCGCCGATAAACGCGATTTGATGGTTGGCTTAAAAGGTGCAAGTGAAGAATTGAAGCAAAAATTTCTTTCAAATATGTCCACGCGTGCAAGTGAGGCTTTTTTGGAGGAAATGGGCTTTTTGGGTGCTGTTAGGGTGAAAGATGTGGAAGAGGCGCAAAGAAAGGTTGTGGAAGTCGTGCAAAAACTAGCAGAGCAGGGCTTAGTGCAAACAGGCGATGCGGATGAGATGATAGAGTAGGCTAAATATGGTTAATCGTAGCAATGTAATTTCAAATGAAACTTCAGAACAACATGTGATTGAGGATTATCGTTTTAAGGTAATTTCTGAGTTTGTTAGCGAACAAGAAAGAGCACAAAACGAACAGGCGCATCATCAAGAAATCCCAACCCCTCAAGCACCCATACAAGAGGAAAAAAAAGAAGAATTAAAAGAGGAAAAGGCAGAAGAGCAGGGAGTAGCTTTTCAGCCGAGTTTCGTGGAAGATTTACTTAAAAAAACAGATGAAATGTCCAATAATATCATTAAGCTTCAAATGCAAATTGAAAGTCAAGAAAGCGAATTTAATAACAGGCTTGCCAGTGAGCTTGAAAATGCTAAAGAAAAATATACAAAAGAAGGTTTAGAGGAAGCAAGAGCCGAATTTGAAAAAGAGCTTGGTGCGCTCAAAGACAAGTATTTAAAAAGTGTCGCTAAACTTGAGGAAGCTTGTGCTAATTTAGATAATTTTATCACTAAAAACGAAAAAGAACTAGCCGATACCGCGATAGACATTGCCAAAGAAGTGATTTTAAAAGAGCTTGAGGAAGATTCTACAAAGATAGCTTACGCTTTAGCTAAGGACTTAATGGATGAGCTCAAGGGTGCTAGTGAGTTAGAATTAAAGGTTAATGCTGAGGATTTTGATTATTTAAAAGAGCAGTTTCATCAAGATAGTCGCATTAAGGTCAGCTTAGACGATGCGATTAGTAAAGGTAGTGTGGTGATTTTAAGCAATGCTGGAAATATAGAATCTAACCTCAATTCCCGTCTTAATAAAATCAAAAAAATGATACACAATGACTAAACTTACTCATACGAATTTAGAGTTGCAAGCTTTAAATGAAGAGGAGCTTAAGACTCTTGCTGTAAATTTAAGAGCTAAAATTATAGAGGTTGTGAGTCAAAATGGTGGGCATTTAAGCTCAAATTTGGGTGTCGTTGAGCTTAGTATCGCAATGCATTGTGTGTTTGATAATGCAAAAGACCCATTTATTTTTGATGTTTCTCATCAGTCTTACGCCCATAAGCTTTTAAGTGGAAAAGAGGAATATTTTCATACGCTAAGAAGTTTTGGGGGCTTAAGTGGCTATACGAAAGATGAAGAGGGCGATTATTTTGTTGCTGGACATTCTAGCACTTCCATTTCTTTAGCTATAGGAGCTTGCAAAGCCATAGAGCTTAAAAAAGAGGAGCGTATGCCTGTGGTTTTAATCGGCGATGGGGCTTTAAGTGCGGGTATGGCTTATGAGGCGTTAAATGAGTTGGGCGATAGAAAGTATCCTTGCGTGATTATCTTAAATGATAATGAAATGAGCATAAGTAAGCCCATAGGGGCGATTTCAAAATATCTCTCTCAAGCAATGGCAACGCAGTTTTATCAAAAATTTAAAAAACACGTCGAAAAGATGTTGGATTTTTTACCAGATAGTGCGACTTATATGGCGAAGCGTTTTGAAGAAAGTTTTAAGCTTATCACACCGGGGCTTTTATTTGAGGAATTTGGACTTGAGTATATTGGTCCTGTGGATGGGCATAATATTAGCGAGGTTATCAGCGCTTTAAAACAGGCTAAAATGATGAAAAAACCTTGCATTATCCACGCACAAACCATTAAAGGTAAGGGTTATGCGCCAGCTGAGGGTAAACACACAAAATGGCACGGGGTAGGGGCTTTTGATATCCGTAGCGGAGAAAGTCTTAAAAAACCTAGCTCTAAGTCTAGCGCAACGGAAATTTTTAGTCAAAATTTGCTGGATTTAGCACAAAAATATGAAAATATTGTCGGCGTTACGGCAGCTATGCCTAGTGGCACAGGGCTTGATATTTTGATAGAAAAATATCCTAATCGTTTCTGGGATGTTGCCATCGCTGAGCAACACGCCGTAACTTCTATGGCTGCTATGGCAAAAGAGGGCTTTAAGCCTTTCATTGCGATTTATAGCACTTTTTTGCAAAGAGCTTATGACCAAGTAATTCACGATTGTGCGATTATGAATTTAAATGTTGTTTTTGCTATGGATAGAGCTGGGATTGTGGGTGAGGACGGAGAGACACATCAGGGAATTTTTGATGTGAGTTTTTTGAGTGCTGTGCCAAATTTAACCCTTATAGCCCCACGAGATGCTAAAATGATGAAAGAGTGTATGGAGTATGCCTATTTTCATCAAGGTCCCTTAGCTTTTCGTTACCCTCGCGGTAGCTTTATTTTAAATGAGGAATTTATTCCTTGTAAAATTTTTTTAGCTAAGGCGCAGTGGTTGGTTAAAAATTCAAGCGAAGTGGCATTTTTAGGTTTTGGACAAGGTGTAGGTAAGGCGTGGGAGGTTTTGCAAAATTTGGGAGAGGAGTTTGCAAATTTGATTGATTTAATTTTTATAAAACCTTTAGATGAAGCTTTGTTAAAAGAGTTGGCAAGTAAGACTAAAATTTGGTTTGTTTTTAGTGAAAATGTTAAGATTGGCGGGGTGGCGAGTTTGCTTAGGGAATTTTTGGCTAAGTATGATTTGGGGGTAAAAATTATCAGTTTTGAATATGAGGACGCATTTATTACGCACGGAAATTTGAGTAAAGTTGAAGCAAGTTTGAGTTTAGATGTGAAAAGTTTGAGTCGCAGGGTGCTTGATATTATTTGATAAAAAATATTCTTTAACATAAACATTTTTTAAATAATTTTTTTATATGATTTCGCATAAAACAAATTTAAGGTAAGATTATGGAACTATTACAAATGCTTAAGAAATATGACCTAAAAGCTACTCCGCAAAGACTTTGTGTTTTAAAAATTTTAAAAAGACACGAGCATCCAAATATTGACGAGCTTTATGCTGAGATAAAGCGAGAATACCCCTCCATTTCCTTAGCTACAGTGTATAAAAATATCAATACGCTTCAACAGCAAGGGTTAGTTGTTGAAATCAATGTTGCTAATCAAAAATCGTGCTATGACATTTACGAAAAAGAACATATGCATATCATATGCACTAGTTGTGGAAACATCGAAGATAAAGATTTTGATGAGATAGAAATGAATGAATATCAAGAAAATCTTGAAAAGAAAATCTCAAATTTGATTGAACATTTATCCGTTTGTGCCTATGTTAAAGCTTGCAAAAAATGTCAAAAGCATTAAGGGCAAAACGAGCCTTTTGAATAGAGTTTGTCGTGTTTTATCCATTTCAAAGAAAATTTTTACTCCAGTCTTTTGATTTAAGCTTAAAACAAATTTCAAAGGGTGTTTGCGTAACGACTTTTTACACAAAAATTTCTCCAAAAGAAACTTTAAAATTTCAAAGCCTCGATGAAAAATATTTTTTAATTAAAAATGATTTAAGAGAAGAAATCTCTAAAAAAGAATTTGACAAAGCGAAAGAAAAAGCCTTGATGAAGGTGCTTTCTAAAAAAAGTTATGAATTGCCAGATGAAAAGAAAAGAGCGTTTTTGCAAATTTATAAAGAAGATAGGCTGTTTGTTTTGAAAGTATTTTTTAAAAGCGAGGAAGAGGCTTGTCGCTTTAAGTGTGATGAGAGATTGCAGCTTTTAAGGGAGCTTGATGAGAGGTTTAATTCTAAAAATTTAATCCTTTATGATTATAAAAAGGCTTTTTTTGATATTCACACTTGTTTTAATATCATAGGGAAAAATCAAAATTTCACGCTTAATTTCCCTCAATCTTTACACGCAAATGATGGTTTTAGAGTGCTTTTATTTTATTTGCTTTGTGGGTTAAAAAGCCAGATGAGAAAAAAATACGATATGGCAGATTTGCATTTTATCGTTTTAAAAATTTGTGTATTTTTGAAAAATACAATAAAGCTTTTTGATGCCACAATGGCGCGAAAATTATTAAGTGGATTTGAGAGTTTGGAAAAGAAAATAAAGCAAAATTTAACAAAAAAATATTTTAATATCAAACCTTATAGAGATTTATTGAGCGATTTTGAATTGTTTTTGAGAGAGGGAGATTTTTTTAAAAGTGTGGAGAAAGAGAGTTTTTTAAAGACTTTTGTGGCACACAAATTACGCTTAAAGCTGATTACATTTAAGAAAAATTCTTATAAAAGTTTTTCTTATGAGGAATTTATGGTGCAATGTTTGGAAATTCGTATTTTCCTTGAGCATTTTGCTCATTTTTTTAATGATAAAAATTTGCAAAAATTAGCTCTTATTTTCGATGAAAATGTTTTTGTAAAATTTATGAAAAAAAGAGAAAAAATTTTTAAACTCATCAAAAAAGTAAATAAAAATTTAAAAATTTATAAAGGATAAATAAAATGCAAAAGCAAGAAAAAATTATAGAAATGTTTAATCAAATCGCCCCAACCTATGATAAAGCAAACAGAATTTTGAGTTTTGGTGTAGATGTAAGTTGGCGTAAGAAAGCTTGTAAGAGGGTTTTGGAGCTTTGTGAAAATGATGATTTAAATATCATAGATGTGGCTTGTGGCACGGGCGATATGATAGAAATTTGGCAAGAAAGCGTTAAAAAATCAGGCAAAAAACTTCATCTTATTCAGGGCATAGACCCAAGCTCTGCGATGCTAAAAGAGGCGAAAAAAAAATTTACCAATGTAAAGTTTATCGAGGCTGGGGCGCAAGATTTGCCGTTAGAAAGTAAGAGCGTGGATATTTTAAGTATAAGCTATGGAATTCGTAATGTGGTAGAAAGGCAAAGGGCTTTGGGTGAATTTGCGCGCGTTTTAAAAAATGGTGGAATTTTATTAGTATTAGAATTTACAAAAAGAGAGCGTGGGGGCATTGTGGCGTTTTTTAGAGATTTCTATCTTAAAAATGTTTTGCCAAGTTTGGGGGGGCTAATTAGTAAAAATAAAGAAGCTTACACCTATCTTCCAAATTCTATTGAGACTTTTTTAAGTCAAGAGGAATTTGGCACAGAGCTTGAGAGTGTGGGGTTTGAAAACATTGATTTTAAAAGCTTTAGTTTTGGGGTGAGTTCTATGTTTATAGCGAGAAAAAATGACGGTTAGTCAGTTAAATTTAGCCGCTAAATCTTTATTAGAGCTTCATTTTAGCAATGTGCTTGTGAGCGGAGAGCTTTCTAAGATAACAATGCACGGCTCAGGACACTGGTATTTTGAGCTAAAAGACGAGAGTTCAAGCATTGCCTGTGTGATGTTTAAGGGAAATAACATTCAATTAAATTTTAAGCCAGAGGTTGGAGATTTTTTAGAGCTTGAGGGAAATTTAAGCCTGTATGCCGAGAGTGGGCGCTATCAATTTATCGCTAAAAATATGAAAAAAGAGGGTTTTGGTGATTTAGAGGCGCGTTTTTTAGCTCTTAAGGAAAGTCTGCAAGAGGAGGGTTTATTTGACGATGTGCATAAAAAATCCTTACCAAAATTTCCTTTAAAGATTGGTATTATCGCTTCTTTTAGCTCTGCAGCTTTGGAGGATATGCTTAAAATCATCAAGCAAAAGGGTTATTTTTTAGCTAAGATTTATATTTTCAATGCTCTTACTCAAGGACAAAATGCACCAAATTCTTTAATTAACGCTTTAAGAAAGGCTGATAGTGCAAGCCTTGATGTGCTTATTATGGCAAGAGGGGGAGGGAGCAGAGAGGATTTATTTTGTTTTAATGATGAGGCTTTAGCAAGAGAAATTTTTGCAGCAAAAACACCTATCATTTCAGCCATAGGACACGAGATTGATTATGTAATTAGTGATTTTGTTGCGGATTTAAGAGCGCCAACGCCAAGTGCTGCCATAGATATTTTATTAGCTTCCAAAGAGGATTTGGAGCAAAGACTTGATTTTGTGGAGGATAAGTTAAAAACGAGTTTTACGCTCATTTGTAAAAATTGGGAAAATCAGCTTTTCAATTTAGCAAAAATCTTTAAGGCAAATTCTTTACCTTTTGCGATAAGTCAAAAAATGAAACATTTAGAAAATCTTAAAAAACAATTAGAATTGTTGATGAAAAATAAAATTCAAATCAGTTTTTTAGAATTTGAAAAACTTAAAAATGCATATTTACAGCACGAGAATTTTTTTGAAAAAAACAGACATTTAATTTCTCTTAAAAAAAATGGTAAAATAGTGCATTTAGAGGAGTTAAAAAGTGGAGATGTTGTGCTTCTTAGCTCACAAAATTTAGAAAAAGAAGCTAAA
Source organism: Campylobacter helveticus (assembly GCF_002080395.1). Classification (NCBI taxonomy): domain Bacteria; kingdom Pseudomonadati; phylum Campylobacterota; class Epsilonproteobacteria; order Campylobacterales; family Campylobacteraceae; genus Campylobacter; species Campylobacter helveticus. Next base: position 574,910 of record NZ_CP020478.1, read on the forward strand.
ATTTTATGAAAGGATAGAGATGAGAAAGATAAATTTTAGTGCAGGACCTTCGACTTTACCGCAAGAGCTTTTAAAAGAGGCACAGGAGCAGCTTTGCGATTATAAGGGTTTGGGCTATTCTATTATGGAGATTAGCCATAGGACGAAGATTTTTGAAGAAGTGCATTTTGACGCGATGCGTAAGGCTAAAGAGCTTTATGGTTTGGGGGAGGAGTATGAGGTGCTATTTTTACAAGGTGGAGCAAGTTTGCAATTTGCTATGATACCGATGAATTTAGCAATGGGCGGTGTTTGTGAATATGCAAATACAGGAGTTTGGACTAAAAAAGCGATTAAAGAAGCGCAAATTTTGGGCGTTGATGTTAAGGTTGTGGCGAGTAGCGAAGAGGAGAAATTTTCGCATATTCCTAAGGTGGAATTTAGCGATAATGCCGATTATGCTTATATTTGCTCTAATAATACTATCTATGGCACACAATATAAAAAATATCCAAAGACAAAAACGCCTTTGATTGTCGATGCGTCAAGTGATTTTTTTTCTAGGAAGGTGGATTTTAGCGATATTGCACTTTTTTATGGCGGAGTGCAAAAGAATGCTGGAATTTCGGGTCTCGCCTGTCTTTTTATACGCCAAGATATGCTAGAAAGAAGTAGGGCTAAAAATATCCCTAGTATGCTAAAATACGCTATCCACGCTGAAAACAACTCTCTTTTTAATACCCCTGCGACTTTTGCGATTTATATGTTTCATCTTGAAATGCAATGGCTTTTAAATTTGGGCGGTTTAGATGAGATAAATAAGAAAAATACGCAAAAAGCACAGCTTTTATATGAAAGCATTGATTTGAGCGAGGGTTTTTACAAAGGACACGCGAGGAAGGAAGATAGGTCTTTAATGAATGTAAGTTTTAATATAGCAAATAATGAGCTTGAAAGCATTTTTATTAAAGAAGCCGAAGAAGCTGGTATGATAGGACTTAAAGGACATAGGATTTTAGGTGGAATTCGTGCGAGTATTTATAATGCCATCACCTTAGAGCAGGTAAAAACTTTGTGTGAATTTATGAAAGCATTTCGTAAGAAATATGCTTAATGAGCCAAGAAAAGCCAGATGGCTTTTCTTAGAAATTTTCTCCCCCAAAATGAAGCAGAGCAGACCCCCAGGTAAAACCCCCTCCAAAGGCATCAAGCAAGATTAAAGACCCCTTTTTTAAGCGTTTTTCTTCATAAGCGTCATTCATCGCCATAGGGATAGAAGCGGCGGAAGTGTTGCCATACTTTTGCACACTAATAACGCATTTTTCATCTTCTAAATTTAGTTTCTCTTGCACGGCTTTAATGATTCTAAGATTTGCTTGATGTGGGATAAATAAGTCAATTTGTGTGGGGCTAATATGATTTTTCTCTAAAAGTTCTACGACATCATTGCTTAAGGTTTGAACGGCTATTTTAAAAACTTCATTACCTTTCATTTTCATCGCTAAGGGTGAGCAAATTTCTACGCTTTTGGAGCGTTCTGTCATTAGCAAATCGCCATATGTGCCATTACTCGCAGTATGCACATCGATGATAGGATTTTCCCTATCAAGACTTACAATCCCAGCTCCCGCCCCATCGCCAAAAAGTATGCAAATGCTTCTATCTTTATAGTCCATTATGGAGCTTGCTTTTTCTGCGCCTATGATGAGGACATTTTTTTTTGCACCGCTTTCAACTAAACTTTTGGCAAGTTCTAAAAGATAGATGAAACCAGAGCAAGCCGCAGATATATCAAAGGCTGTGATATTTTTTAAGCCCAAATTTGCAGCGATTTTGCAAGCTGTTGATGGCATAGTGAAATAGTCAGGACTTAAAGTCGCTACAAGAATAGCATCAATTTCATCTGGCTTTAAATTTGCCCTTTTTATAGCTTTTAAAGCAGCTTTTGTGCCTAAATCGCTTGTATTTTCATTTTCTGCTGCTATTCTTCTTTCTTTAATTCCCGTGCGACGCAGTATCCACTCGTCACTAGTATCGACCATTTTTTCCAACTCTTCATTGCTAAGTATTTTTTCTGGCACATAAGAGGCGATACTTTTAAGAGAGGCTTTAAAATTTGGCAAGTTCATTTTCTATAGCTTTATTGATATTGGCTTCATTAAAGTGAATTGCCTGAAAAATAGCGTTTTTAATAGCCCTCGAATCGCTTTTTCCGTGACTTATAATCACACAGCCTTTTACGCCAAGTAAGGGTGCGCCGCCATATTCTTGCCAATCAATTTTCTTTTTAAGACGCATAAATGAGGGCTTCATTAAAACTGCTCCAAGTTTGGAGAGAAAATTTTGCTTAATGTCGGCTTTTAAAATTCTAAAAATTGCTCCAGCAACGCCCTCGCAGGATTTTAAAATGACATTACCACTAAAACCATCGCAAACTAAAACATCGACATTTGCGTTAAAAATATCGCGTCCTTCAGCGTTACCGATGAAATTAGGAATTTTTTTCATCAGTTGGTGGGTTTCTTTGGTAAGTTCATTTCCTTTGCACTCTTCTTCTCCATTTGAAAGTAGGGCAACTCGTGGTTTTGAAATTTGCATTACCTCTCTAGCATAAACTTCACCCATAACGGCGAATTGAAATAAATTTTCGCTTTTGCAATCTGTATTTGCCCCAACATCTAAAAGTAAAGTTGTGCTTTCAATGTTAGGCATTAAGGTTGCTATAGCTGGTCTTAAAACATTTTGCAATCTTCCAAGTCTAAGCGTTGCCAACGACATACTAGCCCCACTATGCCCTGCTGAAACTACGGCACTTGCCTTTAAATTTTTAACAAGCTCAATGGCTTTATAAATACTCGTTTCTTTGCGTTTTAAAGCATCGGTAGCATTTTCTTCCATAGAAAAAACTTCATTTGCTTCTTCGTATTGGATATATTGCTCTAAATGTTTTGGAATGAGCGGTTTTAATTTTTCAGTCTCACCCACTAAGATGGCGTTAAAAGGCTTAACATTTAAAGCCTCGATGACGCCTTCTATAATGGGTTTCTCGCCGAAGTCCCCTCCCATTGCATCGATAGCAATGCTTATCATAACTTTTAGTATTCCTTAGTTAGTGGATTAGCACGGTGAGGCATTTTGTAGCTTCCATCTTTGTCTTTCACAGGCATAGGAAGACTAACTTTATAATGTGTTCTGCGTTTAGCTGCACGAGTTTTGCTAACTCTTCTCTTAGGTACTGCCATTTTTTCTCCTTTTTAAAAATTAATCTTTTTCGCTGCAAGAATCGCAGTAAAAATAATCGCTCAAATAAGCTTCTAACTCTCCCATAGCAACTTCTAATAAATCAATATGAGAGTCAAAAAATTCTATGGTATCGCTTAGTTCGTTTTTAGGGTCTTTATAAAAACCATCGCTTACCAAAAGTTCCAAATTTTCATCGATACGAAGCTCCATTTCAGCCCCACATCTATCACAAGGTCTATAAACAAAACCTTGCATTTTTGCTTGCATTTTTACAAGCTTAGGATTTATTCTGCTTAAGTTTCCTTCAAAAACTATATTTTCAAGGTTTAATTTGAAAGGATAAGCAGTGGAATTAATCCTAGAAAAAGCAATTTTCATTAGCAAATTTCGTTAGATTTAAAAAAGAACTCAATCTCGATTTTTGCATTTTCTAAACTATCGCTTCCGTGAACGGCATTAGCATCAATGCTTTCAGCAAAATCCGCTCTAATAGTGCCTGGCTTGGCTTCTTTAGGGTTTGTTGCACCCATTAAATCTCTATTTTTAAGCACAGCATTTTCACCCTCTAAAACTGAAACAACCACAGGACCACTAATCATAAATTCCACTAAATCTTTAAAGAAAGGTCTTTCTTTATGCACTGCGTAGAAATTTTCAGCCTGTTCTTTGCTTAGTTGTAGTTTTTTCATTGCTGCTATTCTTAAGCCGTTGCTTTCAAAGCGGTCTAAAATTTTACCTATAACACCTTTTTTAACAGCGTCTGGCTTGATGATAGATAAAGTCTTTTCCATAATCACTCCTTAATAAACTTAATAAATAAAACTTGGAATTATACTTGAATTTGTTTATAAGAAAATTAAACGAAGAAAAGCTAGTCAAAACTAGCTTTAAAAATTTAGGCAAATACGGGAGTATCGCCGTTTCTCATATCACTTGAAATGTTATCTCTGCTTGGTTGTCCCGAAGCAACTTCGCTCCATACTATGCAACCATCAGTCGGGCAAGCACTTGCACAGGCAGGTTGGTCATTATGTCCTACGCACTCTACGCATTTGTTAGAATAGACATAGTATCTATCCTCGCCCTCAGGGTTATTTGCATCATCAACAATAGCACTCACTGGGCATTCATCGATGCAAGAACCACACGCGATACAACTATCTGTAATTTTTACAGCCATTTTAGCTCCTTTGATTTTTGATGTTTGGAGGGAATTTTAGCGGTAAAAATCTTAAAAAAATATAATTTTGCCCTTTGTTGATAATCAAAAAAGTAGTATTTTTGATAACAATTATTATTTTTTTCATTTTTTACTTTTTTAAAGCTTTTTAAAGCTTTAAATGATACAATTTTGCTATCAATAAATTTTATTATTTAGGAGAACAAGATGATTGTTACAAAAAAAGCTTTAGATTTTACTGCTCCAGCAGTATTAGGTAATAATGAGATTGTAAATGATTTTAATCTTTACAAAAACATAGGTCCAAAGGGTGCGGTAGTTTTCTTTTATCCAAAAGATTTTACTTTTGTTTGTCCATCGGAGATTATTGCTTTTGATAAAAGATATGAAGAGTTTAAAAGTCGTGGTATCGAGGTGATTGGAATTTCGGGCGATAATGAATTCTCACATTTTGCGTGGAAAAATACCCCAGTAAATCAAGGCGGTATCGGTCAGGTAAAATTCCCACTTGTTGCGGATTTGACAAAGCAAATTGCTAGAAATTTTGATGTGCTTTTTGCTGAGGCTGTGGCTCTTCGTGGCTCATTTTTATTAGATGCTGATGGCACAGTTCGCCACGCTGTGATTAATGACTTGCCACTTGGTAGAAATATTGATGAAATGCTAAGAATGGTAGATGCTATGCTTTTCACAAACGAACACGGCGAAGTTTGCCCTGCTGGTTGGAATAAGGGTGATGAAGGTATGAAGGCTAATCCTAAAGGTGTGGCTGAGTATCTTGGCAAAAACGAAAGCAAACTTTAATCTTAAAAAGCCTCTTTTGGAGGCTTTTATTTAATTCTACAAATTTTCACCCATTTAATCTTTTAAATTTCTGCAAATTTTTTAACTTATCTTCAAAATATTTTCCAAACAAGCTTTTGCATTAACTTAAATTAAATTTAAGTAAAATTTAAGGGGGGGGGGGTATCATATCAGTTTTATTTTACTTTTAGGAGGTTTTATGATTTATGTGTTGGCTTTTTTCTTTCCTTACATAGCTTTAGCAGTTCGTGGGCTTTGGATTCAGGCGATTTTTAACTTTATCCTTTGTGTTATTGGTTATGTTTGCATACTTACTGGTATCGGTGCGATTTTGGGTATTCCATTTGAGTTAATTGCAGTGGTTTGGGGCATTATCGCTATATTACAAAATTCTAATAAAAAGCAGCATCAAGAAATGCTGGACGCTTTGAAAAATAAAGACTAAGTTTCCGCTAATTAAGTCTAGAGTTTTACTTTAGACTTCTTCTCATCAAATTTTATCAATTTATACTTTTTTATTATAATTTAGCTTTTAAATTTAAAGGCAAAAAATGGCAGGCGAAGACCAAGAAAAAACGGAAGAACCCACCTCCAAAAAGATAGAAGATGCTAGACAAGAGGGAAATGTCCCTAAGAGTCAAGATGCCTCCGCTGTGGTAACCCTTATCGTTGCGATTACTCTAATTTTATTTTTAATGGGCTTTATGGGCGAGAGGATAGCAAATTTATATAGATATTATCAAAGTTTTATCGGCGTGGAATTTGATTTGCGTATTATTCAGGCTATTATGATGAAAAGCATTTTTGAGGTTTTGATTATCCTTGCTCCTATTGTTTTAAGCATTATGGTGGCGGGGGTCGTGGGTAATATTATGCAATTTGGTTTCATTTTTACAACTAAACCCATTATGCCAAATTTAAGCAAAATCAACCCCCTCAAAGGACTTAAAAATCTTTTCTCCCTTAAAAAACTTATCGAAAGTGTGAAGATTATCCTTAAGGTGAGTGTGGTTTTTACCATAGCTTTTATTGTTCTACTTCAATTTGTCAAAGAGCTTCCTAAGGTCGAGCTTTACAATCTCACCGCACAAATGATTTGGTTAAGAGACAAGGCTTTGATTTTAGCAGCTATTGTAATTATCGCTTTTATTGTGATTGCTGTTCTTGATGTGTTTTTGGTGCGTTTTCAGTATTTTCAAGGGCTTAGAATGAGTAAGCAAGAAATTAAAGATGAGTATAAGCAAATGGAAGGGGACCCGCAGGTAAAAGGTAGAATTAGGCGTTTGCAAATGGAAGCTGCGAGGCGTAGAATGGTGCAAGATGTCGCAGGTGCTGATGTGGTGATTACCAACCCTACCCACTATGCGGTAGCACTTCGCTATGATACGACTAAAGAAAATGCCCCAAGAGTTGTGGCTAAGGGGGTGGATTTTCTTGCGTTACGCATTAAAGAAATGGCTTATAAGCATAATGTTATCGTGTATGAAAATCCACCTCTTGCAAGGCAGCTTTATAGGGATTGTGATATTGACCAAATGATTCCTAGAGAGCTTTTTAAGGCTGTGAGCGAAGTATTTAAATTTGTTTATCAAGCTAATAAGAAAAAATTTCCTAAAAGCTAGTCCATAATTTCTAAGGTAATTTCTTCTTTAAATTTAAGTTGTTTAATGTCTTTTAGTTTTAAATTATTTGGAAGTTTTGAGAGTAATTTCGCATTTGAGCCGATTTGATTTTGTGCTGCAATTCTTAATAAAATCCCCCGATAAGCTTTAGCATAGTGGCTGACTATCTTACCGTTTTTAAGGAATTTATAGGTGCTAATTTTCTTTTTTGGAGTATAAAATTTATCGTAAAATCCAGCCCTTAAATCAAGCACCTCTTCATCTTTTAAATATTCATCTAAAGCCTTACTAAAATGCTCTTTGTAAAATTTTTCTATGGCAAAAGTTCCGAGCTTTGCCCCTTGTTTAAATTTGTAAAAGGGCAGGGTATCACTTGCTCTTACTACGCCAAAAAGATTGGAAAAGATGAGAGTGTTATCTAAAATATAATTTTGCGCTTTTTCTTCTAGGCTTTGAAAATTTAAATACTCATAACTTACACCTGTATAAAGTTCTATGGCGCGTTTTGTGGGAGCTGTTTTGAGATTATGCAAAAATTCTTGTGTGGGATTTTTCACACCAAAAAAAGTTTGTAGCTCTTCTAAATTAGCATTTTTAATACAATTTTCATAAATTTGCAAGGCTTCAAGTCTGTATTTAAAAAGCTCTTTAAAGATAAAAGAGCTTTCATTAAAGGCACCTTCGGTGCATTCTTTATCCTTGCTTTCACTTGGAGAGAAAAGAATTTTCAAGGAACCATCATTCCTATTTGTGAGAGTTGATTGATTGTTTTAAGGATATCGCTAAAATCTTTACCATTGATGGTAATTTTTTCTACGCCACTTTCTTTCAGGGTGTTAAATTCGCTTAATGGAATATCTTTAAAATCAAGTGCAAGATTAAGTTTGTAAAGTGGATTTTTGCTAATATCATTAATCAGTTCAAGAGTTTTAGAATAAAGCAAACTCTGCTCTTCATTGGTGTTTTGATTTTGCAGAACTTCTAGTGAGCTTTTTGCCATATTAATGTAAGGGGCAAAAGCGTCTTTTGTTTGAAGATTAATGTCAAGCTTAAAGTTTTTTACCATACTTTGTTTTAGTATTGCTTCAATAGATTTACTGGAATCATTGTTAAAATTAACAAGGCTTTTTTCATTTACAATCAATTTGTCTGTGTCAAATTTTATTTCAAGTTCATCTAAAGCTTTAAAAACTTCTTCTTTTATGCCGCCTTCCAAACTTGCAGAAATAAAATTTTCCTTATCATTACCTATTTTGTAAGAATAGTTATAATTTACATTTCCCCCATCTTTTGTTGTTAGTAGGTTGAATGCGACATTGTAATTATCTTGGCTTAATTCTTGCATTAGTTTGGCGATTTTTTCGTCATTTATTAAGGCTTTGCTATTATTTTCCACTTGCCTAATGCTTTCATCGCTTAGTTTTAAACTTTCTAAATTTACGCTTGTTTCAAGTTTATCATTTTTAGAGAAAAGATGAGCGTAATAATCTTTATAAGAGATTAAACCAGAAGCATTATTTTCTGTGTAAATTTCGTTGGAGCGAAGCTTGATATTTTTAGCACTAAAAATAGGCGTCCCGCTAGAATTTAGTGAAAAGTCAGGACTATTACATTCTATATAAGCTTTATCAGCTTTACAGGTGAAATCTTTAAGTTTTACTTCAATTTCCTCACTAGTAGTAAATTCTTTAAGTTGCTCTTTAACAACTTCATTAAGACTTTGTTCATATTTTTTCACAACTTCATCACTAATTTCGCTTGAGCAAGCGCTGAAAAAGAGTGCAAAAGCACCAAGTAGAGCTAAATTTTTTTTCATATTTTTCCTTTTTATGTGTTTTATATAGTAAAAGAGAGCGGAATTATAGCAATTTTTTCTTAAATTTTTTATCTTATATTAATTTTTTTTTAATAAAATGGGATTGAATTTATCTTATAAAAGGACAAAAATGAAAAAAATACTTTTAAGCATTTTTACAGCTTTTGTTGCGGTATTTTTAACCGCTTGTGGTAGCGAAACGAAGGAAAATTCCATTGAGAGAATTAAAAACGCAGGGGTTGTTAAAATAGGCGTTTTCGGCGATAAGCCCCCTTTTGGTTATGTTGATGAAAAGGGAGAGAATCAAGGCTATGACATTATCCTTGCCAAACGCATTGCAAAAGAGCTTTTGGGTGATGAAAATAAAGTGGAATTTGTGCTTGTCGAGGCGGCAAATCGTGTTGAGTTTTTAAAGTCTAATAAGGTCGATATTATCCTAGCGAATTTCACACAAACGCCTGAAAGAGCGGAGCAGGTTGATTTTGCTTTGCCTTATATGAAAGTGGCTTTGGGCGTTGCCGTGCCTAAGGATAGTAAGATTAAGAGTGTGGAGGATTTAAAAGATAAGACTTTGATTTTAAATAAAGGCACAACAGCGGACGCGTATTTTACTAAAAATCACGCTGATATTAAAAGTTTGAAATTTGACCAAAATACAGAAACATTTGCCGCTTTGATGGATAAAAGAGGGGACGCTTTAGCACACGATAATACCTTGCTTTTTGCGTGGGTTAAAGAAAGACCGGATTATAAAGTTGTTATTAAAGAGCTTGGTAATCAAGATGTTATCGCTCCAGCGGTTAAAAAAGGCGATAAAGAATTGAAAGAATTTATTGACAATTTAATTGTTTCTTTAGCGGCAGAGCAGTTTTTTCATAAGGCTTACGATGAGAGTTTAAAAGCGCATTTTGGGGAAGATGTTAAGGCTGATGATGTGGTGATTGAGGGAGGAAAACTCTAAATTCTAAGGGCAATTTCGCTTGAAATTGCCTAAGTTATGCTATATTTCCACTCAAACAATGAAAAGAGACGCTATGCGAAGATACAAAACAAGACAAATTAAAGTTGGCGATGTGTTAATAGGGGGCGATGCACCGATTTCTGTGCAATCTATGCTCTTTACGAAAACAAGAGATATTGAGGGCTGTTTAGAACAGCTTAACCGTCTTTATTTCGCTGGAGCAAATATCGTCCGCCTTGCGTGTCTTGATATGGCTGACGCTAGGGCTTTAAAAGAGATAAAAGAAAAAAGCCCTCTGCCTTTAATCGTTGATATACATTTTAATCATAAGCTTGCTGTTTTTTGTGCGGAATTTATTGACGGAGTGCGGATAAATCCGGGTAATATCGGCTCTAAGGAAAATATAAGAGAAGTCGTAAAAGCGTGTAAAGAAAGGCAAATTCCTATAAGAATAGGCATCAATCACGGCTCCATAGAAAAGCAATTTAGCGATAAATTTGGTTATGGTGTGGATGCGATGCTTGAAAGTGCGAAATATAATATAGGGCTTTTGGAGGATTTGGATTTTACAGACATTAAAATTTCTATGAAAACCTCCAACACGCAAACGACCATTGAAGCTTATGAAAGGTTGCGTCCGCTTTGTGATTATCCTTTTCATTTGGGCGTAACAGAGGCTGGGACGAAATTTCACAGCACTATAAAAAGCTCTATCGCTTTAGGAAATTTACTTTTAAAGGGTATAGGCGATACGATGAGGGTGTCAATGACTGGGGAGCTTGAGGAAGAAATTCGCGTGGCTAAGGCCATCTTGCAAGATAGTGGGGTGCAAAAAAGCGGGGTTAATATCATCTCTTGTCCTACTTGTGGGCGAATTCAAAGTGATTTGCTCTCAGCCATAAAAATCGTTGAAGAAAAAACAAAACATATCAAAGAGCCTTTAAATATCAGCGTAATGGGCTGTGTTGTTAATGCTTTAGGTGAGGCTAAGGGTGCAGATGTGGCTATAGCTTTTGGCAAAGGACAAGGGCTTGTGATAAGACACGGCGAGGTCGTGGCTAAACTCAAAGAAGACAAGCTGGTAGAGAAATTTTTAGAAGAAGTGGAAGATGAAGTCAAGCTTAAAAGAGGGTTGTAGAATCTAGACTCCATTTTTTTTTTTTTTTTTTGATATAATCCCCTCAATCAACAAAATTCCAAAAACCAAAACATTAAACTACCAACAAAGGAAAACGCTATGATAAACAATCCTAACTCAGCCATACAAAGAATGAAAAATCATCTCTCTTATAAATTAGGGCAAGAGCTTATTGCATTTGACACGGGGGGGGGGGGGGTAAGCTCTCTTCTTTTTAAACTCTATTTAATTAAAAAAACCCACAAAAAACATCTTAAAATTTATCAACAAATCACAGAAGTCTTCCCAGAACTTAGACGCATACCTTTAGAACAATGTAGCGATTATAAACAAGGCTTAGAATGTCAGTTTCATCTTTCTTATCTTTTAGGACAAGCCTTAATCAAAGCAGATAAGACTTGGTATAAGGGAGGCTATTTTAAACTCTTTAAAGACATCAAAGAAGCAAAGCAAATTTATAAAGCTTTTAAAGAGATGAAGGAAGAGCTTGGTGTTGTGCCAAATTTAGAAGGTGTTAAAGCAAATCATCTCAAAAAATCCTTAGTATCAAAAGAATTTCAAAGTCTTTTAAAAACATCATATATCCCTTTACAAAATCTCATCTTAGATAATTTTGCTTTTATCTTAGAGCATTTAGAACTCATCTATTTATGGCTTAACTCTAAAGAATTTAAAGACAAATATGAAAAGGAAAATTACCCTTATCCTCCATTACTTAATCCAGATATCTTAAATGAGCTTTTAAATTTAGAAGATGAACAAAATAAAGAAACACTAAGAATCAAGCTTAAAGAACTTTCCAATACACAACATACAAATGCTTTAAGTGATACTATAAAAGCCTATGCTAAGGCTGGGCTTGATTATAGACTAATCCCAGCTGAGAAAGCTTGGGAAATGAATTTGCCTTTGCCGAGGAGCTGGTATGAATGTGTGTTGGTATTTGGGGGTTGTAAGGGACATGTAGCTTTATCCTATTATCTTCTATGGGCTGGCTATGCAAAAAATGTATTTAAAAGTTCCAAAGCAGGATTGCCAAATCCAAGCGGATATTATATAAATCAATATAAAGAATTGAATGAGTTGAGAAACGACAAAAATATACTTATTTTTTTAAAAAATTATGAGAAGTCTCATAAAGATTCTCCCAAACTATATGATTTATGTTTTCACAATAAAGATATTTATATTTTAACTAGAGATCCAATTTCAACATTTAGAACAGCTGTTAATCATATTGACGATCAATATATTTCAGAAAATACACGATTTAGTCCCAAGACCGATTTTAGCGAGGGTCTTAAATGGGTTCAATATCACCACTATTGGCTTGATAGTGCTATGAGGCTTATTGAAGATTGTATGGATGTTGTGAATATAGATAGTTTTCTTATCGATTATGTTGATAAAAATAGAGTTTTTTATATAGATTTTAACGAAATATATCCTAATACCATGTGGCTTTTTAAACACTTTCAAGCTAAATATAATTTTCCAGATTTTTCTGACAAAGACTTTTTGGGATGTAGCTGTGGTGGAAGTATAGGATATTTAATATTTAATGGGAAAATATTAGAAATTTCTAAAAATTATTTTTCTAAAGAAAATCCTGATTGTGAGAAATTTGAAATATACTTTTATTCAACATTGAGAATGTATTTTTTAAAAAATAAAAATATCAATGTAGAAAACAGCATTCCACATTGTCTAGATATACAGAAAAATTTTATTGATGTTACCGATTTTCTAGTTAAAAATGAGTTGAAACCAAAAGACTTTTTTTTAGCAATGTCTCAGAGTAAATTTAAAAAATTATCTCAAGATGAAGATCTATTCAATCAAACCAAAGATTATATTGAATATTTCTTAGGACTTATAGAAAAACAATGCGTTTTAGAGGATAATAAAAAGAAGAGTGAAAAAGATATTTTAACTTTATTGAAAAAAAATAAACATATTAGAGTAAAGCTTAAGAATTATATGGATAAAGAATTCAACAGCATCAAAGAAAATCGCCCCGACATTGTCGCTTCGTGGAAATACTACCAAGAATTTGAAAAGATGTGTGGGGAGATGAAAGAGGGTTAAAAGGGCATTTGCCCTTTTAGAATTTATAGCCTAAACCTGTGAGGAAAATTTGGTAGGTTTCATCGTAAAAATTGATGTCGCTATCGCGTTTTTCTAGGTTATAATTTGCATAGGCGTAAAGACTTTCATAGCCTAAAAGTTTGTTTTTCACTACATTTACACCAAGTTCGAAAATATCTCCGTCTTGCTTTTTGTTGAAAATTGGGTCTGTGCCATCGGCTTCATAATAGCTATAAGCGATGGTTGGACTTATGATAAAATCATCTTGCAAAGGTAAATTTAGCCCAGCCTTAAAGCCATACCTTGAAAAACTTGCAGCTTTACCATCTGCGTCATTATAATCATAAAGCAATCCAGCATTAAATAAAGAATAATCGTAATTTAATTCAAATTCGTGGTAGAAGCCATCGCGTTTTAGACTGCTATAAGGAATGGTTTCCTTATCGTATTTATTTTTTGCGAAAAGGTAATTTGCACCAAATTTACCAAAATCACTTTGATAAACTTGAGAAAATTTAAGTCCAAATTTGTCTAAATCTGTTTCTTCGCGAAATGTATTTAGGGCGTAAGGGTTTGCATAAGCTTTTTCTCTAATCGAGCTTACAAAAGAAAGTGAGCTGCTAAAATTTGACATATAAGCCATCTCGTAGCCGAGCGCAAAACCACTTAAATCTCTACCATTGTAGTTTTTTAAGAAAACTCTATCATTTTCTATTAAACCGCCATAGTAAAGCTCAAATCCCACTAAAGGAATGGCTGAAGTATCAGAATTTTTTGCGTTATAGCTTCCTAAAAAATCGCTGTCTGCAAGGGGGCTAAGATTGCTCTTAACATCTCTAAAACCACCGCCAACGCTAATTTTACCGCTAAAACCCTCTTCAAAAACAATTTCATTTGCATTTAACATTAAAGCGCTTAAAGCAAAACTCACTAGATATTTTTTCAATTTTTCTCCTTGTGTGAAAATTAAAAGTAATTGTAATTACTATAAATTTAAAGTTGGAAATGTTACTTTACTTTGCTTTAAAAATTTCTTAAAATATTCAATTTTTAAGCATAGTTTTGTTAAAATTCGCATTTTAGTGGAGTTATGGGTATGAAAAATGAAGAGCATTATGATTTAGACTTAGAGCGTATGATACTAAGCTCTTGTTTGCTAAGTGATGGCGAAGTGTATGCAAGTATAGCCGGAGATATTGAGATTAAGGATTTTAGCTTAAAGGCACATCAGGATATTTTTAAAGCGATGGTTGCTTGTGCGAATGCAGGAGAGCCAATTAGCCTTAGTTTTTTGAAAAAACACGCCAAATTAGACGAGCAAATTTTAAACGAAATCATCGCCACTCCCTCTATGATAGACATTAGCGCTTATGTGAAGGAGCTAAGAGAAAAGTCCATTAAAAGACAGCTTTTAGGCTTTGCGCATCTTTTGCCAAGTCGCATTAATGCAAGTAGGGCTGTGAGCGAAATTTCTGATGAGCTTAGCAAGGATATTTTTAATATCATTAGCCGCGTAAATTCTGCGGATATTAAGGACATTAATGAGGTCTTAGGTGAGCTTTTGGAGGAATTTAAAAGGCAAAAAAGTTTAGAAAATAAGCACATTATAGGGCTTGAAAGTGGCTTTAGTGAGCTTGATGATAAAACGAAAGGTTTTAAGGGCGGTGAGCTTATTATCGTGGCGGCAAGACCGGGTATGGGTAAGACGACCTTATGCTTAAATTTCATCGATAGGGTTTTAAGGCAGGGTAAGGGCGTGGTGATGTTTTCTCTTGAAATGCCCGGAATTCAAATTATGCAAAGACTATTAGCCTCTAAAACCTCTATCCCCTTGCAAAAAATCATCACCGCAGATTTAAATGACGAGGAGTGGGAAAGAGTGGGCGATGCGTGTAATTACTATTCTAAAACTAAATTTTTTCTATATGATAGTGGCTATGCGAGTATCACGGATATTAGGGCGATTTTAAGGAGGCTTAAGTCGCAAGAGAGTGATATTTCTTTATGTGTGGTGGATTATATAGGGCTTATGATGAGTCATTCAAATTTTAGCGATAGACATTTGCAAGTGAGTGAAATTTCACGCGGGCTTAAGCTTTTGGCAAGAGAGCTTGATATGCCTATTATCGCACTTTCCCAGCTTAACCGCTCTTTAGAGAGCCGCTCAAATAAACGCCCGATGTTAAGCGATTTGCGTGAAAGTGGGGCGATAGAGCAAGATGCGGATACGATATTGTTTGTTTATCGTGATGAAGTGTATAGAGAGCAAGAGGAAAAAGAAAGGGAAAATAAAGCAAAAGCAGAGGGTAAGGACTACCGCCCAAATTTCGTGCCAAACCCAAGACAAGAAAGTGCTGAAATCATCATAGGTAAAAATAGAAATGGTCCCGTTGGGACGGCTGAAGTGGAATTTCAAAAGGAAAATTCGCGTTTTGTGGATAAGCCTCACGGTATGAGTGAAACGACTTTTGAGGGCTAAGGCGAGGGCGTTTTGAAACTAAGTTTTGTTAAAATGCCTTGTATAAATTTGCAAACGAGAAAGGATATAGAATGAAATTAAGAGAGATAGCGGAATTTTTGAGTTTAGAATATGAGGGCGAGGATTTAGAAATTAGTGCGCTTAATTCTTTATTAAGGGCTAGTTTTACGGAATTAACTTATTGTGATGGGGAAAAAAATGCTAAAGACATTCCAAACACAGGTGCAGCGGCTATTATCGTTTCTAAAGAATATGAAAATTTAGTTCCAAAAGATACAAAAGCCCTCATCTCGCCTAATCCTCATCTTAGTTTTGCCTTTTTAAGTAAAATTTTTGCTAAACCCCTTTTTAGTGAGATTAAGTCGCAAAATATCGCAAAAAGTGCGAAAATAATGCCTAATGTTTATTTAGGAAATAATATTGACATAGGGGAAAATGTCATCATAATGGCAGGGGCTTTCATAGGAGATAATGTAAGCATAGGAGATGAAAGCATTATCCACCCTAATGTCGTCATTTATAATGACACTAAAATAGGTAAAAAATGCCATTTGTTAGCAAATTGCGTGATAGGAAGTGATGGCTTTGGCTATGCGCATAATAAAAATGGAGAGCATTATAAAATTTATCATAATGGCAATGTGATTTTGGAGGATTTTGTCGAAATAGGTGCTTGCACGACTATTGATAGGGCTGTGTTTGGAAGCACTATTATCAAGACCGGGACTAAGGTGGATAATTTGGTGCAAGTGGGGCATAATTGTCAAATAGGGCAAAATTGCATTATAGTTGCTCAAACAGGAATTTCAGGCTCAAGCGAATTGGGGCGTAATGTTGTAATGGGCGGACAGAGTGCAACAAGCGGACATCTTAAAATAGGCGATTTTAGCACCATAGCAGCAAGAGGGGGCGTGAGTAAAAGCTTAGAAGGTGGGCGTGTATATGGGGGCTTTCCTATAATGCTGCAAAAAGATTGGCTTAAAATGCAGGCTAAAATTGCTTTAAGTTTTAAGGAGAAAGATTAAACGAAGTCTTGTTTTGAGTGTGAGAAGAAAGTGTTTTGCGTTGCGATATAGGCGGTAAAGCTCACGCGTGAATTTGTAGTTGTTCTCTCTCTCTCTCTCTTGTAGCGGCTATATCACTTGCTGTGTCAAAATCTTGCAGAAAAAGAGGTTTAAAGATGATGTTTGAAACAGTGCTATAATCCATACTATCATCAACGGGATTGATTAAAATTCGCGTGTGTTTTATGAATTTTTTAGCCGCACTAGGCTTGATGAAATAGCCTCTCGTTCCCCCTACATTTGAAAAAGTGATATTAAAATGATTATTAAGAGCGTAAGAACTCTTTTCTTTTATGTAGTGAATTCTCACATACTCATAGGGACTTTTTAAAATTTTTTCTAAATTTTGTGCGTTAAAAGCCTGAGTAAATTCCACATCGTCCTCAAGCACAAAAATGCTCTCATTAAGCTCTAAGCACTTTTGCCATAATTTATAATGACTTGCAAAACAGCCTTTTTCACCCGAACTTAACTTTCTACCATTTAAATATTTCGCCCAAGCAGGGTGAAATTTGGCAAATTCCTCTCCCCCATCTCCATCAACAGCTTCAAAAAAGATGAATTCTAGTTTATCTCTGAGAGTCTTTTCTTCATTTAAAAGTTTAGCAATTTGTTCCTCCATCGCCCTTTTTCTTTGCGTGGAGCGTTTGAGGTTGATGATGAAAACTTTCATCTTAATTCCTTCGTATTTTTTCTATGAGAGAGGTGGTGCTAAAACCTTGCTGAAATTCAAGTAATCTCACTTCTTTGACAAGCTCACTTCCCACGACCTCTTTGC
The DNA here is from genome assembly GCF_002080395.1 of Campylobacter helveticus. Taxonomy (NCBI): domain Bacteria; kingdom Pseudomonadati; phylum Campylobacterota; class Epsilonproteobacteria; order Campylobacterales; family Campylobacteraceae; genus Campylobacter; species Campylobacter helveticus. Next base: position 592,062 of record NZ_CP020478.1, read on the forward strand.
CCTCATAATCTGCCCCCTTTACCAAAACATCAGGTTTTAAAGTTTTGATTAACTCAAGCGGAGTGTCCTCCTCAAATATACACACAAAATCTACAAAATAAAAAGCCCCCAGCATACAAGCCCTTTCATATGCCTTATTGATAGGGCGTTTTTCTCCTTTTAGTCTTTTGACACTAGCGTCTGAATTAAGCCCTACGATTAAAATATCGCCTAGTTTTTTCGCCTGCTCTAAATAGCTTAAATGCCCAAAATGCACGATGTCAAAGCAGCCGTTGGTAAAGACGATTTTTTTATCCTTTAAATTTTCAAGTAAAGCCACAAGTTCTTCTTTGCTTTTAATTTTCTTTTCGAAAGTGCTTAAATTGAGGCTTTTTATCTCGTCAAAACTCACGCTCACGCTGCCTATCTTACTTACAACCACAGCCGCTGCCTCGTTGGCTAATTCACAAGCATTTAAAATAGGCACTTTACAAGCTAGACAAAAGGCTAAAACAGCAATGACACTATCTCCAGCCCCAGTTACATCATAAACCTCCAAAGCTCTAGCACTGATTAGGTGTAAATCTTCATCAAACAAGGCTATGCCGTCTTCTGAAAGCGTGATGATGGAGTATTTTAAATGAAAGTCATTTTTAAGCTTTTTAATGGCAAGTTTTAAATTTTCTCCCTTTAAGTCCTTAAATTTCAAAGCCTCCAAAGCTTCTTTTTTATTGGGCGTTAAGAGAGTGGCGTTTTGATATTTGCTATAATCATTTCCCTTTGGGTCGATTAAAATAGGGATATTAAGCTCATTTGCCCTACAAATAAGAGCTTGACACACTTTTTCACTCAAAACCCCCTTTCCATAATCGCTCAAGATAATTGCCTCAAAATCTTTTGCGATGGTATTAAAATTTGTGATGAGTTCATCTTCTAGCCTGATTTTAGAGCTATCTTCCTCATCGAGCCTTAAAACTTGTTGATTGTGAGCTAGAATTCTGTTTTTAAGTGGAGTTTTGCGTCCTTTTTGTGTGAGAATAACACCTTTTAAATGACGCTTTAAAAACTCTCCCGCTTCATCATCTCCCACGACACCAAGTGCAAAAACTCTAGCTTTAAGATTAGCTAAATTTGCATAGACATTTGCCGCCCCGCCTAATCTTTTTTCTTGTTTGAGGGATTTTGCGATTAAAACGGGAGCTTCTGGGCTAATTCTTGAGCACTCACTCCAAATGTAATTATCCACCATAAAATCACCCACAACAAGAATCTTAGGGCTTTGTTTGCTTAAATTTTCAAGCATTATATTCCTTTTCAAAAATGCGTTTAATTTCAGGCAGGTAATCCTTTATCCCAGCTTCAAGTTCAAATTCGCTTGTGTAAAAGTTCTCACTTAAATGTGCCTGGGTGTGAAATTGATAGGCTTTTTCATAGGGATTTTTAATCCACTCATAGTCTAAATTTGTGCCAAGTTCTTTTTGTAAAATATCTACAATATCTTTAAAAGTCCTTGCCTTGCCACTGCCTACATTATAAATTCCACTTTTTGTTTCTAAGGCTTTTAAATTCGCATTTACAACATCTTTTATATAGGTAAAATCTCTATAAATTTTTTCACTTCCTTCAAATAAACGCGGATTTTTCCCACTTAAAATTTGTAAGCCAAATTGTAAAATCATCGAGGCGGTTTTGCCTTTAAAAAATTCATTTTTCCCATAAATATTAAAATAGCGTAGCCCCACGATATGAAGCTCGTTAAAATATTTTTGTGCAAGTTTATCCATCATTAATTTTGAAAAAGCGTAAGGGTTTTTAGGCTCTTCATAGCCTACTTTTTGAGGGCTTGGCATATCTCCATACACACTAGCAGAGCTTGCGTAGATAAGCTTAGAGTCGCATTTAATAGCAAGTTTAATGAAGTCCTTAAAGCTATTTAAATTCACGCTTAAAACTTGGGTTTGATTATAGGCTGTGGTGTCCGAAATGGCTGCTTGATGAAAGATGGTTTCGGGTTTAAATTCACGCATCACTTCAAAAGTTTTTGCTTCGTTGATGTCGCCTACAAAAAGCTCTCCCTTAAAATCAAGCAAATTTTTGAAATGTCCAAAACTTTCTAAATTTCCATTATCGAGTTTTTTATCGCTTCGCATTTTGTCGATGATTAAAATTTCATTATTTTCTTGCAAAGCAAGGGCTAAATTTGAACCGATAAAGCCTGCTCCTCCTGTGATAATTATACGCATATTTCCCCCTTTTCGATGTCTTTTAAAAGTGCATTTAAATTAGTATAATTTTGATAAAAATCGCCCTTTTGAGTGGAATTTATAAGATAGAGTTTTTTAAGTCCTGCTTTAAGTCCTGCTTGCATATCTGTGAGATTATCGCCTATAAAAAAGGAATTTTCTCTATCGATGTCAAATTCTTCATAAGCCTTTAAAAACATACCGGGCTTTGGCTTTCTACACTCACAACCCTCCAAATGCGGACAATGATAAATTTTATTTATTAAAATTCCTTTTTTGGCAAATTCTTCACACATAAAAGCACTTAATGTCGCAAAATCTTTCTCATCATAATAGCCTCTTGCAATTCCTGATTGATTAGTGATGACAAAAATAAGATAATTTTTTTGTGTGAAAATTCGGCAAAGCTTAAAAATCCCCTCGCAAAATTCAAAATCTTCTATTTTGTGAACATATTTTTTATCGACATTGATTACGCCGTCTCTGTCTAAAAATAAAGCCTTTTTCATAAAATCATTATAGTTAAATTTTTTAAATGATTGAGAAATTTAAGAAGTATTAAATTTTTAAGGATATACTAACGAGATTTTGTAAAAAGGAGATAAAATGAAAAAATTTGTTGCAATTTCAGCTTTAACCTGTTTGGCTATCTCAGCTTATGCGGCAGATGGTGCTACGCTTTATAAAAAATGTGCAGTTTGCCACGGACCAAAGGCTGATAAGGTGTATCTTAATAAGGTCCCAGCACTTAAAAGTATTTCGACTGCTGAAAGACTTCAATATATGAAAGAATATTTAGAGGGTAAAAGAAATGCTTATGGACAGGGTGCAATTATGAAAATCAATCTTAAAGGTTTAACGGAGGAAGATTTTAAAGCTATTGAAGCTTATATCGAAACTCTATAATTTAAGGCTCTTTACGAGCCTTATCTCTCAACGTCTCTTTTTTACGGCGTTCAAGTTCTACCGCTTCTTTTAAACTTTCTTCATCGTCATTAAGCGTGATGAATTTATAATCATCGTCAAATTGCTTATTTTTAATCCCCCAAAGTAAGGTCGCAAGTATAATAAAAAAGACGACTATGGAAACACCTATCATCATCATTATGACCAAATTCATTTTTTAATCCTTAGTGCATTTAAAACGACAATTATACTACTAAAAGACATCGATAAAGCAGCGATGAGAGGATTAATAAGTCCTAAAAATGCTAAAGGTAGGCTCAAAACATTATAAAAAAGCGAAAAAGCTAAATTTTGTTTGATAATTTTAAAGGTAAATTTGGAGAGTTTAAGGGCTGTTTTTAAAGAATTTAAGTCATTTTTCAAAAGCAAAATATCACTATTTTCAATAGCTAAATCACTTCCCTCTTTTAAGGTAATTGAAACGGAGGCAAATTTTAAGGCTAAAGCATCATTTACTCCATCGCCGACAAATAAGATTTTGTGATTTTGCGAGAGTTTTTCTAATTCTTTCATTTTATCCTCTGGCAAACAAGAAGCTTTGTAATTTGAAATTTCAAGCTCTTCGACTATTTTTTTAACAGCAAATTCATTATCTCCGCTTAAAATCATCACTTCTTTTTTTTCTTTTTTTAGATAATTAATTAATTCTTTCGCTCCCTCTCTTAACACGCTTTTAAGTTCAAAAAAAGCTAAAATTTCTTTATTTTTAGCGAAGATGAAATGTGAATTTTCTAGCTTTTTTTCTATTTTAATGTGATTTTCTTTCAAAAATGTCTCATTGCCTCCCAAGAAAATATCTCCATTTAAATGAGCTTTTAAGCCTCTAGCACTGATATTTTTAAGCTCTTTAAAGTCTAAATTTTTTTCTTTAGCTCCTTTTTGTTTTAAAAACCCTGCCACGCTTTTTGCTATGGGGTGCTTTGAGAGTTTTAAAAAGGTGTAAAGTGCGTTTGTATCAAGCTTCTCACTAAGATAAAATTTATCAATTTCAAGTTCTAATTTAGTTAAAACACCCGTTTTATCAAAGACGGCAATATCGCATTTATTTAAATTTTCAATGACACTTGAGTCTTTAAAAAGTATATTGTGCTTAAAAGCTTTACCAAGTGCGATGAGATTACTAACAGGCGTGGCAAGAGCTAAGGCACAAGGACAGGCTATGATTAAAACCGAAATGGCATTAATGAGCGAAATTTCCACGCTTTCATTAAGGTAGAAAAACCAAAAACAAAAGCAAAGTAGGGCAAGGCTTAAAATGGTTTTTGAAAAATAGCCGCTGATTTGATTGACGAGATTGATAAGTTTGGTTTTTTTTGAACTTGCAAATTCCAAAAGCTTAATAATTTGCGAGAGTTTAGAGTCTTTGTAAAGTTTGGTAGCTTTGTATTCTACACTGCCGTCTATTAAGATACAGGCTGAATTTAACACATCACCTTTTTTGATGAGCTGAGGTGTGTTTTCACCATTTAAAGAAGAGCTATCTACACTTGCTTCGCCTTTTGTGCAAATTCCATCGATTAAAATTTTATCCCCAGCTCTTAGTAAAATAATGTCTCCAAGTGCGACTTTTTGCACTTCTTTTGGTTTAAATTCTACGCCGTTAAAAACCAAAACTTCATTTTGTAAGAAGTCGTTTAAGCCATCGATTGTGTCAAGGGCGCGTTTTTTGCTAAAAACTTCTAAATATTTACCTACGAAAACAAAGCAAATAATCATAGCCACAGAGTCAAAATACACTTCCCCCACCCTAAAAAACATCGCCCATAAAGAATAAATATAAGCCAAACTTGCCCCGCTAATGACTAGAGTGTCCATATTTAAGTTTTTATGTTTTAGGGCATTGAAAGCACTTTTGTAAAAACTTGAGCCTGTATAAAAAAGCACAGGTGAGGCAAGGATAAATTCAGCGAAATTTAAAATGTCCTTAATATCCCTTTCCATACCGCTAAAAAAGCCGGCATATTTTGCCACCGCTATCCACATCACATTCATCACACAAGCGATAGCAACGACCATTTTAGAATAAAATTCGCGTTTTAAACTTTGTGCTTTTTTCTCACTTTTGTTTGCATCATAAGCACTTGCTTTATAGCCTATGCTTTCGATGAGTTTTAAAATTTCTTTAAGGCTGATTGTTTTTTCGTCAAAAACAATTCTTGCCTTATGGTTGAGGTGGTTGATGTCAAGTTCTAGTATGCCTTTTTGTCTTATCAAAACCTTTTCATTAAGCCATATACAAGCCGCACATTCTATGCCATGTATAAGAAGATAAATTTCGCTAAAACCCTCTTTTGTTTTATGGATAAATTCGTCATAATTTTTTGTTTCCCCATTTAAATCAACGGGTTTTAGGCTATGATTCCCAAGTCTTTGATAAAACTCATCAAGCCCTTTGTCGTGTAAAATTTCATACACACTTTCACAGCCCCTACAACAAAAAAATAGCCCATTTTTCTCACGCATTTGCTCTTGTTTGAAGTTTAATTTACAATGCTCACACTTCATCTTTTTACTTTGAATTTTTTTATAAGTATAAACTAAATTTGACAAAAATAAGAATTTTTTACTAAAATCACGCTTTTAATTTACTGCTACATCTTACAGAGGACTTATGGAAAAAGAAAAAAAACATCAAAGAACGCACATTCCCGTTGAGGGCTATAAAATAGAAGATTTAAAATTGCTTGACCTAGAAAATTTGGTTAAAATCGCTAATGAATGCGAAATAGAAAATCCTAGAGAATTTCGTAGGCAAGAGCTTATTTTTGAGATTTTAAAGGCTCAAACTAAAAAGGGCGGCTTTATACTTTTTACAGGAATTTTAGAACTTAGTCCTGAGGGCTATGGTTTTTTAAGAGGGATGGACGCAAATCTAAGCGATAGTGTCAATGATGCCTATGTTTCTAATTCTCAAATTCGCAAATTCGCCCTAAGAGTAGGGGACATTGTAACAGGGCAGGTTAGAGAGCCAAAAGACCAAGAGAAATATTATGCACTTTTAAAAATTGAAGCGATTAATTATCTCCCTCTTAAAGAGGCTAAAGAAAGACCGCTTTTTGATAATCTTACCCCCATTTTCCCCACAGAAAAAATCAAACTTGAATATGACGCAATGAAACTTACAGGCAGGGTGCTAGACCTTTTCACGCCGATTGGTAAGGGACAAAGAGGGCTTATAGTAGCCCCGCCTCGCACAGGTAAAACTGAGTTGATGAAAGAACTTGCCACCGCTATAGCTAAGAATCACTCTGAAATGCACTTAATCGTGCTTTTGGTCGATGAAAGACCGGAAGAGGTTACTGATATGCAGCGTTGCGTTAAGGGTGAGGTATTTAGCTCGACTTTTGATTTGCCAGCTTATAATCACGTGCGTGTAGCCGAGCTTGTCATAGAAAAAGCAAAAAGAATGGTAGAAATGGGCAAGGATGTCATCATCTTGCTAGATAGTATTACGCGTCTTGCTAGAGCTTATAATACAGCCACTCCAAGCTCGGGAAAAGTTTTAAGCGGGGGCGTGGATGCAAATGCTTTGCATAAGCCAAAACGCTTTTTTGGAGCGGCTAGAAATATAGAAAATGGAGGCTCACTTACCATTATCGCTACGGCTCTTATTGATACGGGTTCGAGAATGGACGAGGTGATTTTTGAGGAATTTAAAGGCACAGGAAATAGTGAAATCGTGCTAGATAGAAGTATATCAGATAGAAGAATTTACCCTGCGATTAATATCATTAAATCAGGCACAAGAAAAGAAGAGCTTTTGCAAGGGGTTACGAATTTGCAAAAAATTTGGGCAATTCGCTCCGCTATTTCACAAATGGACGATGTGGAGGCGCTTAAATTCTTGTATTCTAAAATGCTTAAAACAAAAGACAATGTTGAGCTTTTATCTATAATGAATGAGTAGGCAAAATGCTTCAAGCTTTAGCGATAAAATATCGTCCTAAGACTTTTGATGAGTTAGTAGGGCAAAAGGCTGTCAGTGCGAGTTTAAAATACGCTTTAAATTCTAAGCGTCTTGCGCACGCTTATCTTTTTTCTGGACTGCGTGGAAGTGGGAAAACCTCAAGTGCAAGAATTTTTTCTCGTGCTTTAGTGTGCGATGAGGGACCTAGTGCCACGCCTTGTGGAATTTGTAAGCAGTGCAAGGCTGCACTTGAGGGCAAACACATCGACATTATAGAAATGGACGCAGCGAGTAATAGGGGGCTTGAAGATATACAAAGCCTTATAGAGCAAACTAAATACGCCCCTTCAATGGCGCGTTTTAAAATTTTCATCATCGATGAGGTGCATATGCTTACCTCTCAAGCGGCAAATGCTTTACTTAAGACCCTTGAAGAGCCTCCAAGCTATGTGAAATTCATTTTAGCGACAACAGACCCTTTAAAACTTCCAGCCACAGTGCTTTCACGCACGCAGCATTTTCGTTTTAAGCAAATCGCTCAAAGTGAAATTTTGACACATCTTAAAGAAATTTTAGAAAAAGAGCAGGTGGGTTTTGAAGAAGAGGCTTTAAAATTCATCGCAAGAAGTGGAAATGGCTCTTTACGCGATACCCTTACGCTTTTAGACCAAGCGATAATTTTTAGTGAAAATCACATTAGCACGGCTAAAATTACTGAAATGCTTGGCTTTTTAGACCCGTCTAAAATCAAAGAATTTTACCGCGCTATTTTGCATAAAGACAGAGAAAAGGTATTTGAATTTTTAGAAGAATTGCAAGACTATGAAGCTAGTAGTGTGATTGA